>NZ_JAHBZY010000016.1 GCF_019635155.1 Nitrosomonas sp. | reverse complement strand
GTGAATTACCTGATCAGTTCTCAATGGTTGTTGATACATATGTGTTAAGATAAATTCGCATAGATTGCCGCTCAATGCGTTTGGATGGCTGCCGGAGGTCATTGAAACTTTCTTAGCGGATTAGGGTTGAACGGAGAATAATGATGGCAACCAGCAAGCAAGACACCCAAACGTTGATCGACAAGATAAGGTCGCTGCCTACCGACCGGATCGCGGAAGTCGAGGATTTCGTCGATTTTTTGAAAACGCGGATGGAACAGCAAGCAACGGCAAACAAGGTTAATCAACCGCTGGTTTTTCCTGTGGTCAGCGTAGGCAAGTGGCCGGAAGACTTGAGTCTGCACCGCGAGGACATGTACGGCGACGATGGCCGTTAAGGGCGCTGGCAACGCGTTGTTCATAGACACCAACATGCTGGTGTACGCCAATGTGCTGGAAGCACCGCTCCATTGAGGCGCGCTGTCTGCTATCACAATCGCCTTTGAAGATGGACGGAAACTTTGGATCAGTCGTCAAGTGATTCGGGAATACCTAACCACCTTGACCCGGCCACAAGCCTTCGGCACAGTGCCGAAACAAACGATTCTGATCCAGGTAAAACAGTTTCTGGAACAATTCAATGTCGCCGATGACAACCTGGCGGTGACAGAAAAGCTCCTGAATTTGATGACACGCTACCAAATCGGCGGCAAAAAGATCCACGACGCCAATATCGTCGCCACGATGCTGGCCTACGGCATCCCGGCCATCCTTACCCATAACACCAAGGATTTTGAACGCTTCGGCGATATCGTTATAGTCGAGAGCATTGATTAATACATTGCTGTCGCATCGCTAACCCACTCTACGTGATCGTCATGCCCGCGAAGGCGGGCATCCACCACAGCCTTTGCCGAATCGCCGGATTCCCGTTTGCGCGGGAATGACAGCAAATCCAGTTCGCGCTCTGATTTCACCGATAAAGATTCAATCACTAAAATTATGCGGTTGATTTGCAACTTCAAAGCATAACCCAGCATTAACATTGTTTGAAATTTCCTCAACCTTGGATGAGTACACGATACGCAAGTTTTAACTGTTATCCTGCATTCTGGCGAGTATTCTATTTCTTTAGCTTTAGCAACGATTTCCCTTTGGTTCAATGTCATCAGCTATGTGCACGATAATTGGCATGTGATCACTATGCTCAATCCAATGGGTGAAAATACCAACTTCCAAAGAGGCTCTTTCCAGTAGAGTTTCTGACAGAAACGCATAATCAATATGATACGACTTGTCTGAACGTCGATACATGAAGAAGGTCGGTGTATTCTCCATGCCTTGATTTTCGCCCCGTTCATGATGATAAAGACTTTTAAGGCCAATTTCCTGTAGAAGCCGCACGACATCACTATGATTCCACCAGCGATCCCAAACATCCCAGCATGTGTTACTGTTTAGATCGCCGATAAGAATAGATTCTGGCTGCACAAGGAAACTCTGATGTCGCTGCAGATACTTCCAGAGCTGGCCAATATAGCGAAAGGTCGGAGAATTCGCCTGCCGGGTCCAGGCAGCCAGCAACGAAATTCGATTGGCTACGATGCAAGGAAGAAAAAATTCAAGCGGGCCGGGATCAAGATTCACTCGTTCCAGAGATACATCCGGTTTTACAAAAACTCCCAACCCCCGATTCTTATTACTACCGATCCACAGATAGTTTTGCGCCCATTTACGGTATGAAACATCTGAGCATCTGGTAGGGTCTTCACATTCTTGAATAATGCAGATGTCTGGATCGAGCACGGAAAGTATGTCCAGCTTCTTCCTTAAAGCACCATTACAGTTCCAGCTCACAATTTTCATGAGTACCGATCAAAGTTGAATTACGCCTAATTCATTGGAAATCGCTTCTGCATGACAATCAAACCTCAACAATAATCCCCTGCAACTCCTGAAACAGCAACCGGAAACTCTTCGGCGGTTTTTCGGCGGCTTTTTCTTTTTGCGCGTTGCGGATTAGTAATCGCAGGTGCTGTAGGTCGGCTTGCGGGTATTGCTGGGCGAATTCGGTCAGTGCGTGTTCGTCGTTCAGCAAGCGTTCGCGCCAGCGTTCGAGCTGGTGCAGCCGGGCGGTTTGGTGTTTGGAGGTTTGTTGCCAGGAATCGAGTTTTTGCTGAATCGGCGATGCGTCGACTTCGCGCATCAAGCGCCCGATGTATTGCAGTTGCCTGCGGCGTGCGCCGTGTTTGTTCATGGAGCGCGCCAGCAAAATGGCGTCGACCAAAATTTCCGGCAAATCAAACTCGGTCAATTTTTTCGGATCCAATTCCACCAGTTGCTCGCCGATTTCCTGCAAGGCGTGCATGTCTTTTTTACGGCGCGTTTTACTCAGCGCGATTTCTTCGTTATCGTCGTATTCCGGTTCTTTTTGCACGGTAAGCTGTGTAATGCAGTATCGAGAAGCTGTTATCATAGCGCTTTCCTAATTTTGAAAATCGCTTAATTTTTGTCCCGATAGCATGTCATGAATAACTTACCCGATTCCGATCTCCGTTTCTCCTATCCGATCAGCACGTTACAGCAAATCGCCGGCGACATTCTGAAACAAGCCGAAAAAGGTGGCGCTACATCGTGTGAAACCAATGTTTCCGATGGTTTTGGCCAGACCGTCACGGTGCGGCACAATGAAGTGGAAACGATTGAATACAACCGTGACAAGGGCTTATCGGTTACCGTCTACATCGGACAAAAACGCGGCCACGCCAGCACTTCCGATTTCTCGCCGCAGGCAATCAGCGACACCGTCGCCGCGGCGTTGTCGATCGCCCGCTACACTGCTGACGACGACTGCGCCGGATTGGCGGATGTTGAATTACTGGCGAAAGACTATCCCAATCTTAATCTGTATTTTCCGTGGCAAATCGGTGTTGAAGAAGCCATTGAACTCGCCAAGCGATGCGAGCATTCCGGATTCACCGCCAACAAGCTTGTCGCTAATTCGGAAGGCGCCACTGTTGCCGTCAGCGAATCGCAGTTTATATATGCCAACAGTCTCGGGTTCATGGGTGGTTACCCGCTATCGCGCCACAGCATCAGTTGCGCGATGATCGCCGAGCAAGGCGACAGCAAACAGCGTGATTATTGGTACAGTGTGGTCCGCGATGCGGCGGATCTGGAAACGGTTGAAAGCATCGGACGAAAGGCCGGGGAACGAAGCGCGGCACGCTTGGGAGCGAGAAAAATCGATACCTGTGAAGTGCCGGTTTTATTTGAAGCACCGATCGCAGCGGGTTTGATCGGACATTTTGCTTCCGCAATATCCGGTAATAATTTATATCGAAAATCCTCTTTTCTGATCGACAGCATCGGCCAACAAGTCTTTACGCCGGATATTCAGATTCTGGAGTTGCCACATGTGCACAAAGGATTGGCGAGCGGTCCTTTTGACGATGACGGTGTCGCCACCTTGGATCGCCATGTGGTAGAAAACGGCATCGTGCAAGGTTATTTCCTGGGCAGCTACTCCGCGCGTAAACTCGGGATGCGCACCACCGGCAACGCTGGCGGCACGCATAATTTAATCATGAAAAATAGCGCACCCTTGCCTTTCAACGATCTTCTGAAACAAATGGGCACCGGATTGCTCGTCACGGAGCTACTGGGGCACGGCATTAATCCGGTGACTGGCGATTATTCGCGGGGTGCTTCCGGGTTCTGGGTCAAAAATGGCGTCGTCAGTCATCCGGTGGAAGAAATCACCATCGCCGGCAATCTCAAGGACATGTTCCGCGGCATCGTCGCCATCGGCGATGACATCATCGTACGCGGCTCGAAACAATGCGGCTCGGTATTGATCGACCGCATGACCGTGGCAGGCGGTTGATAACTACCGCGGCAACACGGATCGTTTTTCAACGGCTTGTTAAAACATCCGTAACGCCAACGCCATAAATCGCAAGCACTGCAATCATTCCCACCACTGTCAAATAATACAGCGTCGGAATAATAGTCATGCGGATGGTTTCCCCTTCGCGTCCCAGCAAGCCCACGGTCGCGGAAGCCGCAACCACATTATGAATCGCGATCATGTTACCGGCTGCCGCACCAACCGCCTGCACCGCCACCAGTAATGCGCTGGATACGCCGATCAACTGCGCGGCATCGAATTGAAATTGCGCCAACATCAAGTTCGACACCGTATTGGACCCGGCAATGAAAGCACCCAGCGCCCCCACCGACGGCGCAAAGAACGGATAAATCGCGCCGACGCCGTCGGCAACCAATTGCGCCATCGCCTGCGGCATGGCCGGCAAATCGGCCAGATTCACACCGGAATTAATCAGAATGCGCACCATCGGTACCGTGAAAAGCAACACAAATCCGGCACCCAGCAACGTTTGCGTTGACTCCCTGATTGCCGCCTTAAATTCGGGGAATCGCATGCGGTGCAAAAAATAAGTGATCAGCACCACCAGGATCATCAATCCACCCGGTTGGTAGAAAAGCGCGATACTGCCGGAAATGCCGGATTCACCAAGGATATCGTTCCATTGCAACACCCCGTGCTGATTCAAGAACGCTTTGATCCCATCATTAACTCGCGACAACACTAATAACAGCGCCAGCAAAAAATACGGACACCACGCTAAAACGATCGGCATCGGCGTTTTTTCGGCCAAATTCTCCAGTCGAACATCGATACTGCCCAACCATTTCGACGGCCAATCGTCAGTCGCCGGAAAATCCCACGATGACTTCGGTATCAGAAAACCGGTGCGCACCGCCGGTACCACGATTATCAACCCGATCATGGCGCCTAACAACGAAGGAAATTCCGGTCCCAGAAAAACACCCGCCAACGCATACGGCACGACAAACGCCAATCCGGCGAAAATCGCAAATGGTGCGATTGCCAATCCTTCCCGCCAGGAACGATATTCTCCGAAAAAACGCGTCAGCATCATGCACATCAGCAATGGCATCAGAACGCCCGCAGCGGCATGAATCAATGCGACTTCCGACGTAATCAACCGGTAAAACGCATCCCAGCTTGAATCTTGTGCAATCAATTGATCGCTAATGGCGGTTTGATCCAATCCACCGGTAATCCCGACCACGATCGGCGTACCGACCGCGCCAAACGATACCGGCGTCGATTGCACCATCATCCCGGCCATGACCGCCGCCAGCGCAGGAAAACCCAATGCCACCAACAACGGCGCAACTACCGCCGCCGGCGTGCCAAACCCCGATGCGCCTTCGATAAAACACCCCAGCAGCCACGCCACAATCACCACTTGCACGCGCCGATCCGAACTGATGCCGGAAAATCCGCGACGGATTGCGGTAATAGCGCCGGAGTACTTTAAAGTATTAAGCAACAAAATTGCGCCGAAAATGATCCACAAAATCGAACCGGTCAGAATCAATCCCTGCAATGCAGATGCAACAACGCGATTGACCGTCATATCCCAGGCAACCAGCGCGATCGTCACCGTAACGGCAAACACCAGCGGCATCGCGCGGCGCGCAGGCCAATTGAATCCCACCAGCAATACCGCAGCCAGCAGCAACGGCAAAAACGCCAGCATTGAAAATATCGATTGAGGCATGGTTGATCCTATGAATGCTTGCAAAACCCGACCCGGCAGTATAACAAACACCCCTCACTCCGGATTATGGGTAAATTCCCGCATATCTTTCGATGCAGATTATATTTATTATTCGATTACGGGAATAATCATTTGCCTGTCACCCAAGGAACTGTCAACGATGTCTGAGAAAACTGCAACCTCCAAGCCGGATACGGTGTATCTATTCGGTACTTGCTTGATCGATTTGTTGTACCCGCAGGCTGGCGTAGCTACCGTCAAATTGTTACAGCACGCGGGTGTGCGCATTATTTATCCGCAAGCACAGACCTGTTGCGGGCAACCGGCGTGGAACAGCGGTTATCGCGAGCAAGCGCTGGCTGTCGCACGGGCACAATTGGAGTTATTCCCGAAACCGATTCCGATCATTGTGCCTTCGGCTTCCTGCGCGAGAATGATGAAATTTCAATACGCGCGGTTGTTTGCCGGTCAACCGGATGAAGCCGAAGCACGGAAAGTTGCCAGCCGGGTATACGAATTGTCCGGATTTCTGGTCGATGAGTTGAATATTCAATTGCATGACTCGGGCGCTCCGCTTCGTGTCGCGGTGCATACCTCCTGTTCGGCGCGGCGGGAAATGGCGGTTGCAAATAAGATTCCCGAGTTGCTCAAGCATTTGCACAACGTCGATGCGGTAGAGCCGCAGCATGCTGAAGAGTGCTGCGGTTTTGGCGGCACATTCGCCATCAAACAACCGGAAATCTCCGCCGCCATGGTGCTGGAAAAATGCCGTCATATTTGCGCCACCGGCGCGCAACAACTCGTCAGCCAGGATTACGGTTGTTTGATGAACATCGGCAGCGCACTTGAGAAACAAGGAGTCGCATTAGCGCACCAGCATATCGCCGAATTTCTGTGGGAAAGAATACAGGACCGCGACCCATGACTTCGGAATTCCGCCGGAATGCCACCTCTGCGTTGCAGCAGGATGATGTTCAAACCAATCTCAACCGCGTTGTTCACAAACTTCGCGAACACCGTCAGGCCGCTTGGATAGCAGCGGATGAATGGCGGCAATTGCGCCGTCATTGCCAGGCAATTCGCGAAAATGCAGTGCGTAAACTCCCGCAATTACTCGAACAATTGGAAACCAATTTGATTCGTAACGGCATCCAGGTTCATTGGGCGGAAACAGCCGAACAAGCCAATCATGTCGTGCTGAGCATCATGCAGCGCCACGATGCCAAGCTGATTATCAAAGGTAAGTCGATGGTTTCGGAAGAAATCGCATTGAATCATTTTCTGATGCAACACGGGATTCAGGCGTTGGAAACCGACCTTGGGGAATTCATTATCCAACTTGCCGGGGAAAAACCGGCGCATATCATCGTGCCGGCTTTGCATAAAAACCGCCGGCAAATAGCCGAGCTGTTGCACCGCCACTTTCCCGGCTATGCTTACACCGAGGATGTCGATGAGCTGGCGCAACTGGCGCGCAAAATTCTGCGTGATCATTTCCAGTTCGCGCGCGTCGGCCTGACCGGTGTGAATTTTATGATCGCGGAATCCGGCACCCTATGCTTGGTGGAAAACGAAGGCAACGGCCGCATGTGCTCGACCATTCCGCCCGTGCATATTGCGGTCACCGGTATCGAGAAAGTGGTCGAAAAACTCAGCGACATTCCGCCATTGCTGAGTATTCTCACACGCTCCGCAACCGGTCAGCCGATTACGACCTACTTCAATATGATCAGCGCTCCACGCCAACCCGGTGAAAAAGATGGTCCGCGAGAAGTGCACGTGGTATTGCTCGACAATGGCCGTTCCACTAGCTATCGCGACCGGGAATTGGCAGCAACCTTACGCTGCATCCGCTGCGCGGCTTGCATCAACCACTGCCCGGTGTATCAACATATCGGCGGCCATGCATACGGCACCGTTATCCCCGGACCGATCGGCAGCATTCTTGAACCTCAGCAGCGCGGATTGGATCGGTACGGCGAATTGACGCAAGCTTCGACATTATGCGGTGCATGCACGGAAGTCTGCCCGGTGGGTATCCCGATTGCCGATATTCTCAACCGGCTGCGCTGGGATGCAACGCGGCAAGATGCTGATTGCAGCACGCCCGGCGCCGGTAGCGGATACATCCCGGCACAAACCGCTCTATGGAAACTATGGGCGTGGCAATGCACCCATCCCGGCGCTTACCGCCTGAGTACCCGGTTGGCCACCCGGCTGCGAGTCGTTTTGCCGGGTTATTTTGATGCGTGGACAAATGTCCGTACCATGCCGAAATTGGCAAAAACAACGCTTCACGAACGACTGAAAGCTTTAGGAATCGATCATGAATAATGCTCGCGACAATATTCTCAAGCGCCTACACGACTACCGGATATCGGAGGAAATACCGGCGGATTCCGACTATGCAAGCCACCATGATTGGAATACCGAGGAACGGATAAAACGTTTTAGCGATCGCATGAAAGCCGTTCATGCAGAAATTCTGAATGCTACTGCCGATTCCTGGCTCAATGAGCTTGCCAGCATTTGCAGCCGCAAAAACTTGAGAAATTTGCTGTTATCACCGCATTCTCAATGGGGAAAACAAATTGCCGCGCAAGCGGAACGCTTTCCGCCTTTAAAGTATTTTTCGCAACCCTTTGAGGCTTGGAAAAATGAGCTCTTCACTGATGTCGATGCGGCATTTACCGGCGCTTATGCCGGCATCGCCGATACCGGAACGCTGATCATCCAGCCCAGCCCGGACGAACCGCGCAGTTGGTCGCTGGTTCCGCCGGTGCATATCGCCATTCTTGAGCAACACCGGATCTGCACAACCTTCACGGAAGCAGTGGCGCGCGGCTCGATCGAATCACCGCTGCCCAGCAACCTGTTGCTGATCTCGGGACCTTCCAAATCCACTGATATCGAACAAACGTTGGCATACGGCATTCATGGGCCGCAAGCACTCATTGTCATTCTGGTATAAAACAACTAGCGTTTCTTCAATACGAAAACAAATTCATGAGCATCTTGCGACATGAACAGCAATTCGTGACCGGTCTGTTCGGCGAATACCTGAAAATCAATGACCGAGCCTTTATCGGTGGTGGTAATCCGCAGAATTTGCCCGCTCGACATCATGGCGAGCGACTGTTTGGTACGTAAAATCGGCAGTGGACACACCAAACCGCGGGCATCCAATTCCTTATCGATATCTTGCATTTTCTAATACGTTTGTTGGGGTCGAAGATTCATAAATTACCGCTATTAAAAAATCAAGAGGGCGGAATTATCTGCAGCAACCGGCTGACAATCCATTTAACATGCAGAAACCTTTGCACGGTTACTACGCGGCACGGTAATTGCGTTAAAAATTTACGGAAAATGCTCATTTACTCCGTGTAAACTCCGCTTTTTCGCAATTTTTTGCCTTATTCTCGTACCGCTCATGACACCGTGCAAAGATCTCATGCAATGTGACTTTTATCACAGACCTCGGCATTGGTTCTTCTTATACTCGTAAAAGCTACTAATAGTTAATTCCCACTTTTGTTGCAATCTTCTCTTAAGCAGGAGGCCATATGCCAGTTGCCAATCCTTCTCTAAAATCAGCAGCTCATAAATTCAACCTATTCATCCTATTGGGATTGTTATCAACAAATCCGGCGCTTGCAGCATCATTCGTGCTGGATAGTTTCGATGCGCCGACACCTAAAGAATTCACCGTGGTCACTACTGCCGGCGATTCCAGTGTACCGGGCGCAACCAGTGAAATTCAAACTGCAACACCATCCGTACCCGGCGGTATCCGTGAAGCTTTGTTACATGTCTACAACAATCCGCTCCACAGCGTGTCCGTACTGCAAGTTGGCGAAGGCAATCTCAGTGTCGCGCAAGGAACCGGCGCCATGGCTGAAACGTTGATCAGTTACGGCGCTTTTACCAGACCGACCGGCGATCCATCGGTTGGCGGACCGCTGCTAGGTTTGGATTTATCGGATTATAACGCGTTGCAGTTTGATTTTACCGGTGTGGAAGATGCATTGAACCTTGTCGTTGTTTTTTATACGGCGGAACCGCTTGATCCGTCCAGTCCGCTATATTACTCCCAGTCCGGCATAAACATCGCGCCCGATATTCCGGGAGGCCCTTTATCAGTAAATCTCGGCGTATCCAACAATTCCGCCTTTAATTGGGATCACGTAGACGGCATCACGATTCTAATCAACCGCTCCGGACCGATACCGAGCACTTCGTACACGCTGGATCAAGTGAGTTTTGAAACAATAACCCCCGTTCCGGAGCCGCAAGCCTGGATTATGCTGCTTATCGGGTTATGTGCATTACCGTTAGTCAAATCGCGCGGTTCTCAGCAATCGTTAGCCAGACGATCAATCTAGCGCCGATCACCTCCAGGCTGACTATTGAAGAACCTATCGGTGACTGCCGCTGCTACGATCACAAGCAGGATAACCTCGCGGCACAACAGATAACAATTTAATGGTCAGCCAAACCCTTTCGATCTTCTTAAGGCAGTACCACAAAAAGTAACGAACAACGACAAGCAAGGCGAAATAGGTGATCACCATTCACAGCATGATAAAAAAACAGAATAAATAAACGGTACCGTCGACCGCTCATTGTTGCACCTCATCACCGGCCCATTGATCATCAGCGGGTTCTTTCTTACTGAAAAGCATCATCACGAGATTTGCCAAACCCGATGGTATAAAAGGTTTGTGCAAAATCGCCAAGTCACTATCTGTTTCGATTTCTTTCGAAAACTCTGGATCCATGGGATTGGTTATCAATATGATTTTGGGTCTGAGAGATGCAGGCAGCGCCTTTTCAATCGCCTTGATCATTATATGATCCATACCGGCGGAGCGTACGGTAAACAGCAACAAATCGTACTTCATCGAGCGCTCACCGGTCAGTTGTTCAACCGCCCGGCTAACACTTTCTGCAGCAGTCACCTGCCAGCCAAACGATCGCACTGTTTCGGCAAGTATCTCCCGCATCGCGAGATGATCGTCAACAACAAGTACGTTTAACGCGCGCAGCTTATCCGGAATAGTCACCCAACGCTGAGTGTCAACATCCATCCGCTGCAATTTGACGGTACAACGGAAACAACTGCCTTTACCATATTCACTTTCGACGGTAATGTCGCCCCCCATTTTTCGAGCCAATCTGCGCGAAATGGAAAGACCCAGGCCTGTCCCACCAAAACGGCGCGTAATGGAGGAATCCGCTTGCGAGAATGCTTCGAAAAGATATTCCATTTGTTCCGGCATGATCCCGATACCACTGTCGCTCACGCTGAAAACCAGTCGCACGGTATCCGCATCATCCGTATTTTCGATCGTGATGCGGATAATAACTTCACCTTGATCGGTAAACTTAATCGCATTATTGATAAGGTTCACTAATATCTGGCTCAACCGGAGCGGATCGCCGGAAAAGTGTCGGGGTACATCGGATGCTACGTAAAACATGACATCGATGGTTTTATCCTGTACCGCCGTTGCACCGATCGCCGATAAATTCTCCAGAATTTTATCCAAATCAATCGGGATGCTATCCAGTTCAATTTTATCGGCTTCAATCTTGGAGTAATCCAAAATATCGTTAATGACACCGAGCAAAATTTTGGAGGATCCTTCGATATTCCGGAGAAACATGCTTTGACGCGCATCGAGCGTTGTTTTTCCCAGTAAATACGCCATTCCCAGAACAGCGTTCATAGGCGTACGGATTTCGTGCGACATCATCGCAAGAAAACGGGTTTTGGCAATGTTAGCGGCTTCCGCCTGATGACGCGCTTCGATGAGCATCGCTTCGCGTTCCTTACGTTCCGTAATATCCTGATGCGTGCCAAACATCATGAGCGGTTTACCATCTTCCGTCCAGTTTGTGACCTTGCCGCGATCCAGCACCCAGATCCAGTGGCCTGCTTTATGACGCATCCGTGCTTCGAATTCATAATGAGAGGTTTTTCCGGAAAAATGCTCTTTAAGGAGTATTTCAGATTTCTTCAGATCATCCGGATGCGCATATTGCAACCAGGTTTCAATTGAAGTCGGCGCCAGCTCTTCGAGTGTGTAACCGATAATACCGGCCCAGCGTTCATTAAAAATCACTGCACCCGTTTGCACGTTCCATTCCCAAGTACCCGTATGCGTGCCTTCAATAATATTCGACAAACGCAAGTGCTGATATTCGATTTCTTTTTCGCGCAACTTCCGTCCGGTAATATCCCGTGAAGATGCATATATCAGTTGCTTGCCCGAGATCTCTATGCGTCGCGCATTTATCTCGACGTCTATAAGAGTGTCATCCTTGCGGCGGTGCAATGTTTCGAAAACACGTGGGACTCTTGAAACCTCGCGCACAGCATCAATCAATTTATCTTTCGGAATCATGGCGTCCCAATCCATGACATTAAGCCGGGCGGTTTCCTCGTTGGAATAACCGAGCATCTTCGCAAACGAATGACTGAATTCCATAATATTGCCGTCTTCATCCAGAATATGCACACCATCACTGGCATGTTCCAGCAGGGTCGCAAACTTTAGCGAGATGTTTTTCAGCTCGGTAACATCCGTCGCATAACCATTCCATATAATACTGCCGTCGGCTTGTTTTTCCGGTTTAGAGTGGGCATTTATCCAGCGGTATTCATGATGCGTCGTAATGATGCGGAAATCAGCATGCCAATCGTTCATGGTAATAGCGGATTCCTTGATCGAACGGCTGACCAACTCGGAGTCCTGCGGATGAATCATGGAAAAAATGATTGATGCATCGGTCATCACGCTTTCAGGTGTTATGCCAAAAATTTCGAAAATACCTTTGCTGGCATACGGCACGCAACTATGCCCGTCCGGGAATAACTGAAATTGATACATAAAACCCGGAATATTATTGGATAAGTCTTGCAGAAACTTATGATTGCGGATCAATTGCAATTCCAGATTCTTCCGTTCCGTTATATCCACAAAAGTAATCAGCAGATTCTCGGCTTGCTCTGCGGATTCAAAAACCGAAACAGTGCTCAATACATTGCGCTTGGAACCATCTTTACGTTGAATTTGCACTTCCAATGGTTCGGCATCTTTTTTCTCCGATAAGGCTATTTCCAAATTTCTCGAACAAGTTGTTTTGACCCATTCCCGGTAGTCCTGGTCCGGATAAGCTTGCAGCGCCCAATCATCCAGGGTCGGAATTTCCTCAAGGGTATAGCCGAAAACTCTCACAAATGACTTATTTGCAAAAATTATGTGCCCTTGCGCGTTACACACAACCTTGGGAATGGGTGACGAATCAATAATTCTGTAAAGATTGGCTTCGCTGTTACGCAACTCACTTTCAACCCGATTCCGGTCGGAAAACAGTACAGTGACAAATTGCGCGGTCAATGCGATACCCAGAACGAAGACATTCATGTCGAGTATGTGCAGAACAAACGGACCAAACCCGCGCGTTGTTTCAAATAAAGCGAGAATGGTAATCACGCAACAGATCAGCGATACCACGACCAAATCGCCTTTTATCGCAATCCACAATAGCAACGGCACATAAATAACCAGTGCAAGCGCAATGCCGCTAAAATCGGAATTGCCAAAGATCAACCACGTCGCCGGCAACATCAAAAGAAGCGGTAGAATCGCTCGCATGATGGATTGAGGAAAATTTTTCAAACCATTGGCAGGCGACAAAAGTGCCAGCAAAAAAGATGCGACCAAGAGTTGGCCAAGGCAGTTTCCAAACCACCAGTTGATCCAGACCAGGAAGAAATCTTGCGCAGGCTGTACAACATCAAAGTAGAACAGTGTCAATGTGGCAAAAGTCGCGCTGAAAGGCTGCAGAATTAAAAAAATCAGCGCTACAAAACGCCCAAAATGCTGCGTGCTGTTCAGCGCGGGATCGATTTTCCAATACCTGAACAAAGTCACACCCAGAATAGCTTCCAAACTATTGACAAGCGCAATGATCAGCGAAGGTAACACGCCAAGTCCGGTACTAATCGCGAGCGCCAGTTGTCCCATGAAAACTCCCGGCCAAACACGCCGCCCAAGTAAAACAATCATGGATAGCGCAATACCCTCGGAAATAAAAAAGACCGGTGTGACGATATAATGGGAGACGGTGATAAAGAAACTGAGATGGCCAAAAACAAAATATAAACTGGCAAGCCCGAATAGTTGAATGAAAAAACTTCGATTGAAAAAATAATTGCTACTTGTCATTACAAGTTACTGAATAAATTAATAACACTAAAATCATAGCCTTTGAATGAGCAAAAACTGCTTCGCGGATAGTATGAGATACGTATCCTGATCCTGATTTCAACGCAACAAACTGAGCACAGCAGCTCTTCAGAGCCTTCCTAAGAAAAGAATAAACACCTTTTGCTTTCATTGATTACACAATTGAAAAAATAAATTTTTGGTAAGCTGATCGATCGATAATATGATCGGACTCGCGTAGCGCATCCGCTGAAATTACTGGAAAATAGCGGGCGGAACCATTTTTCTTAGCCGATATCAGAGCTTTATGCTTTATTTGATACTTATCATTACTATTATCGCAGTAATCGTCGGACCTTCCTATTGGGTTAAACATACACTTACAAAATATAGCCATCCGGAAGATCGTTATCCTGGCACCGGCGCGGAATTGGCGCGTATCTTGTTGGATTGGGCTAAATTACCCGCGGTAAAAGTTGAGTTGACGGATCAGGGCGATCACTACGATCCGATTGCAAAAACAGTCCGGTTGACGGCGGACAAATATAACGGTAAGTCGTTGACCGCGATCACCGTTGCGGCACACGAGGTCGGTCATGCGATTCAGGACCGCGATGGCTATGTGCCGTTGAGACTACGCACACGGTTGGTGGAAATCGCCGCTCCGGTGGAGAAACTGGGGGCAGCGATTTTAATGATCACTCCGGTTATTACCATCGCCACCAAGGTTCCAATCGCCGGTGCTCTATTTTTAGCGGGCGGTCTGTTAACATTAGGCTTTGCAACTATCATTCATTTCATCACCTTACCGATGGAATTGCACGCCAGCTTCGCGCGCGCATTGCCGATGCTGGTGCAGGGCGGATATTTGATTGAAGGGGATGAACCGCATGCCCGGAAAATATTACGGGCGGCGGCTTGGACTTACGTTTCGGCTTCATTGATGACGTTGCTCAATATTGCCCGGTGGTGGACAATTCTCCGGCGATAATACTCCGGCGATAATAGTGAATATCTTTAAGATTCTATTATCTTATGATACATGCCTTCTTGACCCTGTCATATAAGCAACTTACCATGTGACAGTTAATATTATAACTTTCACTCGTTAAAGGAAAAACATGATGTATCTGGTTAGGCATCAAAAAACAAATAATATGCTCGGTTTTACGTTGCTTGAATTACTCGTTGTAATGGTTATTATTGGTTTACTCGCTGCCTATGTCGGACCGAAATACTTTTCCCAAGTCGGCAAGTCTGAAATTAAAATGGCGCAGGCACAAATTGATGCTCTTGAAAAAGCTTTGCATCAATACCGCTTGGATGTCGGCAGCTACCCGGCGACAGAACAAGGCTTAGCTGCGTTGGTTACACGACCCAGCAACGAAGCGAGGTGGCAGGGCCCTTATCTTTCCAAGCTGCCCCCGGCCGACCCGTGGGGACGCCCCTATGCTTATAAGTACCCGGGGGACCGCGCCGAATTTGATTTGCTTTCCTACGGCAAGGACGGCCAACCAGGCGGTGAAGGTGAAGCGGCTGATATCACGAACTGGTAATCATCGGTCATGCGGTTTGAAATAAAAGCAGTCATCTCCGGACAAGGAACCGTGCATCTGGAATTGGAGGCGAACAGCGAAGAAGAGGCGCGCCGCCAGGTCATCGAACAAGGCGGAATGGTTTTAAGTATTCGCCGCAGTTTTTCCGGTTTCTCACTGAAATCGAAAACACATTTTCCGCTGGTTCACTTCAGCCAGGAATTGCTATCGCTTCAAACCGCAGGATTAAGTCTGGTCGAAAGTATCGAAACATTATTGGAAAAAGAGCAAGACACCGGCAATCGTAAAATTATCCAGAACATTCTTGCACGATTGTATGAAGGCGTCACTTTCTCCCAGGCACTCGAAGAGTATCCGCAAGCATTTCCACCCCTTTACATCGCCACCGTTCGTGCTAGCGAACGAACCGGTGATCTGGCGGAAGCATTGACACGATTTATCACATATCAGACGCAGATGGATTTTGTCCGTAAAAAACTGGTCGGCGCTTCGATCTATCCGGTTTTGCTGTTAGCTGTCGGGTTCCTGGTCTCTGTCTTTTTGATGGTCTTTGTCGTTCCCAAATTCAGCGCCATTTATGACGACATGGGTAGCGACTTACCGTGGCTTTCGTTATTGTTGATCAAATGGGGGCAATTCGTTCATGATCGCGGCTGGGAATTGGCTATAACGTCGCTCACAATACTGGTTTTGTTAATCTATACCGTCAGCCGCCCGGCATTCCGCGCTAAAGTCATGCAACTGCTATGGCGTATTCCCGCCATCGGTGAACATATGCGGGTTTATCAACTGGCGCGATTCTACAAAACTCTGGGAATGTTATTACGTGGCGGCATACCGATTACACAAGCATTGGAAATGGTCGGCGGTTTGCTGCAATCGCACCTTCGTCCCAAAGTTGCAGCAGCTGCTAAGCATATCCGCGAAGGTAAAGCCATCTCCAACGCAATGGAAGTGGAAGGTTTAACGACCGCGGTCGGCAATCGCATGCTCCGTGTCGGAGAACGCACCGGTTTGATGGGCGACATGATGGAACGCATCGGCAACTTTCATGATGAGGAAATTGCCCGCTGGGTCGAGTGGACAACCAAGCTGATTGAACCACTGTTAATGGCATTCATCGGTATCGTGATCGGCGGCATCATTATTCTGATGTACATGCCTATCTTTGAATTAGCAGGAAGTATCAATTGATGGAAGCTTCTTTGCAAACAATCAATATGCCGGCTCTTGATCTCAATCGATTGGCTGAAACCAGGCGCAAGGCGGCTGCGCAAGGTGTTTCCGTGATCCAGATATTGGAAGAGGAAGGTCACTCGCCGGATGAATTGATGCAACAGCTTGGTCAGTTGATGCATATGCCCGTCCTCGAAATGAAAGCAATCCATACATTGCAGCCGGCGTTCGATATCCTGCCGTTTGCGGAAGCACTGGCGCACGAATGCATACTTTTTCAGCGCGACCAGCAACTGGTGTTCGCGATCAGCAACCCGTTCTCGGGCAAGCTGCGTTCCTGGGCCGAGGAGCGGTTCGATCGGGCGGTTGAATGGTATTTGGTTCATCCAGCCGACCTGAGTGCTTTCTTTACCCAGCAGGAAAAAAACATGCGTGCGATGGATCAAGTATTGCCATCCGCCGAACTGAACAATATTCAAAGCGATGTTGAAGATTTATCGTTAAAAAGCATCAACGAAGGCACCAGCAAAGTCGTCCGGTTGGTGCATTCGACACTGTATGATGCGCATAAGTCACAAGCGAGCGATATACACTTGGAAATGGCGCTCGGTGCTTTATCGATCAAATACCGGATTGATGGCGTATTAACGCATATCGGTGTAATCCAAGAGGCTGAATTGGCGGAGCAAGTGATTTCCAGGATAAAAGTGATGTCCGAATTGGATATTGCCGAGCGCCGGGTGCCGCAGGACGGGCGCTTCAAAATCTCTATTCAAGGACGCGAAATCGATTTCCGGGTTTCCATTATGCCGAGCATTTTCGGTGAAGATGCGGTATTGCGGATACTCGACCGGCAAGCATTGTCCGATCACATCGAAGGTTTAACGCTTAATCAATTGGGTTTCAGTCAGGCAGCCATCGCCAGCATTCGCCGTTTAAGTTCGGAGCCCTATGGCATGCTGCTGGTCACCGGTCCGACCGGTAGCGGAAAAACCACTTCGCTATACGCCGCCATATCGGAAGTCAACAAAGGAAATGACAAAATCATTACCATTGAAGATCCGATCGAATACCAGCTCTCCGGTGTTTTACAAATACCGGTCAATGAGAAAAAAGGCCTGACCTTTGCACGTGGCTTGCGTTCTATTCTGCGGCATGATCCGGACAAAATCATGGTCGGCGAGATTCGCGATGCCGAAACGGCGCAAATCGCCATACAAGCGGCTCTCACCGGGCATTTGGTTTTTACCACCGTGCATGCCAACAATGTATTTGACGTTATCGGCCGGTTTTCACATATGGGCGTCGATCCGTACAGTTTTGTATCGGCTCTGAACGGTATTGTGGCGCAACGTTTGGTACGGCTGTTGTGCTCGCATTGCGCCGTCGACGAGCAACCCGATGCTCATTTGATTGAAGAATCGGGTATTCCACCGGATCAAGCGCATCTTTACAAATTCCGCAACGGTAAAGGATGCGGACAATGCCGTGGCAGCGGGTATCGCGGCAGAAATGCAATCGCCGAGATTCTGGTATTGAATGATGAAATTCGCGAGTTGATCGTGGCGCAAGAACCGATCCGGCGTATCAAAGAAGCGGCTCGGGACAATGGCACCCGTTTCTTGCGCGAAGCCGCATTAGATATGGTAAAACATGGATTAACCAGTTTGGAGGAAGCCAATCGTGTTACCATTGTGGCATGATCAGATCCGGGTATTTCTGGCACCCACCAGACTGGATTGGGTTCGCTTAAAACGCGGTTTTAAACCGATCCAGCTTAGCAAAGCGTCGGTACTGTTCGAATCAGCCGGAGAAACTCCAAATTGGAATTCCGCGCTATTGCAGCTCGCCCAAGTGTTATCCGAAGAGCCGGGGACTGATATATCGATCGTACTATCCAATCATTTTTTACGTTATATCGCGTTGCCGCCGCAAAGTGAAATAAACACACCGGAAGAAGTAAAATCTTATGCGCAGTTTCGCATGCATGAAGTTTATGGAAACCGAGTGGATTCCTGGGCGCTCAGTATCAGTGATTGGAATCCGATTGATGGCGCGGTTTGTGCTGCGATTCCACGGGATTTTCTGGCACAATTGGAACAGTTGATAACCACTCATGGATGCAAACTGAAAAATATCGAACCGTATTTGGCATCGGTTTATGATCGTTGGTGCGCACAATTGCAACACGAGAAAATTTATTTGGCAGTGATAGAAACCGGTCGCATTTGTATCGCGATATCCCATCATGGCAAGTGGCAAAGCATCCGGAATCAACGGATTCTGCATAACGCAGCCGATGATTTACTCGCCGCCTTGGATCAGGAAGTTATCTGGTCCGGCACGAAAGAAGCGTTGGAGCTCGTGCATTTGTTCGCGCCGGAGCACCCCGAATTGACATTACCGCCGCACAGCGGCTGGCGTGTTGTTTCCCTGCCGCATGGAAAAATGCCGGCACCGGATTATTACCCCACTGCCGCAATCCATCGATCCGAGCAAAACCAATGTCCCGCTTAAGATTAAGATTTCCTTATCGCGAACAAGCTGCTCCGCAGCTCGATGCATTGCTGTTATTGCTGGGGTTAGCAATCGTCGCCGCGGTATTTTTTCAGTTCCGGTATTTCGTCGAAGAAATCAATTTCTGGAACAATCGGGTCGAACGTATGGAAAAGCAGCAACAGCAAAAAGCGGCGCCACGGACGCGCGCGACTTCGCGTATTCGCGAATTCAGTCAGGAAATTGGCAAGGAAGTCGCACAAGCCAATGCCGTTCTCGATCAGCTTAATTTACCCTGGGAAGAATTATTTGACTCGATCGAGCATGCGGCAACCGAAGATATTGCATTGTTATCGTTGCAACCCAATTTCGCCAACCGGACATTGCGATTGAACGGTGAAGCAAAAAGCATGCTGGAATTATTGGATTTCGTTGAAGCGCTGGAGCGCGAGCCGGTATTTGAAAATGTGCACCTGTTAAATTACAAAATCAAACAGGATAATCCGCATCGTCCGATTACTTTTCTGCTACATGCCGCATGGATTTAAGTTTTCTCAAAAAAGAATTGCCGCCCATTCACTGGAATCGAGTCATGCCATTGCTACGGTGGCAAATGGGACGTCTGGGCAATTCCGGTAAAATCGGCTTTGGTTTGATCATCGCAGCCAGTATTTATTATGCTCTCGCGGTGATACCGCAGGAGACGGAATTGCAGAAACTCAAGGACCGGGCTGTTTCCCTGCAAGCGCAAATCGTATCGAAAAAATCTTCCAGCGATGGTACAGGTGGTGAAACCGGTCAGAAAATGAGCAGCGATCAAGCGTTACAAGTATTTTATGATTTTTTCCCGCGCATCGATTCATCGCCCTTCTGGATTCGGGAATTGGTCGGATTAGCCCAAAAACGAGGCGTCGAACTGGCAAGCAGCGAGTATCGGCTAATCAACGAAAGTGATGCCCGCTTAGCGCGCTATGAAATGATTTTGCCGGTAAAAGGCAATTATTCGCAAATTCGCGCTTTCATCGCCGACGCCTTAGAAGCCGTGCCGGCAATGGCCATATCGGCGGTTGCCATCAAGCGGGAAAATACGACCGCTGACAAACTGGATGTGCGGTTGGAAATTAATCTTTATTTGAATAAGTAACGACATGGATGCCGTCGAAAGAAAACGGAAAATAATCATTGGAAGCGCATTGATTGCAACACTCATCGCTGCAGTACTGGTGGATGACGAGGAAGAGTTCACACTCCAAATGCCGGAAACACCGCTGCAACCAGCCAAGACAACTCAGGAAAAAAACAGGAAAGCGGAACCCAATACCGCTCAACTCGATGTCAGCAAGCTGGGACAACGAAAATTTAACCCGCAAGCAGGTGAATTATTCGCATCGACTACTTGGATGTCCAAACGAACACCCCTCCATGATCCTGAAGAACATGAAATCAAAATCGTTCAGCCGGTCAAAATCGCACCGCCAGCGCCAACGGCGCCTCCCCTGCAATTCAAATATGCCGGCAAAGCCATTGCGGACAATGCAACCTGGGTTTTCCTGTCTCACTCGGGAGAAAATCTCATTACTAAAATTGGCGGAAAAATTAATGATCAATACCGCTTGGATGCCATCAGCGACGACACCGTAACCGTCACGTATTTACCGCTGAATGTGAAACAAACCCTCACGATCAATCATAAACTGGCAGGAAACTTCCGATGAGAAGCTGGAAAATAATCGTTTTGATCATGGTATTTCTGGTTCAAGCGGGATGCGCGATTGATAACAAGACATTTCTACTCAGAAACATCGCATTCTCAGAAGCGCAGAAACTAGTATCAGAAGGTAAGCTTGAAAGCGGACTTTTCAAACTTGAGCAAGCGGCACGTGAAGAACCGGAAAACAAAGAGATCCGTGCGATGTTGCTACGATTACGTGATGAAGTACTCAGTAAGCTTTTGTATGACGCAGATGCTCAGTTCAATGCCGGAAATCTCGACCTGGCTGAACAGGGGTATCAACGCGTTTTAGAAATGTATCCATTCAATGAACGCGCAAAGGATGGGATCACTGCCGTCAGTATCGAACACCGGCATATCGTATCAATTGAAGCAGCGAGAATATTACTGGATAAAGACGATATTATCGGAGCAGAAACAATAGTCCGCGCTGTACTACAAGAAAATTCACAGCAACCACACGCTCGTCAATTGATTACGCAAATCAACTCAAAACTTTCTCGCCCTGAAGTAACTAATCTGGCGCTTGAATCAGCATTTAAAAAAGCCATCTCAATGGAATTTAAAGATACTGATTTAAAATCGATATTTGAAATAATGTCTCGTACTGCCGGAATAAATTTTGTTTTTGATAAGGACATCAGGCAAGACAGTAAAATTTCAATTTTCGTTCGAAACAATACCATTGAAGATATTCTGAAATTAATTCTGACCACGAATCAGCTTACTTATAAGGTGCTTAATAACAACTCATTACTGATTTACCCTAATACGCCCGCGAAACTTAAAGATTATCAGGAATTGGTTGTGCGCAGTTTTCAAGTCGCACACACCGATGTTAAACAAATGGTAGCAATGGTCAGGGGTATCGTTAAAGCAAAAGATATCTATGTCAATGAACAACTTAATTTGTTCATAATGCGCGACACGCTTGAGGCGATTCGTCTTACGGAACGATTAATATCGTTAAACGATTTAGCCGAGCCGGAGGTAATGTTGGATGTTGCAATTCTTGAAATCGCTCGTGGAAATGATTTTCTACTAGGCCCTAATATGCCTCAATCTGTTACCTTCAGTGGCTTAACAGGCGTAGGAGCAGCAGCAGCTCCGGCAACAGCGATTCTTAATCAGATTGGTTCAAATGGTTTAGGTCTGAAGAGCTTTACAATCACCAATCAAGCTAGGATTGATTTCATGCACAACCTAACAACAGGAGACATACTTGCTAATCCCAGAATCAGGGTGACAAATCGCGAAAAAGCCAAGATCCATATTGGTGAGAAACGCCCCTTCTTTACTGCGAATGTGCAACCCGGTGTCACTGCTGTTGTGACTTCGACTCCGACATTTATTGACCTTGGTGTAAAGCTGGATGTAGAACCTCGGATCGGATTACACGATGACGTCACGATGAAAACAACACTGGAAGTTAGTAATTTTGTCAGAGATGTAGCCGGACCGAGTGGCGCGACAGCCCCGCTTGTTGGAACTCGTAATGCAGAAACAATTTTGACGCTGAAGGATGGTGAAACACAGGTATTGGCTGGATTAATTGATAATCGCGAATCGAGGACTATGACTGGTCTTGCAGGAATTCTTAATATCCCCGGTCTTGACAGACTATTGACAAACCAGAAAGTCAATCGCACAAAATCTGAAATTGTATTGTTAATTACACCTAAGATTATTAGGAATCTACCAAAACTGAGCAACCTGGAAAGAGAATATCATTTCGGTACCGCCAGTGAAGCGGGTAAATTGCCGGTAGCGATCAAAAGGACCGAACCGCAATCCTTAGCCATCGCTCCGGCAGGCTCGGGTCCGGGAGCTGCGCGAGGCATGCCGCCGAACCCGTTCGCCGCTGCAGCCGTGGACGAACTTCCTCCCGAGATGCCCAATCCGTTTGCCAGCATTGCCGCTTCGTCGCCAACGTTTACACTGCAAGCACCGACCAATGTCGGTATGGATAAAGAGTTTTCCGTCAATATCCGGTTGGTGGGCGCTAAAGTGACGGTCAGTTCCGAGGTTCAGCTTAACTATGAGGCCAGTGCGCTGGAGGCGCTCGATGAAGGCGACAAATCCGGCTCACGCACCATCAGGCTGGGCAAGGATCAGCCTGCCGGCATGGCGACGCAGATACGTTTCAAAGTCATCGCCGCCAATCCCGGCACGACGGAAATAAATCTCCAGAATGCAGTCGCGGAAGATAAGGAAAATGGCGAATCTGTAGAAGTAACGTTACCGCCGCCAGTGACTATCAATTTGAAATAACGCGGATGTTCTTTTTAAAAATTTCTGGGAGACATCAAGGCTTTACTTTGATCGAGCTGTTGATCGTGGTGGCGATTATGGCCATTCTTGCGACCGCCGCCCTACCGCTACGCGAGCTCATGGTCAAACGCGAAAAAGAACAAGAGTTGCGCGTTGCCTTACGCCAAATTCGAACAGCGATTGACGCTTACAAACAGGCGGTCGATGAAGGAAAAATCGCAAAAAAAGCTGACGAATCCGGCTACCCTCCCCGGCTCGAAGAGTTATTTATGGGTGTGCAAGATATCAAGAGCCCTGATAAAAAAATTATCTATTTTCTACGCCGCTTGCCCCGTGACCCTATGTTCACCGAATTGGACGTGACCGGCATCGAAGTCACTCCGGCTGCCGATACCTGGGGTAAACGCAGCTACGAAAGTCCATGGGACAGCCCGAAAGAAGGTGACGATGTCTTTGACGTATATTCTCGTTCGGAAGCCATCGGCCTGAACGGCATCCCCTACCGCGAATGGTAATGAGCACACCCTCTCATCGAAAAGTTTTAGGCTTTACTCTGATAGAGTTGCTGGTGGTCATGGCAATCATCGCCACGCTGCTTAGCATCGTAGCACCCCGCTATTTCGGCGCCATCGACAAAACCAAAGAAACTGTTCTTCTTCAGGATCTTGGCATCATGCGCGATGCCATTGATCAATTTTATTCGGATACCGGAAAATATCCGCTCGATCTCATGGAGCTCGTCGACAAAGGCTATCTGCGCCGGGTTCCCGTGGACCCATTCACTGAAAGCAACCAAACCTGGATTGCCGTTCCTCCGAAAAATGAAACCGAATCGGGCGTATACGACGTGCATAGCGGCTACAATGGGCGTGCGCTCGATGGTTCGTATTATGAAGAATGGTGAAAACAACGCCGGGTTCATCGAAACTCTATAACCAATGCGGTGCGTTTCAACGAATGCACGGCTTTGTGTATCTCTGGGCGTTGTTCGCAGTTGCGGTTGCGGGAATCGTTATGGCAGGAACCGGACAAGTCTGGAAAATTAAATCCCAGCGAGAAAAAGAAGCCGAATTGCTTTTTATCGGAGAGCAATTCCGCAAAGCGGTGATGTCCTACTATAACAGTCCGGGCGGCACCAAGGAATATCCGAAATCATTGCGGGATTTAATAGAAGACACACGCTTACCCGCAACCAAACATCATTTAAGAAAAATTTATATCGATCCGATCACGAACACCACCGAATGGGGATTGATCGAAGAAGCACCGCCCAGTACCGGCACTCTTGCGACTTCCAACGTTAATGTCAGGATTATCGGTGTACATAGTCTTTCCGAAAAAAAACCGATCAAAAATGAAAAATTCCCGGAACACTACAAAAAATTCTCCGAAGCATTGACCTATCGCGATTGGAAGTTCGCGTATAAGCCGGGGGACACATCCGGCTCGACCAACTCCACTTCCCAGCAACAGAAAACCAATACGCCGGGAACCACTTCGCCATTTGCACCACAGTCTCCATCCACAACAGGCGGAGCATCACCTTCAAAACCTTCATCGACCGGTGGCGCTTCCCCCTTCTCGCAGCAACCTTCAACAGCACCGGGTACCGGTGGCGGCAGCACACCAAGCTCCCCGTTTGGTAATTAATAGAACGATTACAATTACAGAATAGATATACTACTTTTTTTACTTAAAAAGTGTTACATTCACTTTGAAATATAGAATATTAACGAATTGAACGTTGCCTTCTAGCAAAAAGCTACTCGTATAGTTCTTTAGACTTTCATCACAATCATTATCGACGCATAATAAATGCGCATCAAGCGCTTTTATTGTTTAAATCTGCCAAAGCAGAAGTGAAGCTGCAAGATTTTATCGTTTACTAACTGAAAGAATGTAACCAACCAAGAATCGCGAGATTCATGCAGAGATATTCGGGTTTAATTGAGCAGTAAAAAATATTCCAAACTTTAATAAAGGAGATTGATAGTTTATGGACCGCCGTACTTTCTTATTGCAGGGTGGAGCAATTGTATCTTCAGCAGCAACAACGCTGGCCTTCCCAAATATTGTAAGAGCAGGATTGGATTGGCTAAACAGTACTCGAAACGGTATTGATATTTACCGGGATTATGTCAGGGAACCGACAATATTTTTCGATCCGAGCTCAACGGCAACAAAATCGCTCGGTACATTTGAGTTTCCCTACAAAACACAATCTGAAATTGAAAGCGTTGTACGCGGCAATATGGCAGGCGAAGTACTTGGGTTCAAACGCGGCACAAAACTCAGAGTGACCGGTGATTTAGGATTGAATCTTAGTGTTCATGGTGTTGCAACCAATCCGTTTTTGATATGCCCCTACGGTGATGCAGAAGAACTTCCAGTTATCACAAGTGCTTCAGTGGTCAACTGGACACTTTATGATCCTGACAAAAATATTTGGAGCTATTTCACTGGTTCGAAAGAGCAGGTGATCTGGCGCGATGGAAACAGAACTCCTAAGATGAAATTCAGATCGAATGCGCGCGATAGCTTGTCTCTTCCGAACAGATATACTTTTGACGCTGGCACCTTGTATCTGCGATTAGATTCCGGCGAATCTGCAAACGACGGTCATACTGAAATTACATCATCCAATTTCTCGTTTTTTCTTAGTCTCGATCACACCGTGACTGATACCGGTAACCTGACTGTATGCGGATTGAATATCCGAAACGCACGTCATAGTACTTTCTTGTGCACAGCCAGATCGCCCGGAGTGATTACCAATATTGACAACATCCATGTCGTGGGGTGCCAATTCTCCGGTGGCGGCATAGATAATACGGTGGATAATTTCGGATACAATGGCTTGGTAATTTATGGCGTATCCGATGCTATCAGAATCAGGGAGTTATATATTGCAGGATGTTATTCGGAAGATAATCTGAATAACGCATACGAACTCGCAGGTACCAGCGGAGCGCTAGTTGAAAAAAATCTATCTTATAACTGTGCAGGGCATTCTGTCATTGAGCTGTGGAAGAGTAATGACAATTGCACGGTCCGGTATAACTGGGGTGACTTTTCAGGGGTCAACGGAACCCTGAATCACAAAGCAGGCGGCGGTATTTGGTTGAACAATTTCGACTTCAACGACAAAAGAGATCCGACTAATACGTTAAATACAAACTGCACGTTTGTATTTAATCTGATAACACGCTGCAAGTGGTATGGCATTCATCTCAGTGGCGGTTCAGGGCACGTTGTACAACATAATACCTTTTACGCGGATATTGATGCTACCGCACCGGACGCAACTGACGCTTTTAATCAACCAATTGGTTGGAGAACATCCGGAACTGCGGTCGCGGGTTTTGCGGATATTTCCAACAACCTGTTTTATTGGAAAGCACCGAAAATAACCAAAAGAAGAATTACAATGCTGGCACTGATGAATGGAGAATTGGGTAATGAGAACTCCATTCCCACCGGCAATAAAAATATTTATTACTACGAAGCTGAAGGAAGCCGAGAATCCAATTTCATGTATAACAAAATGGGGCAGGCTAATTTTTTGATTTACAAATCTGAAATGGCGCCTTACGCGCTTGATCAGAATAGTATCTGCTCAAGCCGTATTATTGGTGGAACATTGACCGAGTCGACCCTCGGTTTTATCGTGCCAACCAAACTGCCTGGCGGTGGCAATCATCGATATGAACCAGCCAATGCTTTTACACCTTCCGCGGCAGCAACGATGGGGCTAAAAACGTTAACGAGTATCGGTACCACTTATTACGATGGCAACGTCTATGCTAATAGTAGCGCGACAATTGGCGCTTTCAGAGGCAGGTATCAATAATCAATCGGTCTTTAGAATCAATTAATTTACCACCAAAGAATTTTGATTAGGTAAAAGGAATGCGATCTAAATAAAAGTTTACCAGGACAATTGTACTATTTTCTCCACTTAGAAAATGGTACAGTTGTCCTGCAAATTTAAGTTGCAATTGACTATTTGTTGAACGGGGTTATTAAGCTATTCTCCTAACAGCAATATTAGGTTTCCGAAAAAGAGAACTGAAAATACTGTCTCTCCTATTCTTTCAAGTGATACCTAATCAACGCTGCCAAAGGGATGAAACGGTGATGCATTCACCTCCCTTGCTTATCTTAAATACGCAAAATAGCTTTTCATTCGTTAATTTTAATCCCTCATAAGAGGTTATTGAAAAGTCAATTGAATTTATTAAAATAATTTTTTGGGAGATTGTAAATGAAATTACGTTACCTCGTTACCATCGTTGCCTCAGCAACAGTTTTCTCAAGTACCGCATTAGCAGGTACTGCAACCATCCACCTGAATGGTGGAGATTTCATCCAATCCGGGTCAGTAACCAATACATCGACACCGGGTGTTGACATCGTAAAAGTTGTATACGATCTCGGTACGCAAGCGGATGGCATCGCCATTTGGGAAGTCTTTGGCAGCAGCGGTACGCATTCAAACTTTCTGACTGGTGACTGGTATTCAACCGAAACCTGGGATGGATTGACTGTTAGCAGTGGTGATTCTTTTAATTTCAGTGGCCTGGATATCGATTTGATCGAAACCGTTGTACCACCGGTTGTCACCAGCAGCACACTAGGCGGCCCAAGCAGCTTGGCTAACGCAAGTGTGAGCGTATACTTCAGCGACGGTTCGTTTGGTGCCGCGAAATTACTGGAACAAGAATGGAGTGTTAACCAAGATCTCGCCATCACAGCTGTTCCGGAACCTGAAACCTATGCAATGTTATTAGCTGGCCTAGGATTATTGGGTTTTGCTGCGCGCCGCAGACAACAAAACGTTTAATCGGAAACAGTCTAAAAAAGAGCACTCAAGTTTGGGTGCTCTTTTTTTTATTTCATAGCTGCCATCATTCCCGGATTTCACTCGGCCCCAGCGTTTCGATACGCCGTTACTTGAATCTCGATCTTCATACGCGGATCGGATAACCCGGCTGTCAACATCATCGCCGAAGGCCTGACATCGCCTAAGTACTTACGCATCACCGGCCAGCATTTTTCGAAATCTTCAGTCTTAGGAAACACATACGTCACGCGCACCACATCCTTCATGCTCGAGCCTGCTTGCTGCAATGCTGATTCAATATTCTTGAAACATTGTTCCGCCTGTTCCAATAAATCTTCGGAAATGGTCATTTTGCTATAATCAAAACCGGTCGTCCCGGAAACCAACACCCAGTTATCCACGACCACCGCACGCGAATAACCGATTTCCTTTTCAAAAGTCGAACCTGAACTGATGAGTTTTCGTGCCATGCTGTATTTTCCTTATTCGGGTTAAAAATTATTGCGTAAGATACTACACTAATGATGCAACGAACCGGTAGCAAAGCAAGTTTTTCACGATCTTCCTTAATGAATCGGCAACCATGACTTTCACCTTCTATTGGCATGACTATGAAACTTTCGGCGCCAACCCCCGGCACGACCGCCCGTCGCAATTTGCCGGAGTACGAACCGATGAAGCATTGAATGAAATCGGTGAACCACTGGTAATGTATTGCAAGCCGCCGCGCGATTATCTGCCGCACCCGGAAGCTTGTTTATTGACCGGCATCACGCCGCAGATTGCCGATGCGCAAGGATTGCTGGAACCGGAATTCATCGCGCGCATCCATGCGGAATTCTCACAACCGAATACCTGCGGTGTCGGCTATAACTCGCTGCGTTTCGACGATGAAGTGACACGCTTCACGCTCTATCGCAATTTCTACGACCCCTACGCACGCGAATGGCAACAAGGCAACTCGCGCTGGGATATTATCGATCTGGTGCGCATGACGTATGCGTTGCGTCCGAATGGAATCACCTGGCCGCAGCATGAAGACGGACAGCCGAGTTTCAAACTGGAAGATCTGGTCGCGGCGAACGGTATTGCGCACGAATCCGCGCACGATGCATTGTCCGATGTACGCGCCACTATTGCCTTGGCGCGCCTGTTGCACACCCGGCAACCGCGCCTCTACGGTTGGCTTTTGCAGTTGCGCGATAAACGCAAGGCGTCGGCGCAACTCGATCTCATCACCCGCAATCCGGTATTGCATACGACGCGCATGTATCCGGCCAAAACCGGTTGTACTTCGCTGGTGATGCCCCTCATTAGCGAACCGGGCAACAACAACAGCGTGCTGGTATATGACTTGCGCCATGATCCGGAAATATTCCTGCCGTTGAATACCGACGAATTGACGCAATTGCTATTCACCCGCAGCGGCGAATTGCCCGAGGGCATGCAACGGTTACCGGTAAAATCGGTAAAAATTAATAAATGTCCGGCATTGGCACCGCGCAATACACTCGACCCTGACACCGCCGAACGTATCGCGCTCGATCTGGATACATGCTACCGCCACTGGCAAAAACTCAATGCTTATCCCGATTTCTTCCAACGCGTGGCCGCAGCGTATACCCGTCACATATTCGAGCCTTCCGCTGACGTCGATGTGGCGCTGTATGACGGTTTTCTGGATAATGCCGATGCCTATCTGCTCGCGCAGATACGGCGCGCGACACCACAGCAACTCACAAGCATGCGACTCGACTTTCACGACCAACGGCTACCCGAGCTATTGTTCCGCTACCGCGCCCGCAATTGGCCGGAAACATTGACACCAGCGGAAATGGAGCGATGGGAGCGCTTGCGCTTGCAGCGTTTAACGCAAGAAAACACTGATGGAAATCTGATAATGGATGCATTCATAACGCATGTTTCGCAATTGCGTGACGGTCACAAAAACGATGTGAACGCGACAGCAATACTGAATGAATTGGAAGCATGGAGTCACAACTTACTCAATACATAAGAATTTCCCGGAAGAAGCTCGCACCCGGTTTCCAAGAATGTTAAAAATCCGATATCCATAACGAAACTCATGCCATCCCCGATCATGATAAAATTTTGTTTTTTATATCCAAACCAACTCTTCCCCGGCTTTATCCGCTTCCGTCATGAAAAACAATTACCTTGAGAGAATATTAACCGCACAGGTTTACGATGTCGCGATCGAAAGTCCATTGGAACATGTCGCCAATTTGTCAGGGCGTATCCACAACCAGGTATTGTTGAAACGGGAAGACTTGCAGCGAGTGTTCTCGTTCAAGTTGCGCGGCGCATATAACAAAATGATCAAGTTACCCCCCGCCATACGTAACCGCGGCGTGATCGCCGCTTCCGCGGGCAATCACGCACAAGGCGTCGCGCTGGCCGCCAAAAAATTGGATTGCTCCGCCACCATCGTAATGCCGGTCACTACGCCGCAAATCAAGGTGCAAGCGGTAATGGGTCATGGCGCCACGGTCGCGTTGCATGGCGATTCATATAACGATGCCTATGAGCATGCCATCCAACTGGCCGCAGAAGAACAAGCGACGTTTGTTCATCCATACGATGACCCGGATGTCATTGCCGGTCAGGGAACCATCGGCATGGAAATTTTGCGCCAGCATACCGGTGCGATTCATGCGATTTTCGTGCCGATCGGTGGTGGCGGGTTGATTGCCGGAATCGCGGCGTATGTAAAACGGTTGTATCCAAAAATCAAAATTATCGGCGTCGAGCCGGTTGATGCTGACGCCATGTACCGCTCGCTGCAAAGCGGGCGACGCGTCAAACTGGCACAAGTGGGGCTGTTTGCCGATGGTGTGGCGGTACGGCATGTCGGCAAGGAAACCTTCCGCTTATGCCGCGAACTGGTCGACGAAGTATTGCTAGTCGATACCGACGCGATTTGCGCGGCGATCAAGGATGTATTCGAAGATACCCGCACCATTCTGGAACCGTCCGGTGCCTTGTCGATCGCCGGTATCAAGGCGTATGTCGCGCGCGAAAAAATCCAACACAAAACGCTGATCGCGATCGCCTCCGGCGCCAATATGAATTTCGACCGGCTGCGCCATATATCCGAGCGCGCGGAAATCGGCGAGCAACGTGAAGCGGTAATGTCGGTCACAATCCCGGAACAACCGGGCAGTTTCAAAAAATTCTGCAACTTACTCGGCGCCAAAAGCATTACCGAATTCAATTACCGCTTCTCCGATCCGAGCGTGGCACATGTCTTCGTCGGTGTATCGGTACGGAATCAAGAAGAAACGCAGCAATTGATCAAGGAACTTAAACAAAGCGGCTTAGCCACCGAAGACATGAGCAACAACGAAATGGCCAAACTGCATATTCGTCACTTGGTCGGCGGACGGGCGCAAGCCGTGAAAAATGAAATTCTGTATCGCTTCGAGTTTCCCGATCGTCCTGGTGCGCTGATGAATTTCCTCAACAATATGAGCCACAACTGGAATATCAGCTTATTCCATTACCGTAACCACGGCGCTGATTACGGCCGGGTTCTAATCGGTATCCAAGTACCACCCGAAGAAAAAAACGACTTCCGGATGTTTCTCGATCAACTCGGTTACCGCTATTGGGATGAAACCAAGAATCCCGCGTATAAATTATTTCTCGGGTAACAACGGTTAGAGAAACACTGATTAATTCGCTGAGTAAGATGAAATGCTACGTGAATGAATCCGTGTTTCTTCAAATACTCCCGTTATGGAACGGATAACAAAACAGCAATACGCCGGTATTATCCTTCGTCACTCTCCATCCGCGTCGCATCGCACCGAACCACGCGCCTGACTCCAAAAAGACCTCATTTTACCGGTCTTATCTTGTCTTTAATCATCCCCTCCAACCGTTAAGCTATCGTCGCTTCCGGTAAAAACGGGCATCGAATGTCATTGATTAGCATACTTAACTGAGCAAGCCAGGCTGTGCTGTGGAGAGAACGATGGAAAACAATTTTTCTAAATTTGGGCTAGCAACCGGATTAGTTGCGATCGGTAAAAAACTACCGGCGATTACGCTTCCCACGAAGAAAAACGCTCCAAAAAGTCTCTTATCGCTCAATCATTATTGGCTGCTGGGCGGTATTGTCGTCATCCTCACCGTATCGCTGCTCATCCTGTTAATCATCGGCTTGCAGCAAGCCAGACATGCCGCCGCTCAACCGGAGCTCGTTTCACAATTAAAAATACAGCATTTGCAACTGGTAAAAGCGGTACATCAGGTGCAAACAGGCAGTGCTACCGCTTTTTCGCAACTGCAAAACCATCAACAACAACTCAACCAATCCGTCACTTTGTTAATAGCCGGTGGCGTAGACCGGAACGGCACAGACATTCCCGCTGCGAATGATCCCTTATCGCATAGCTTGGAAGCATTCCAGAAAAGCTGGCAGCAAGATGATCAAAGAATTCAATTGATTCTAAAACAACAAGAATCTCTGCTGAGACTCCATAACAGCATCAGAGCGGTACATATCACTTACAGACAATTGCGCCGGCGCAGCGAAGAAATCACCAGTCGCATGTTGCAAATCGGCAATCTGCCGCAAGAAGTACGTGCGATAGAAGCTATCAAAATGCATGTGCGCGACGTGGCTACGAATGTAAAAGCGATCATGCCGGTTGAGTTGACGTTGACGGAAATATCGAGACAATTGGCACGGGATCAAGCACAGATCTCAGCGCTCATGCAAGTGCTAAGCCAAGGTAGTAACGGACTGGGAACAGTTTCCGGTAAGGATGAAACCATTCAGGATTTGCTATCGCATCTTTATGCATCACTGCGTAAACTTGACGATCATCTGCGCATCATTCAACAAGACATACCGATAGCGGTAACCGTTCAGTCCGCAATCGACGAGATCGCCGATCATAGCAATACCATGCTGGACAAAACAGATGCGCTTGATAATGACATTCGCGCGCAAGTGACACACTCGGCTTCACTGTTTAACTGGTTGACAGTATTCTTAGCCGCATGTACCGGATTGGCATTAATCTTTTTTATCCGCGCCATCCGCCGCAACGCCCAATATCAAGATCTCTCCAGCAGAAATGAAATGGCAAAAACGCAAAAAGCCATGGTCAAACTTCTCGACGACATGAAAAAAATAGCGGATGGCGATCTGACCGTTCGCACCGATATCACCAACCAAACAACGGGGGCTATCGCGGACGCGATCAATTGCACGATCGAAGAACTGCATACGCTGGTGGAACAAGTGAATCAAGCCGGCATGCTGGTCGTGAAATCATCGAACCAAGCACAGCAAGTTTCTTCGGGGTTATTGGCTGCCGCTCAACAACAAACGGCTAAAATCGAGCAAACGACCATCGCGGTTCTGGGCATGACCGAATCAATCGGCGGGATTTCAGACATGGCTACTGAATCCGCCAAAGTTGCCAAGCAATCCTTGGCCGCCGCAGAAAAAGGCACATTGGCAGTGCGCGAATCGATCGCCGGGATGAATGAAATACGCACTTATATCCAGGATACTTCAAAACGGATTAAACGCTTAGGCGAAAGTTCGCAGGAAATCGGCGAAATCGTCGCATTAATCACCGATATCACCGATCAAACCAACGTGTTAGCTTTAAACGCCGCACTTCAGGCAACCGCCGCCGGCGAAGCCGGACAAGGCTTCACCGTGATCGCACAAGAAGTACAACGCTTAGCCGAACGATCCGCGGAAGCCAGCAAGCAAATCGGCGAATTGATCACCACCATCCAAGGCGACACTCAAGATGCCATTACCGCGATGGAAAGAAGTACGCTGGGCGTGGCTAAAGGAACGAAACGCTCCGATGCCGCCGGGCGGGCTTTGGAAGAAATCGAGAAAGTTTCAACGCAGCTCGCGCAGCTTGTTACCCATATTTTTGAAGTCACCAGCACGCAAACGCGAGCCGCACACAAGGTAGTTGCCAACATGGAAGAAATTCTTCATATTACCAGGCAAAACACTGAAGGAACCTTGAAAACCACCGGATCAATCAAGCAAATAACCGGCTTTGCATCCGAATTGAAAGCGTCGGTATCTAATTTTAAGGTGTAATGCGATGCTGATTTCAACAGGAATTGATGGTACTGAACAATGAGTGCTCAACCGAAACTAAATATTGCTTCAATCATCGGCATCAAAGATGGAATTTATCAAGTTTTCTCTTTGATGGATCAGAATCTGGAGGTATATAGCAAGCACCTTGACAACGACAATCTCATCAAGGATTGCCGCAATTATATCCATCAATTGGACGGACTACTGGAGATGCTGAATTTAACAAGCACGACCGTCGTCACCGAAAAAATGGAACAATTGGTCGATGCGCTTATTTTTAAGAAAATCGAGCCCAATCCGGCAATTTTCGATGCATTGAAACAATCCACCAAAGCATTGTTATTCTATTTGAACGAGCTGATTGACGGCGCTGAAGAGAACCCATTGCGGCTATTTCCGGCATATCGCGAATTAATGCAAGTTTACGGTTATCAAAATGCACCCGAGAGCGATCTATTTTTTCCAAAACTCGCCGGAAATCCGGCTCTAAAAGCCGAAGCAGCGCATATTGATGCTGCAACTGCCAAGCTATCCGTCAAGAAATTGGCTGCCGACTTTCAAGCAGGCTTGTTGAAATGGCTACGTGATCCTTCCAATCAGAGCGGCTTGCAACAAATGACCGCTGCGGTTGCCGCAATCGAGGAATTTCCAGGCACAGCCGAACAGCGATCATTTTGGTGGGTTACCGGCGGCTTTCTGGAAAGTCTGATGTCACTCGAAGCCGGTCAGATCGATCTGCCGGTCCGCCGCCTATGCGGCAAAATCGAACAAACGATCCGCCATTTGGCCGCAGATACACGCAGCGAAACCTCCGTGTTATTGCGTGAATTGCTGTATCACATCTCCCAAAGCGAATCGACGGGACAACGCACCAACGACATCAAGCAGTGCTATACCTGGCCCGGCCAAAACGCCAGTGATCACGCACGGACTTTTGAAGAATCTGAAGCTTTAAATCCGATCCTCGAAAGATTGCGTGACACGCTGATGCAAACCAACGATATCTGGCGTGAATTTTGTGCCGGACATGAGAACAGTTTGCCGCCACTGCTTGAATATATCGATTGGCTGGGACATCAAGCCGAGCAAACAAACTGTGCGCCATTGATCAAATTAATCGATGCCATTGGCAATACCGTAGCTTATCTGCACGCGCAACCGCAAGATATGAACGAAGAGCTGGCAATGGAAATGGCCACTGCGTTGTTGTTGATCGAAACCATCATCGACGATTTTGACAAGCTATCGCCTGACTTGCCGCACCAGGTAGATATTCTTACTTCACGCTTGATCGGAATCACTGCGGGCGATGTCACGACCAACGAATTGCCGTCAGCACCGACATTCAATGCAATCGCCAGCAAAACCCAGGAAATTGACATACAAACGCACGTCGCGCAGGAAATTCTGGCGAATCTGAATCAAATCGAAAGCATTCTGGACAAGTTCTTTTTCGAACCGTCCAAACGCTCGGAATTGTCTCTGCTTCCGGAATTTTTCAAGCAGATATCCGGCGCGCTCATCATGCTCAATCTGGAACGTGCCAATATCTTATTGAACCATTGTCAGAATTTGATCAATAAATTACTCGACCCGGAATATCAAATCATCGAAGCCGAGCAAATCTTGCTGGTCGATGGTTTAAGCAGCTTGAGCTTTTTTATCGAAGCGAGCAAAAGCGGACAACCCGATAGCTATCATATTATCGAAGAAGCGTTGGCATTATTCCGCCTCAAACCGGCGTCCATCAACTCGCCGTTGCCACCGGAAAATATCGCAACCGTCCCCGTCATTGCAGCAGAAACGGCCATTGCAACCGTCCAACAGCAGGATGTGCAAAGAGATTCGGAGTTACTCGCAATCTTCCTCGAAGAAGCGGATGAGGTGTTGGTTAACATCGCTCATGACTTGCAAAAGTGCCATGTCAACGTAACCGATCATGATACCTTGCGCGATTTACGGCGAGGGTTCCATACGCTCAAGGGCAGCGGCCGCATGGTCGGACTCGAAGAAATGAGCGAGATCGCCTGGAAAGTGGAGCAAGTATTAAATGATTGGTTACAGGCAAAAAAACTCGCTTCTCAGCCGCTCATTGATTTCATTAACCATGCGCACCAAGCTTATTCCGACTGGTGTCATGACTTGCGCCAACGAGGAACCGCCGAGGTTGACGCCGATGCTTTATTACTCGAGGCACAAGCGCTCCTCGCTGAATTGACCGCAACGCAACCATCACTTACGGAAACGGAAACACAAGCACCGGCTGTCCGCACCGCTGCCGTTGAGGATCGCGTTCAAGACAAGATTGAAGTCTCATCGGCAGAGCCGCCAGCAGCGCCGGAATTGGTTATTCCCGAAACTCCGGTTACCGAATCTTTCGAATCGATCAATCCGGAATTAATTCAGGTTTTCCTTGAAGAAACGCATGAATCCATCCCTCTAATCGGCGGCAAACTGCGTGCTTGGCGCATGTTACCGCAAGACGAGGATATTCATCGGGCAATGCTGCGATTGCTGCATACCCTGAAAGGCAGCGCCCGCATGGCGGGTGCTCTGCATCTTGGAGAATTGATCCATGCCATGGAAAGCCATGTCGAATCGGCTTTCCGTGAACACAATATTTCGGATGTTGTGTTAGATCAATTGGAAAATGAATTTGACGCAATCAGTGATCGGATCGAGCAACTTCAAAATCGTGGAATGGACACGATTGCTACAAATCAGCAGGTAGCACCGGTTATCATTTCCGAGTCTGTACCATCGCCTATCGATAAAATTGAATCGCTGCAATCGAAAACAATTGTCCGCATCAATTCCGAACTCATCGACCGGCTGGTAAATGACTCGGGCGAAGCCAGCATTTTGCGCTCCAAAGTAGAAGCGCAATTGAGCAGCTTCAAACAATCGTTGCAAGATCTGGCTGAAAGCACCCATCGTCTACACGATCAGTTGCGCGAGGTTGAGATTCAGGCGGAAACACAAATGCAAACGCATCTTGCGCAACAACAGGACAACGAACCATCGTTTGACCCGCTCGAATTCGATCGTTTTACCCGTTTCCAGGAATTGACGCGTATGATGGCGGAAAGCGTCGACGACATTATCGCCGCGCAAAAAAGTCTGCGGACAACCCATACCATCGCCGAAGAAGCGGTCGCTCAGCAAGCATCGGTCAATCACCAGTTGCAGCAGTCACTGCTGCAGATTCGCACAATTCCGTTCAATAATTACGCTGAACGATATTATCGTATTGCCCGGCAAGTTGCGGACGATATGGATAAAAAAGCGCAATTGGATATCCAGGGCATGGATGTTGAGATTGACCGTAATATCCTGGAAAAAATCAACCCGCCACTGGAGCACATGCTGCGCAACGCCATCGCACATGGTATCGAAGCACCGGCGGAACGGATAAAAGCCGGAAAACCGGAAGCAGGACAGGTGTCGATTCAATTGCGGCAAGAAAGTAACGAAGTCATCATCACTGTCAGCGACGATGGCCGCGGCCTTGACTTATCGCGCATCCGCGCCGAAGCGCAACGGCTTGGATTGGTTCAGGAAAATGAAGCTCTGGACGAGGATAAAATCATTGCATTAATCTTTAAGCAGGGACTTTCAACTACCGATACGGTAAACGACATCGCCGGTCGCGGCATCGGTCTGGACGTTGTCAAAAATGAAATTTCACTGCTGGGCGGAAGAATCAGCGTCAACTCCGTTCCCGGTCAAGGAACAACTTTTACCATACACTTGCCGCTCACTTTGTCCGTTACGCAAACTTTCATGGTAAGAGCCGGTAAACAAAACTATGCAATTCCAGCTTTCATCGTCGAACATCATCGCGAATTCGATCCGGAAATCTTGCGCAGGATTTACCAGCATCACGCCATCGAATTGAATGAAAAGAAATATCGATTCGCGCATCTGTCGCATCTGCTGGGAGAACCCAGCGCCCCTCCCGCCCTCGATCAATCAGGGCAAATATTGTTCCTGCATAGCGGCACGCAACACCTGGCCATACAAGTTGATGAACTGACCGGCAACAGTGAAATCATCGCCAAAAACATCGGTGATCAGCTTGCACAAGCACCCGGCGTGGAAGGCGCTACCATTACCGCGGACGGCGAAGTCATCCTGGTTCTGAATCCGGTCAAATTGCTGCAACGAAACGATGTGCAGCAGGTTTTCAATACACCCGTTGCCGAGCTTCTTAATGCCTCTCATAAAAAGCCGGTCAAAACACCCACAGTATTGGTGGTAGACGATTCATTAACCGTAAGAAAAGTGACATGCCGCCTACTGGAACGCGAAGGATGCGATGTTTTGATTGCCAAGAACGGTGCGGAAGCTGTCAGCATTTTGCAAGAAAACACCCCGGATGTTATGTTGGTCGATCTGGAAATGCCTAAAATGAACGGCTTTGAGCTCATCAAAAATGTCCGTGGCAATCCCAAAACAGCCGCTATTCCGGTCGTCATCATTTCATCCCGTACTGCGGAGAAACACCAGAAAATCGCTAAAGATTTAGGGGTTAACGTATTCCTTGGTAAGCCCTACAAGGAAGAGGAATTGCTCAATCACTTATCAGAATTTGTATCACACTGATTTTAAACTTGGCTTGAAAGTATGATATTCAGGATTGCTGGGGCCCTGGCAATTTTCTTTGCAGCACATGGCAATTACGCTGCGTCTACCGAAAAATTGGTCCACACTGACTATTCAAAAATCTTTAAAATCCCATGCGCTGGCTATGATCATTCAGATAATTGAAGCATGCGTAGCGACTCATAAGCCGATTCATATTAATCCAAGGAATTTATTTTATGAAAAAATATCTAGTATCAATCGTATCTGCCGCTTCTTTAGTCTTATCAGGCATGCAACCGGTACTGGCGGAACCGGTTGCTGTGCAAGGCAGTAGCATTTTTATCGTCGATAACAGCATCGCTGGTTCTCAAATAATCGTCAGAAATCTCATCGATGGCAAATTAGATGCCTGCTTAGCGAATGCCGGCCTGAATCAGCTCGCATTAAGCGACCATACCATCGCAACTGATATTCTTATCAAAAATGGCACCGCTATCATTACGACCTATAACGATACCAGTTTGGTGACCGACGTTAAATTAGTCGATGTCACGAATTGCCCGATTGTCAATACCATTGACCTCAGTGAATGCTATGCCGTTGTTGAGGATGACAGACTAACCATACCCTGTCTCAAATATGGCGCTAGCGTGATTTCCGTTATCATGAAACAACGCGGTCATTCAATGAATTACGAGTTTGACTCCTACACACCCAAAAAAGACCGTAAATACGACGATTAATTACATGAAATACCAGAATTAATTCTCAATAACTGGAATATGATTTTTTCGACATTCTCAGTCATGAGGTAGTCCAATGATTGTTTGTAACCGCTTTCATCCAGCTACCTCCATCCCCTTTATCACCGAATCACAATCCGATCCCCCGCTTAATCTTATTGATCATCGAAGCAAAAAATTTCCACTTGACAAATAAAGTAATCCACAGTTAGAGAAAGTGACAAATATCATTTCCGAATTTTCAAACAAAAATCGGAAAAAATATTCAACCATTTGATAAATAACATATAATTATGATGTTAAATAATTAATCAATCTAAGAAAAACCCTTAGAATATCGGTACATAATCGATCAAAACCGGTAACTATTCACAAAGTTATCCACAGATTTTGTGGATAATGAAAAAAATCTTATGTAAAATAATGCGATAACCGGATTCTTAATGGAAACTTTTACACGAGCACCATTTTCCCCTGAATAGCGTAATGTCATCGAGTTAAGCCGTCATCAAACTCTAATTTTGTTTCTTCAATTGACTTGTTAGCATGATGTGTTAGTCAATTTTATTTTTCGATACACTAGAATCCTGCTGAGATTTAGATGTATCTCATGCCAAAAAATCTATAGAAGCACCTGCTATTCACTAGGCGTAACTTTTTCGCTTTATCCAAACCACCGCTGCATTAAAGGTTTCTATCATCAATCAATATTTGATGTTTTTACGATATAAATCCACTTGTTACAGGATTTTATTAATTGAAAATTCAGAAAATATAGGAAAAGCACGACTGCAGAACAGGAAGATTCTTATAGACGGTCGATTACCCACCTTCCTTTGCTCGATAATCGTTTCAATTTTTCCTTGACCTTTATTCAAAAAATTCCCCGCAGAATTTGTAAAAAATTAAAAAATCTTAGATGAAATAGTATGATAACCGGTGCTGAAGGAAAATTTCTGCCTGATAGATTTTCAACTGAAATCATAAGGCAGCACCACCGAGCATGGCGGATATGCTGACTGATTAAAGGAGGATACGATATTCTTGAGTTGCTGCTACTGGTGCCGAGAGGGGGAATCGAACCCCCATGATGTCACCATCGCGGGATTTTGAGTCCCGTGCGTCTACCAATTCCGCCATCTCGGCCTGCGGTTGAACTGTCTGATTGAATCAACAGAAGGCGCAATTATCACTGAAAACCCGAACTACAGCAAGTTGCGCAAACGGAAAACCCGGTGCAACCGGTATAATAGGCCGCATGAAGACACAGGATTTCGATTTTTACCTGCCCGCCGAGCTGATTGCACAATTCCCCGCCGAGCATCGTACCAGCAGCCGTTTGCTGTATCTGGATAGTATCGCTCAACAATGTCAGGATACGTTTTTTTCAAGCTTACCGCAGCTTGTGCGTTCCGGGGACGTGATGGTGTTCAACGATACCCGGGTGATCAAAGCACGCTTGTTTGGAAAGAAAGATAGCGGCGGTAAAGTGGAAGTGCTGGTGGAGCGGATACTAAACGAACGCCACGTGCTGGCTGCGATTCGCGCCAGTCATGCACCCAAACCAGATTCCCGGTTGTTGCTGGCGGATGTGATACCGGCCACCGTGATCGAGCGTACGCAGGAATTTTACAAACTGCGGTTCGATCACGAGCTGCCAGTGCCAGAATTATTGCAACGTTACGGCCAGTTGCCGCTACCTCCGTACATTACCCGGTCAGCATTCAACTCGGATGAGATGCGCTATCAAACCGTTTATGCCAAACATGCCGGAGCCGTGGCGGCTCCGACTGCCGGATTACATTTTGATCAGGGCATGATGAATCAGCTGCAATCGCTCGGAGTAACGATTGCCTATGTCACATTGCATGTAGGCGCGGGTACATTTCAACCGGTGCGTGTTGAGCATATCGCCGAACACACCATGCACAGTGAAATTTACCATATCCCGCAATCCACGGTGGATGCGATTCGGAATGCCAAATCAATGGGTGGCCGGGTGCTGGCGGTCGGCACAACTTCACTACGTGCTTTGGAAGCTTGCGCATCGGCGCATCAGGGGCAATTAGCCGCAGGTTTGGATGAAACACAAATTTTCATTACCCCTGGTTACCGTTTTCAAGTGGTTGAACGGTTGCTCACCAATTTTCACTTACCGCGATCAACCTTGCTTATGCTGATATCCGCTTTTGCCGGCATGGAAAATATCCGAAACGCTTATCAACACGCTATTAATCAACGCTATCGTTTTTTCAGTTATGGAGACGCAATGCTGATCGAGAAAGAGTTATGATTTTTCAGTTACATAGCACGGATCATGGTGCCCGTCGCGGTACCCTGACATTGGCTCACGGTACTATTGAAACCCCCGTTTTCATGCCGGTAGGAACCTATGGCGCGGTTAAAGGCATGTCGCCCGCCGCACTACAAGCTATTCACGCGCAGATCATTCTGGGTAACACCTTTCATTTATGGTTGCGTCCGGGTCTCGAGGTTATCGAGGCGCACCTGGGATTGCACGGTTTCATGGGGTGGCAGCAACCGATTCTGACCGATTCCGGCGGATTTCAAGTCTTCAGCCTGGGCGATCTGCGAAAAATCACCGAAGAAGGCGTGCATTTCCAGTCGCCAGTGAATGGCGACCGTTGCTTCTTATCCCCGGAAGAATCGATGCGGATCCAGCGCACACTCAATTCCGATATCGTGATGATCTTTGACGAATGTACACCTTATCCGGCGGACGAAATAGCCGCACGCCTATCGATGGAGCTCAGTCTGCGCTGGGCGGAACGCTCCAAGCAAGCACATAGTGACAATTCCAATGCGCTATTCGGTATTGTGCAAGGCGGCATGTACGAACCGCTACGTGAGCAATCGCTCGCCGGTCTAATCAACATCGACTTTGACGGCTATGCCATCGGCGGATTATCGGTCGGTGAACCCAAAACCGATATGCAGCGCATTTTAAATCATACTGCACCGCTGTTGCCCGCTAATAAACCGCGTTATTTAATGGGCGTTGGCACGCCGCAAGACATCGTGCATGCAGTCGCACAAGGCATCGACATGTTTGATTGCGTGTTACCGACTCGCAATGCCCGTAATGGTTGGTTATACACGCGCCAAGGCATCCTCAAATTACGCAATAGTCAATATCGATTGGATACCTCACCGCCTGACGAGCAATGCGGTTGTTATACTTGCCGGCATTTTAGCCGTGCCTATCTGCATCATCTGCAACGCATCAACGAAATGCTCGGTGCTCATCTAAATACCATCCACAATTTATTTTATTATCAACAGCTCATGGCAGAAATCCGAACTGCAATTGAGAACAAACAATTTGAAGAATATGCACAAGAATTTCTGGCATAAGCGGTCATCATGCTAATATGTGCGCTTTTGGTATAAGGAGATTATGATGCTGATTAGTGACGCATTTGCCCAAGCTGCTGCAACAACACAGAATGAAGCCGGTTGGATAACGTTATTACCGATGGTCGGTATACTGGTTCTGTTCTATTTCCTGTTAATTCGCCCTCAAGCAAAACGGGCAAAAGAACATAAACAAATGGTCGAAGCACTGCAAAGAGGTGATGAAGTCATCACGAATGGCGGAATTCTAGGGCAAATTCTCAATGTCAGCGAATCCTATGTCATCATCGAAATAGCACCGGCCATTGAAATCACAGTTTTAAAATCTTCGGTACAAACCCTTTTACCCAAAGGAACGCTAAGAAGCGTTGAACCGAAAGGTAAAACACCCAAAGCCAAAGCAATCAAAGCAGATAATAATAAAGCTGAGCCGGTTGCAGAAATCCAGGACAGCAAATCCAACACCGAAAACAAATAATGAGCTTTGAAAAAGGCTACGCAATCCTTTAGTTTTCGCTTTATAACCATTTTACTTTTCTAATTTTCGACTGATACCCATGAACCGCTACGCACTTTGGCAATATCTGATTATTGCGGTTTCACTACTACTAGGCTTACTCTACACACTGCCGAATTTTTATGGTGAATCACCGGCTGTACAGATTTCGCCGTTACGCATTAGCGTCAGCACCGACACGACTCTGATGCAGCGTGTAGAAGATACTCTTAAACAAGCCAATCTTGAGACGGATGGAATCTATCTTGAAGAAGGCAGCGTCAAAGTACGCTTTGCCGATACCGACGTTCAAATCAAAGCAAAAGATTTATTGGAGTCAACACTTGGCAACGATTACATTATCGCATTGAATCTGTTGCCGAATTCTCCACAGTGGCTGACAAGTTTGGGAGCACTCCCCATGTACTTGGGACTGGATCTCCGTGGCGGTGTTCATTTCATGCTGGCAGTGGACATGGACGGCGCACTCGAGAAATCTCTCGATCGATACAGCGCCGATATTCGCAGCACATTGCGCGAAAAGAAAATTGCCTACGCCGGTTTAGAAAAACAAGCTAAAAAACTGATTATTAAATTCCGCGATGCCGAAACACGCGCTCAAGCGGAAGCCGAACTCAAAAACACTTTCTCCGATCTCGGGTTTAGTTATGAAGATATCGGCAACCGCAATCATTTGGTAGCGACTATTAGTCCGGAAGCACAGTTGCGTATGCAAGATGCCGCGGTTTTACAAAACATCACGACGCTACGTAATCGTGTCAATGAACTGGGGGTCGCGGAGCCTATTATCCAGAAAGCCGGTTCGGATCGGGTTATTGTTCAATTACCGGGCGTACAAGATACCGCTAAGGCAAAGGAGATTCTCGGACGAACCGCTACATTGGAAGTTCGTATGGTTGATGACGAGCACGATCTGGATGCTGCAATACGCGGAAAAGCGCCATTTGGTACCGAATTATACGAAGAGCGCGGTGGTATACCGATACTTGTTAAAAAGCAAGTCCTATTGACCGGTGAACGTATCACGGATGCACAGCCTGGTTTCGATAAAGATAACCAACCCGCCGTGCATATTAACCTGGATAACAACGGTTCGCGAATTTTCAAACAGTTGACACGGGATAATGTCGGCAGAAGAATGGCGATACTTCTGATCGAAAAAAATCAAGCCGAAGTTGTCACAGCACCTGTCATTCGGGAAGAAATCGGCGGCGGGCGCGTTCAAATCAGCGGCCGCATGACCAGTATGGAAGCTCGAGATGTCGCATTGTTATTGCGTGCCGGAGCACTAGCCGCGCCGATGGATATCATCGAAGAACGCACGGTTGGACCAAGCCTGGGTGCTGATAATATCGCCCGTGGTTTTAATTCAACACTCTATGGTTTCATCGCTGTTGCGATTTTTATAGCCGTTTACTACACGGCTTTTGGCGTAATCTCCGTGCTTGCTCTTGGTCTTAATCTATTGCTTCTGGTCGGTTTATTATCCATTATGCAAGCTACGTTGACGCTTCCCGGCATGGCTGCACTTGCATTAACAGTCGGCATGGCGATTGATGCAAACGTGCTGATCAATGAAAGAATTCGCGATGAATTGCGGGCAGGATTATCTCCGCAACTTGCAATTCATGCCGGCTATGAACGTGCTTTCGGTACGATTCTAGATTCCAACATCACCACGTTGATTGCGGGTATCGCTCTGTTTGCTTTCGGCTCAGGTCCGGTCAAAGGATTTGCAGTGGTGCTTTGTTTAGGTATCTTAACTTCTGTATTCACAGCAATTTTTGTATCACGCGGCATGGTCAATCTGATGTATGGAAGTAAGCGCAAGCTGGACTATGTGCCAATCGGAAAAATCTGGATACCTAAAGGACAAACGAATCATGAAGTGATTTCACCGGATGAAAGGAATGAGAAAAGACCAAAGATTCCGAAATCAACCGAAGAGTCTGGAAAATCTGATGTTAATGTACCGTCTGAAATCCCAAGCGACGCAAGTGATACCAACAGGTCAGCTGTCCAATCCGGCGGTAAATCCACCACTAGAACAAAAAACAAACGAAAACCTGCGGAAAGTAAACAAACCCAATCGTAGTTAATCGGCATTTAAGGAAGTTACAATGGAAATATTTAGATTTAATCGCGATATCCCCTTCATGCGTTGGAGGAAAGCGGGGGCTGTTATTTCAATCACAACATTTATTCTTTCCGTTTTCTTTATTTCCACAAAGGGACTGAATCTCGGTGTCGATTTTACGGGTGGCACTGTGCTTGAAGTTGGCTATACCGAAACAGCCGATCTCCAGCAAATTAGAAATGTACTGACGGATCTAGAAATGCCTGATGCCAGTGTACAAAACTTCGGCACCTCGCGCGATGTGTTGATACGCTTACCGATTCGATCTGAAATTTCCAGTGCGCAATTATCTGAAACAGTGCTTGCCGCACTTAAACAAGCGGATAGCACTGTTGAAATGCGCCGTGTTGAGTTTGTCGGTCCTCAAGTTGGACAGGAGTTGCTTGAAAATGGCGCACTTGCACTTTTATTCGTTTCGCTCGGAATTGTTGCCTACCTGGCTATGCGATTTGAGTGGAAATTTGGTGTAGCAGGCATCATCGCCAACTTGCATGATGTCGTTATCATTATCGGATTCTTTGCATACTTTCAGTGGGAATTTTCCCTTACAGTACTAGCCGCAGTCCTTGCGATCCTAGGTTATTCAGTAAATGAATCGGTCGTTATTTTTGATCGTATTCGTGAAAATTTTAGAAAATTGCGTAGAGCATCAATTTCGCAAGTAATTGATAACGCTATCACACTAACAATGTCTCGAACAATCATTACGCATGGCAGTACACAAATGGTGGTGATTGCGATGTTATTATTTGGCGGCGAAGTTCTGTATTATTTTGCACTAGCCCTTACAATCGGTATTCTGTTTGGTATTTATTCCTCAATCATGGTAGGTAGTTCCATTCTGATGCTTCTGGGTGTGAAACGCGAAGACTTAGTCAAATTGGAAAAGAAACCGCTTGAGAATGATGGGGCTGTTGTTTAGAGATCCCTGTCATGTTTCTAGAATTGCTGATAGCTTCAACCGTTCGTATCCTAATTAGAGCTTATTATTCCAAGGAGTTTTGAGAGGCTTGATAACCGACATCATTACATGGATTGTCAGTACTGTCAGCAGTTTAGGATATGCAGGAATTTTTATTCTGATGTTGATTGAATCCAGCTTCATTCCTTTTCCAAGTGAAATTATCATGATTCCGGCTGGTTATCTTGCTTCGAAAGGTGAGATGAACATGGTTGCCGTTATCTTCTGCGGAATTTCAGGTAGCTTGTTTGGCGCACTCATTAATTACTATTTAGCGATTCGCTTAGGCCGACCTTTGCTCTTGCAATATGGTAAATACGTCATGTTCAAAGAACATCATTTGCTGCAAATGGAAAGCTTCTTTGCACGGCACGGGCATATATCGACATTTACAGGGCGGCTGATACCTATGATTCGGCAGTATATTTCTATTCCAGCCGGTTTGGCCAGAATGAAATTGCCTATTTTTAGTTTTTATACCAGCCTGGGTGCCGGTATTTGGGTAACCATTCTTGCATTATTAGGTTATTTCATCGGTGAAAATGAAGCGCTGATAAAGGAATATCTGCGGGACATAATTATAGGATTAATCGTCTGTTGTGTAATTGGCATTACAATTTATATTGTTTTTCAACGACGACGCAATAATATCTAATTCTCAGATGACAACGTCGGAAGCACGGTACGAAACCTTTGCACGGTGTCATGAGCGGTACAAGAATAAGGCAAAAATTTGCGAAAAAGCGGAGTTTACACGGGGTAAATGAGCATTTTTCGCAAATTTTTAACGCAATTACCGTGCCGCATAGTAATAACCGTGCAAAGGTTTCGGTACGTTAATCACCACGCATACTGTGCTTCAGCTAGAGGAATGCGATTTACCTAAGCAGGACTGGCTCCATCGGGATTATTTTTGCGTCTCATAAAGAAGAAAGCAACACCGGCAAGCACCAGCACTATCGGTGCAATGATTACTATTTTAGATGTCGGCCGTCCTTCCCCCACCGAGAACGGAAATCGCGATACATACTCTTGCGGTCCGCCTGTCACCGTCACCAACCCTACAAACTTTCCTTTCTCCGGAAACGTATGGTCTATCGTGATGGAAGCCGTCGGATATACCTTGGGCGGTATATGAAATACCGTGATCTCATCCAGATTCGCTTCCGAGCCCGTGTCACGAATTATCCGGACTTCGGTCGTTAACGGTCTCAGTTCTTCTTGTATATAATCCAGCGCTATTACTGTTTTGCCAATCTCCGGTATGTCTTCGCAAAACTCTTCTTCTTGCGATAATGGCTGGTAGCCCGTAAAGTGCATCCGGTAAGGACCTATTGTCAATATGCACATGTCATCCGCTAACGCCAATCCACCATGCGCTTGTACTTGGGATGTAAACATGACAGTTACCGCCACTATGGCCATTATTACTATTTGCTTTATTGTCGCAATTCTTTCTACTAACATCGCTAGGATTCCCCGTCTTTAGTTTGTTTGTTGATTGATGTTTTTTCTGCGTCGACTGCCGATGACTTTTCTCCTTCATCGCCTTTTTCAGTTCTCTTCGAGCCTCGTGATGCCATCCAATCCCTGAATCGTCTTGACCGGATGAGTTTATACCCAAGTATGGCAGTCAGCAATAGGCCAATCAGCGGTCCTATCGTCGCTCTAAATACATCCGCATAATTGATCATTTCAACGCGTAGATGATATTCATAGTGCAGTGGCGGCACACCTTCAGCAGTTACTTGTATGAGGTATTTACCTTGTTCCAGCGCCTTCTGCATGCTGATAACTCCATCCTGATATACCGCCGGGCGCAGATCTGTGACGGTTTCGCCCCCCTCTACTTTGTCGCCCTTGATCATCTTTATTCCGATCGGCATTTCTCTCAGTGCCGGGTCTACCAAGTCTATAACCAAGATTGTGTTACCCGCTTTAGGTATATCCGTGCAGTAATGCCCTTCTTCATCTTCCTGGGGTTGATAAGCGCTCAAATGAATCATGTTTTCGCCTATCCGGCGCATACAATTATCATCTTCCATAGCAACCTTGCCATGTGCGCCAGCTGTGCTTGTATAAAGTGTCATAACAAGCATAAAGGCCGCAGTCCCTGCGCATACTATTTGCCTGACCACGACAAATCCTCCCTTCGAGTTAGTGCCTCTATTTTTGCCAGTTCTTTTGTCTGCATTCTTTGTTGCACCTTAAGTTTTCTTTATTCTCTACCCATATAAAAAAACCGGTACACCGGCTGTCTTGCGACAGTGGTGTACCGGTGTTTAGACTCGCTCTATCTTATAGCTTGGTAAAGACTGGAATTACTGCGCCAGCAATACTGTTAATATAACGATTGCCTTCGTCATCCCATGTCATTAACAAACCACCAAAGCGGCTTTCCGGGTCACCCAACAGCGCCATCAAACGTTGTACTTCCCACAACGCGTCTTTGGCTTCCATTTTAACTTCACGGGTTTCTCCTGGTTCAATCCCTCTGTCATCATCCATCGTCAAACCGGTCGCTACCAGTTCGCGTGGATAGTCAGGATCCAGATATTTACGTCCCAAGTCGTTTACAAAACGAACACCCGCTGTCGTGAACTCTCCAATGTTAACGGTCGAGTCACCATTGTTGGTGATTTCCATCGTCACACGCAGTGCGCGTCCAGGTACGTCGTAGTTAGCATGCGTTACCTTGATCGCTACCGGATTCGGTGCGATTGGCATCGGTTCTACCTTCGATTCACCCGCTTGGATCGGAACTGTGTATGGATGAACGCTCTCGGTATAACGATAACCGCCCCATACCAGCGCACAGGTCAGAATCGCGACTGCCATACCTACTTTACGATCCATTGGATCCAACAGCAGTTCGTCACCGTATGCTAACAGTACCCGGCTACGTGGCAGGAACATCGGACGTGCTACATAGTAGCCAATCCAGAAACAGCCTAAGCCTAACCATACCAAGTGCCAGAACACGCCATTGCTGAAGTTGAATGTCTCCAGATCAATGGTTTTGCCTGTCAGAGTGGTTACCGGATTGGTGAAGTCATCCCAGTTGCCTGAAATGTTCATCCAAGATGCCGGTCCTGCAATCGGGCCCGCTTCTTTTACGTTTACCATCGCGTGCATATGATGGCGTCCTGGAATCCTCGCTTTCAGTCTGACTTCAAATTCATAGTCGCGACCAATTTGCAACGGTCCAGAAATAAACGTCGGTTCACCGTTCAGCTTGGTGCTCAAACGTACAAACACCGGGCTCGGACTACCAATGTTGAAGAATGCGCGTTCCGGTTTACCTACCGCACGTGGCCAATCTTCCGCCAAGTGAAATTTACCGGTGATCGTCGCAATGTCGTTCACTTTGGTGACTTTCGGTTGCCATTTCAGATCGTACCATTGAATCGTACGCATACGAAGAAACGGTTCTTGCGAACGTTCACCATGTGCCGCCGCTGTCTTAACATCTATCGTCAGCGTCAGCGCCAGTGAGGCCGCTCCAATCGCCGCTCCATACAGGCCCAATACGCCCAGCTTAAATATGCTTCTTATATTCATTATCTAATCCCCTGTGCAAAGCCTTTTTCACCAAACGCTGTTACGTCATTCTTCATAGAAATACGTCCTCTTTCTCCTTTAACATAGAAGAAAGCGGTGCAGTAGATCTTGCCAAAGTACCACCATACGCAGTACATCAACATCGATACAAACGCTGAGAAGAATGCCGCAATTACCGTCGTGTGACCACCAAAGGTACGCAGTGAGCCTTGTTCAATCAGGCGTACATATTCCGGTGTTCCGGTACGTACATATAAGAAGCCTGTGTAGTCAGCTACTGATAACAGTACGCCTTCTACTACCAGCGGTAAGTGGGTCGGTCCAAAAATCGGCCAGTTGCCAGGATAGAAGAATAATCCCCAGAATCCACCACCCACCAGTGCCGTGATCAGCCAGTTACCTGTCAATAACAGAACGGTATCCAGCATCAATGCGCCAGGTATCATCGTTGATGGCAGTACGAAGTTCAACGGGTAGTGTGACCACCAGTAGAAACCCCAGTAACGGGTCAGCCATTCGCCTACCAATAAACATACGATACACAGTGTCGCACCGTACGATAAACGATAGTTTACCCACAAATAGTATTGCAGTGCCGCACAATACATAACACCTACAATCGGTGTTACTACCGGCCACCATTGACGGTCTTTCCAATCAAGCCAGAAGTCCCAGTCACCTGCCAACAGCATGAAGTGCATGTGGAATGTACCTACCAACAAAATACACAGAATCGGAAAATATATCGCGTCGATATATCTGGACATCCTGATCGCTTCCGGCGGCATCTTTGCCGCTGCTAAAATTTCGTCTGTTCTACTCACTAGACCCTCCCTTCTTCATTTCGTGTGATATTAAATATGAAAACCTTCGACGATCCCTTTACTTCCTCTTTTATCGTCAACCTTCAGTACGTTTCCATAACTTTTAGTGCCTTAACTTCTTCTACCATGCCCGTATCCTATACAGGCATGGCTATCCCGCTCAGAAATTAAGGAACAATGCGATTGTTCAGAATCTCTCTGCTTGAACCATTCCAGGTTACGTCGGTCAGGTTAGAGTAACGGGTGATGATTTGCGCTGCAATACCGCCCGAGAATAAACCTGCCCAGCCCAGAATCACAAATCCCCAGTGCAATGGCGCGCTAAACAGCTCTTCCATGAACCAGAATGCATGACCCCATTCGTTCAAACCTACGTTCGGCAGAATCATCAATGGGCCAGCAATCGCCATTACCAACGGGAACGATGTGCCGCGGCTGTACAGTGGCAGACGGGTCATCGCGTACAGGTATGAAGCAACGCCGCATACAATGTACATCGGGAATGAGCCGTAAAACACCACTACGTGACTTGGCGTGAAGCTCGTGTCACGAATAATCACTTGGTGCCAGCTTGCATCTTGCTCGGTGAAGAAGCTGCCGCCCCAGTAAACACCAAACAAATACACACCCAGCCACATCATCCAGTAGAAATAACGTTTCATTTCCAGTTTGGTGTCCAGGTTGTCCAATTGTTCTTTGGTGTCACGGGTCTTCAATATCCAACCCCAGGTTACCAACGCAAACAACGGCATCAGGGTCATGTGCACTCGCCACAGTCCCATCCACACTTTGTCAAATTCCGGTTCCATTGAGTCCATCCCGTGCGAATACGCAAAGGTCCTTTGGTACCAAATCCAAAATATCGCTACCAGAAGCATGGTCGCCATGCCCAGTTTGTAGTACTTGGAATCGTACCACAGCGACATGTCATAGCTCGCGCTCGACGCGCCACTCGTTGTGCCATACGTTGTTGCCATCTCTATACCTCCTATCTGTTAATCAAAACTACTTCTCTTTTCTTCTACTACTTCTAATACTAATTAATTAGTACTGCTTATAATTCGGCAGCTACATTAGAATCTCTTCCGTCCCTAATTTCGCTACGCCTCTCAGGCTAGTCGACCTTGGGGTCCAAAGTCAAGTCATTTGTCATAAAATCACCTTCCCCAAAAAATGGACTTATGTTGAAAGTAGCCTGTTTATACTTTTAAAACATAAATTAATCGCATATTTCCAACGTCGGTTCTAATAATTTGGATGAACCTAAGAACATGCAAACTAACTCTGCCGTAAAGTATGGGTACGTATTATGCTCAATAAACCCTCTGCAGTAAATGGTTTAGTCAAATATCCATCCGAACCTGCCAGCCTGCCCCGAGCCTTATCAAATAAACCATCTTTACTGGAAAGCATGATTACAGGAATCGATTGGTAGATTGGATTTTTCTTAATTAACATGCATGCCTGATACCCGTCTAATCGCGGCATTGTTATATCAACAAAAATAATATCGGGTTGATTATCTACAATTTTCGACATTGCCACGAAACCATCCTCGGCCAAAATGACATCACACCCCAAAGGCCGCAAAAAAAGCTCAGTGCTTTTCCGAATTGTATTACTGTCGTCGATTACCATGACCTTAATGCCTTTTAAGACATCGGTATTGTCCACTCAAACTCCCTATTACTAATCTAATGAAATATTTAAAAGATAGCTTTTCTTACGCGCCCTAACTAATTTTTGGAGCATTTCTCTCATGAAAATGAGTCAGCGGACCTACAATTCTGCAAGCAAAATGTTTCGATTACAAAAAACAAACGCTATTTTCTCCAGAATGCAGGAATGAATATTGCCAACACGGTAAAAAACTCCAATCGACCCAATAACATGGCAAAACTACAAATCCAAATCTGAAAATCGGACAGCGATGCATAAGTTGATGCTGGTCCAATGCTTCCAAGGCCGGGACCTAGATTATTAAGGCAAGCAACCGCTGCGGAAAAGGAAGTAATTACATCCAATCCACTCAGCGTCAGTATCAGTGTCATTACAACTACGCTAGTGGCATACACGAACAAAAACACCAACACTGCGAGAATCACTCGATTCGCTAACAGGCTCCGACCTAATTTTGCCGGAATCACCGCATTGGGGTGCATGATCGTAATAATTTCGCGATACACTTGCTGGTACAAAATCCGTGCCCGTATCATCTTGATACCCCCCCCCGTTGAACCGGAAGAAGTACAGAAGCCCGATAAAAACAACATCCATAACGGAATAAATATAGGCCAAAGACTATAGTCGGTATTGCTATAACCGGTCGTTGTCGCTACCGAAACGATATTGAAAGCAGCATAGCGGAATGCGGATAATGGTTCTGGATAAACCCCGGTAAACCACAAATAGAAAGCCAGCCCCAAGCAACTGATCAAAATAATCATCAGGTACCAGCCTACTTCGGAATCATAGCGATAGGGAATTAGGCTTTTTGCTCGCCAAGCAAGAAAATGTGTTGCAAAATTAATCCCGGCAATCAGCATAAAAAAAATTGCAACCGCTTCAATCACTGGAGAATTCCAGTAACCGTAGCTTGCATCGTGCGACGAGAAACCTCCCAATCCTAATGTTGTAAAAGCATGCATCACAGCATCAAACCATTCCATACCAGCCCATTTATAAGCAACGATGCAAGTCAGTGTCAAACAGGCATAAATAGACCACAATCCCTTAGCCGTTTCGGCAATACGCGGAGTCAGCTTATTTTCCTTCATTGGCCCAGGAATCTCGGCATTTAACAGCTGACGTCCCCCCACTCCCAGTAGCGGCAAGATTGCGACTGCCAAAACGATTAATCCCATTCCCCCAAGCCAAACGATTTCTCCACGCCATAAATTGACAGATGGTGGTAATTTGTCCAATCCGGACAAAACAGTACCGCCTGTCGCAGTTAAGCCTGAAACCGCCTCAAAATAGGCCATACTGAGATTCAGGTCCGGTAAATAAAACAGGAATGGCAGCATCGCAAAGGCCGGCAGCACCGACCACACCAGCACAACCAGCAAGAAACCGTCACGGGTCTGCAATTCGCGTTTGAATCGACGTGTAAGCAGCCACATCATCAAACCGCAACCAAGCGTAATTAAAATCGATTGTTCGAAAACAAACGCTGCGCCATCATCTCCCCATAGCGCCAGACAAAGTGGAATTAACATCGTCAATCCGAACACCAACACCATTTTGCCGAGTACGTTAACAACAACAAACAGTCGAAACATGGATACTTTTTCTACAGAAAGCCAACATTAACCTGAAACAGCTTTTCCACTTCCCGGATCATCTTGCGATTGATCACAAACAAAATCACATGATCTTCCGACTCAATCACCGTATCGTGGTGTGCAATAACAACTTTGATCGCGCCTACATCTGGCTCATTGGCGAAATGCTCACCGAACAATCCTTCTGTTTTTGGCAATCCACGAGCAATAGCCCCTATCGTTGCACCCTTTGGCAATTTAATTTCATCGATCCTGCGTCCGACGACATTGGACGATTTCGCATCGCCATGCGCTACCAGCTCCAAAGCTTCCGCCGCGCCGCGTCGCAGACTATGCACGGCAGCCACATCACCGTGACGGACATAAGCCAGTAACGAACCGATCGTTACTTGCGCCGGTGAAATCGCAATATCAATCCCGCTACTCTGCACCAAATCAACATAGGCGCTGCGATTAATTAATGCAATAACCTTATGCGCCCCCATACGTTTTGCCAGCAGGGCTGACATAATGTTATTTTCATCGTCATTGGTCAGCGCGCAAAACATATCCATCTCAGCAATGTTCTCGTCTTCCAGCAAGGTTTCATCCGTCGCATCCCCATGCAGCACCAATGCATCGCTAAGTTCCCCGGCCAATCGCTCGCAAGCTTGGTAATTACGTTCGATAATTCTGACCTGATAGTCTTTCTCCAATGTACCGCCAAGACGTCTGCCAATTTTTCCACCGCCGGCAATCATCACATGCTTGACCGGTTCGTCCATTCTTCGCAACTCCCTCATGACCGTGCGAATATCTTCAGTCGCCGCGATGAAAAATACTTCGTCCTCCGCTTCGATGACAGTATCCCCCTCGGGAATAATGGGGCGATCTTTGCGGAAAATAGCCGCGACCCGCGTATCAACATTCGGTACATGTTTTCGCAATTCCTGTAACTGTTGACCGACCAGCAATCCGCCCTGCAACGCTCTCACCGCTACCAAGCTCACTTCCCCTGCGGCAAAATCAAGCACCTGCAGCGCTTCCGGAAATTCGATCAGCTTCTCGATATATTCCGTAAGAATTTGCTCAGGACAAATCGCAAAATCAACACAAAAATTCTCAGCCGAGAAAATTTCCGGGTGCTCCAGATATTCAGTGGACCGAATGCGGGCGATCTTCGTGGGCGTATTAAATAATGAGGCGGCGAGTTTACAAGCGACCAAGTTAGTTTCATCGTGCTCGGTGACGGCCAATATCATATCCGCATCATGCGCGCCAGCGCTGACCAGCACCGAAGGATGCGAAGCATCGCCCACAACCGTGCGCAAATCCAATCGATCTTGCAATAGCGCCAGACGTTTCGGGTCAATATCGACCATCGTAATATCGTTCGCTTCACTAACCAGATTCTCCGCAACGGACGTGCCCACCTGGCCGGCGCCCAGAATAATAATTTTCAATTCAAGTACCTATTTTTTGCGATTTTCCCGCACCCAATCACGCCATTGTACAAATAATACCGGGTCCAATGCGGCTATCACCGAGCGATGCCATGGCGGACTCGTCCAATAATCATCGTGTTCAAAGCCACATAGATTGCCGCCCGCTTCCGCCAGGATTAGAGAACCCGCAGCGTAATCCCATGGTTTCTGCCCACCATGCAAGTACAAATCAAAATAACCGGCAGCGGTATAACACCACTCCAATGCGCAAGCACCGAAATTCCGCTGCGACGCAAACGGCGGATACGCGGCCACTCTGGCAGCAAATGCCCGATCCAGCCGCTTCAGATCCACATTCGCCATCGCACTCGACATTGGTGGTGCATGTTTCTTGAGAGGTAATGCGACACCATTTAAAAATGCGCCATTACCTTTGGTCGCATAAAACATCTCATCCGTTACGGGATTATAAATCACGCCGAGAACGCTCTGTCCTTGTTCCATGTATGCCACGGATGTGGCGAAGTAAGGCAAACCGTTATAAAAATTGGATGTCCCATCGATCGGATCGACGCTCCATAACCCCGATTTCCCTTTAATCCATTCAGCTTGCTGCTCCGCTTCGGTCATTTCCTCACCCATCGCCGCCGCTGGATGGATTTTCTGCAACCGATCCAATAACGCATTTTGCGCAGCCACATCCGCCTCGGTAAAAAAACTTCCATCCGCTTTGGTTTGCCGGCCTACACGCAAATAGCGCGGCATAATAACTTCCTGAGCGACTTCTCTGACTGCCGCAATCACTTTTTCTAGCACATCTACTCCGTACGCCATTTAATCGAACATCCGATACTGGGAATTTGCTCGGCCGGACCGTGACCGGTCTTTGCAACTTGCAGCATTGCTTCGAATAAATCCCGGCGCACATCCGCAGGCGCCGCTTCTTTACGCGATGCATCGAGGCGTCCGCGATATTGCAATTCCAGATTGTTATTGAATCCAAAAAAATCCGGGGTGCATACCGCGCCATATTTCTTCGCAATTTCTTGCGTTTCATCCCAAACATACGGGAACGGATAATTCAATTGTTGAGCCACGAGTTTCATGTTCTCAAAAGAATCTTCCGGATAATCCGCCGGGTCGTTGGACATAATGGCAATGGCATTGATACCGTGCTGTTTCAACTCATTAACATCACGGATAATGCGATCCTGCACCGCCTTGACATACGGACAATGATTGCAAATAAACATGACCAAGAGTCCGCTTTCCCCTTTTGCCGAAGCCAGGCTATAACGTTTGCCATCGACGCCCAACAAATCAAAATCGATCGCTCTCCAACCAAAATCACAAACTGGTGTTTCCAAACTTGCCATATACTTACTCCAATGATTAAAAATATTATAGAAACTGTTCCCGGTTTAACACGTATCGGAATCAATCGTATTGCCTCATCAATACCGGGTGCATAACATGTTATATTATCATGACTCTATTTGTTGAAATTGCCGCATCCAGGCAACGGCATTAATCATGCACGCTCGTTTCTACCATCCTGAAGCAATCACCGTTGGACAGATGATTGAATTATCGGCTGATAATAAACATCATGCCGCACGTGTATTACGTCTTAGAAATGGCGATCCGATCACGCTATTCAATGGTCACGGCGGTGAGTTTCGCGCGCGAATCGATATCATCAGCAAAGACCGCATCGTGGTATTTGTCGACAGTTTCCAAGACACAAACCGGGAATCCCCATTACAAATCGAACTCGCCCAAGCCATCTGCGTGAATGAGAAAATGGACTGGATCATACAAAAATCAATCGAACTCGGCGTGTCTCGCATCCAACCGGTATCCACCGCCCGCAGCATTGTGCATCTGTCGAACGAACGTTCCGGGAAGCGTCTGCAACACTGGCAAAAGATCGCCATTTCAACCTGTGAACAATGCGGCAGAAATCAAGTCCCGCCAATAGATCCGATGATCACTCTGTCAGAATGGTTGAGTCAGAAAAAAATGAACCGCACCGTGCAAGATATCCTAATCATGTTATCCACCACGGCGACAAAAAGCTTGAAAGATATACCTGAGCCGGTCACCGATGCTAAAGTGGCCCTTATTATAGGGCCGGAAGGTGGATTCACCGCGGACGAAGAATTAGCGATGACGCATTCGGGCTTTGTACCGCTGCATCTGGGCAATCGCATTTTGCGTACGGAAAGCGCCGCTTTAGCGGCAATTGCCGCGATGCAAGCGCTCTGGGGGGATTACTGATGACAGTCGAAAATAATAAACCGGATACAACCGCTGAATTTGTCGCATGGTTTCGTTCAGTAACGCCCTACATTCATACCTTTCGCGGTAAGGTCTTTGTCATCGGTTTTAGCGGTGAAATGATCACCGATGCACAATTCGTCAATTTCATTCACGATATCAACTTACTCGCCAGCCTCGGCGTCCGGTTGGTTCTGGTTCATGGCGCCCGACCGCAAATTCAATTGCGCTTGGATGAATTACAATTGGACACGCAAACAGTCATGGGCATGCGCGTTACCGATGCCGCCGCGCTGCAATGCGTCAAGGAGTCGGTCGGGCGCATTCATCACGAAATCGCTGCGTTGTTATCAATGGGGCTGCCAAATTCGCCGATGGCCAATGCCTCGATTCGCGTTACCAGCGGCAACTTTGTCACCGCTTGTCCCTGCGGCGTCATTCAAGGCGTTGATCTGATGCATACCGGCAAAGTGCGCAAGATTAATGCGCAAGCCATTCATTCACGGCTGGAACAAGGTGACGTGGTGCTGATTTCACCACTCGGTTATTCACCCACAGGTGAGATTTCTAACTTGACGATGGAAAATGTCGCCACCGAAACCGCCATCGCACTCCATGCCGAAAAACTGATTTTCCTACTGGATACTGCCGACTGCACAGCTTCTGCTGAAAACAAGATCGCTCCGTTACCACGCGAATTGACGGTTGCCGAAAGCAAATTATTGCTGGAACATAAAATTCCGACTCAGGCATCCTTAATACCGGATACCATCCTGCCCGCATTACAATCGGCAACTAAAGCTTGCGACATGGGCGTCACTCGCGCGCATTTGATCAGCCGTCATTGCGATGGCGCCATTTTGCACGAGCTCTTCACACACCATGGCATCGGCACCATGATCACACAAGAATCGTTACAAACCCTCAGAAAAGCAAAAATCGAGGACGTTGGCGGTATCTTACAGTTGATCGAACCGCTCGAAACCGAAGGCATTCTGGTCAGACGCAGCCGCGAATTGCTGGAAATTGAAATCGACCGGTTTACCGTCTTCGAACACGATGGCATCATCCTTGGTTGCGCCGCGCTTTATCCATTCCCGGAAGAACAGGCCAGCGAACTCGCATGCCTGGCGATTCACCCGGATTACCGCAACCGGGGACATGGCGAACGCTTGCTCAAATACATCGAGAATAAAACAGATGCACAAGGCATCCACAAATTATTCGTGCTCACTACCCATGCCACACACTGGTTTATTGAACACGGGTTCAACGTGGCCACACCTGACGAATTACCGAGAACCAAACAAAATTTATATAATTATCAGCGCCGTTCGAAAGTACTGATCAAGCACCTCAGTGATTAACCGGAAAATTAAACGAACAGTTTACGTAACGAAACGAACGTTTCATAATGCCGCTTTCTCTAGGACATACTCACAATGGCACGAATGATTAAATGCATTAAATTAGGCCGCGAGGCCGAAGGTCTGGATTTCCAAACTTATCCTGGTGAGCTCGGCAAACGGATTTTTGAAAATGTTTCCAAAGAAGCCTGGAATCAATGGATCAAACACCAAACCATGCTGGTCAACGAAAACCGCTTAAATCTATCCGATCCGAAAGCCCGCAAATACCTGGCGGAACAAATGGAAGCACATTTCTTTGGGGAAGGCGCAGAACAGGCGGTGGGATATGTTCCACCTAAAAATGAATCATAGTCGCTGAGATATGATCATTATTACAAAACTTGCCACCATTCTTCCGAATATTTTGAAATATAGCGCGAAGATATTATGAGTAACCCTACGATTGATAATGCAAGCTGCACAATCAACCATAGGGTTATTTTGAATGCTACTGAGATTTAATTACTTAATAACCGCGTTCAATTCACCTTTGGCATAGCGGTTCGCCATGTCTTCCAGCGAAATGGCTTTGATTTTGCTGGCTTGTCCGGCGCAGCCGAAGGCTTCGAAGCGTGCTTTACAAATCTCTTTGGCGGCAGCGGTCGCTTCTTTCAGGAATTTACGTGGATCGAAGTTGCTTTTGTCGGTTTCCAGGCTGCGGCGAATCGCACCGGTCATCGCCAGGCGGATATCGGTATCGATATTGACTTTACGTACACCGTATTTGATGCCTTCCTGAATTTCTTCAACCGGCACGCCATAGGTTTCCTTGATGTCGCCGCCGAATTTGCGGATGATTTCCAGCCATTCTTGCGGAACCGAGCTGGAGCCGTGCATCACCAGGTGTGTATTAGGAATGCGCGCATGGATTTCTTTAATACGTTGGATCGCCAGAATATCGCCGGTAGGTTTACGGGTAAATTTATACGCGCCATGCGAGGTGCCGATTGCAATCGCCAAGGCGTCGACACCGGTTTTACGCACAAAGTCAGCCGCCTCTTCCGGATCAGTCAACAGTTGGTCATGCGATAACACACCTTCCGCACCGTGACCGTCTTCAGCTTCGCCCATGCCCGACTCCAAAGAACCCAAGCAACCCAGTTCGCCTTCCACGGATACGCCGACGGAATGTGCAGTATTCACAACGTCTGCTGTTACATCAACATTATATTCGTAGGTGGATGGTGTTTTAGCATCGGCTTGCAAGGAACCGTCCATCATGACACTCGAGAAACCACTGCGAATCGCGTTAACGCATACCGAAGGCGATGCACCATGATCTTGGTGCATGACGATCGGGATATGCGGATACGCTTCAACTGCCGCTGCAATCAAATGACGCAGAAAAGCTTCACCGGCGTATTTTCTCGCACCGGCGGAACCTTGCATGATGACCGGGCTGTTGCATTCATCCGCTGCTTGCATGATCGCTTGGATTTGTTCCAGATTATTGACGTTGAATGCCGGCAAGCCGTAGCCGTTTTCAGCCGCATGATCGAGTAGTTGTCTGAGTGATACGAGTGCCATTTAGATCTCCTTTAAAGTATCTTAATAAAATTCTGTGTTGTATTAGTATAAGCGATTATTCTGGATGATTGCTGCTTGATTCTTTTTCTCGTACGCATCAATCCAGACTCCAGTGCATCCGATAACTCACGCCGGATCAAGGCCTTGCCTTGTTTTCCATTCACCGACTTTGATAATCTTCATGGTATTGGTACCGCCGGTTTTACCGACCGGTTCACCAATGGTCATTACCATGATATCGCCATTGCGCACCACCCCGCGGTTAAGTAACTCTTGCTCGGCCAGATTCAGAATCTCTTCCGGATCATTCAATCCTTCGCCGAATTCCACCGGATAAACGCCACGAAACAAGGTAACGCGACGGCGAGTCACCTCATTCGGACTCAGTGCAAAAATGGGTACTTTGGAACTTCTGCGCGACATCAGCAACGCCGTTACGCCACTTTGTGTCAGCGCAGCGATCGCGCGAACATGCAGACCACCTGCGGTATACATGGTCGCCCTGGCAATTGCTTCCTCAATGGAAGCCGGATTGACATTTTGCATGCGCCGGTCGACGCTGACCAGGTATTCTTTCTCCGCCTCCAGACACACCCTGGCCATCGCTTCAACCGCTTCAACCGGATATTCTCCGGCGGCGGATTCTGCCGAAAGCATGACCGCATCGGTGCCATCCAGCACCGCATTGGCTACGTCCGACACCTCGGCGCGTGTGGGAATCGGATTGGTAATCATGGATTCCATCATTTGCGTTGCCGTTATGACGGTTTTGTTATTAGCCCGCGCCGAGCGGATCATTCGCTTCTGCAACGCAGGAACTGCGGCATCGCCGACCTCCACCGCCAAATCGCCACGAGCGACCATGATCGCGTCGGAAGCATCGAGGATATCGTCCAATGCCAAGATCGCTTCCGAGCGTTCGATCTTCGCCATAACCATGCCATTTCCACCCGCTTCTTGCAGCAATGAGCGCGCTTGCCGGATATCGTCACCGGAACGGACGAACGATACGGCCAAGTAGTCTGCACCAAACTCCGCGGCGGTTTTGATATCTTCCAAATCTTTACTGGTCAACGCCGGAGCGCCCAATCCACCGCCCTTGCGGTTAATACCTTTATTGTTCGACAGTATTCCGCCTTGCTCGACCACGCAAAATACTTGATGTCCTTTCACGTGCGACACACCCAGCACGATACGGCCGTCATCCAGCATCAACGTGGCGCCGGTCTCCAAATCGTTCGGTAATTCCTTATAATCGAGACCGACTCTTTCCTGATTTCCAAGTTCACAAGTGGCATCCAGAATAAATTGATCCCCCACTTCCAGCCGGATTTTACCGTGCTCAAATTTGCCGACTCGAATCTTCGGTCCTTGCAAATCGGCCAATACGCCCACCGTAACACCGGCTGCTCGTGCAATCGAACGTGTCATTTCTGCAAATTCTATATGCTGTTCCCGAGTGCCATGGGAGAAGTTGATCCGAACAACATCGACTCCGGCGCGGATCATGCGTTCCAGTATTTTGGGATTGCTGCAGGCAGGCCCCAGTGTCGCTACGATTTTCGTTCTTCGAATCATTGTCTTCTTGAGAATTATTTAGCGCGCATTTCCAAAATTTCTACCGCAGGCAGCTTCTTGCCTTCCAGGAATTCGAGGAATGCACCACCCGCTGTTGAGATATAAGAAACTTTGTCATAGATATCGTACTTCTGAATTGCCGCAATGGTATCACCACCGCCAGCCAACGTAAAAGCCTTCGTTTCAGCGATAGCCCGAGCAATTTTCTCAGTACCGGCGCCAAATTGGTCAAATTCAAATACGCCCACAGGACCATTCCACACCACCGTTCCCGCTCTCATGATGATATCCACCAGCTCCTGCGCACTTTTCGGACCGATATCGAAAATCATGTCGTCGTCGGCGACATTACCGGCGTCTTTCAATACCGCAGGCTCATTTGCATCGAATTTCTTGCCTACCACCACATCAACCGCGATCGGAATCGATGCATTACGTTTCGCCATTTTTTCCATGAGCGTTTTAGCCGTCGGAACCAGATCATCTTCACACAGCGATTTACCTACATTTTTACCCGTCGCCTTCAGGAAAGTATTGGCAATGCCTCCCCCCACGACTAACTGATCGACTTTTTCTGATAATGATTCGAGTACCGTCAATTTGGTCGAAACTTTCGAACCACCAACAATCGCCACCATCGGGCGAGCCGGATTCAATAATGCCTTGGTCAATGCATCCAGCTCTTCTGTCAATAGTATTCCCGCACAAGCCGTCGGCGCATATTTGGCGATACCATGCGTCGAAGCTTCCGCCCGATGCGCGGTGCCAAAAGCATCCATCACAAAAACATCGCATAATTTTGCGTATTTCTGCGCGGTTTCTTCAACGTTTTTCTTCTCGCCTTTATTGAAACGGCAATTCTCAAGTACAACCAATTCACCGGCTGCAACATCGAAACCACCTTCCACCCAATCCTTAATCAAACGCACGGGTTTTCCGAGGCGCTCCGCAATATTGTCAGCAACCGGTTTCAGGGAATTTTCCTCAGTCCACACGCCTTCTTCGGGACGTCCCAAATGAGAAGTCACCATCACTTTGGCGCCTTGCTTGAGACAGTGATTAATCGTTGCCATGGAAGCGGTAATACGTGCATCCGAGGTTACTTTGCCATCCTTTACAGGCACGTTCAAATCCGCACGTATGAATACGCGCTTACCTTTCAGGTCAAGATCAACTAGTTTAATAACAGACACGGCAAACTCCAGATTTGTCTTTAAGAAAGTATAAAGGATAGCAAACGCTACCCTTTATGTCTTAATGAATTAAAATTCAAGGCAGTGTGCAATCAGAATACAAATCACGATGGCATCACTGCAAGTACGAAATTACTTGGCAACGGTACGAACCATCTCCAGTACTTTGGTGGAATAACCCCATTCGTTATCGTACCATGCGACAACTTTGACAAAGCTTTTGTCCAATGCCATACCTGCTTCGGCGTCAAAAATCGACGTGCAGCTCTCGCCACGAAAGTCAGTCGATACCACCTTCTGATCGGTATAACCCAGTACGCCCTTCATGGAACTCTCAGAAGCTTCTTTCATCGCTTTGCAGATTTCGTCGTAGGTCGCTTCTTTTTCCAATTCACAGGTCAAATCAACAACCGAAACATCCGATGTCGGAACACGGAATGCCATACCGGTCAGTTTCTTGTTCAGTTCAGGAATTACCACGCCCACTGCTTTAGCCGCTCCGGTTGAGGATGGAATGATATTTTCCAGAATACCGCGGCCACCGCGCCAATCTTTATTGGATGGGCCGTCTACAGTCTTCTGCGTTGCGGTTGCAGCATGAACAGTGGTCATCAAACCGCGTTTGATACCCCATTTATCGTTCAACACTTTGGCGATCGGCGCCAAGCAATTGGTAGTACAGGAAGCATTCGAAATAATCGCTTCGCCTTTATACGATTTATCGTTCACGCCATATACAAACATCGGTGTATCGTCTTTAGATGGCGCCGACATAATGACTTTTCTGGCGCCGGCAGCCAGATGTTTTTCACAAGTTTCTTTTGTCAGGAACAAACCGGTTGATTCAATGACAACCTCTGCGCCCACTTCATTCCATTTCAGTTCAGCCGGGTCTTTAATGGCCGTCAGGCGGATTCTTTTGCCATTCACCACCAAAGTATCACCATCAATTGCAACATCACCTTGGAAACGGCCATGCACGGAATCATGTTTTAACATATACGCCAGATAATCCGGCTCCAGCAAATCGTTGATCGCAACGATTTCAATATCCTTAAAATTCTGCACGGCCGAGCGGAAAACCATACGCCCGATACGACCAAACCCATTGATACCCACTTTTATTGTCATTCTATGCTCCTTAAATAAAAAAACCTATGCACTTGAGCAAAAATATAACCTCTTGTGCTTTAAACGTTATTTGATTCAGAGAATGTTCTTAACTGTTTTGACGACATTCTCGACAGTGAAACCGAAATGTTTGAACAGCACATCCGCCGGCGCCGATTCACCAAAGGTATCAATACCAACCACTGCACCGTCCAGGCCGACATATTTACGCCAGAAGTCGGTAACACCCGCTTCGATGGCGACACATTTAACGCCCTTCGGCAAGACACCGGCTTTATACGATGGTTCCTGACGGTCAAATACATTGGTACATGGCATCGATACCACGCGCACAAAAATACCTTCATCAGCCAATGCTTTCTGAGCATTCATCGCCAATCCGACTTCGGAACCGGTTGCGATCAATATGGCCTGCGGTTTGCCATTACTTGCTTCCGACAATACATAGCCGCCTTTATCGATCAGCTTGATGGTTGCCGCATCGCGTTTCTGGAACGGCAAGTTCTGGCGGCTGAAAATCAATGTTGAAGGACCGTTCTTACGTTCAATCGCACGCGCCCACGAAACAGCGGATTCCACCGTGTCACAGGGACGCCACACATCCATGTTCGGAATGTAACGCAACGTCGCCGTTTGTTCGACCGGTTGGTGCGTCGGACCATCTTCGCCCAAACCGATGGAATCGTGCGTAAAAACAAAAATATTGCGGATCTTCATCAATGCGGCCATGCGTAATGCGTTGCGAGCATATTCCGAGAACATCAGGAAGGTCGCGCCGTAAGGAATCAAACCACCATGCAATGACAACCCGTTCATCATGGCGCTCATACCGAATTCGCGCACGCCGTAGTACACATAATTGCCGCCATTATCACTGGCGACTCCTTTGGAACCCGACCATAACGTCAAGTTAGAACCTGCAAGATCGGCAGAACCGCCGATCAATTCCGGCAATACCGGTGCAAGCGCTTCAATCGCATTTTGTGAAGCTTTGCGGCTAGCGATGGTCTCCGCCTTAGCGTTGATTTGATTGATAATATTTTCGACATAACCTTGCCAGTCAGCTGGCAGCTCTCCAGCCATGCGGCGCTTGAATTCCGCTGCTTCTGCCGGATATTTCCCAGCATACTCCGCAAATTTCTCATTCCATTCGGCCTCCAGCTTTTGCCCTTTCGCTTTCGCATCCCAAGCATTGTAGACTTCTTGAGGAATTTCAAATGGCGGATGATGCCAGCCAATATGCGGACGTGTCGCAGCGATTTCCGCATCGCCCAGAGCCGCGCCGTGAACAGAATGGGTATTGGCCATATTCGGCGATCCCATACCAATGATCGTCTTGCAGCAAATCATTGTCGGTTTATCATTGACTCGCTTAGCGGCTTCAATCGCCGCTTCGATCGCTACGGGATCGTGACCCTTAACGTCAGGCACCACATGCCATCCGTAAGATTCAAAACGCTTCGGCGTATCATCGGTAAACCAGCCTTCAACATGACCATCAATGGAAATGCCATTGTCATCGTAAAAACAAATCAATTTACCCAAACCCAGTGTTCCCGCCAACGAGCATGCTTCATGAGAAATACCTTCCATTAAGCAACCGTCGCCAAGAAAAACATAAGTATTGTGGTCTACAATATTGTATCCAGGCCGATTAAACTCGGCGGCCAGCACTTTTTCCGCGAGCGCCATTCCCACCGCATTGGTAATACCTTGTCCGAGAGGTCCCGTCGTGGTCTCTACACCTGGGGTATACCCATATTCCGGATGTCCTGGTGTTTTAGAATGAAACTGCCGGAACTTCTTGATTTCTTCCATCGGCAGATCGTAACCCGTAAGATGCAGCAGTGCATAGATCAGCATGGATCCATGGCCGTTTGATAAAATAAAACGATCGCGATCAACCCATTGCGGATTGCCAGGATTATGACGCAGGTGATGAATCCACAGCACCTCTGCAATTTCAGCCATTCCCATTGGCATTCCGGGGTGACCGGAATTGGCTTTTTGCACGGCATCCATCGCCAATGCGCGTATCGCACTGGTCAAGTCCTTAAATACCGGCGCGTCAAAATCCTTAAATGTCCCCATCAATGCTAACTCCCTAATATTTTCAAAAAACAATCTAAAAAACGCGTATTATCGCTTAAGAGAGGGGAGATCACAACTATCGACAAGCAAATTACACGTAAAAGCAATTCGTGTAACAGGCTAATTCCTTGATGGAATCAATTACCGCGCAATTTGATGCCCAGCAATTTAATTTTCCGGTACAGATGGGTCCTTTCGAGTCCGGCACGCTCAGCAACACGTGTCATGTTGCCATTTTCTTGATCAATCAGCCTTTCAAAATATGTTTTCTCAAACAAATCCCGGGCTTCTCGCAGTGATAAATCCAAGGGAATTTCAGGTGCGACCGATGTGGAAGATGATTCTGGAAAAACCATCGCTTGTTGCACAGCTTCCGCCGAAATTTCATCTCCAGAACATGTCAATGCTAAAGAGTGCACCACACCCGTCAGCTGCGTCAGATTGCCAGGCCAATCATAATTCCGCAGACAATTAAGCGCCGCGGTACTAAACTGCAATGCTGAGGGTGCTTCACCCGATTCCACGAAACGCGATAAAATTTGGCTGGCCAATTCGGGAATATCCTCCCGATGCGTTCTCAGCGCAGGAATACCAATACTTAAACTACTCAAAACTTCGTATAACTTAGGATGATAAGCGCCTTGCGCAGTCAACTCCGCCAACGGCTGAGATGTCGCGCAAATTAACCGTACATTGTATTTATCCAGTTTGCTCAGCACTAACAGCAGACCTTTTTGCGCCAGCTTGCTAATTTCACCGACGTCTTTTAGAAAAAGCAAACCGCCTCGTGCCAGCTCCAATAAATCCAAGGGCGATTCAGCTAGCGATGCCAGGGTTTCGGGCTCCACCCACGGAGTATTCGACCGGTGTAGAAACCGGGCGCATATTTCAGCTCCCACTCCCGGTTCTCCCATAAGCAGTACGGGCGATTTTAAATTGGCAACTTGTTCCAGCCTTTTTCTGAGATCGGCAATCAAAGGCCCTTTACCCAAACTGGCAAGGGAAAGCGCCGATTGCTGTTTGTTTTGCCCGCCTCGCAATGCTTTACTGACGGTGCTAAGCAATTTCTGCAGCGGAATCGGTTTTTCCAAATAACCAAACGCACCAATCCGCGTTGCTTCAACCGCGGTATCTATGGTTCCGTGTCCCGACATCATGATCACCGGCATCGTCAGCAACCCGTTACTCGCCCATTCTTTAAGCAAGGTAATACCATCGGTATCGGGCATCCATATATCTAATAACACCAGATCCGGACGCGCTTGGCTCCTCCATATCCGTGCTTGCTCTGCATTTTCCGCCAATGCCACCCGGTAACCTTCATCACGCAAAATTTCGGACAACAGTTCGCGTATGCCTATTTCGTCATCAACAATCAGTATTGTATTGTTAGTTATCATTTACAATTTCTCCGCACCCGGAATCTAACCAGCTTATCTTTAACTGTCAAATTTCACGATCACCCGTAAATTCACATTCTCAGTATCGAAAATTCCCGAATGCAATGATCTCATTGATCGTTTCTACTTCTAGCAAGTTATTCTCTTTCTAACCATGCGCCAATTTATTATTGTTTCCAATTACTTGGTTTTTTTCTACCGTTGGTAGAATAATTGAAATCTGCGCACCGTGCGGTTTGATGTTTTCAATATGAATCAATCCCTCATGCTCCTCAACGATTTTCTTAATGATCGGTAACCCCAAGCCGGTTCCCTTAGGCTTAGTGGTTACATAGGGCTCAAATACCCGGGCTTTGATTTCATCGGAAAAACCACAGCCGTTATCCCGCACGCTTAATTGCACCCCGCCGTGCACCATTTCAGTTCTCACTGTTATCAATGGCTCCGGCGCATCAAGCAATGCATCTTGCGCGTTCTGCAATAAATTATGCAGCACTTGCCGCAACTGCGCCGAATCCCCTTTAACCGCCGGCAAGTCTTCGGTCAGCTCTTGCTTAATCTGTATATGCCTACTATTTTCCGAGGCCATACTCGCGGTTTCATAGAGCGATAACACTTCCCGCACAAGCCGATTGAAATCAAGCTGACGCAACTCCAGTTCAGGAACACGTGCATACTGGCTAAACTCATTGACCATCCTTTTGAGTGCTTCTACTTGATTGACGATCGTCTCAGTAGAACGGCTCAGTATTTTCGCATCTTCCTCGCTGAGTTTATGAATCAATTTATGCTGTACCCGCTCGGCGGAAAGCTGAATCGGCGTTAAAGGATTCTTAATTTCGTGAGCGAGCCGGCGGGCCACTTCTCCCCAAGCGACAGCACGCTGCACTTGCAGCAGATTGGTAATGTCATCAAAAACCACCACACCGCCGCCGCCCGATATCTTGGGTAATCGAGTACCTCTTAGAAGCAAAACCTGATTGTTGCCATCGTCTGAGCGCGTTAGCTGTCGCTGCCAAACACCTAGTTCTTCGGAATTAAATCCTTCCCTGATTTCCGCAACCAGCGCATCAAGCCGCGGTTCTTTACCAACACATCCTTCGATAATCGAACCATCCAGACTGATTAAAGGCACTTGCAATATTTTTTCCGCGCTTCGATTCGCTTTTGACAAAATCAATTGCTCATCAAACACCAATACCCCGGAAGAGAGATTTGCCAGAATGCTTTCCAAATGCGCACGCGCGCTTTCAACCGCGTGCTGGTTATGCTGCGCCGCTGCTCGCGCTTCCTCGAGTTGTTGCGTCATCAGGTTAAACGATTCCGTCAGCACACCCAGTTCATCGCTACTTTGAACCAGATGACGGCGACTATAATCGCCTTGCGCGATCGCGCGCGTACCTTCCGCCAGCATGCCAAGCGGTGAACTTAACTTCTCACTTAACAGCGATGCTGACGCTAATGCCGAGAACAAAGATAGCAACAACGCCAGCGTCAACGTAACACTATACAATCGGGTTAACCCTTGCCGGGATAAAGAAAGCTCTTGATAGTCCTGATAACCTGCTTGCACACGTTCAGCATCCTTGGCTAATTGCCGCGGCACTGGCTGTAACAACTGCAGCATCCGGATATCTTCTTCCAGACTCAATACATTCACCGGAGAAACAACACGAAGATACAAACCCTTATCGGGTACTGATTCAATTGCACTATAAGCTTTCTGAATTCTGATATGGCGCATAACCGCTGCACTGGGCACATCCGGAAACAATGCCGAATTGCTGTCACTGGAAAAAGCGATTACCTTGCCGTCCTGATTGAACAACGTAGCTTCCTCCACCTGCGATTGCAATAATAGCTCGTTCAGCACCAACAGCGATGAATTGGAAGATTCGGTCAAAGCCAATGCCGTTGCTTGCGCTTTCTTTTTTAGCTCGGCCAGTAAGTTCTCGAGCATGGTATGTCCAAGATTCAAACCGCCTTCCAATGCACGATCAACTTTAACATCGAACCAGGACTCGATGCTCTTCTCGAGAAATTGAACTGATACGGTATAAACCAAAGCACCGGGAAGTATCGCCATCAGTGAGAAAATCAGCATTAAACGAAGCGCCAATCTGGAACCGAAAACCCCCGACTTAAGCCTTCGCCTAAACCGCCATAACAAAAATCCCACGATCACCATGAGAAATAATACAAATGCGATATTTATGCCCAGCAATAAGCGGTATTTCCGCTCAAAAAACTCGGTATTGGCGCCGGCTGTGGCTAACAGGAAAAGCATTACGGCTCCGAGTCCTGCTCCCACAATCAGCACGTATTTCATTACTGAACCTTTAAGTAAAAAGGCTGCTCCGGGGCCGGTAGCTTCATACGCCATTCCAATTTTTCAGAACTCAAATTCCATTGATTGGATCCAAGCGCTTCAACCTGGAATGGTTTAGGCATGCGCGTCAAGTCAAGCCATATTCGTAACGATGCAAAATAATCCGCATCCCATTTCAATTCTGATTTAACATCGACCGGATAAGCCCGCAATTGTCCCAATGCCTGTAAAGCTTCTCTCAATGAGTTATAACTATGCGAAAGTAAAGGGGTATTTAGATGATATTGCCGTGTCAGTGCGTAATAACGCAGTCCCACTCGATACTTACTGCGCGCAACTTCATCATTCAACCAATACCAGCGGGAGTCAATCAAACTGAATTTCGTCACAAAATAAAGCACAATGCCTTTCTCGAGCGCTTGTTCCAAAGTCGCATTCAACATAATTTCAGAGTCAAAACCCATTTCATAACCCTTGTCAGTCGCCACCAAGCTGAAGGATTTGATTTGGATGCCTTCCGCTTGAACCACGGTCATCGGAAGTATCAGCAACAATGGCATTAACAGCCAAACAATATGTGACATCCTCCTCTTTAGGCAAGCATCAGTTTTTTTGCAGCAACGCATAAAAAAAACCATCATGTCGAATATTAGGTAACAATTGGCCATTGACTAGAGTTTCATCATTTAACGGTAGCCGCCGCGCATCAGAATGAGACTCAAGAAACCTCTCGATCTGCATGGCATTTTCTTCAGTAAAAATTGAGCAGGTTACATAAAGCAACTTACCATCCTTATTTAAAATTTTCCACAACGCATTCAAAATCGATTGTTGCATTCTTGCAAACTTGGCCAGATCATTTTCCCGGCGCAACCATTTGATATCCGGATGACGACGCACAACACCCGATGCGGAACATGGCACATCCGCCAATATCCGGTCGTATCGCCGCCCATCCCACCAGGCATTCGGATTTGCAGCGTCTCCACAGACTAAATGCTCAGCTGTCAACTGCAAACGGTCAAGATTCTGCCGAACCTGTTCAAGCCTTGAGGAATCATTGTCCAGAATCGTTAGTAATATATTCGCCGATTCAAGCAGATGCATGCTCTTTCCTCCGGGAGCGGCGCAAGCATCCAGCACTCGCATTCCATCTTTTATATCCAGGAACGATGCCGCTAACTGAGCGCCGGCGTCCTGAATACTCACCCAACCTTCCGCAAAACCAGGTAATTGCTCCACCACTAATGGCCGCTCCAATAGTAAAGTATTGGATCCAAGCCATTGCGCCGGTATCGCATTTTCCACCAACAGCTGACAATACTCCGTTGCCGGAATTTTGCGCTGATTGACCCTCAGAGTCATGGGCGGACGTTGATTACTAGCCTCCAAAATAGCCTGAAAGTTATGGGGATACTGCTGGCGTAATTTGTCGATCCACCATTGCGGGTGCGAATAACGTCCGATATCGCCTGCCGCCGCTTGTGCCACCAAGTACTCCCGTTGCCGGATAAAATTACGCAGCACCGCATTCACCAATCCTTGCATCCCTTTTCCCGCAGCTAGATGCCGTGAAGCCGAAACCGCTTGGTCAACGATGACATAAGGTTGCGCCTTGCTGTAATGCAACTGATATAAACTGACCAATAAAAGATGGATTAAACATTTATCATGAAGTGGTTTTTTTAGCAAACGATTTAGGATAGCCTGCAACTGCCCGTAAAAACGCAGCACACCATAACTGAAATCCTGAATGGCACCTTTTTGTTGTCTTGATAATGTTGGGTCAGCACGCCAGAGATTCAGCAAGCTATCCGTCAGACTCGCCCCGGACAATACCTTGCCAACGACGGATGCTGCAGCCAGTTGCGTTTTAATCATGCGCGGATACGGAGCAACCGGTGGTAATCAGATACTCACCCGGTATCACCTGGTTGCCCGCAAGAAAGTCTGCGGCGGCGATCCTTTTGCCACCGGATTTCTGCACTATTTCTATTCGCAGCAAACCCGAGCCGCAAGCCACCACGATGCCGTCCGCACCTAATGCGACAATCTCACCCGGTCTGCCTGTTCCTTCAAGGATTACTGAAGCTTGCCAAATTTTCAAAAGATTGTTTCGAAAAAAAGTATACGCACCGGGACTTGGATTAAACGCGCGTACCATTCGACCGGCTTGTTGCGCTGTTTGGCACCAATCGATTTCCGCTTCGGATTTGACAATCTTAGCTGCATAGCTCGCTTGGCTCTCATCTTGAGGAATAGGTGTCAGTTTGCATTGCTGCAGCAATTGCAAAGTTTCGACGATGCTCCGCCCGCCCGCCAAGCTTAATTTATCGTGGAGAGACTGCGTGGTATCGTCCGGCGCAATTGCAATTGCGTGTTTCAATAACATGTCGCCGGTATCGAGCCCTGCATCCATTTGCATAATGGTAATACCGGTTTCATGATCACCCGCCAAAATAGCTCGCTGAATCGGTGCAGCACCTCTCCAGCGCGGCAATAGGGATGCATGAATATTCAAGCAACCCAATCGAGGAATATCAAGAACCGCTTGTGGCAAAATCAATCCATAGGCCGCCACTACCATGACATCCGCGTTCATGGATTGCAATTGCATTTGTATCTCGTCGCTTTTAAGCGATGGAGGTTGCAACACCGGAAGATGATGTTGCTGCGCAAGCTGCTTAACAGCACTTGCGGTCATTTGCATGCCTCTGCCCGCGGGCCGATCCGGTTGCGTTAATACCATCACAATTTCATGGCCCGCATGAATCAGTGCATCCAATGCTGCAGCAGCAAATATAGGGGTTCCAGCAAAGATGATTTTCATATTCACAAAAAATAACTTGATAGCGAGATAGCCGGAGTTGCGTTGTTACAGTAGAGAACGTGATCGATCACATTAAACGTTAACGAGAAATTTTGGCTCGTTTTCTGTGAATATGCTGTTACATCGTGCTACGCTGTTTTTTCTTCAATTTCGCCAATGTCCGTGTCTGCTTAAGTCTTGACCAGTACTCAACAAACACTTTTCCCGCCAAATGATCCATCTCATGCTGAATACATACCGCCAGCAAGCCATCCGCTTCCAAAACGAACGATTCGTTTTGCGTATTTAGAGCCCTGACAGTCACCGATTCAGCGCGATTTACTTTGCCATAAATCCCCGGAACCGACAGGCAGCCTTCCTCATAATCCGAAAAACCGCTGCTTGCAATAATTTCAGGATTAATCAACACTAATAATTGATCTCTATTTTCTGAGACGTCTATCACAATGACTTGTTCATGCACGTCTACTTGTGTAGCCGCCAATCCTATACCGGGTGCAGCATACATCGTTTCCGTCATATCGTTGATAAGCAAACGGGTCTTGTCAGTAACTCGTGTAACGGGAACTGCTTTTTTATGCAGCCTGTCGTCGGGATATTGTAATATTTTAAGAATAGCCATAAAAAATTGTATAGTTCAGTAAACTCAGTTATACATTTAGACCGTATCATTTGCGGGTTATTCTGCACCCTTTAAACCAGCCACCGGGATCATCCATGCAAAAGCTTATTATAGCTACGATTTTTCTTCTAAACTTGCTTAATATCGCTACTGCAAACGCGAACGATATCATTCTGCGCAACGATTCACCCAGTCGATATGTTGTTGTGCCCGGCGATACTCTGTGGAGTATCGCCTCGAAATTTCTTAAAGACCCTTGGCGCTGGCCCGAGGTCTGGGGTTTTAATCGTGAACAAGTAAAAAATCCGCACAAAATCTACCCCGGCGACATCATTCTCTTAGAAACAACACTTTCGGGAGCTCGATTACGCCTTGCAGAAGATGCCGAAGGTATCAGAACCGTAAAACTTTCTCCAAGAATACGTAACGAACAGTCGAGTACAGCCGCGATTTCCAGTATCCCGGCAACCGCCATTGAGCCTTTTTTGAGCCAACCTCTCGTCATAGAAAAAGACAGTCTTACCAATGCACCCTATGTGTTGAGTGCAAGTGAAGGCCATCTCGCTTTAACGACTGGCAGTAAAGCCTACATCCATGGACTTCCTAAAGATAAAGGTATGACATGGCAAGTTTTCCGCCCCGGAAAAGCATTAAAAGACCCCGATCAGAAAGGGTTGATTCTCGGATATGAAGCGATTTATCTGGGAAATGCCAAAGTCGAGGTTTTCGACACTATCAGCACGATGACAATCACTCGTGCCGCGGAAGAAATCCTGAAAGGCGATCGCTTGGTTCCTGCACCCGACACGATATACAACAACTATGTACCACATGCACCGGACTTCATGATTAAAGGAAGAATTATCTCGGTGTATGGTGGTGTTACCGAAATCGGGCGAGGCGACATCGTTACCTTAAATAAAGGCGAATCGCACGGCCTGGAAATGGGACATGTACTTGCTATTTATCAAAAAAATCAAGCTAAATCTCTTAGAGGAGAAACACTTCAATTACCGGATGAAAGAGCTGGATTGGTATTTGTTTTCCGTGTCTTCGATAAAGTCGCTTATGCTTTAGTCGTACAAAGCACACAGCCCATCAGAATATTGGATGCCGTTAGAACTCCCTGAAGTTACCCATCATGAAACAGGCAGCAGATATCGAATCATGGTTAAGCTTGACTCTGATTGATGGGGTCGGTGGAGAATCCATTCGGAGACTTCTGGTTGCTTTTGGCAATCCTGCCGCAATACTTTCAGCGCCTATTATTGCGTTAGAACGTCTTGTAAAAAAAACCATTGCAGCACGCATTAAGCAAGGCGCTGATCGCAATAAGATAACCGATGTCCTGAAATGGCTGGAAGATCCGACTAATGCAATCATCACCCTGGCCGATACGGATTATCCATCACAGTTACTGAATATCACGGATCCGCCCCCGTTGCTGTACTTTAAAGGCAGGCGAGAATTATTGCAGTTCCCGGCCTTAGCGGTGGTGGGTAGCCGTAACGCAACACCACAAGGTTTATCGAATGCAGAAGCGTTTTCTGAAGCAAGCAGCAACGCCGGACTTTGCATTATCAGCGGCATGGCTTTAGGCATTGACACAGCCGCCCATCAAGGCGGTTTACGCGGTACAGCGGCCAGTATCGCAGTCGTCGGCACCGGATTGGATATTGTTTATCCGGCAAAAAACCACCCGCTCGCTCACAGATTGGCAAAGGAAGGCGCATTGATCTCAGAATTTCCATTGGGCACGCCTGCGATAGGCAGAAATTTTCCGCGGAGAAACCGTATCATCAGCGGCATGAGCCAGGGTTGTCTTGTCGTTGAAGCGGCTTTGCAAAGCGGCTCTCTGATTACGGCACGTCAAGCACTGGAACAAGGCCGGGAAATAATGGCCATCCCTGGCTCCATCCATTCGCCGCTCTCCAAAGGATGTCACGCATTAATTAAGCAAGGCGCGAAGCTGGTCGAGAATACCCAGGACATTCTGGACGAATTAAATTTTCTTGCAGTGGTTCGCGATGGAAATAACATCGGAAGAAAAACACCCGATCCAGTAGAATCGTCCGGAGATACGGTATTACTTGAACACCTTGGTTATGATACCGTTGACATTGACACCTTGTGCGCACGCAGCGGCTTGACGGCTGAAGTTGTATCAGCCATGCTATTGACGCTTGAGCTTGATGGCCGGGTTAGCAGTTTACCGGGAGGATGTTATCAACGGATTCAATAATATTTTGTTGACAACTCGCTGCATTGATTTGAAAAATTCCTGCAATCTACAACGTACTATTATGTTCGACATACTTGTTTATTTATTTGAAAATTATTTTGATTCAGGAAGTTATCCTGACTCTGCCACACTGACGCGAAAACTCGCCATGGCCGGATTCGCAGATGAGGATATTAGCGAAACGCTGAACTGGCTTTCAGAATTGGAGCGCCATGATATTGGCAATTATCCCGCAAGTTTCGCTGAAAACGATTCTTTTCGTTGTTACACGGAACACGAAATAGAACGAATCGACACCGAAGGACGTGGATTTATCTTTTTCCTCGAGCAAACCGGCATTATCAATCCATTGCAGCGTGAGTTGCTGATTGATCGAGTGTTGGCGATGGATGAGGATTCCTCCAGTTTAGAAAAAATTAAGCTGATAGTTTTGACTGAATTGTGGATTCAAAATCAGCTCACCGACGATACTATTTTGGAAAAATTATTGATTGTGAGCGACTCTCATTACCGGCACTAAGATCTCAGGTAATAATCCTTCCCATACCGGGCTAACGAAAGTTTATTTACGTTTTGAACATGCTTGCGACCTTAAATAGAAACAGATATCTACCTGCATTATCCTATCGATACCAAAGATTGGGATCAATCAACATTTCCTTCCAGATCATTCATGGGTAAGTCATTAATTATTGCCGAAAAACCTTCTGTTGCAGCAGATATTGCAAAAGCGCTAGGCGGCTTTACCAAGCACACGGACTACTTCGAAAATGATCAATATGTCATATCTTCGGCGATCGGCCATTTGCTCGAACTGGTCATTCCTAAGGAATACGAAGTCAAACGCGGAAAATGGAGTTTTGCAAACCTTCCGGTTATTCCCCCTCATTTCGCCTTAAGTCCGATCGAAAAAACATCTTCTCGTTTGACATTATTAAATAAACTGATCAAACGTAAAGATGTGGATATGCTTATCAACGCATGCGATGCAGGACGTGAAGGTGAACTGATTTTTTACTATATCCTACGTCATGCAGAATCCAATAAACCTATCAAGCGATTGTGGTTGCAATCAATGACACCGGATGCAATACGTGGAGGATTTACCAAATTATTAGATAACACTGCGGTGCAGTCTTTAGCAGAAGCAGCTGTTAGCCGTTCAGAGTCAGACTGGTTAGTCGGAATAAATGGCACACGTGCCATGACGGCTTTTAACTCTCAAGAAGGTGGATTTCATAAAACCACGGTCGGGCGTGTACAAACTCCGACACTGGCTATCCTCGTTGAACGTGAAGAGAAAATCAAGAAATTCCACTCGCAAAAATACTGGGAAGTTCATGCCACTTTTGCAACAACCACCGGTAGTTACACAGGCAGGTGGTTTGACGAGAAATTCAACAAAAACGCTGCCAATCAAGAGCTGAAGCCCGAGCGATTGTGGGAACAGCCGAAAGCAGAAGCCATCCGCGACAAATGCATGGGAAAGCCAGGAACGGTTAGCGAGGAAAGCAAACCAAGCAAAGAAATATGCCCTTTACTCTATGACTTAACGAGCTTACAGCGGGAAGCCAATGGCCGCTTCGGTTTTTCCGCCAAAACAACGCTTGGACTAGCACAAGCTTTATACGAAAAGCATAAAGTATTGACATATCCGCGTACAGATTCGCGCGCGCTGCCGGAAGATTATATCGCTACTGTTAAAGATACTTTGCAACATCTTAGCAATACCGAATATGGAAAGTTTTCCCAACAAATTCTCGCATCCAATTGGGTCGTTCCTAATAAACGGATCTTCAACAACAGCAAGATCTCCGATCACTTCGCCATTATTCCAACCGCTCTTACTTCCACAAAATTGAACGAAGCGGAAGCGAAGCTGTATGATTTAGTGATGAAGCGCTTTCTGGCTATTTTCTTCCCTGCCGCCGAATATCTGCTAACCACTCGAATTACGCGAGTTGAAATGGAACCATTTAAAACCGAGGGAAAAGTATTGGTCAATCCCGGTTGGCAATCGGTTTATGGAAAATTGGCTCAATCAGATAATCAGGAAGAAAATGTCTCGCTGGTTGCGATAAAACCGGGCGAAACAACGGTAGTTACCGAAGACATCAAGATTGTCGATCATCAAACCCGCCCCCCCGCGCGGTTTACTGAAGCCACATTGCTTTCAGCTATGGAAGGTGCCGGAAAATTCGTTGAAGACGAGGAATTACGCGCAGCTATGAGTGCAAAAGGACTGGGAACTCCGGCTACTCGGGCCGCCATTATTGAGGGACTTGTCCTGGAAAACTACATTCAACGTGAAGGCCGGGAGCTTCACCCCACTGCTAAGGCTTTTTCCCTGATCACGTTATTACGAGGCCTGAAGATCCCTGAATTGATTTCTCCGGAATTGACAGGAAACTGGGAATTCCAGTTGCGCCAGATTGAGCAAGGCCATCTGAAGCGTAGCTCATTCATGGAAAAAATTGCCGAGATGACGAAGCATATTGTAGAACAGGCCAAAAGCCATCGCGGCGAAACCATATCGGGAGATTTCTCGATATTGAAGACACCTTGCCCCAAATGTGGCGGCCATGTGCATGAAACTTACAAAAAATTCCAGTGCCAGTCCTGTGATTTTGCGCTCTGGAAAATACTCGCGGGCCGTCAATTTGAGGTCGATGAAATGGAAACCCTGATCACCCAGCACGCAGTAGGACCGCTTCAGGGCTTCCGGAGCAAAATGGGGCAACCGTTTAACGCAATCATCCGATTGACTGAAAATTTTGAAATGAAATTTGATTTCGGCAACAATGATGACAGTCAAGAAGAGATCGACTTTAGCAATCAAACCTCTCTAGGGAAATGCCCCAAATGCGGCCATGCGGTTTATGAACACGGGTTGCATTATGTTTGTGAAAAAGCGGTTGGCGCAAACAAGACTTGTAGCTTTAAAACCGGAAAAATTATTCTGGAACGCCCGATTGAGCGCGAACAAATTTCGAAATTACTGGAAACGGGGAAAACCGATTTATTGACGCGATTTATTTCCAAAAAAGGCAGACCTTTTTCTGCATATTTGATCAGAGCTGCTGATGGAAAAATTGGGTTTGAATTTGAGCAAAGAACCCCTAAAAAAACCACGGATGCAAAACCCAAAACCAAGACATCAAAAACCAAAACAGTACGTCAAACCACTTCTTAGCTTAGAATTCATTAAGTAAGATGCAAAAAAGCAATGACGCGAAGGACATGAAGCTATTAATTTCTGGATTATCGGCGTCTTTTTAAATTCATGGCAACTATCAAGGGGGATCAAAAACTCTCCCCGATAATTGCCATTCGTTTAAACATCTAACTGTAAAAATTAAGGATGTATTTGATTACACCACTCGAACCCATGATAATCATGATAAGTCCGCCTATAATTGCAGCACCTTCCAGGATGATAGAAAAAAACGCACGTGCTGTATTTTCAAATTCCTCTTCCCCCAGGGAGTTTCTCCGATCCTCTCTACGCCGTTTTACCCACAGCTGCAACCAGATGGCAACCGGAATAACCAGCAAAGAAAACATTAAAGCAATTTCTGCATCTTCCATTCGCTAACCTCTTTCACAATAAATAACCACTTTTAAAAAACTTATTATAAGCAAAGTAATAAGCTACACGCGATAGCCTCAAACTGAGCCACCTCATTCGCTCATCGACCATCAAATAGCAACATGATAGAGATAGATTACCCTAAACTGTATAGTCTAATAAAGATTTTTTCCCCATCTCTGGGATCGCTACAAAATTACGTTTCTGATACATCAATACAAAATTACGCTAGAAATATTTTTTATGGGATATCATTTGCTAATTTTGATACTCGAAAAACTATGAAATGGCTAGATCTTCCATTTTCAAAAGAAGCACGCGGCATCGTCAAGCTGCCAGGCTCTAAAAGCATCTCCAATCGAATTCTACTGCTTGCTGCATTAGCGAAAGGCACCACGCATATCCATGATTTATTGGCTTCTGATGACACTGCACGCATGCTCGATGCGCTTTCCAAATTAGGAATCATCATTACACAAACACCCGACAATGACTATTGTGTGGTTGGAAGAAGCGGCATATTTCCCGTTACCAAAGCTGATCTATTTCTTGGAAACGCCGGCACTGCTTTTCGTCCATTGGTCGCGGTGCTATCCCTGATGCAAGGCCACTACCAGTTATCCGGTGTATCACGTATGCATGAACGGCCCATTGCAGACCTGGTCGACGCGCTACGGCAAATCGGTGCAAATATCACCTACCTGGGTAATCCCGGTTATCCTCCCTTGGAAATCAAACCGGCCAACACGCAAAACCGGGATGAAATTCTCACTGTCAGTGTCAATGGTAATGTTTCCAGTCAATTTCTAACGGGCCTACTGATGGCCTTACCGCTAACTGGAAAACAATCCATCATTGATGTATCGGGCAATTTAATTTCAAAACCCTATATTGAATTAACACTGGCCCAGATGCGGCGGTTCGGTGTTGAAGTTAAGCAACATGATTGGCAGCAATTCATCATTCCACCGCATCAAACTTATCGTAGTCCTGGCCAGATCAACGTCGAAGGAGATGCTTCTTCCGCCTCTTATTTCCTCGCAGCAGGTGCAATTGGGCGCGGACCGATTCGCGTTCATGGAGTGGGACGCGATAGCGTGCAAGGCGATATCCGATTTGCAGCAGCGCTTGAAATGATGGGAGCAAAAATTTCAATGGGCGAACATTGGATTGAAGCAAGTGGAGGCGAAACGAGTGGCGGAAAGTCTCTACACGCCATCGAGCTCGATTGTAACCACATACCGGATGCTGCCATGACGCTGGCAGTTACTGCTTTATTCGCCGAAGGCACAACGGTATTATACAATATCGCTAGCTGGCGCCTCAAAGAAACGGATCGACTGGCAGCTATGGCTACCGAACTCCGTAAATTGGGTGCCGAAGTTGAAGAAGGAGCGGATTATCTACGCATATCGCCGCCCGCTCAGGGATTAACACCGAATGCCTCCATCGATACCTATGACGATCATCGCATGGCGATGTGTTTCTCGCTTGCTTCCTTAGGAGTGCCTGTACGCATCAACGATCCCGATTGTGTTGCAAAAACTTTCCCGGACTATTTTGAGATATTCTCGCAACTTGTTCATCACTCACCAAGTGACATAGAAAACTAACTTCCCTGACAACCCGTTTGATACTCGAAACTACTGAATGAACATTCATACTATCCCCGTCATTACCATTGATGGCCCATCCGCATCCGGCAAAGGAACCATCGCTCAGTTGGTAGCCCGGAAGCTGGGATTTCACTATCTGGATAGTGGCGCACTTTATCGCTTAGTCGCATTAAGAACGCTACAATCCTGCATCGATATTGACAATATTGCTCAGCTTACTGATATTGCCAGAAAATTGAATACCGTTTTTAAGGATAATCAAATTTATCTGGATGGAAAAATTGTTACCGATGACATTCGCTCGGAACAATGCGGGAACTTGGCATCAAAATTGGCAGCTCACTCACAGGTTCGGGCTGCATTGATTGAGCGCCAGAGAGCATTTCGGCAGCTTCCCGGGCTTGTAACGGATGGCCGGGACATGGGATCGGTTATCTTCCCCGATGCCAATCTTAAGATCTTTCTAACCGCAAGCGCTGAAATTCGCGCACAAAGGCGTCATAACCAGTTGATAGAGAAAGGAATAAGTGCTAATATTGCCGACCTCTTGCAAGATATCATAGAACGGGATGAACGCGATAGCAATCGCAGTATTGCGCCTTTACAGCAATGTACTGATGCACGATTGCTTGATACTTCATCACTAACTATATCTCAGGCACAAGACAGCGTTCTCACCTGGTATAATGAAATCTGTGCAAAAACCAGCGCTTGAATACAAAATGCTTCATTCTTTCTAAAGATGAGTATTTTTTGTGTTAAGCATTTATTAACTAACCCAGCCCGCTGGATATTTTTTCCAGTAGGATTGTTTTATTAGGTATCTTAAGAATGACTAATGCTTCCCTTGCTACCCAGAAATCCCCCGAAAGTTTTGCTGAACTCTTTGAAGAAAGCCTATCACGCCAAGAAATGCGCATCGGCGAAGTCATTACAGCCGAGGTGGTTCGTGTTGATTACAATATCGTTGTGGTCAATGCAGGTCTTAAATCAGAAAGCTTTATTCCGGTTGAAGAATTCAAAAATGATCGCGGCGAAATTGAAGTAAAACCCGGCGATTTTATCAGTGTCGCCATCGAGTCGCTCGAAGACGGCTTTGGAGAAACGCGCCTGTCCCGCGATAAAGCAAAACGCCTCACTGCGTGGCATGATTTGGAAGAAGCCATGGAAAGCGGAAAAATTGTAACCGGAATGGTCAATGGCAAGGTGAAGGGCGGCTTAACCGCCATGATCAATGGTATCCGCGCGTTTTTGCCAGGCTCGCTTGTCGATATACGGCCCGTGAAAGATACCACTCCTTATGAAAATAAGGAAATGGAGTTCAAAGTTATTAAATTGGACCGGAAGCGTAACAACGTGGTCGTTTCGCGTCGGGCAGTCTTGGAAGCGACACAGGGTGCAGATCGAGAAACCTTACTATCCAATCTGCAAGAAGGCGCTGTCGTTCATGGAATCGTTAAGAATATCACTGATTATGGCGCGTTTGTGGATCTGGGCGGTATCGATGGCCTATTACACATTACCGATTTGGCATGGCGCCGCGTAAAACATCCTTCCGAAGTTGTCACCATCGGTGACGAAGTCACTGCCAAAGTCCTCAAATTTGATCAAGAAAAAAATCGCGTATCATTGGGCATGAAACAACTCACCGAGGATCCGTGGGTTGGATTATCACGCCGTTACCCAGCGCGTACTCGCTTATTTGGAAAAGTTACCAACTTAACCGACTACGGTGCATTCATCGAAATTGAACAAGGTATCGAAGGTCTGGTGCACGTATCCGAAATGGATTGGACCAACAAGAATGTTTATCCGTCCAAGATTGTGCAGCTCGGAGACGAAGTTGAAGTCATGATTCTGGAAATTGACGAGGAACGCCGCCGCATCTCCTTAGGTATGAAACAGTGTCAACCGAACCCTTGGGAAGAATTTGCCGCAGCACATGAAAAAGGCGACAAAGTTCGCGGACAGATCAAATCGATTACCGACTTCGGTGTATTCATAGGGCTTCCAGGAAATATTGATGGCCTGGTGCACTTATCCGATCTATCCTGGAATCAGCCTGGGGAAGAAGCGGTTCTGAATTACAAAAAAGGCGATGAAGTTGAAGCAATGATTTTATCGATCGACGTTGAGAGAGAGCGCATTTCGTTAGGTATTAAGCAAATGGAAGGCGATCCATTTACCAGCTTTGTTGCGGAACACGATAAAAACAGCATTATTGAAGGCACGGTTAAGTCCATTGATGCCAAAGGAGCTGTTATCGCATTAACCGATGATGTGGAAGGATACTTACGCGCTTCTGAGGTTTCGCGAGATCGAGTCGAAGACATCCGGACTCATTTGAAGGAAGGCGATAAAGTCGAAACCATGATTATTAACGTTGATCGCAAAAATCGAACGATTAATTTATCAATCAAAGCAAAAGATAAGTCAGACGAAACCAGCGCCATGCAAAAAATTAAAACACCGACAAATGCTGGGACAACCAGTTTGGGCGCACTCTTAAAAGCTAAAATGGACAGTAAAAGTACTGAGCAATAAGGAATTTTCATGACAAAATCTGAATTGATTTCTCGACTTGCAGCACGTTTTCCGCAGCTAGTAACTAAGGATGCCGAACTTTCCGTTAAAACGATTATTGATGCAATGGCCAAAAGCTTAGCTAAGGGCGAACGTATTGAAATTCGTGGTTTTGGAAGCTTTGATCTCAATTATCGGCCGCCGCGCATCGGTCGTAATCCTAAATCTGGCGAGAAAGTCAAAGTGCCTGAAAAATATGTTCCGCATTTTAAGGCAGGTAAAGAAATGCGTGAACGCGTTGATTTTAAAAACCAAAAATAATTTTTATTCATCACGGGATATTGCAGATAGAATTAAGCAATTTCTCGTGATAATTTTTTGGATCAATAATTTATAGCGCTTGTTTGTATCATCATTAATAATTTGTACGGACTATTCTCATCATGATGAAACTGATTACCTGGCTTTCCCGTATTTTTGTCTTTGTGGTACTTGCGATCTTTGCTTCCAATAACTCGCAACCTATCATGTTGCAATATTATTTCGACAAATCAATAGAACTTCCTTTGAGTGTCGCTTTGTTGATTTTCTTCGCATTAGGCTCAATAATCGCTGCGATCGTTGTTCGATGCCGTTGTCATTCTGACTGAACTCACAATCCCTTCTGAGTAAATGCCTGAGCCTCGCATCATTGTTGCGCTGGATTTTTCGAGCGAATCTGTTGCATGGCAGTTGGTTAACAAACTAGAACCGCAGCTATGCCGTTTGAAAGTTGGAAAAGAACTTTTCACTACAGCAGGTCCTCGATTTATTGAAAAACTCGTTTCAAAAAAATACGACGTTTTTCTTGATTTAAAATTTCACGATATTCCCAATACCGTTGCACAAGCATGTAAAGCCGCAACCAACCTCGGTGTGTGGATGGTTAATATTCATGCATTAGGCGGGCGGAAAATGATGATGGCGGCACGGGAAGCCATTCCAGACTCGCATACCCGGTTGATTGCAGTCACTTTGCTAACCAGCATGGATCAGAGTGATTTAAATGACATTGGCTTGCAAGGAACTCCGCAACAGAATGTCGAACGCCTGGCGCGACTCGCAAGTGATTGCGGACTCGATGGCGTTGTGTGTTCCGCACTCGAAGTAGCACAGCTTCGACAAATAGTAGGCAATAATTTTTGTTTGGTTACTCCGGGAATCAGACCAATTGATGCGTGCGGCGACGATCAGAAACGCATTACCACTCCTACACAAGCCATTATGAATGGAGCAAGCTACTTAGTAATCGGCCGCCCGATCACGCAAGCCCAAGATCCATTACTTGTATGCCAGCAATTAAATACCGAAATCGCTTTAGTGTGTTCGTGAATAAGACACTCATCAAATTTTAGTAATGAATCGCACTGCAATCGACCCGATCAGATTATCTGTAATGCTTTAAGTATGGATAGTTGTTTTGCAAACAATTTTTCTGCTTGTTCTTTTAATTCTTGAATATTCTCTTGATCCGTCTCTAGCGTTTTTCCTTGCTTAATTATTCTTTGGCCTTGCCCCGCCAGTATCTGCCAAGCAAATTGCACACACTCATCGATATTCTTCTTTCCCTTACTCATTGCGAGCAACAATAGCTGCTGAAAGCGTCCTACCGCGATGCCGCCACCCGTCACTGGGCTCGCCAAACACGCAACATCTCCAGAACTTGCCGATTTTCTTAAAAGAAATTGATTCAACTTATCGGTATACTTTTTAGCTCGACTAATTTCATTTTCTTCCTGCACTAGTGACAGTTGTCCGGATCCGGTTAATACCATGACGGCCTGAATGATCTGTGCCAGAGTGATTCCTTGGCTCTGTAAAGCTTGTTCTAATTGTC
>NZ_JAHBZY010000015.1 GCF_019635155.1 Nitrosomonas sp. | reverse complement strand
ATTTCATTTGAGAGCGTCATTTTTTCACTTCAATCGGGAGGATTACTGGACGATATGTTCCATCCAAATAAGGATAAGTATCCGCAGCAACGGATTTTTGTAGTCTCGATCGGCGAATATGTTTATTTGGTTCCTTATGTGGAAACCGAAGAAGAAATATTCCTTAAAACAATCATCCCTAGCCGAAAGGCGACAAAACAATACTTTGGTGACAAACGATGAAAAAAACAAAGCTGGAGTTGGAAGAAAAAGCATTGCTCGAAGCTTTCGAGTCGGATGAATTTCAATCCGGATTGACGCCGTCGCGCAAAAAAATGATCGAGGCAGCGGCAGCGCAAACGTTCAAAAAAGACAAACGGATCAACATCAGAATTTCCGGCAGAGATCTGACGGCAATTCAAAGACGGGCGATGGAACAAGGCATGCCGTATCAAACCTTGATTGCCAGCATCATTCATAAATACGCTGCTGGAAGTTTGTACGACGCGACGGTAAAGAATGCTATCGATACAAGCAACTAAACTGCTTGGCTTGTTCACGATGCGAATACGGCGTATCGAGTAATCGCTGCAAATTACGATTCAAAATTCTTGAGCACACGTTATATTAATTGCAAGGTTTGGTTCTGTTTTGCATTTTTTCTTTCAAGCTATTCACGCTATGGTGGATCTAAAAACTGATAGCGTGACAGCTAAATCAGTCGTTAAGTCTGAAAAATAAGGAGATACCATGAATCACTTCGTGTTAGATTTGACTTATGACGTAATATATTGCGTCATTTCGGACGTCTAATTGTAGTTAGGCCACACCAGCAAGGGAGCACAACTTGGCAAGCCCTCGATTCCAAGGCATGCGAGAACACCTCTCACGCGCCAGGCTCTTCCTAGAGATGACTCGCGCGGCACCTGAGGCAGTCACAGCACATCGGCTCTCCCTAGCCGCCATTTACTCTTGCCGCGCAGTTGTGGAGTTGATGCTTGAGGCCGCAGAGAAGCAAGAAATCAGAGACCCAGGCGAACCCACGCTGTACTGGAACCGCAAAGATCTGGAGAATCACGTATCTCCAAAACTTCCCTACTACGCCCTGATAGAACGAATCCGAATTCATGATTTTCATCGGTTCGGCATAAGCCCGCCAAACCCGAAGCAGCAAGAAGTCTTTATTGGTGGTCCTGTAAAGCTCGTGGCTCAACGGGGCGCGTCAGTGCTATCAGTGGGTTCTGGCGGGCTCGTCACACTTGTCAGTGGTGGGTCACAAATCAAGGAACAGCGACCTCTATTGAACCAGGATGGTCAGTTCTTCGACGAGGAGTCTTCTTCGTATGTCGCGCTCAACCAAGTCATCGAGAAGTTCATAGTCACAGCGGAAGAAGTCGTCAGTGAAATCGAGGCGAGTGCGGCCTAACCCTTCCATCGAGCGGATGTCACAAGGGCTACGCCCTTGCGCCACCGCTCATGTCAAACGTTAGGTGCCCGAGGAAGAAAAGTGGAAACCAAAGACTACATTACGATTAGCATATCTGTTGTCGCTCTTTTTATTTCAGGGTTTTCTTTTTACTTGGCGCAGTCCAAATACAATGATTTTAGAGCAACCGTATCGAATCCAAACTGGACTGTACATCCGATAGGTGAAGGCGATGATCGTCATCCTACGATTAATATTGAAGCTGACGTCTCTTTCATTAATGCCGGAGAGTTGCCAGTTATTGTAACCAGCATGAATCTTATAGCATCAGCATATGGACAAAATGAAAGAGTGCCATCATTAGAAGATTGCTCAAAGGGTGCTGTCGGAGGAGATCATGGGGCATGGGATATTAACGCTCAAGCACTAAAACCCGGAGAAGTTGCTACAAGCCACGTATCATTTGAATCAATAAGGTTTATGACGATTGATTACCCGCCAGATTCAACAAATGACACTATTGTCATAGTGTGTGCAGATTATTGGCTTGTTGATTCAAAAGGCAAGTCTCATAACTCCAGAGCACCAGTTTTAAAAATATTTGGAAACGGTGGTGAACATCCGAACAATATCCCTGTTTTACTCAGTGATTGAAGTATGAGTTTAGCACCTAACAAACATATCAAATTCGCTCCCGTTGGTCGCCGGACGCTCCTTGCGTCGCGCCGTTTATGTGGGCGTTAGCCGTCTGAGATGCATCCTCTCGCTGCGCATTTACTGAAAGTCGTCGGCGTCGGTCTAGCCGGGTTGGTCGGAATCGTCGGCATTCCAATCCTCGTGTTCGCCTTTCTTTTTTCTGGGGCGAACGAACTCTGCGGTAACTCGCCAATCCTTGAAGTGCCGTCGCCTAATGGCAAACTGAAGGCGGTTGTCTTCGAGCGAGATTGCGGGGCAACTACTGGCTTCGCTACGCATGTTTCGGTAATTGAGGCCGCCAGTTCATTGCCGAACGAAGGTGGCAACCTCTTCGTTGCCGACTCAAACCACAATGCCGCCCCTTCCGGTGCTGGCGGCGGTCCGAGTGTTCAAGTGGCTTGGGTTGGGCCCTCCGCTCTGCGCATTGAGCATCATCCCCTCGCACGGATTGTTCGCGCCGAGCCTTCCGCATTTGGAGTCAAGGTCCAATATGTGCCTCCGCGCGCCAACGGCTAACCCTACGGTCAAGGCGTGGCCCTCGGCCACTGGGACGCTCCGCCTGCCGGCGGTGCGCCCCTTACCTCCACGTTAGGCGGCACCGAGAGCACATGCTAGGCTTTGGGGGCGAGGGGTCGCTTTCGACCCGAGACGCGCAACTTCTTACATCATCTGCATAGGTAGAGTCATGAAATCCAATTTGGGGCTCTTTCGGCTTCTGACCACAGTCGTGATTCTTGGTGGGCCAATCGTCTCTCAGGCTGATTCTTTTCGTTGCGGTAGCTATCTCGCTCGAGAAGGTATGCCATCTTCGGAGATGGAAGAAAAATGTGGTCAGCCCGATGTAGTAAAGACGTCAGAAGAGCCGATTATCGTACGGCGCCCTGATGGCAGCACATTTTCGAACGGTGTAACGACAACTCATTACTGGTACTACGGGCGTGGCCCAAACGAGTTTGTGGCACGCGCGACGATTCGAGAAGGTTTGGTTGAGGAGATCGAGTTGCTATCAGCCAGGCTGATAGAATCCTTGCATCTTGATTAGGTGTTTAGCCCTACACTTGGTCCTGCGTGGAGGCGGATACTCGAGAGAAGAGCGCCGCCTAACAATAAGATGGAGCCGACAATCAAAATTGGCACTTACCTTGCAGGAAGAGGAATAGAAGCACGGGCTAATTTTGCTCACAGCTCATCTATGGCGTTAGTGTTTTGCAATGACTATACGCAGAAATTTCACTTGCTACCGATATTATATTTAATCAAGACATTGTAATTTGATTACCGGAAATGACTGGTAAATATCGCGCTCTATTTTAATTAAAAAAATAATTCAATGCTTCTGTATTGATATACCTGCCAGCAAAACAGCTTTGCTATTAGGTAAAAATCGTAACACGATTAATCGTTGGTATGGCATTTTCAGGCAAGTAATATATCGTCATCAGACTGCCCTTAAAGACAAGTTGTTAGGTAGAATGGAAGTTGATGAAAGCTATTTTGGTGCGAAATGGCGTCGTGGTTATCATGGCAAACTCAAACGCGGTCGCGGCACATTAAAACAACCTGTATTTGGTGTGTTTGAGCGAGATGGTAGGGTATACACCGAAATAGTACCGGACTGTAAACGCTTGACTTTACAAGCGGTAATACTGGGTAAAGTATCAATTGAAAGTGTCATTTATAGTGATGGCTGGCGTGGTTATAACGGTTTGGTAGATGTAGGATACTCTAAGCATTTTCGTGTATCCCATGGTGATAATGAATTTGCTCGGAATGGACATTGCCATATTAATGGTATCGAATCGTTTTGGAGCTTTACCAAGCGGCGGCTTGCAAAGTTTAACGGCGTGTCAGTTAACTTTGAGCTGCATTTAAAAGAATCTGAATGGCGTTGGAAAAAACAACCTGGTGAACTTGCTAGTGAACGATGGCAGCTCATCAGATGTTATTAACTCTGCTAGTCTAGAGCATATTAAATATACTTAAATTCTGAGGTTAGTTATTCAGTCTACTATAAGGCTACTAATAAAATTAACTACTTTGGCTATTGAGCATAACCAATTAATTTAATTGGCTCCCCGACCAGGGCTCGAACCTGGGACCTGCGGATTAACAGTCCGTCGCTCTACCGACTGAGCTATCGGGGAATTGGTGAGTAGCGCATGTTAACGGTTTGGAACCTTCCGGTCAACCATTGCTAATGCCGCTCCGGCAATCGAGTCTGGTTTTGATTGCTTTGCTATCGATTGTCGGAGGGCAATTGACGAGTCGAATATTTTTTGTTTAAATCTTTTAAATTTCATGTTGTTATGAAAATTTCTTAGCTTAACTATAAGGATAATTTATTGAGTGCTTCTAAGATTATAGTAAACTCACATTTCGCTTGTTAGAATCTGACTTTTTTACAAGATTAATCAAACTAAAATTACTAACTTAGGATTGTTCATGAATACCGAAGATTTTCGCCCTGAAAAAGAAGCCAAAGTATTTTACCCGCCACAACGTGTTTTGATGGGGCCTGGGCCATCGGATACACATCCGCGCGTGTTGAATGCGATGGCGCGCCCAACCTTGGGTCACTTGGATCCTGTTTTTACCGAGATGATGGAAGAGATTAAGGGATTGATGCGTTATGCCTTCCAAACCAAGAATCGCATGACTTTTCCGGTATCCGGCCCGGGTTCGGTAGGGATGGAAATGTGCTTCGTCAATACCATCGAACCTGGCGATAAAGTGATCGTTTGCCGCAACGGTGTGTTTGGCGGCCGTATGATCGAGAATGTTGAACGTCATGGCGGTGTAGCGGTGGTGGTCGATGACAAATGGGGGGAGCCGGTCGATCCGCAGAAAGTTGAAGATGCGTTGAAGAAAAATCCGGATGCCAAGATTGTGGCGTTCGTGCATGCCGAAACCTCGACCGGTGCGCAATCCGATGCTAAAACGTTGTGTGAAATTGCGCGGAAATATAATTGCTTGACGATTGTCGATACTGTTACTTCGTTAGGCGGTACGCCCATTAAAGTGGATGAATGGGGTATCGATGCGATTTATTCCGGTAGCCAAAAATGCTTATCCTGCCCGCCGGGCTTGTCCCCGGTGAGTTTTTCCGAGCGCGTGACCGAGCTGGTTAAGAATCGCAAAACCAAAGTGCATAGCTGGTTCATGGATATCAGCCTGTTGCTGAATTACTGGGGTTCGGCGGCCCGTACTTACCATCATACTGCGCCGACCAATGCCTTATATGGATTGCATGAATCGCTGCTGATGTTGTATGAGGAAGGTTTGGAGCATTCTTGGGCGCGCCATCGTTACAATTACGAAGCGTTGAAAGCCGGTTTTGCGACCCTGGGAATGAATTACGTGGTAAAAGAAGAGCATCGCTTGCCGCAACTGAATTCGGTTTATGTGCCTGCCGGCGTGGATGAAAAAGAAGTGCGCCGCCGTCTGTTGGATGATTACAGCTTGGAAATCGGTGCTGGTTTGGGCGATTTCGCTGGAAAAGTATGGCGCTTCGGTTTGATGGGTACATCCTGCCGAGTGGAGAATGTGATTTTCTGTTTGAATGCTTTGGAAACCATTCTGTCCGATATGGGTGTTAAAGTCGAACGCGGCACTGCTGCAGCGGCCGCACATAAGACTTATGCGGCAAAACCGATGTTCTAGGATACACTGGATTAGTAACAATCCTTATTCGCTCTGATACCACTTTTCCGTCGGCAACGAGGGGAAAGTGGTTTGTGTTTTTATATAGCTCATAACGGATAAATCCGCATACTATGGTTTTGGATTTTCCTTATTCGATGTTTTTAGCGCCTTCTCTGGCGTTTTTTTTGTCGTTTTTTTCCATTTTATGGCTGCTTAAAAGAAAAGCGGATTGGGTGCTGGATCAACCGAATGCGCGTTCGCTACATACGGTTCCGGTTCCCCGGGTCGGTGGTGTCTGTCTATTATTCGGAACGATGGTTGCATGGTTCTGTTTCTCGGCAATCATGCCATTCACTGTTTTGTTGGGTGTGGCATTGCTGATGGTCATATCGTTGATCGATGACATTTGGCATGCACCGGTGTGGTGCCGGTTACTGATTCATGCGGTCGCGGCTGCTTGGTTTGCAGTTGTACTTTTATTCAATACCTATGACTGGTCGGTGGTGTTGTGTGTGATAATCGCAGTAATCTGGATGTCGAACCTTTATAATTTCATGGATGGTTCGGATGGATTGGCAGGTGGGATGACGGTTATCGGATTCGGTTATTATGGATTGATCGCTTTTTGGGCGGGTGATTACAATTTTGCCATGATTAATTTCTCGATTGCCGCTGCGGCAGTGGCTTTTTTATTGCACAATTTTCATCCGGCGAGGGTTTTTATGGGTGATGCAGGTTCGGTTCCATTAGGGTATCTGGCGGCAGTGCTTGGAGTGCTGGGGTGGTTGAATCAGCTCTGGACGATTTGGGTGCCTCTATTGGTTTTTTCCCCTTTCATTGCGGATGCAACAGTGACGCTGACAAAACGTTTATTCCACGGGAAAAAAATTTGGCAAGCGCATCGGGAGCATTATTATCAGCGCTTGGTGCAAAGTGGTTTCGGCCATCGCAATACCGCATTGTCGGCTTATGCGTTAATGCTGATGGCAGGTGCGAGTGCAACGTGGATCAATGGACAAGACATGGTGGTGCAACAATGGGTCATGATGATGTGGGGAGGTGTTTATTTGGCAGCAATGATGATTGCCGATCGGAGTCTTAAATCGTTTTCTGACCGAGGATAACATGTTCGTTGGTCGATACGGAGTTCGCACTTTTATCGCTTTTACCCATGACTTTATCGCGGTCGCTGCAGCTTGGTGGCTTGCGTATTTATTTCGCTTTAACTTTCATGTTCCTGCTTCGTCGGTATTGTTCCTTTTAGAGGCTATTCCGTGGATCGTGCTGATTCAAGGTGGTTTCTTTTTGTGGCTAGGGCTTTATCGCGGATTGTGGCGTTATGCCAGCTTGCCGGATTTAAAAAGAATTTTCGTGGCTGTGATGGCTGGTTCCACGGCTGTGATTTTGTTGTCAGGGGCGTTTGGTTTGCTGGCAAAAATTCCGGGATCGGTCATGGTACTTGCACCGCTCTTATTGATGTTTATTATGGGCGGCAGCCGCTTGATTTATCGTGCTTGGAAAGAACGCCGCTTATACGGTTTGGAAAGCCCTGAAGCCAAATTGGTATTAATTATTGGAGCAGGCAGTACGGCGGTCAATTTGGTGAAAGCATTGACCGGAAGCCGGGAATGGCATGTGGTCGGTATGCTGGATGACGATCCAAGAAAATATGGCACCCGTTTACAAGGTATCCGAGTATTGGGAAAAATTGATGAGCTACCGCATTGGATACATAAACTCAATGTTGAGCATGTGATTATTGCGACGCCATCGGTTTCGCGCCGGATTCACCGGCAAGCATTGGAAATTTGTTCGGAACTCGGTGTTAAGGCGATGACGGTGCCATCGTATGCCGATTTAATCGGCGGCAAAGCGACGGTATCCAATATTCGCGAGATTCAATTGGATGATTTGCTGGGCCGGGCACCGGTGGTTCTGGATGACGAAGGACTACATGGCTTGCTGACGGAGAAAGTTGTTTTAGTAACCGGTGCGGGAGGATCCATCGGCTCGGAACTATGCCGGCAATTGGCGGCATTCGCGCCAGGACGGATTGTTTTTTTCGAGCGCAACGAATATGCGTTGTACAGTGTTCAGGAAGAATTTGCAGCACGATATCCGGAAATGAATATGTCGTTCTTGATCGGCGATATCAAAGATCAGGCGCGGATGGTGCAATTATTCGAGCAATACCGCCCTGCGGTGGTTTTTCATGCTGCCGCTTATAAGCATGTGCCGTTGATGGAACAAGGAAATGCGTGCCAGGCTTTACTGAATAATGTTCTAGGCACTTATATACTGGCACAAGTGGCGATTCGTTTTGGCGTCGAAAAATTTGTTTTGGTTTCCACTGATAAAGCCGTGAACCCGGTGAGTGTCATGGGAGCCACCAAGCGTTTGGCGGAAATGGTCTGTCAGGCTTTGCAGCAATCCATTCAGAAAAACCAAACGCAGCGTACTTGTTTTGTGATGGTACGTTTTGGCAATGTGCTGGGTAGTACCGGTAGCGTCATACCCAAATTCCAAGAGCAGATCGCCCGGGGTGGCCCGATCACCATTACGCATCCCGATATGACGCGCTATTTCATGTCGATTCCCGAAGCTGCGCAATTGGTTTTACAGGCAGGATTGATGGGAGGTGTTAGGGGCGGTGGAGAGATTTTTGTGTTGGATATGGGAGATCCGGTCAGGATCGTGGATCTGGCGAATGACTTAATTCATTTGTCCGGATTGGCTGAAGGCGATATCCGCATTGTTTATACCGGTCTTCGACCTGGCGAAAAACTCCATGAGGAATTGTTGGCGGTTAATGAAAATACCTATGCGACACCCCATCAAAAACTGCGCATCGCGCAAGCGCAGCAGGTGGATGAGCAATGGTTGGCCGATTTAATTTCATGGCTGGAGAAAATTACCGTGCTCGATGATCAAGAAGTTCGCGATCAACTGATCAATTGGGTGCCGGAATATAGTCGAAAGGAAGTCGAAGCCTAGGGAAACCTGCCGGACAACAGTGTTTCATGGCGGGTAACTATCAGGCGCTTTCAGATTTTCAGTAATGCTTCCATTTTCCAGTACGATGATCCGGTCAATTTTTCTGAGTTGCTGCGGAATTTGTTGATTGAAGATTAACGTGGTGCGGTTCTTCATCAGTGTTTCCAGAATTGAAAGCAGTTTCCCGGAATCGTGATCGGTTAATGAGAATATCTCATCCAAGATCAAGATGGGGGTGTTTTTGACAAACGCGCGAGCGATGGCAAGCTGCAGAAATTGCTGCCGGGTTATTTTGTTTGCTTTCCGATCTATTTGGGTTTGCAATCCGGCGGGCATCGTACGAATAAATTCCATCGCCCGTGAAGCGTGGGCGGCAGCGGTGATGGTCGCTTCGTTACTGCAGCGTTTTGCGCCATACGCGATGTTGCCGGCGACTTTGTCATTCAATAAAAAAGCGTCCGAAGAAACCATGGCAATATTGGCATGCAAGCTATCGAGCTTGATGCGTTCTATCAAATGATCATCCAACCAGATTTTTCCATCGGCAGGTCGTTGCAAACGAAGTATCAGATCGATCAACGCGGTTTTCTCGTCGGTGGAATAACCTTTGAAGACGACCACTTCTCCCGGCTTAATGGTGAAATTGATGTGATTCAGGATTGGTTTGGATCTCACCTCGTCATCATAACGTACTTGTTCGAATACCAATTTTCCTTGGAGCCTGGGGATATCCAGGATACCAGTGTCGGTTTCAAACGGTTGATCCAGAAACATAAAAATGGCTTCTAACGGTTTTTGATGGCATTCCATTTGTTTAGGTATTTTTAAAATACGCTGGATAGGTGTCAGTAGCAAAAGTGTTGCAGTAACAAGCGCTCCGATTTCCGGTAAATCCAAGGTGCCATTAATGGCCTGAAAAGCAACGGCGTAGCTTACAGCGATTGTGATCAACACCACGATTGCTAGAGAGAATGAAGTGACGATAGCGCTTTGTCCTGTTTGCTGTACTTCATCGAGTTGGATTGTTTTGGAAATTTTCCTCAGACGTTCGCTTTCCTGCGCTAACCCTCCATCCAGCCGGATTATTCTATGATGCTCGATCGCTTGGGATAAATGCTGTAATAAGTCGTGAAGAGCCGGTGAACGCCGTTGATCGGAATGCGCGGTTAACCGGTGAATTAACGCGAGCAGCGGCACGATCAGTACCAATAGAATCGTAAATTCCTGATTGAGATACAACGTACATAGAAGCAGTCCAAAAATTATCAGGCAATCCTGCAGTAACTGCGCGAAGTGGCGAATCGCGCTTGGGGATACTTGATAAATGTGAGCGATCATCTGATGGATCCGATCGTTTCTGAATAACGGTAAACACTGGTTGACGGGCAGTGCGAGCAGCTTGTCGATAAGATCCATGCGTAAATCATCCGCCAGAAGGCTGCCGCTTTTGCCGATCGAAAAAAGTTTGAAATAAACAGCCGCGGTGTGAATTGTGAATAGTCCGATTATCATCAGAATTGTCGATTGCAATACCGCGTGGTTTTTTGTGACAAAAATACTGTCAAGCAATTGATGAATAAGCAGCGGAAATACGGCGATCGTGGTAGCCATGAGCAATATCGAACAGGCTGTCAGAAGGTGTAATTTTCTATACGGCGCTTGTTTGGCGAGTAGGCGAAAATAAAGTTGCATGCGGATCATAATTCATCATTTTACACCAACATTCTCATGGTATTGCTGGCGTGATAATCCGGCGCAGGGCATAGATATAGTACAATCGCTATTGTTTATCATGAACTGATCCAGCTTTATTCGGTACATTCTATTTGAGGAGTCACTCTATATCCATGCTTCCACGACGAAAAGGCATTATTCTGGCAGGCGGTTCCGGCACTCGGCTTTATCCGGTGACGCAGACAATTTCTAAGCAATTGTTGCCGGTATTTGATAAGCCTATGATTTATTACCCGTTGAGTACATTGATGCTCGCTGGGATTCAGGAAATTTTGGTGATCTCAACGCCGCGCGATATTGGGAGTTTTCAGGAATTATTACAAGATGGGAGTCAGTGGGGGCTGAATATATCTTACGCGAAACAACCTTTACCCGATGGTTTGGCGCAGGCTTTTCTGATCGGCGAATCGTTTATCGGCAACGATCTTTCGGCATTAGTCCTGGGTGATAACATTTTTTATGGGCATGATTTCCATCATTTGCTGATGAATGCGATGCGGCGCACTGAAGGCGCAAGTGTTTTCGCGTATCACGTGCACGATCCAGAGCGTTATGGCGTGGTTGAATTCGATGCCAGTGGCAAAGTCGTGAATTTGGAAGAGAAGCCCGGGCTGCCGAAATCAAATTATGCTGTAACAGGTTTATATTTTTATGATGCTAATGTGGTGGATTACGCTAAAAACCTGAAACCGTCGGCGCGTAACGAACTGGAAATTACCGACTTAAATCGTATTTATCTGGAGCATGAGGCGCTTAACGTGGAAATCATGGGGCGCGGTTACGCTTGGCTGGATACCGGCACGCATGAATCATTGCTGGATGCCAGTCAGTTTGTTGCGACCATTGAGCACCGGCAGGGCCTCAAAATTGCTTGTCCGGAGGAAATTGCATTTCGGCAAGACTGGATCGATGCTGTACAACTCGAGGCACTGGCACTGCCATTGGCCAAGAATGGTTACGGACAATATCTGCTGCAAGTTCTGAAACGGGGATTCTGATGAAAGCGACACCTCTACGCATTCCCGATGTTTTTTTGCTGGAGCCGCGCGTTTTCGGCGATGATCGCGGCTTCTTTTATGAGAGCTTTAATCAGCGTGCATTTGAGTCCGCTATTGGAAAGTCCGTCGGTTTTGTGCAGAGCAATCATTCGCGTTCCGCTCATAACGTGTTGCGTGGTTTGCATTATCAGATCCAACATGCACAGGGAAAATTGGTGCGCGTCGTGGTGGGTGAAGTGTTCGATGTCGCGGTGGATATTCGTCGCTCTTCGCCGACATTCGGACACTGGGTAGGGGAAATTCTCAGCGCGGAAAACAAAAAGCAGTTGTGGATTCCGGTTGGTTTCGCGCATGGCTTCGTGGTGCTATCCGATAATGCCGAGTTTTTATATAACACCACCGACTATTGGGCGCCGGAGTTCGAACGTTGCATCGTGTGGAACGATAAAACCTTGACGATAAATTGGCCAATTTCAGGTTCTCCAGTGCTATCCGAAAAAGATGCCCGCGGTGCTACATTTGCGGCAGCCGAGGTTTATGATTGACATGTTAAGAATCTATCATTGGCGAAAACCGATGGTTGGTATCGGGACTGCTATCTTCATAGTGTTTATAGACTGATGGCCAAACAGAAAACCATCTATTCCTGTACCGAATGCGGCGGCCAGACCTTGAAATGGCAAGGCCAGTGTCCGCATTGCCAAGCTTGGAATACTTTGGTTGAAACCATCGCGGAGAAAGCGGTGTCACGTTTCAGTCCGGTATCCGAAACCGGGCAGGTGCAGAATCTGGGGACGATCGAGGCATACGAGGAGCCGCGTTATCCAACCGGGATCGAGGAACTGGACCGAGTGTTGGGCGGCGGCATGGTGCGCGGCGGGGTTGTGTTGCTGGGCGGCGATCCGGGCATCGGTAAATCGACCTTATTGTTGCAAGCATTATCTTATATGTCAGCACAGCATGCTGTGCTGTACGTCAGCGGCGAAGAATCAGCGCAGCAAGTGGCGTTGCGTGCCAAGCGCCTGGCGCTTGATGTGCGCTCAGTTGATTTATATGCGGAAATCCAACTGGAGAAAATCCAAGCGGTACTGGCAAAGCATAAACCGGCTGTAGCCGTGGTCGATTCGATCCAAACGGTTTATTCGGAAATATTACAATCCGCGCCGGGTTCGGTTGCGCAGGTGCGCGAATGCGCGGCGCAATTGACGCGGTTGGCGAAGTCGAGCGGTACCTGCATCATTCTGGTTGGCCATGTCACTAAAGAAGGGGCGTTGGCAGGGCCGCGCGTGCTGGAACATATGGTTGACACCGTACTGTATTTCGAAGGCGACATGCATTCCACTTTCCGTATGATTCGCGCGTTCAAGAATCGCTTTGGCGCGGTCAATGAATTAGGGGTTTTTGCGATGGGCGAGAAAGGGTTGCGTGAAGTCAAGAACCCTTCGGCATTATTTTTGTCGCACCACGATGCGCAAGTACCGGGATCGTGCATTATGGTTACGCAAGAGGGGACGCGTCCGCTGTTGGTGGAAATCCAAGCGCTGGTTGACGAAGCGCGGTCACCCAATCCTCGCCGGTTGTGCGTTGGTTTGGAACAAAACCGGCTGGCGATGCTGTTGGCGGTTTTGCATCGTCACGCCGGAATCCCGTGTTACGATCAGGATGTGTTCGTCAACGCCGTGGGCGGTGTCAAAATTACTGAACCCGGTGCCGATCTGGCAATTTTGCTGGCGGTTGTTTCATCGCTGAAAAACAAGCCGTTGGCGGAGAAAATGATCGTCATCGGTGAAATCGGTCTGGCGGGTGAGATCCGCCCGGTGCAACGCGGCCAGGAACGGTTGAAGGAAGCCGCCAAATTGGGTTTTAAGCAAGCCATCATTCCGTTGGCTAACAAACCCAAGCAAGCCATTGACGGCATGACTATTATCCCGGTGGCGCGGCTCAAGGACGCGGTTACGCATATGCATTGACCGTTATTGCAGGAGTCTGCAAGTTGATGAATTCAAACAGGCATTGGCAGTTTCTGGCGGGTATATCGATTCTGGTCATCTTGATTGCCGCATGGGCACCGCCATTGGCGCAATCTGCCGAGTATCACCGTTTCGCCGACCAACGCAGCTTTCTAGGTATCCCGAATTTCAACGATGTTGTGTCTAATCTGGCTTTTTTGGTCAGCGGTGGCGCCGGTTTACTGTTTCTATGGAGAATCCATCAGAATCCAGCGCAATCGGTATTCCAGGATTGCAAGGAAAGCCGGCCATACCGGATATTGTTTTTCAGCGTTGCTTCAGTTGCGTTTGGATCGATTTATTATCATTGGACTCCGGATATTGATCATCTGTTGTGGGATCGATTACCGATTGTCGTTGCGATTGCGGCATTACTGTCGGCGACACTGGTCGAGCGTGTAAATAAAACCGCCGGTTTAGTGGCTTTGCCGCTGCTGGTTACATTGTCTGTGTCGAGTGTGCTGTATTGGTATTGGACCGAGTTGCACGGCGCGGGTAATTTGAATTTTTATATCGTGATGCAGTTTTATCCGATCCTGCTGATGGTCTGGATCAGTCTGTATTTCCCATCGCGTTACAGTCATGGCCATACGGTTTTTCATGTGATTGCGCTCTACGCGGTCGCAAAGCTATTTGAAATATTCGATTCGCAAGTCTTTGCCTGGACAAACGGTTGGATCAGCGGCCATACGCTCAAGCACTTGATTGCCGCGTATGCGGCATACCGGATTGTGAGGATGTTGCAGGAACGGGTGTTAGTGGAGCGCCAATAAACCAAGCGCATCAGGTTGACATTCAGAGTTGCTTAGCTCCGCAATACCTTTGAATTCGGAGCAAAGCAACTTTAGAAGTGATTACTTAGTACGCGCAAACTGATAGCCGGTTTTATTCCCGTTATTATTTCGGAAAGCACCACCACGATTGCTGTTTCCAAATGCACGATTGTCTTCGAACGGCCTGCCACGCTGGCTGTTGCGGTTTCTGCTTTGCTCCTGGGTTTTGGCGGTTACGCCTAAACCGGGGCGGCTGTCGTGACTCGCAAAGGGTGCTCGTTTGCGTTTTTGAGTGACATTTGTTGTGCTTTTGGGGTTGTTATTATGAAAACGGGGTTTGATACGTGGCTCCAAGCCAGGGATAATGTGCGAGGTAATGCGTTGACCGGTATAGCGTTCAATCCTGGACAGATGGAGGCTGTCTTTGGTCGATGCGAAGGAAACGGCTGTGCCCGTCGCGCCGGCGCGGCCGGTACGGCCAATGCGGTGCACGTAATCTTCCGCGAATTTGGGTAAGTCAAAATTGATGACATGCGTGATGTCGGCAACGTCGATGCCACGGGCGGCCACATCGGTAGCCACCAGAACACGCAAGCCGCCGTTGCGCAATCGGGTGAGCGTGCGATTACGCTCGCGCTGATTCATATCACCATGCAAAGCGGCGGCGGCAAAGCCTTGGGCATGCAGGTTATCCGCCAAGGTGTCGGCATCGCGTTTGGTGGCGGTGAACACGATCGCTTGTTTCAATGATTCGTCACGCAGCAGATGATCGAGCAAACGATTTTTGTGCGACATGTCGTCGGTGTAATGCAGCCGTTGTTCGATATTGTCAAGCTTGGTTTTGTGGGATGCGACTTGGATGCGTTTAGGCGTTTTTAGCAGCTTCGTAGCGACCTTATCGATGGCATTGTCGAGCGTGGCGGAGAACAGTAACGTTTGGCGGGTATTCGGTGTCGCGGCTGCAATGGTTTCGACATCTTCGATGAAACCCATGTCCAACATGCGATCGGCTTCATCCAATACCAGCATCTGCAGACGTTTAAAATCAATACGGCCTCGTTGTATGTGATCAATCAATCGTCCCGGTGTGGCAACCAGAATTTCGACCGGTTGCGATAATAACCGGTTTTGTAGCGGATATGGCATGCCTCCCAGGATACTGACGACGTTGATACGTTTCAGGTATTTGCCGTATTTTTTGGCTGCGTCGGATACCTGCAATGCCAATTCGCGTGTCGGTGTCAGAACCAGTACGCGGGGGCCGCTGCTGCGGACGGGTGAAGGCGTAGACAGTATATGCAAAGCGGGTAACATGAAGGCCGCTGTTTTGCCGGTACCTGTTTGAGCGCAAGCCATGACATCATGACCGGCGATTAATTCGGGGATGGCTTGTTGTTGAATCGGCGTTGGTGCAGTGTAGCCGGCTTCCTGGATTGCTTTGAGTATTGCAGGTTGTAAGTTTAAATCTTCAAAAGACACGTTGATTTCCTAAAAAAGACAATGAAACGCACGACATGATTCACTGGATGTGAATCATTGGTGTGCATGCCCTTGTCAGCGGATTAAAAAAGCATCGCCGCTAACCAAGGTTATATACAATTTCCGGGAAACAAAATTGAAGAGAGGTCAGGAACGATGGAACCAAATAAAGTCGATGAACGCGAATTCACTCACCAACTTTGGCCGCGCAGTATACCGGATTAAGCGTTATCATGCAACGAACTCATTTATTGAATGGCAACTTTTGCAAATTTTCGTTTGCCGACTTGAATGACAGTCTTGATTCCTTTTTTCAACTTCATTGACTTATCGTCCACTTTCTCACCGTCCAATTTCACAGCGCCTTGTTCGATCATGCGCAATGCCTCACTGGTACTGGCAGTTAATCCGCTTTGCTTTAACACCTGCACCAATGGAATTTCATCGTCGGGTGCTTGAATCGAAGTTTCAGGTATTTCATCGGGAAGTGCGCCGTGTCTAAAGCGCGCTTCAAAATCCGCCAAGGCTTCTTCGGCATCGCGTTGACTGTGAAATCGAGCCACAATTTCTTGTGCAAACCGGACTTTGACGTCGCGGGGGTTGCGGCCGGATTCTACTTCTTCACGCCATTTTTGAATGGTTTGCAGCGATTCAAAAGACAGTAATTCCAGATAACGCCACATCAGTTGATCGGAAATCGACATCAGTTTGCCAAAAATATCTTTCGGGTTTTCGGTAATTCCAACGTAATTGTTGAGCGATTTGGACATTTTATTGACGCCATCCAATCCTTCCAGCAATGGCATTGTCAGGATGCATTGTTGAGGTTGCCCGAAATGTTTTTGCAATTCCCGCCCCATCAGCAAGTTGAATTTTTGGTCGGTTCCGCCCAGTTCGAGGTCAGCTTTGAGTGCAACGGAGTCATATCCCTGAATCAGCGGATAGAGAAATTCATGGATAGCGATGGCTTGATTATTGCGATAGCGCTTATCGAAGTCGTCGCGCTCCAACATGCGGGCCACCGTATGTGTTGCCGCCAGTTTGATTAAATCCGCAGCGTTGAGCTTATCCATCCAGGTGGAATTGAATACTACTTCGGTTTGATCAGGCTTTAATATTTTGAAAACTTGCGCGGTGTAGGATTTTGCATTTTCCGCTACTTGTTCTCTGCTAAGCGGCGGGCGAGTGGCATTCTTTCCACTGGGATCACCAATCATGCCGGTGAAATCACCGATCAGAAACAGAACATGATGTCCCATTTCTTGTAATTGGCGTAATTTATTGATTAACACTGTATGCCCTAAGTGCAAATCCGGTGCTGTGGGATCAAACCCGGCTTTTACGCGCAACGGATGTCCGGAAATAAGCCTGCTTTCCAGTTCTGTTTCTACTAATAGTTCGTGACTGCCACGTTTTATAATGCCAAGATCAGATATTATTGATTTTTTCACGATAATATTAACTTAATGATTTATATTGATATTATGGAATTGTGCGATAAATTTTTAGTACTTTTCTAGTAGTTTTTTAGTACAAATTAACTATTTTCATGATAGACTCGCGCCTGTTTGCAAAAATGATACAAACGACTGGAGGTACTTCATAGATGCTATATACGCCTATTAGCAGTAAGCAAAGGATTCTAGCTCAAAAATCATCAAAACTAACAAAAAAATCAATTCGCTGGCTGGTAGCGCTATCCAGCATCCCGCTTTTCGGCATCGTTACGGCATTTGGAATTGCGCCAAATTCCCCTTCATTCGGTGATGTTCAAGTAGAGGAAGTTGTTCTTGATCTTGATTTATCCATTCCGGATGTCTTAGCCGAAGCACAAGCGAATCAAACATTCTGGCGTCAGGAAAGCATCCGTCGTGGTGATACCATTGCAACCATTCTAAACCGGCTGGACATAAGCAGTCAGGATTCCACCGATTTTCTTCAGGCAGCGCGCGGTAGCCGCGCCATGCGCCAACTTAGACCGGGAAAGACCATTTACGCGCAAACAACAGCCGATGGTGAATTGTTATCGCTGCGTTATTTCTTTGGTAACGAAGAGTTGTTTTTGATGGAAAAAACGGACGATGAATTTAAGATGACCGAGCAATCCATTGAGCTCGATAGTCAAGTTCATATGAAGTCCGGCGTAATTACCAGTTCATTATTTGCGGCAACTGATAATGCAGGGGTTCCAAACAATATTGCCATGCAGTTGACTGAAATTTTTGCATCCGAGATCGATTTTTATCGTGATTTGCGCCAAGGTGATCGCTTTACCGTTGTCTATGAAACATTCTCAAATAACGGCCGGTTGGCAAAAACCGGCCAGGTATTAGCGGTTGAGTTTATCAATAAAGGAAAATCCCATCAGGCCATTTATTTTAAATCTTCGAACGGTGCAGATGGCTATTACACACCTGAAGGCGACAGTTTGCGTAAAGCATTCCTGCTATCGCCGCTCGCTTTTACGCGAGTGAGCTCTGGTTTTACCAACGCTCGTTTTCATCCGATTCTGAAGAAATGGCGTGCGCACCGTGGTATTGATTATGCTGCACCGACAGGCACACCTGTAAAAGCAACGGCGAGCGGGATAGTTGCTTTCTCAGGATCGCAACGGGGGTATGGAAATCTGGTGGTGTTGAAACATAACGGTAAATACGAAACAGCGTATGGACATTTATCCCGTTTTGCTTCAGGATTGTCGAAAGGTAAACGGATCAATCAAGGTGATGTGATTGGATATGTCGGTTCTACCGGCATGGCAACCGGTCCGCATCTGCATTATGAATTACGTGTTGACGGTGTGCAGCGCGATCCGACGAAAGTGGTGTTGCCAACGGCGCCGCCAATTGCCAAGCGTGATTTGAACAATTTCCAGAAAGAAACACAATCATTGGTTGCGCGCCTGAATATCATGCGTAGCATCCAGCTTGCTGCAATAGAGTAATCAACCAAAAGCATCCCATCCATCCAACGTTGGCGATTTGCCGTTGCTGGAATCGTCAACGTCGTTATGGTGGATGATTACGGATCTTTATTTTTTCTCAAGTATTAAATTAGTTGGAATCTGCTTTTTATATTGGCGTCATGTCGGGTACCAGTCTGGATGGCGTGGATGTGGTATTGGTGGATTTTCAAGATTCCCCTCCGGCGCTGCTGCAAACTTTCTTTCTTCCCTATGATGATGAACTAAGAAGGCAATTATTAGAGCTTCATCAATCCGGAAATGATGAATTGCATCGCGCCGCAATTCTCAGCAATCAGTTATCTCAATGCTATGCACAAGCGGTTATTAGCTTGCTGGAAATAGCAAATTTCATTCCCGAACGAATAATAGCAATCGGTTGCCATGGTCAAACTGTTCGTCATTGTCCAGAAAAAGAGAAGGGCTATACAATACAACTGGTTAATTCTGCGCTATTGGCGGAATTGACCGGGATTTCCGTGGTTTCCGATTTTCGCAGCCGCGATATTGCTGCTGGCGGGCAAGGAGCGCCATTGGTACCTGCTTTTCACCAGGCTGTTTTTATGCATGCTGATAGTCCTCGCGTGATAGTCAATATCGGTGGTATCGCTAATATTACCCGGCTAAATTCCAGATTGCCGGTCATGGGTTTTGATAGCGGGCCTGGAAATTTAATAATGGATGCTTGGTGTTTGCGTCATATAGGGCAGCACTATGATGACAATGGACATTGGGCGGCCAGCGGGCACGTTATCGCGACTTTACTGGATACTTGTATGGCGGATCCTTACTTTGAATGCAATCCGCCTAAAAGTACCGGCAGGGACAGGTTTAATCTTGAATGGCTGGAACAGAAGATTTCTGGAAATGAATTGCCCGAAGACGTGCAAGCGACACTACTGCAATTGACCGTGCAGTCGATAGCCGCAGCGATTATTCAGTTCTGTCCGAATACCGAAGAAGTTTATGTTTGCGGCGGAGGGGCTCACAATGCGGCTTTGATGAGGCGGCTCGCCGGTGAAATGCCCGGAAAAAAGGTGGAAATGACCGATCGGCTCGGCGTTGCGGCTGATTGGGTGGAAGCTTTTGCATTTGCATGGCTGGGACGGCGGGCTTTGCTGCGTGAAACGGGGAATCTAGCATCGGTGACCGGCGCAAAAGGCGAGCGAATCCTGGGTGCAATTTATCCGGCCTGAACTCCCGTCAATCCGAATTGGATGGAATTTATACGGAAAAAGACGATCCGCAACCGCAAGTACTTGTTGCTCCAGGATTCTTTATGACGAACTGCGAGCCTTTTAAATTTTCCTGATAATCAATTTCGGCTCCGATTAAATACTGAAAACTCATTGGATCAATCAGCAATTTAACACCGTTTTTTTCCATTACGGTATCGTCTTCGTTGATTTGTTCGTCAAAAGTGAATCCGTATTGAAATCCGGAACAACCGCCACCACTGATAAAAACTCGAAGATTAAGATGACTGTTGCCTTCTTCTTCAATGAGTTGCTTGACTTTGGCAGCCGCACTCTCGGTAAAATTGAGCGGTGCATTGATTTCAGTGTTCATATACGCTTAAGTTTTGTTGATGAAATTTATTTCTCATTCAGCAGAAAGCGTTATTTCGCTTCATCTGTGGAAGTATGCGGTTGATCGACCGCAGAAGATATCAATGTTATCATTTTATCCGTATTTTTTGCATGATCGTCTTCCAGAAAATTTTCTTGAATCATTTTTCCCTGAACAGAAGCGCCTAAATGTATTTCCAGCAAACCATACTGAATGTCCCCGTGAACTTTGGCGTTTTCTTGCAACTCCAGATAGCCGGATGCATGGATAGGACCATTGACAGTGCCATTAATTACAACGTTGGCAACGCTAATCTTGCCTGTAACGCTACCTGCATTACTGAGTACTAAGGTATCGTGTTCGTTACCTGTGGCGGTGACATTTCCGGCGATGTGTCCGTCGACCCGCAAGCCGCCCGTGAAATGGATATCACCGATCAGATTGGTATTCGCTCCAATCAAAGTATCGATATGGTGATGCAGTTGGTTCTTTTTTCTTCTGCCGAACATGTTTTATTCTCCTTTACAAGGCCGGTGACACAGTTTCAGTAAGGATGGCTTTGTTGTTACTCTCTTTAAAGATTTGAACTTGCATATTTTCTACGTTGGCATCCGGCGGTACTACAAAGGTTTCTTCCAATCGATGCAGAAATTTGAATTCAATAGGAAAATTGCGATTTGAGTTTTTGTTGACCAAAGGAATAAGCTTGTTCTGGCCATTCTGAGATAATTTAACTTGAAATTTGAGATTGCCTTTGAAATCACTAGGTCTTTCGCCGCTTTGAATTAAAGTTAGTGCGTAGCGGTATTTTCCGGATGTTTCAGTTTCTTTCAAACTGAATTGATAGATTGATATTCCATTTTTTGTATTGCTTGATACAAAATGTTGAAAGAAAGCTAATTTTTCTTTGAGATGATCATTTTCCTGCGAGAGTGACTTTACTTGTTCAGCAAGATCGTGGTTAGCAGTATTGCCGATTTGCAATTGTTGCGTTAAGTCGCCTATTTGTGAACATAATTGGCGTTTCTTTGTTTGCCGGCAAATTCCCGGATCAAATGAATAGCTGTGGTTTTCTTCAGTTACGTCATTGAACGCACTTTCTGAGCGTTTACCGGCTTCGTACATAATCCATGACAGCAGTGAGATGAGTAAACAACCAATGATGCCCATCGAAAAGAGAAAATGCCACGAACGAAGCGGACGAATGGTAACACGAGGAATTTCTGTTTTTTGGGGGGATGGAGAAGTCACCGTGTGTATTTATTTTATTAATTGATGATTAATTGCTCATACATTGTATCCGGTTATTTTCTTGGATAACTCAAAACATCTTACCGCAATCAAACTAAAAAAACAGATCGACTGCTACGGTAACAAAGGAATCTGTTGAATGCCAAGTGATTCAGGTAGATTGAACATGATGTTCATATTTTGTATTGCTTGCCCTGCCGCGCCTTTTACGAGATTGTCAGTGACAGATAAAATCACGACTGTATCGCTATTTTGTGGTTGATGTACGGCGATACGGCAAAGATTGGATCCTCTGACAGAACGGGTTTCAGGATGTTTTCCCGCTGGTAATACGTCAACAAATATTTCGTTCTGATAACGTTGCTCGTAGAGCGACTGCAGATCAACTTGTTTGGTGAGTTTCGCATAAAGCGTTGCATGAATTCCGCGAATCATCGGTACTAGGTGAGGAACAAAAGTCAAACCGACCGGATGCTTGGCAACATTCGATAGCCCCTGCTTAATTTCGGGGAGATGCCGGTGGCCAGGTACGCCGTAGGCTTTAAAATTATCGGATGCTTCAGCAAGTAAAGTGTGAACTTCCGCTTTTCTACCTGCGCCGGATACGCCCGATTTGACATCGGCGATGAGGTGATCGGTGTTAATGACCTTCGCTTCTATTAACGGTAAAAAGCCGAGTTGTACTGCAGTGGGGTAACAGCCCGGATTGGCGATTAATCGTGCATTTTTTATTTGTTCTCGATTAATCTCGGGGAGTCCGTAAACCGCTTCAGCTACGAGATTTGGGCAAGCATGCCGTATACCGTACCATTTTTCCCATTCTGCAACATTCTTGATACGAAAATCCGCTGCGAGATCAATAATTTTCACATCCGCCTGAAGTAAAGATTCTGCTTGTTGCATTGCGATGCCATTTGGTGTGGCAAAAAAAACTAAGTCGCATTTATTAAGTTTAGCGTCGGTAGGGTCGCTGAATTTGAGATCGAGATAGCCTCTAAGATTAGTGAATAATTCAGAAACAGTGATGCCAGCTTCGTTACGTGATGTGATCGCTTTAATTCTGACTTTGGGATGGAGTGCGAGCAGTCGAAGTAATTCAACTCCCGTATAGCCTGTACCACCGACAATACCGACGTTAATCATAATGACTCCTATATTTTATTGGATGTATTTTGCAAAAGTATCAATAAAAAAGCCGCCCAATACAAGGCGGCTTTTGAAATTCCAAATACAAATAAAATTATCGTTTAGAGAATTGTTTACGACGTCTCGCCTTACGTAAACCGACTTTCTTTCTCTCCACTTCCCGAGCATCCCGGGTAACCAGACCAGCTTTACTGAGAACCGGTTTTAAAGCTGCATCATAATCAATTAACGCCCGCGTGATTCCATGACGCACCGCACCAGCTTGACCGGATTCACCGCCTCCATGGATATTGACCATGATATCAAATGTTGAAAGATTATCTGTTAATTCCAGCGGCTGCCTGACGATCATGCGCCCGGTTTTTCTGGAGAAGTAATCATCAATCGGTTTGTCGTTAATAACGATCGCTCCCTTGCCCGGTTTTATGAAAACACGAGCTACCGCGCTTTTTCGTCTGCCGGTTCCATAATTAGATTGGGTAGTCATATTAGGCTCTTATCTCAAGTGGTTTGGGTTGCTGAGCAGCATGCGGATGTGAATCACCGGCATACACTTTAAGTTTCTTTAGCATTGCATATCCCAATGGTCCCTTCGGTAACATGCCTTTAACAGCTTTTTCAAGCGGACGATTAGGAAAACGAGCGTGCATTTTCTTAAAAGTGGTTGCATAAATTCCGCCGGGATAGCCGGTATGGCGATAATAAATTTTATCGTCAGCTTTATTACCGGTTACGCGTAATTTGTCTGCATTGATGACAATAATATAGTCACCGGTATCAACATGAGGCGTATAGATCGGTTTATGTTTACCACGTAAACGGTGAGCGATTTGAGAAGCAAGTCGACCGAGCACTTTATTTGTTGCGTCAATAACAAACCAGTCATGATTTACTTCGTGTGGTTTGGCTGAAAATGTTTTCACGAAAACCTGTCCTGCGTATTCAAAAGAGTCGGGAATTCTATGATAGACATCCCTAAAAGTCAAATTTCGAACAACCGTTGATTAATTTTGACTGTGGTGTCATTCAATGCATTAGTCTGCATTGGCAACTTGCGGGTAACCCAGTTGTAATAATTCATCCCAGACATTGCCGTGCGCAATGCCTTTAATGATGCGATCAATGTGTGCGGCCAGGCAAAGCTTTTGTAATAGGGAATGTAAACTGGTTCGTTTGGCTGCAGTTAAGACGATCTTCTGGCGTTCTCCCCAAACTCTTGCCTTTAGCAATAGTTGATCTGGAGATTGGCCATTATTAAGCCCTTTGTGTATGGCGATGAGTTGGCGGATGTGCTCGGTTAAAGTGGCGAGAATTAGCAAAGGCGCGGTTCCTTCGTCTTGTAATCCTATCAGGATACGATGATAGCGTTTGATATCGCCAGCAATCAGTGCATCCGCCAGTTGATAGACATCGTACCGTGCTACATTCAGTACGACATCTTTCACTTGATCGAATGTGAGATTACCACTCGGATAAAGCAGGGCAAATTTTTGTATCTCCTGATGCGCGGCAAGTAAATTTCCTTCAAGACGATCGGCAAGAAACTGTAATGTGGCCGAGGTTGCTTTTTGATGTTGTTTGGCAAGGCGCCGACTGAGCCATTCCGGTAGCTGGTTGCGCTCGACGGCATAAAGCGGAAGGTATGCACCGGTGGATTCGAGCGTTTTAAACCACTTGCTTGCTTGTCCTTGTTTATCGATTCGTGGCAGTGTAACCAGTGTTATGGTATCGGGGGGCAAGGCTTTGCAATAAGCTTCGATAACTTTGCTACCTTCTTTGCCGGGTTTTCCGGATGGAATACGAATATCGATCATTTTCCGGTCACCGAACAGTGACCGATTATTGCCTGCATTGAGCAGATCGGGCCAAGCAAAGTGCTGATCAACGGTAAAAAGCTCACGCTCGGTATAGCCTTGCTGGCGTGCGTAAGAACGGACTTGATCAGTGGCTTCCTGGATCAGGAGCGGCTCGTTACCGGAGAATGTATAGAGTGACGCGGATTGATTCTGCAGGAATTGTGTTAATTGCTCAGGCCTGATTCGCATATTGCGTAACCAAAATCAACGATTACCGCGAGTTTTCGAGGGGCGCTTTATAGGCGGATAAACGCCAGATAATTTGTTGTATTGCATCGCTTTGCATTTCCTTCACCAATAAATGTTCTTCCGATTCTTTAGCGAGAATTTGCGCATCCAAGAATGGTAGGATGCGCGTTAAGGAAATTGCGGTATTGGGTACGATTTCAACACCTCGATGATCAAGTACACGGTAAGTCACACGGTATACCAGATTAAAATCCCGCACGCGGCCACCACCCGACAAAGACAAAATGATCCTCTCGTTGGTAGCGCTGATGATATCCAAGGTCGCTTCGGCTTCTGTAGAACTAGTCGCCAGTTTGGTAGCGGAAGAGTTTCTGAGCATACGCTTCATCTCCATTCCAATGGTGTGACCGTCTGGCGCGATAACGTACAACGACTTGAACGGCAAAGGAGAAACTTGGCCGCGCAATTGAAATCCACAAGCGCTTAGCAGCAATAATACGATCAGAATAAAAATTGGAAACTTCATCATTTGAAGAGAGTGGGCGCTAGGTCACAATATTGACAAGTTTACCAGGGATAACGATGATCTTTTTAATTGCTTGTCCTTCAATAAATTTTTGCACATGCTCGTTGGAAGTTGCAATGTGCTCAATCGCTTCTTTTCCGGCATCTTTCGAGATATTGATTTGTGCGCGTAATTTGCCATTGACTTGCACGATCAGTTTGATTTCGTCTTGTACCATAGCAGCGCTATCCGCCTGCGGCCAAGGTTGATCAAAAAGCTCGGTATCCGGTCTCAGTTCGTGCCATAGCTCATGACAAATATGCGGAACGATCGGAGAAAGCAAGAGCACGATATTCTCTAATGCTTCTTGCATTAGATTGCGGCTGGCGGCATCAGAATCCTGACATTTTGCTAATCCGTTCATCAGTTCCATTATGGCGGCGATGGCGGTATTGAAGGTATGGCGGCGTTCCAGATCGTCGGTAACTTTAGCGATGGTTTGATGCAATTGGCCACGTAGTGTTTTAAGTTCCGGTGGCAAGGTTGCGTGCAAACCGGGATCGGCCTTGATCAGGCCACCTTGTAGGTGAGTATACGCTTGCCGCCACAAGCGTTTGAGAAAACGATGCGCGCCGTCGACACCTGCATCCGCCCATTCCAGAGTTTGTGTGGGAGGACTGGCAAACATCATGAATAAGCGCGCAGTATCGGCGCCATATTCATCCACCAGTTTCTGCGGGTCGACACCATTGTTTTTGGATTTGGACATGGTGCCGATACCCCCGGATTCGACCGGCTGGTTATCGGTTTGCAAGATAGCGCCGCAACGTTTGCCCTGTTCATCAAACTGCAGGGTGACTTCCGATGGGTTATAGTATGTGATACGGCCACTATCGGATTTGCGAAAAAAAATCTCGTTCAGCACCATGCCTTGCGTTAGTAAATTGGTAAACGGCTCGTCCAGCGACAGTAAGTCTAAATCGCGCATCACCTTGCTCCAAAAGCGCGAATACAGCAAATGTAATATGGCGTGCTCAATGCCGCCGATATATTGGTCGGCGGGTAGCCAATAATTAGCGCGCCCGTCGGTCATGGCCTGATGCTGATCCGGGCAGGCATAACGCGCGTAGTACCATGAAGAATCAACGAACGTATCCATCGTATCGGTTTCCCGGCGCGCGGCTTTGCCGCATTTCGGACACGTGCATTCGTAAAACGACGGTGTTTTACCGAGCGGATTGCCGGAACCATCGGGCACCAGATCCTGCGGCAACACCACCGGCAATTGATCATCCGGCACCGGTACCACACCGCAATGATCGCAATGAACCAATGGAATCGGACAGCCCCAATAGCGCTGTCGGGAAATGCCCCAGTCGCGCAAACGGAATTGCACTCGTTTGTCACCCAGGTTTTTTTTCTCGAGTGCTGCAGCGATGGCATCGACCGCTTGCTGAAAATCCAATCCGGAAAAATCACCGGAATCGAAGGTGATGCCATGCTCGGTATATGCTTCGGCAAGCGGTAACTGCAATTCACCCTGATCTGGTTTGATAACCGCTTTGATCGGTAATTGGTATTGCGTGGCAAATGCAAAGTCACGTTCGTCATGTGCCGGAACCGCCATGACCGCACCTTCGCCGTAACCCATCAATACGTAGTTGGCGACCCAAACCGGCAATTTATCGCCATTGAGTGGATGAATCACAAACAAACCGGTATCCATGCCTTTTTTCTCTTGCGTCGCGAGATCGGCTTCCTTCGCCGAACCGAGTTTGCATTCCTGGATAAACATTTGCAGCGTGGGATTGTTTTGGGCGGCATGCAGCGCGATCGGGTGCTCGGCAGCGACGGCCACATACGTTGCGCCCATCAGCGTGTCGGCACGGGTGGTGAATACCTTCAGGTCTTGCGGTGTGCCGGATTCGCGGTCGGCAGGGAAGGTGATATCGACACCGTAGCTTTTACCGATCCAGTTCGCTTGCATGGTCTTGACCCGCTCCGGCCAGCCGGTCAGCGTATCCAAGGCGGTCAGTAACTCATCGGCATATTGGGTAATTTTCAGGTAATACATCGGAATTTCGCGCTTCTCCACCGGTGCACCGGTACGCCAGCCGCAACCGTCAATGACTTGCTCATTTGCCAGTACCGTTTGGTCGATGGGATCCCAATTCACCGTGCCGGTGGTTTGATAGGCTAATCCTTTCTCCAGCATGCGCAAAAACAACCACTGATTCCAGTGATAATAGCTCGGGTCGCAAGTGGCGATCTCGCGTGTCCAGTCGATGCTCAACCCCAGGCTTTTTAATTGCTTACGCATGTACGCAATATTGTCGTACGTCCATTTGGCCGGTGATACATTGTTTTGCATTGCGGCGTTTTCCGCCGGTAAACCAAACGCATCCCACCCCATCGGCTGCAATACGTTGTAGCCTTGCATCCGGCGGTATCGTGACAATACGTCACCGATGGTATAGTTACGCACATGCCCCATGTGCAACTTACCGGATGGATAGGGAAACATCGACAGGCAATAGTATTTTGGCTTACCGGGATCTTCAATGGCTTTGAAAGCTGCGGTTTGTTCCCAATGGTGCTGGGCTTTTTTTTCAATTTCCTGCGGGTGATATTTTTCTTGCATGGTGGTTTTTTTCTGTAAATTGGCTGATTATACTGCTAACCGGCGCGCTTAGTCTCTTTCAATCCGTCATCTATTTAAAAGCATTATGGGAGTTCCTCTGCTGCAGCGAAGCCTCTTTTGCTGTTTTATTATTATCAGTTGGTTTTCAATAAGTACGGACACATTCGCCGATACATCGGCACGGGTGCACGGAAATCATGGCGTCGGCGCTTTAGGCCGGATTGAGCCGCGCTCCCGGGTCATCAAAATTTCTCATAATGCCGGACCGGAAGGCGCGCGAGTGCAGCAATTGCTGATTCAGGAAGGCGATCTGGTTATTTCCGGCGATAAATTGGCGGTTCTCTCGGATGACCTGAAAAGAAAAGCGGAAGTCGGTGCAGCAAGGACTTTTGTGACGATGCTTGAAGCGCAATTGAAGGCGGAAAAATATTCACTGACTTTCAATCGAAGAGAATTTAAACGCTACCAATCGTTGCAACAAGACGTTGCCACCAGTGAATCGCAAACCGATAGCAAGCGTTTGGCGCTGCAGCAATCGGAAACGACGATAGAACGTCTATCGGCTGAAATTGCCAATGCGCGGTTCAAACAGAAAATCGCCGAGGCGGAGCTCGACAATGCGTTTATTTATGCGCCGATTACCGGTACTGTTTTAAAAATCCTGACACGTCCCGGTGAGCGGATTAAGGAAAATGGTCTGCTGGAGATGGCGGATTTATCGCAATTGGATGTCGTTGCGGAAGTCTATGAAGTGGATTTGTTACAAATAAAAACGGGACAGCAAGCTTTGATCAGTGCAACCGGTTGGCAGCGGGCTTATCAAGCGCAAGTCGGGGAAATCGGTTTTCAGGTAAAGAAGAACGATTTGAACGATACCGATCCATTGGCGGATACTGATAATCGCATTGTAGAAGTCCGTTTGACGCTGGAAGCGGAAGCGGTCGATGTGTTGCGGCATCAGATTTTCCGTCAAGTCAAAGTGCGTTTCCTGCCATGAATATTGTGAATTGGTGCTATTTCCCGGCGCGTTTGGCGTGGCGGCAACTGGTGTTCGATCGTACCAAGCTGGTGGCTGCAATTTTCGGAGTGATGTTCGCCTGTGTATTGGTGTTTATGCAGTTGGGCTTTAGAGATTCCTTATACGATAGCGCGATTTCCGCACCATTGAAATTAACCGGCGATTTGTTTCTAATGCACAAACAGACCGAAGCGATGTGGCGTCCGGCTAAATTTCCACGCCGCGAACTGATGCGGGCGCTGGGGCATCCGGCGGTCGTTGATGTGATTCCTGTGTATTTAGGACTGGCATCATTCAAGAATATTGAGACGCGGGTGAAAAGAACGCTGATGGTATATGGTTTTGATCCCGATTCGCAGATATTCGATATCGCCGGTATCCGGAATTACCGCGATGGACTGCGGATTAAGGATACGGTTTTATTCGACGAATATTCCCGTCCTGAATTCGGACCCATGCGCCAACTGCTGGAAGCAGGCCGAAGCTCTACCGAAGTCAATGATTACAAAGTCGACGTGATCGGATTGTTCCACTTAGGTGTCTCCTTTGCAGCCGATGGCAATATAGTGACCAGTGATCTCAATTTCATGCGTATTTTTCCCAATAGAAACCATAATGCGATTGATTTAGGCGTGATTAAGCTTGATTCCGGATCGTCGATTCAGCAAGTGCAACGGGAGTTAAGATATCAACTTAACGAATTTGTCGATGTTTTTACGTACGAAGAGTTGTTGAAACATGAAAAGGATTATTGGGCGGATATGGCGCCGATCGGTTTCATCTTCGGCTTTGGCACGATCATGGGATTGATTGTCGGTCTTGTCATCGTTTATCAGATTCTTTTTACCGATATCGCCAATCTGCGTTACGAATTCGCAACACTGAAAGCTATGGGGTATGAACATGGCTATTTTATTCGTGTCGTCTTTGCTTCGGCTTTTTTCCTGGCGGTACTGGGGTTCTTTCCCGGGCTTATGCTGTCGACCGGCTTATATTACCTTGCTGAATCGCAAATATTCATGCCCATGCCGATGACTTTTAGCAAATTGGGTACGGTATTTGTGTTTATTTTATCGATGTGCGTAATGGCCGGAGTGTTAGCCATTCGCAAGTTGAAAGCCGCTGATCCCGCGGATATGTTCTGATGGCTGGAATCATTGATGTGCGTCGTCTGAATTTCAGTTTCGGCAGCGGTGAGATAGAACGCCCTGTTTTAAAGGATGTGACGCTCTCGATCGACAAGGGGGAGATCGTTTTAATGACGGGGCCGTCCGGTTCCGGGAAAACGACGTTTTTAACCATCGTCGGTGGTTTGCGTCAAGCTTGCCATGGCAGCGTGCACGTGTTGGATCAGCAACTGGTCGGTAGCGAGGAGCAAGTCAGGATTAAGATCCGGCAGCAAACCGGCTATATTTTTCAGCAACATAATCTGCTTAAAGCGTTGACAGCGTTGCAGAATGTCAGCATGGCTTTGGAAATGCACGATACCATGACAGAACAACAAAGACTTGATCGGGCTGCAGCGATGCTGGATGCGGTCGGACTTGGCGACCGGATGGATTATCGTCCGGAACAGCTTTCCGGGGGGCAGCGCCAACGGGTTTCGATTGCTCGAGCGTTGGTCGGACAACCTAAAATCATTTTGGCTGATGAACCGACAGCTTCGCTGGATAAGCAAAGCGGTTACGAAGCTGTCGGGATGTTGAAAAGATTGGCAAAAGAACGAGGTACTACGATATTACTGGTCACGCATGATTATCGAATCCTGGATATTGCAGATCGCGTGGTGGAACTGGAAGACGGCGTGATCAGAAATGCCTGACGGTGTACGATCGACAATGTGCAAACCGCAGAAATGGGTTTTGTGCTAACGAAAACTGCGATAGGTGCGCTAGTCCAAACGGAAACCGATTTTTAGCTTTACCTGAAAATGCGCGATTTTTGCATCAACGATATGACCGCGGGTTTCTACAACTTCAAACCAATCCAAGTGATGCAACGATTGTCCGGCTTTGGCAATTGCCTGATGAATGGCATCATCACTGCTTTTGGTCGATGAGCCGACAATTTCAATCACTTTGTAGACATGATCGCTCATTTTTGAAATCCCCCTTTTATGTTGATGGAAGAAACGTTATATCATACTTTGGTCATTTATTTTAATGGAGCAATTTGTCATGAGATTCAGATTGGTCGTTGTTTTGTCGATGCTCGTGCTGATGACGGCTTGTGCGACGACGCCTACCGGTAGAAGTCAGATGGTTTTTATGCCGGATAATGAGGTGGATGCGATGGGATTACAAGCTTTTACCGATATGAAAAATGAAAAGCAAATGAGTCAAGATACGCGGGAGAATCAGTTTGTGCGTTGCATTACCGATGCGATCACTCACGAAGTCGGTGGTGAGTGGGAAGTTGTCGTATTTGAAGATAAAACTTTGAATGCTTTCGCATTACCCGGTAAAAAAATTGGCGTTCATACCGGTTTAATCGATTTGGTGGATAACCAGGATCAATTGGCTTCCGTGATAGGTCATGAAATTGGCCACGTATTGGCGAGACATAGCAATGAGCGGATGTCCCAGAAATTAGGCGCGCAAATTGGAATTTCACTGATCGCCGCGGTGGCGGCGCCGCAAACGCCGATGGGCCAAACTGCCCTGGGGTTGCTTGGTGTCGGTACTCAATATGGTGTGTTGATGCCGTTTAGCCGTTTACATGAAAGCGAAGCGGATTCGATCGGAATTGATTTGATGGCCAAAGCAGGATTCAATCCTGCCGAAAGCATTACACTTTGGAGAAAAATGGCACAGGCCAGTCAGGGTTCGCAACCGGCTGAATTTTTGTCAACCCATCCGTCGCACGAAACCCGGATCCATGATTTGCAGGAACGAATGCCGAAAGCCACGGCATTGATGCAACAAGCCCGTGCTGCCGGGAAAAAGCCAAATTGCGTTAAATAAGGTTATTATTATTTTGGCGCCGGCTCGTTTGCCGGAAAATCCAGTTCGACTTTTGCGCCATCCGGGTCATGGCAGAATAATTGCCATATTTCCAATTCCGGCAATCGTTGTAATTCATAATGGATACCGTGTAGCTTGAGAGTATCGGCTGTCGCTTGTAAGCCGGAAGCTGTGAAAGCCATGTGATCAATGACGCCGGCTGCATTGGCCGGTATCGGTTTACCCGTCATGATGTGCAATATGGCTTGATCTCCCGCATAGAGCCAGACACCCGGGAACGTAAACGGTGGCCGGTAACCTTCTGAAAGACCTAAGATATTGATATAGAAATTTTTGCTTCTTTCAAGATTGCTGCTTAGAACCGTGAAATGATTCATGCCGAGGATTTTCATTTTGTTACGCTCCTGCATAATGCTAATTCATATCCGGGACGAAACTAAATCTGCTACCTGCTCCGTACCCTTACAAATAATTTCATATATTCCTACATATATAGAGGATTTTTCCTCCTCTTATTCCATACTTGGATTTTTCTGATCCTCACTAAAATGGTGATAACAAACCATGCTTATCGCCAGCTGATGCCGTTCAAAGATAGCAGCATTCGGAAATTGATGATTGGATTTGCCTGTAAGAACATAAAAGTCTACCAGCAATATTTTTGTGTAGCCACTCTTTTGATCACCTGTTTATTTATTTATTTTCTATCAATAGTTTGTTATTAAACGGGATTTAATGAGAATAAGCTCCGATGAAAGTGAGCTTGAGAGAGGCGTGATTTGCACCGAGCATTTTGGGCGCATTGTTTTGGGTAGTGTCAATGTGGGGTGATGCCTCAAGTATTGACGAAAGATAATGCCGCTGCCCGTGTAAAGCCACTGGAAAATTGATCGCATAATACTTCAAGACGAGATTTATAGAATCCACGTAGAACCGGCGTGTGTGGGACTCTGTGCCGGATTTGATTTTCTTTCTTGAGGTTTTATTTTAAATTATTAAAAAATAAATTAAAGAAAATATTTCCTTCTTCCGTAAGAAAACTCCTACCTATCTGTTTGAGTCGGTAAGAATACGAATTGTCATCTAATCCAAAATCAGTTTTGTAACTAGAAGGAGTAGGCGCATGTTACAGGAGCAGACGACCCCAGCCGTGAGTGGGTCAACGCAGCTGCGGACGAGCAGCATTACCAATGAATTCCTAACCTTTCGTCTGGGAAATGAGGAATATGGGATAGAGATCCTCAAGGTGCAGGAGATTCGTGGTTATGAAGCCATTACGCAAATAGCCAATGCGCCCGACTTCATTAAGGGCGTTGTGAATTTGAGAGGTATCATCGTACCGATCGTCGATATGCGAATCAAATTTCGCTTGGGAAATGTTGAATATAATCAATTTACTGTGGTGATTATTATAAATGTCGCTGGCAGGGTGATGGGTATCGTGGTGGATGGCGTTTCCGATGTCATCAGCTTGGAGTCTGAGCAAATGCGCCCAGCGCCGGGATTAGGTTCCGTGATCGATACCGAGCACATAATGGGTCTTGGGACGATTGATGAACGGATGTTGATATTGATCGATATCGAGAAGCTGATGAGCAGTGGCGATATGGAATTGATTGAACCAAGCATTAACTAACAGAGTGGCTTTTAGAAAAAAATTCATAGGAGGTTTTGATGTTTACTGAGACGTCAATTAAGTTTCGCTTAAATTTTGTGTTATCGATAATGGCAATATTGTTGGTTTGTACTGGCGCAGTGGGTTTGTATGGTTTTAGTCAGTCAAATAATGGATTGAAATCGGTTTTTGAAGACCGCTTGACTCCATCAGTTCAATTAGGCTCCATTCTGGATGTCTGGTACCAAGTTCGGGAAAATGCCAGAAACGCGGTTGAATCGAGAAATGTTGCGACCGCAAGAACATTGGGAGACGATGCGAATCGTTTGGTCAAGCAAAACGAAGGGGTGTGGGCCAAATATCTTGCAACCTACTTAACGCCTGAAGAAGAATTGCTGACCAAAACCAAAGGTGAGCAACACGTGCAGTATGTAAATTCAATGAACCGGACGATTCAATTAGCTTCGACCGGAGAATTTGAAGCCGCGGCACAGAATCTCGCAAACGATACCGTGCCAAAGTTTAATGCTTTGCGTGATACGGTTTTTGCATTGCTGGATTTGCAAGGCACAGTTGCTGAAAAGGAATATGCGCATGCGCAAACAAATTTCGAGACCATTCTTATGGTTTTGGTGGGAACGATGATTGCAGGCGTAGTATTAGCATTCGTGTTTTGCATGTTGCTATTAAAGTCGATTGTGGATCCGCTGAATGAAGCGATAGATATCGCCCATAGAGTAGCGTCAGGCGATCTGACTTCGAATATCGTAGTAGGCTCAACGAAATCGTCGACGGGCAGGTTATTGCAAGCATTAAAAGAGATGAATGACAGCTTGATAGACTTGGTCGGAAAAGTACGCTCCAGTACCGATCAAATAACGACGGCATCGGGTGAAATAGCTTCCGGCAACATGGACTTGAGTCAACGGACCGAAGAGCAAGCATCGAGCCTAGAAGAAACAGCCTCCTCGATGGAAGAACTGACATCGACAGTGAAGCAGAATGCCGATAATGCGCGCCAAGCGAATCAACTGGCGGCGGGCGCATCGGAAGTTGCGGTCAAAGGCGGTACCGTGGTGGGTCAAGTGGTGCACACTATGAAATCAATCAACGAAAGCTCGCATAAAATTGTCGACATCATCAGCGTCATAGACGGGATCGCGTTCCAGACCAACATTTTGGCATTGAATGCGGCAGTGGAAGCGGCGCGTGCTGGAGAACAAGGGCGTGGATTTGCGGTCGTGGCAACGGAAGTTCGAACCCTGGCGCAACGTTCAGCGGCGGCGGCGAAAGAAATCAAGGAACTGATTAGTGACTCGGTAGCGAAAGTCGATGAAGGAACACGGCTGGTCGATGAAGCGGGAACGACGATGGACGAAATCGTGAGTGCGGTGAAACGCGTAACGGACATCATGAGTGAGATATCGGCGGCATCGCAAGAACAAAGCTCAGGAATTGAGCAAGTGAACCAAGCGGTCACGCAGATGGATGAGGTGACGCAGCAAAACGCGGCGTTGGTGGAAGAATCGGCAGCTGCAGCTGAATCAATGCAAGAACAGGCGCAATCGCTATCGCAAGCGGTCAGCATATTCAAGCTATCGGGTGGTCATGGATCGGCCGTCACACCGGTTAAGAGAAATAATCGTCCGGCGGCGGTAGCCAAGTTACCGAACCGCGGCCCGGCGACCAAGAAAGCGCTAGTAAAACCTGAAGCGGCATCATCGAGTGTATCAACACAGCCTCGCAAAGTTGCATCCGGTGGCGGTGGCGATGATTGGGAAGAGTTTTAGCATTGATTAATTTGCCGAGCAAGATATGATGTCAAGCAAATGGGGTGCAAAAAACGCGCGATATATTCTCAAGATAGATGAATTTTTGAGCGTCACCTAATGCAGTAATTTGTTTGCGCAGGCAATTTGGTTTTCCTTGATAAAAACACCACCTGGTATCCAGGTGGTGTTTTTATTTGTAACAGCCATTCGTAAAAAGATCTCGACAGTTGAGCCTACTGTTACAATAATGCGGGACTTATCAGGGCGATGATTGTAATAAGATAACGTCTTTGACGACGCATGTTGAATGCGATCAAGGTTTGCGATACGGGCAATGAGAATCCAATCTAATGCGGCAATCAGCTAATCACACTGGTTTCAACACGATTCGGCCTAAGCAAGATCCAGTCGTGGAATCCTGAAGTGACTCCCAGTAATACTTAAATTCCCGATTTTAATTTGCGATAGCTTCGAACCTTGATTTTACGGAACTGCGTGCATCTTGGAGGAGCGGTTAACAATAGCGATAACAGTTTCATGACTAAATTTTTTCTTGAACGGCCGATTTTTGCTTCGGTATTGTCAATCATCATCGTGTTGGCGGGGCTGGCTGCGGCGATACAATTGCCGATTGAACAGTATCCTCGGATTACGCCTCCCACGGTCATAGTAACGGCGACCTTTCCAGGTGCGAGTGCCGAAACAATGATAAAAACCGTAGCAGCGCCCATTGAAGAGAAACTTAGCGCTATTGAAGGGCTGTTATACTTTAATTCCAGCGCTGACTCCAGCGGCCGGTTGACGATTACGATTACGTTTGAAATCGGAACCGATGTTGATCGCGCTGTTTTTAATGTCAGTAACGAAGTCAATACCGCGTTGGCGCGTTTGCCCGATGAGGTTAGACGAACCGGCGTTACCGTTCAGAAGCGTTCGAATGATTTATTGCTGGTTTTAGCACTGACTTCCAGCGATCCAAAACATAATACGCTGTTCCTTAGCAATTTTATTGCAATCAACTTGCTGGATGATCTGAGACGCGCCACGGGAGTGGGCGAAGCGCGGATTTTTGGTGCGCAAGACTATTCCATGCGAATCTGGTTGCGGCCGGATCGTATGGCGCAACTGGGGGTTACCACCAGTGATATCGTGAATGCCATTCGTGCACAGAATGCACAGCAAGCAATCGGGAAAATCGGTCAGGAACCTGCATTGGCCGACCAGCAGCTGGTCTATACAGTGACTGCGAAGGGTCGGTTATTGGAACCCGAGCAATTCGAAGAAGTGATTCTGCGCTCCGATGGGGTGCGCGGTGTGCTTTATCTGAGAGATGTCGCACGCATTGAACTGGGTGCGCAGGATTATGCGACGCGTACATTGCTGAATGGCCAACCCGGCTTGGGAATCGGAATTTTTCTGCGATCCGGCGCCAATGCGCTGGAAACTGCTGCAGCGGTTAAAGCCAAAATGGCTGAGTTGAAGCAGTATTTTCCGGAAGGCATGGAATACGTCATATCGTACGATACCAGTATTTTTGTTAAAGCATCGATTTGGGAGGTTGTGAAGACCTTGGGAGAAGCTTTGCTGCTGGTCGTGCTGGTCGTGTATCTGTTTTTGCAGAGCTGGCGAGCGACTCTTATCCCGATCATTGCCATTCCGATTTCGTTGATCGGCACGTTTGCCGGATTGTGGTTACTTGGATACTCCATTAATACTTTGACGCTGTTTGCCATGGTATTGTCGATAGGCATCGTGGTCGATGATGCCATTGTGGTGCTGGAAAATATTGAGCGCCTGATATCACATGAAAAGTTATCGCCGATTGATGCGGCGATGAAAGCAATGCAGCAAGTTTCCAGCGCTGTGGTGGCCATGACCATGGTATTGGTGGCGGTCTTTGTTCCCGTAGCGTTTTTGGGAGGCATCGCCGGGGAGTTATATCAGCAATTCGCGGTGACCGTGGCTGTCGCCGGTGTGATTTCAGGCATCGTGGCATTAACGTTGACACCGACGCTATGTGCGATGTTACTTCGATCCACGCACCGGCAATCGGCTTTCTTTTCCTGGTTTAATCGCTATTTTGAGCGCACTCGTCGGTTATATGTCGGAATGGTGGGGCTGAGTCTGCGAAATTCGATCAAAAGTACGCTGATATTCGCAGCAGTGATCGTGTGTTTAATTGTTCTGATAAATAGAATTCCGGATAGTTTTATACCGCCGGAAGATCAAGGATTCGTACTGGGGGCGGTAATTTTGCCCGATGGTGCGGCACTTGGCAGGACGATTCAAACGGCGAATGCCATTACGACCGAAATGGGGCAGTTACCCGGTGTAACTTTTCAATTCTCTGTCAACGGCCTGGATTTTGTCGGCGGCGGAAACAAAGCGAATGTGTCGACGATTTTTTTACGAATGAAAGACTGGTCTGAACGGACCATTACCGCTGAAGATGTGGTCAAGAAAATGACGGAAGCCGGTGCGCAGCAGCCGGATGGAATGGCTATTGCATTTAACCCGCCGGCGATTCGCGGGCTTGGCAGCACCGGCGGGTTTGAATTGTTCGTGCAGAGCCGAACGGATTCTGATCCGGCACAATTGGCGCGTGTTGTCGACGAATTGATGCAGACGCTGCGGCAGGATCCTAAATTGGCAACTGTAAATACATTCTTGCGGTCATCGGTGCCGCAATATTTTATTGAAGTCGATGATGCCAAGGCGATTGCACAGGGCGTGTTGATATCGGATATCTATGCAGCATTGCAAAGCACCATGGGTTCATTTTATGTGAATGATTTTAATCGTTTCGGGCGAACCTATCGCGTGCAATTGCAGGCTGAAGCGCCATTCAGAATGACCGCGGAGGATCTTGGGAAAGTATATGTGCGTTCAGAATCAGGTGCGATGATTCCGTTGTCGGCCTTAAGTATGGTGAAACATATCGTTGGTGCGGAACAGCTGGAGCGGTTTAATGGCTTGTTAGCGGCTAAGGTGATGGGCAGCGGTACGAAGGGGGTGAGTTCCGGCGAAGCGATTGCACGGGTGGAGGAAATTGCGGCTAGAACATTACCGGATAGTTATCAGATCGCCTGGACGGGGGCAGCTTTTCAAGAGAAGAAGATGGGGTCGGCTGCGATTATGGCGGTGAGTCTGGCAGTTATAATGGTCTTTCTTATTTTAGCGGCGCAATTTGAAACCTGGGCATTGCCATTAGCGGTCATCATGGCGATCCCTTTCGCGATGATGGGGGCTTTGATGGCGATTTTGTTGCGTGGCATGCCGAACGATATTTATTTTCAGATCGGTATGGTGACTTTGATCGGATTGACAGCGAAGAATGCGATACTACTGGTCGAATTTGCAAACCAAAAAATGAAACAAGGTGTGGCGATTTCTCACGCAGCCATACGGTCCGCGCAACTTCGTTTCCGCCCCATTGTGATGACCTCGATGGCTTTTATACTGGGTGTCGTTCCCTTGGTATTAGCCACCGGTGCCGGTTCGGCAGCCCGGCAATCCATGGGGACCGGCGTTTTTGGCGGGATGATACTGGCCACGACGATCGCAACAATTTTTGTGCCACTATTTTTTTCTTGGTTTGTACGCAAGCAGAGTTCCAAACAATCCGGAAATAAGGATAAAACTGTACCGCAGCAACCAGCCGCATAAATTGATCGAATGGTAAGGGGTTCTCAGGGATTATCTCGGCGGAAGCTCAGCCCGATGGAAAGTGTTCCCGCGAGCAAGCTGCTAATTCAGCTACAATCACGGCTATGAATTTAAGTAAAACGAAAATGCTGCAACCTCTTCAGAAAAAAATCGGAAATACCAATATTATTTTGATTGGCATGATGGGTGCTGGCAAAACTACGATCGGCAAAGCGCTGGCCAATGCGCTGAATAAAGAATTTATTGATTCCGATCATGAAATTCAGAAGCGTACCGGTGTAAAAATCCCGGTAATTTTTGAAATCGAAGGCGAAGCCGGATTCCGGAAACGCGAATCGGAAACCTTGTCTGATCTGGTTAATAAAGAGAATGTGGTGCTGGCGACCGGGGGCGGGGCTGTCCTTAATTCAGGCAACCGGCAGTTGTTGCGACGCAGTGGCATCGTCATCTATCTGCGGGCATCGGTCAATGATTTATACCGGCGTACCCGGTATGATAAGAATCGTCCGTTGCTACAGACCGATAATTTGTATGCCCGGTTGAGCGAACTTTACGGTCAGCGGGATTCGCTGTATCGCGAAACGGCGCATCTCATTGTCGACAGCGGTAAGCAAGGCATTCGTTTTCTCGTTCAAAAACTTATCAATAAATTAATTTCTAACGACCTCGATTATATTATGTACGGTAGAGACAAGGATGTTATGCAAACCATTACGGTAGATTTTACGTCTTCATCTGAAAAACGCAACTATCCAATTCATGTGGGGCATGGAATATTGCAGCAGATTGATCTGATTGTTAATTGCTTGCCGCAAAAACGGGTGGCAATTGTCAGCAATACTACCATTGCACCGCTCTATCTGGATAAGTTGCGTGCAGCCTTGGAAACCAGAGGGGTTGTTTCTATTCCCATTATTCTTCCAGACGGCGAAGCCTGTAAAAATTGGGAAACATTGAATTTGATTTTTGATGCGTTGCTCAAAAACCATTGCGAACGCAAAACCGCAATCTTGGCGTTGGGTGGTGGCGTAGTCGGTGATTTAACCGGATTTGCCGCAGCAACTTATTTACGCGGTGTTCCATTTATCCAAATTCCAACCACGCTATTGGCGCAAGTCGATTCCTCGGTCGGCGGTAAAACGGGTATCAATCACCCATTAGGTAAAAACATGATCGGCGCATTTTATCAGCCACGGATGGTGCTAGCCGATAGCGCAACGCTGAATACCTTACCTGATCGGGAGCTGCGCGCGGGAATTGCTGAAATCATTAAATACGGTTTGATCCGTGATCCGGTTTTTTTCGAATGGTTGGAGCAAAACATGCATCGGCTGCTGGCGCGTGATCCGACAACGTTAAACGAAGCGATTCGGCGGAGCTGCGAAAACAAAGCGGAGATCGTTGCATCCGATGAGCGGGAGAGGGGCGTCAGGGCGTTATTGAATTTGGGGCATACTTTTGGTCATGCGATTGAAAATGGCATGGGTTATGGTGTTTGGTTGCATGGCGAAGCGGTGGCGGCCGGAACTATTCTGGCGGCGGAGTTATCACGTCGCATGAAGTTAATTAGCGAAACGGATGTGAATCGAATCCGCAAAATTTTTCTGCAAGTAGGCCTGCCGGTTGTTGCACCGAAAATGCCTGTGGAACAGTATCTGGAGTTGATGATGCTGGATAAGAAAGTGGAGTCTGGTAAAACGCGTTTTATTGTTCTTAATCGCATCGGAGAAGCGGTGATGCGCGCCGATGTGCCTCCTGAATTACTGAACGATACGATTCGGGCTTGCATGCCGCATGAATAAACTGACCGATTATGCGGTGTCTTCCGAGAATTCACGAGGGCGCGTGATTTTTGAAGAATCGCCGACCGGACGAAGCGAATTTCAGCGAGACCGGGATCGTATCATCCACTCAGCGGCTTTCCGCCGGTTGGAATATAAAACCCAAGTGTTTGTTAATCATGAAGGGGATCTGTTTCGTACGCGCTTAACACATAGTCTGGAGGTTGCCCAGATCGGCCGATCGATTGCAAGAAACTTGGGACTGAACGAGGATTTGGTTGAAGCCATAACCTTGGCGCATGACCTGGGGCATACACCATTCGGACATGCCGGGCAAGACGCATTGAATAATTGCATGCGCGACTACGGTGGTTTTGAACACAATCTTCAATCCTTGCGGGTTGTTGATGTGCTCGAAGAGCGTTATGCGACCTTCGATGGTCTTAATCTATGTTATGAGACCCGGGAAGGTATTCTTAAGCATGTGGCGAAAAAAAATGCACAAAAATTAGGAGCGTTAGGGGAACGTTTCTTGCAACATAAAAGCCCATCTTTGGAAGCGCAATTAGCGAATCTTGCTGATGAAATTGCCTATAATAATCATGATGTCGATGACGGTTTGCGATCCGGGTTGATCAATTTGGCGCAATTGCAGGAAGTTTCGATTTTCTCCCGCCACCTGCTGCGCGTGAAAACCCTGCATCCATCGCTTTCGGAACGGCGTATGGTTTATGAAACGGTGCGCAACATGATCAATACGTTAGTAACCGATCTGATACAACAGAGCACCCAAAATATCCGGGATGCCTGTATCCGCAATTTGGAAGATGTGCATGCCGCACCTCCGCTGATTGGTTTCAGCGGGCAGGTAAAAAAAGAGCAGCAGGAATTAAAGAAATTTTTGTTCGATAAGCTATACCGGCATTTTCGTGTGGTGCGCATGAATAACAAAGCGCGTCATACCATCGAAAAATTATTTTCCGCGTTCAGTTCGGAAATAAGGCTATTACCGCAGAAGTATCAAGAAAAATTTGAAGCGGAAGGGCAACAAGCGGTTGCAGATTATATTGCTGGCATGACAGATCGTTATGCCATCAAAGAATACCAACGTTTATTCACGATTGCACAAGACTGACAAGCAATAGTTGTACGGTGTGCAGTTGCTTGGATTACTTGTCCAGTTGTCATGGTCGGATGCGCGAAACGACACGCATTGGTTTTATCCTATGGAATGAGAATATACGTGATGGCCATTCGCTGGTAAAATCACGGTTAGGAAAAGGTTAAATATTTACGGGAAGGTAGCCTTTTATAACAATTATAAATAGAGGCTTTTGGATGACAACACTTAAAAACGACACGTTGCTACGCGCATTGCTGAAGCAACCCATTGAATACACGCCTGTTTGGTTGATGCGGCAAGCGGGTAGATATCTTGCGGAATATAATGAAACGCGCGCGCGCGCGGGTGATTTTCTTTCTCTATGTAAGAACCCTGGATTTGCAACCGAAGTTACCATGCAGCCGCTTGCTCGTTTTCCGCTGGATGCTGCCATATTGTTTTCTGATATTTTAACAATCCCGGATGCAATGGGGTTGGGATTATACTTTTCTCAGGGCGAAGGCCCCATGTTTAAGCATCCTTTGCGGAATGAAGCTGAAATCCAGGCACTGAAGGTTCCCGATCCGGGGGCGGAATTGCGTTATGTGATGGACGCCGTATCCGAGATCAGGAAAGCGCTGGACAATCGAGTGCCGTTAATCGGATTTTCCGGTAGCCCTTTTACACTTGCCTGTTACATGGTGGAAGGGCGTGGCGGCACCGAGTTCCGTGAAATCAAAACTATGATGTACGCACGGCCTGAGCTGCTGCATCATATTTTGGAGATCAATGCAAAAGCCGTGACGGCTTATTTGAATGCACAGATTGAATCAGGCGCGCAAGCCGTTATGATTTTCGATACCTGGGGTGGTGTGTTATCGCATGCTGCGTATCAGGAATTTTCATTGCGCTATATCCGGCAGATAATCGCCGGTCTGAAACGGGAGCAGAATGGTTCGCGTATACCCAATATTGTTTTTACCAAAGGCGGTGGTTTATGGTTAGAAGCAATTGCGGATATTGGGTGCGATGCGATCGGGTTGGATTGGACGATCGATATCGGGGAAGCGCGTCGACGAGTCGGCGATAAGGTTGCTTTGCAAGGTAATCTTGATCCATCCGTGCTATTTGCAACCCCGACAATTATTGCCGCCGAGGTGGAAAAAATTCTGACGAGCTATGGCAAAGGAAGTGGGCACGTCTTTAATCTTGGACACGGTATCTCGCAATTTACGCCTCCGGAAAATGCTGCGGCATTAGTCAGTGCTGTTCATTCTTTAAGTCGCAGGTTCCATTCTGAAGGAGTTTAACCACAGCCAATTGATAGTTGCAGGTAATCCTATGCATATATTAATTATTGAAGATGATTTAGCTATTGCTGCTAACCTCTATGACTTTCTGGAATCAAGAGGACATACGGTCGATGCTGCAGTGAATGGTGTTGCAGGTTTACACTTGGCGGTTACGCAACGGTTTGATGCAATATTACTTGACTTAGGTTTGCCTGGGATGAATGGCATGACGCTATGTCGTAAGCTAAGACAAGAATCGCAAATCGACACGCCCATTTTAATGCTGACTGCACGAGACACTTTGGAAGATAAGTTAGCAGGTTTTGAACAAGGGGCCGATGATTATTTGATCAAACCCTTTGCTTTGAAGGAAGTGGAAGCGCGTTTATTGGCATTGCATAAGCGGCATGCAGGAAAAGTGGCCAATCGCACATTGGAGTTTGACAAGCTTTCTTTCGACCCGAAAACGCTTTCCATTCGTTTTGAGAATCAGAATGTCAAGCTTCCTCCCAAGTGCATACGTTTATTAGCTTTGATGATGAGTGAGCCGGGCAGGGTTTTTAGCCGTGAAGAACTGGAAATGGAGGCGTGGGAAGATGTTCAGGAAACGAGTGATACCTTGCGTAGCCATATGCACATACTGCGGCGAGCGTTGACCAAAGCCGGAGGGTACGATCCGATAGAAACCGTGCATGGTCTCGGTTATTGTTTGACATCGCGTGTTCAGATTCCCGAGTGAAAATAGCCTGCGCTACCGGGTTGCCGTAGCGCTGACAACTTTTAGCGTTTTTATCGTTGGAACGCTTTGCATCATTCTTTATTTTGTCTCAGACAATATCGAAGAGGAACATATTGAGCAGGTGATCGAGATGGAAATGGATCATCTCGTTCAACGCTATCAAAAGCACTCCGATTTTATTTTCCAAGTCGGTTTGCATCTTAAAAGCTATGTTATCCATAATATCGATGACGAGCTGCAGATTCCTACTTATTTACGTGGATTGAATGCGGGGTATCACCGGATTTACTATGGCTTGGAGAATTTCCACGTACTGGTGCGAACCGATAAAGAAGTGAAGTTTCTGGTTGCATACCGGATTGCACTGCATCAACAGCGGTTGAGTAAATTAAGGGTAATTATTTTGTTTTCCTGGTTTGCAGTGGTTGCAATTACCTTTGTTGTCGGGTATTTGCTGGCTGGCGTACTGGTCAAGCAGGTAACGGATTTAGCGGACCGTGTCAGTACTCTGGCAACGGGGAATGTTCAGACAGGTTTGCTGACGCAACCCGACATGGATGAGGAGGTTGCGCAGCTGGCGCAAGCTCTGGACGATTACCAGATCCGCATTAAACGGATGCTGCAGCGCGAGCAAGAGTTTACCGCCAATATCAGCCATGAATTGCGTACGCCCATTACCACGATTCTGACCAGTTGCGAATTGCTGGAAGCTTCTTCTGACGTACCTTCGAGAGTTCAACACCGGATAAAAATGATCGAGAGTGCGGCAACGCGTATGGGCGAGCAACTGCAAGCTTTGTTGTTCTTGGCGCGGGAACAGTCGTTGGGTGTGACTGAACCGGTTGCGATCGCTGAATGCGTTTACGACGCAGTTGAACCGATTTGTACCGAGATTTATCGCAAAAGACTGAATTTTGAGGTCAATATCGCACCGTCTGTGACGGTAGTGCTGAACCGCCAGGCCTTACATACTACTCTGATGAATTTGCTGCGCAACGCCGTGCAGTATACCGAAAATGGCTTTATTCGCGTGGATTTCAACAACCGGCGTTTGTCCGTTGCCGACTCAGGCATTGGCATTGAGCCGGCTTATCTGCCCTTGCTGTATGAGCGTTTCTTTCGCGGATCCACGCAAGGCGAAGGTTTAGGCATTGGATTGGCGATCGTAAAACGTATCAGCGACCACTATGGTTGGCGTATCGAAGTCGACAGTACCCCTGGTAAGGGCACGACTTTTCACATTATTTTTCCTTGATTATCGAAGGCAGATACCTAATTTTCTTCACGAATTCTTCACGTTTCCTATGTTAACGTTTAAGCGTGAAGGGTACTTGAGTCACGGGTTTCCAGATCTATAACAGAGCGTTTTTTCGTTACTTACTCCAACTAGGTTGTTACGTTTCGTAGAGTCTCAGTTAAAGAATTGAATCCCCCATAAGTTATACGGATTTTGGGACTATCTTTTTTTTCTCTGGATTTATGGCGCTTTGAAAGATACTGGAGAGAAAGGATTTTTCTCAATTAAGAATAGACATAATTAATAAAATAGGGAGTGTTGCATGGCTACTATACAACCAGTAGTGTTCTTTTTTGTTGCTGGGGTTCTGGCAGGTGTAATCAAGTCTGACCTGAAAATACCCGAAGCGCTGTACAAGAGCTTGAGCTTGTTCTTGCTGATTGCCATTGGTTTCAAAGGCGGGGTGTCAATGGCGAAATACGAAATTATGGAAGTATTGCCGATTGCTGTTTCTATGGTGGTTTTATCAGCATTGATTCCATTATCTGCTTATCCGATCTTAAGATTCATTGGTAAATTTTCGCAAGCGGATGCTGGTGCGATTTCCGCGCACTATGGCTCGGTCAGTGCGGTGACTTTTGCTGTGGGTGTGGCTTTCCTGGGGACCATGAATGAGCCTTCTGAAGGTTATATGGTTTTGATTATGGCGTTGATGGAGATTCCGGCGTTGGTAACCGGTACTATTTTGGCACGTGCTGGTGCCGGCGGTGAGAAAACCCAATGGGGCAAACTGATGCACGAAATTTTGACTGGTACCAGTCTTTATTTGCTAATTGTGGGTGTTCTGATTGGATACTACGCAGGTGTAGTAAAATTAGTATCGCCGTTGGATAAAATGTTTATGGACTTGTTCATGGGCGTGTTGGCATTCTTCCTGCTGGAAATGGGCTTGTTGGCAGCAGCGCGGTTGAAAGCGGTTATAGACAAAGGTATTTTCATCGTGGCGTTTGGTATTCTATTTCCGTTGACGGCTGGATTGTTTGGCGCTTATTTAGGTTGGATCTTCGGCCTGTCTGAAGGTGGTACTATGTTGTTGGCGGTATTGTATGCCAGCTGCTCGTACATTGCTGCGCCGGCGGCTATGCGTATTGCGGTACCCGATGCTGATCCTGCGCTTTCAATTGGCGCTTCGCTGGGTGTAACATTCCCTTTCAATATTTTTATCGGGGTACCGATTTACTGGGAAATGGCGCACTGGTTCCATGGCATTGCAGTATAATGAAATATATCTAATTAACCAGACAATTAATGGGAAAAATTTATGAATAATACGATTGCTATGAGACGATTTGAGATCGTTGTCGGTATTGAGCAGCTCGAACAACTGACGGAAATATTGGAGCGGTGTGAAGTGCGTGGTTACACGGTGCTGAAGAATGCGGGCGGATTGGGATCGCGTGGCGTGCGGGATCCTGGCGATGTTTTGATGGAACAAGAAAATGTGATGGTTATTCTTGCTTGTAAAGATGAGCAGGCACAAAGAATTGTCAGCGAATTGCGGCCAGTTCTTAAGAAATTGGGCGGTATGTGCCTGATTTCCGAGTGTCTGTGGCTCGAAGGACCGGCAGTCTCTTATTAATCTGTTTTTTTTAATTTTTTAAATTCCGTTTTATCCCAGCATACGCGCAATAGTTTTCTATTGCGCGTATTGCTTTATCTCAAACAGATAATAAATGCCGATGATAAATTTAAAATATCGGTTTTGTTATCAACCTGTTAGTGCCTGCCATGCAAAAAACCACGCCATTGTTATTGCGGGTTATCCGATTGATTAAATTGTTGCTGCAGGTGTTTTCCGGTGTGTTGCAATCGCTGGTTTATCCCTATTTTCCTTCGTACATCCAGCGTACGATGATGCAACGATGGGCAAAGGGCGTATTGACCTGTCTTGAAATCAGACTGCAATGTTGCGGAAGCTTGCCTGTGTGGCAAGTACAACGAGCATTGCTTGCAGCGAATCATGTTTCCTGGCTTGATGTGTGCGTGTTGATGGCTGCACATCCAACGCGTTTTGTTGCTAAGGCCGAGATCAGCCAATGGCCCATCTTGGGTTTTCTAAGCCGGAATGCTGGTACGCTATTTATCGAGCGTGCAAGACGCAGCGATACGCAACGTATTAATAAAAAAATTGGTGAAGTGCTGGAAAACGGTGAGACGGTAACGGTATTTCCGGAGGGAACAACGACGGATGGTACGCAATTGAATCATTTTCATGCTTCATTGCTGCAATCGGCAGTTAATGCGGACGCCTTACTCTATCCAGTGGCAATCAGATACCATAACGCTGCCGGTGAGGTTTGCAAGGAAGCCGCGTATATCGATTCATCCCTTATTTTATCGCTGCAGAAGATTTTGAGCCAACCACGGATTGATGTGGCATTGATTTTTAATCCGCCGATTCCATGCGGTTCGAGAAATCGGCGGGAACTGGCACGTTTGGCCGAACAAGCGATTGCAGATACTTTAAGCGTGCCTATTGTTCACAAGGAATCTGGAAAATTTTCCGGTCTTCCAAGCGAATAGCCGATAACTGCCTGCCCCAAACACAACCGCTATCTAAAGCAATTATATTGTCACTCATATGGAATCCCAGTGCTGACCAATGCCCGCATACGATGGTGTGTTGTTCGCTGGCGCGCCGAGGAACGCGAAACCACGGTAAATAATCGGATGGAATCGATGATAGTGCGCCTTTAAAGTACAAGCCCATTTTGCCATCGGCAGTGCAAATTCGCATTCGTGTCATGGCATTGACGATGACGCGCAAACGAATGTAGCCACTCCAATCATCAAACCAGTAATCGGGTTCGTTGCCATAAATGCGTGAGAATAACGCAGGATAGTCGTTTTGGCGCAAGGCATTTTCCACTTCGGTTGAGAATTGCACGGCTTGCGCGATTGACCAGGATGGCAGCAGGCCGGCGTGTACCATGGCATAAGAGCCTTCGCTGTGAAACAATTTCTGTTGCCGTAACCAATGTAACAATTCGTCGCGGTCAGGTGCGCTGAGGATCGATTGCAAGGTGTCGTTCGGGTGATTTCTTGCGATGCCGGCTGCAACCATCAGTAAATGCAAATCATGATTGCCCAGTACGACCTGCATCGCATCGCCGGCTTGTTTGATATAACGCAAAGTCGCTAAGGAATCCGGGCCGCGGTTGACGAGATCGCCTACCAGCCATAATTTGTCTTGGGTAGGATCGAAGCGGATTAAATCGATGAGGCGGCGGAACGCCGTGAAACAGCCTTGTAAATCACCGATTGCATAGATTGCCATGGAACGGTTTTAACGTAATTTTAGTACATCCTGCATATCGAAGAGCCCATTGGGTTTGTCGGCCAGAAAGCGTACTGCACGTAATGCGCCCATCGCAAAAGTCATGCGGCTGCTCGCTTTGTGCGATATTTCAATGCGCTCGCCGATTCCGGCAAATAGCGCCGTATGGTCGCCGACAATATCGCCGGCTCGGATGGTTGAAAAGCCGATGGTCTCGGGATTTCTCTCGCCGGTTATTCCTTCACGGCCGTATACCGCAATCTTGTTTAAGTCCTTGCCCAATGCTTCCGCGATGACTTCACCCATACGCAAAGCGGTTCCGGATGGCGCATCCACTTTATGCCGATGATGCGCTTCGATAATTTCGATATCGTATCCTTCATTGAGTACTTTGGCGGCGATTTCCAATAGCTTAAAAGTAACGTTAACACCAACGCTCATATTCGGTGCAAAAACAATTGCGATATCTTGAGCAGCTGCTTTGAGCTGGGCTTTCTCTTCCGCTGAGAATCCGGTGGTACCGATGACCATTTTTACTCCCGCTTCGCGGCAAACGGAAAGATGCGCCAAGGTGCCTTCCGGGCGGGTGAAATCGATCAGGTGATGGCAATTTCTCAAAGCGGTTGCAAAATCGCTGACGATCGTGATGCCGCAACTGGTTCCGATTAATTCTCCCGCATCCTTGTTCAAATAAGGGCTGCCGGTTCTTTCAAGCGCTGCGGCGAGTTGCAAATCAGGCGCTTGCGCCACTGCTTCCAACAGGGTTCGTCCCATTCGTCCGGAGCATCCTGCAATTGCAATCTTCTGAGTTATCATATTTTTCCCTGTAGATCTTGGGTTTGTACGAATAAAAAAGTATTTTAGAGGGTTATTTTTTTTCTTCTTCGGTAACCGGCGTGGTTTCCTCTTTCTCAGCGCTTGCTTCGACCGGCTGTTGTTTTACAGGTGCTTCTGTTGAGAAATGTAGATAATTTTCAATATTGATCAAAGTATCGTTATCGAAGAAAAGGGTAAGCCGTTTTTGTTCAACCAAATCATCTTTCTCCCGGGAAACGTAGACATAGTCCCATCGATTGTCACGAAAAGCGTCGACAATCAGCGGTGACCCTAATACGAATAACACCTGCGATTTAGCCATGCCGGGTTTTAATTTTTCCAGCATTTCGTCGGTAACGACATTTCCTTGTTGTACATCGATTTTATAAATAATGTGCGGCATGAATGAACAACTCGTCAGCAGAAAGAAAGAAAGCAGAGCAGTGATTTTTGCAGCCATTTTGTTGATATTATATGTTTCCAAAGTGAACACAGCACTATATGATACAGTAAATTATTTTCTGAACAGAGATAACTATGGGTAACTTTGATGATCTGAAAAGTATCGATTTAAAAAACAGTGGTCTTAAAACTACTTTACCGCGGTTGAAGATACTGAATTTATTCGAGCAAAGCAGCGTGCGGCATTTATCGGCTGAAGATGTTTACAAGGAATTGATCAATGAAGGCGAAGACATTGGATTGGCAACCGTCTATCGAGTGTTAACGCAGTTTGAGCAGGCCGGATTGCTGGAGCGGCATCATTTTGAAAGCGGCAAGGCGGTATTTGAACTAAGAAGCGATGGTCATCATGATCATCTGGTTTGTTTACAATGCGGCCGTGTGGAAGAGTTCTACGATGCCGAGATTGAGAAACGTCAAATCGCTATAGCAAAAGAACGCGGCTTTACGTTGCAGGAGCATTCGTTGTCACTGTATGCGGATTGCACGAAGCCCAATTGTTCGCATCGAAAATAAAGAATGCCGTTGATCGCGCTAGAATATTTTTCAATCAAATCTCTCTTGCATAACAAGAAACTGGGTGCTGGTTTTGTCGCGCTTACCGTTTCACTTTTAATGCAGCCTGCGGAAGCAGGCAATCCCCAGTTTGGTGAATGCATCTCGAGAATGAAAGATCAGGCGCGAGTGGAAGGTATCTCTGACAGAACCATCAGCCAGGTTCTCGGAAACGTAAGATATCTGCCACGCGTAATTGAATTGGATCGGCGGCAACCCGAATTTACGCAAACATTTGCAAACTACTTCAATGCGCGCATTAACGAGGAACGGGTTCAACGCGGACGGGAATTGCTGGCCAGGCACCGCGCATTGCTGCGGCAGATTGAACAGGAATCCGGTATTCCGGCGCAATTTCTGGTTTCGTTCTGGGGACTGGAGACTAACTATGGCGGTTTTTTTGGGGATTTCCGGGTCACCGATTCGCTGGCGACATTGGCTTGTGATACGCGCCGCAGTTCATTTTTTACGCAGGAATTGTTCAATGCAATGCGGATCGTTGATGCCGGTGACATTGTCGTCGAGCGAATGATCGGGTCTTGGGCGGGTGCGATGGGTCATATGCAATTCATGCCATCAACCTTTTTGCGGTACGCCAAAGATATCGACGGCGACGGGCGCCGGGATTTATGGGGCAGTATCCCCGATGCGATGGGCTCCGCAGCCAACTTCTTACGCCAACTGGGTTGGGTGGCAGGGTTAAACTGGGGGCAGGAGGTACGCTTGCCGCCATCTTTTGATTATTCGCTGGCGGGGCGTGATCAATTGATGAACTATGCCGAATGGGAGCGGCTTGGCGTAACGGCTGTGTCCGGCACATCGCTGGGACCGAGGGAGCATAAAGCCGCCTTATTGGTGCCTTCGGGGCATCAAGGTCCCGCTTTTTTAGTCACTCAGAACTTTCATGTCATCATGCGCTGGAATCGTTCCGAGTTTTATGCGCTATCCGTCGGACACTTGGCCGATCGGATTGCGGGCGCCACGGGATTATATCGCTTACCGCCCATTGAAAACGTCAAAATATCGCGCGAGCAAGTGCGTCAACTGCAAAAAGATCTACTGTCATTAGGCATTGATGCCGGTGAAGCTGATGGTGTGCTAGGTTCCGCTACCCGGAAAGCAATCAGCCGTTTTCAACAGAAAACGCAGCGGATTGCGGATGGTCATCTGGATACCGCCGTGCTGATCGCAATCCGTGAAGCAGCGAGCGGGTTATCGCGCTAATTGACGGAATCGGCTCAGCATACTTCCGTGAGGAAGTTTTGAAAAAGCTGGCGAACGATGATCAAACAAGATGAGATTCAGTAAAAAACCGCAGTAATTTCTCCGAAGCTTCCTTAAAATAAGTGTCGGACGGCTTCTTGTTCGGCAGCCAATTCCCGGTAGCTTGCTTGCATTTTTTCCTGATCCGAATCATTGATTTTCAGGCCATCGACAATTTGATACCGGCCATTCTGGCATGTGACCGGGAAACTATAAATAACGCCGCTCGGTATTCCGTAGCTACCGTCCGACGGGACGCCCATCGACACCCAATCACCTTCGCGAGTACCGAAGATCCAATCTTGCATATGATTGATAATCGCATTGGCGGCACTGGCGGCGCTGGATTTGCCACGGCGCGCTTCGATGATGGCCGCGCCGCGTTTTTGCACAGTCGGGATAAAGTGGTGCTCGACCCATCCGGCGTCATTGATCAAAGAAGATACGTTGTCCTCACCGATCATGGCGTGACTCAAGTCAGGAAATTGCGTGTTGGAGTGATTACCCCACACGATCATTCTTCTTATGTCAGATACCGGTGCTCGGAGTTTTAGGGCAGCTTGCGACAACGCACGATTGTGATCCAATCGCAGCATCGCCGAGAAATTATCCGGATCCAAATCGGGTGCGTTTTTTAAGGTGATGTAAGCATTGGTATTGGCCGGATTACCCACGACCAGAATCTTGACATCGCGTTTGGCGACGGAATTTAAGGCTCTGCCTTGCGAAATGAATATCGGACCATTGGCTGCGAGCAAATCTTTCCGTTCCATATTTTCACCGCGCGGCCGTGCACCGATCAGCAGCGCGATATCGGCATTCTCGAACGCAACTTCCGGATTATCGGTAGTGATGATGCCTGCTAACAGCGGAAAAGCGCAGTCATAAAGTTCCATCACAACACCTTCAAAGAAGGGTTGCGCTTCGGTTACATCATGCAACTGCAAAATGACCGGTTGGTTTTTACCAAGCATATCACCTGCTGCAATGCGATATAACAGGCTATAACAAATCTGTCCGGTCGCGCCGGTGACGGCGATACGAATAGGCGGTTTCATTTTTTTCCAATCCTCGAAAAGCCACCAATAGGTTGGAAAATTGGCGGTATATGGGGAAATGTGAACGAATTATACTTGCAATCAATGTCTCGCGGAAGAGCCGCCGCATCGCTAGACACAGAATAACGGTAGTGTATTGATTGCATATCAGAATAATTACCCGTGATCGGGATGGATTTTAACGGGATCAGTCAACGTACTCGTCATGCGCATGTAAAATAAATGCTAGAATCGGTCCGGCAGAAGCGCCGGAAGCCGGGTCATGCTTCGCGCCGAGCTTTGTTCCATCAACCTAATCCAATGATCCAAGCTGCTTTAATGGATCGCGAACCGCTTAAATCTCAAGCTTGTTTATTCTACGACTTGCATCGCAATCAACAGTGCGTATGATGCGAAAAATCAAAATTTCAAGGAGAAATTATGCCGCCCAATAGCTTTCCCTACGTGATTGCAACACCAGCTACAACCATTGACGAAGTCATTGCGCAATTAACCGCCATTGTCGAATGGTCCAAACAAAACAACTCACGCATGGGCTATTTTGCGGCGCTGTATCGCAAGGTAACCATTCAAGTCAAAAAAGGTATCGAGCAAAGTTACTTCGACGATGGCCTGCGCATGGAACGTCTCGATGTGATTTTCGCCAATCGCTATATTCGCGCCTGCTATCTGCATTTTACCGATCAAACGCCGACGAAATCGTGGGTGCGGGCATTCGACGCCACGCAACAATGGTGGCCGATTGTATTGCAACATTTGTTATTGGGCATGAATGCGCATATCAATCTGGATCTGGGCATCGCCGCGGCGGAAACCGTGCCGCCGGAAGAATTGCAAAACCTCAAGGGTGATTTCGAGAAGATCAATAAAGTGCTGGCCGATTTGGTAGGTGACGTGCAAAGCGAACTGGCGGAAATCTGGCCGGTCTTCGGATTGCTTAACCGTTTTTTGGGATCGGTACAGACCGCTCTTATCAATTTCAGCATGGAAAAAGCCCGCAACGCCGCCTGGTTATTCGCGGAGAAATTGTCTCCACTCACGGAATCGCAACGGCAACAGGCAATTCTGGAAAAAGACGAGATGATGGCATTGTTCTCCGATGTGATCTCCCATCCGGGTTTTTACGGCTCACTTATCATCGGCATCATCCGCCTGGGAGAACGCGGCACAACGCGTCAACGCATCGAAATTCTGGAATGATATGTTCAAAATCCGTCAACACACTATTTTCCCCGAAGAATTCCCCGAAGCGTGGGCATCCGATTGGGGCGAGGATGAATTCGGGCTGTGGATGGCATTCACGTACAAAGGCGTGCGGCAAGCGTTCCGCTGGTGCGAGCCGGGAACATTTTTGATGGGTTCGCCAAGCGATGAACCGGAACGTTATGAAGATGAATTGCAACAAGAAGTTACTCTGACCAAAGGTTTCTGGATTGCGGATACGCCGGTGACGCAAACGTTGTGGCAAGTGATCATGGGCGAAAATCCCAGCGAATTTAAAGGTGATGAGAACCCGGTGGAAAATGTTAATTGGCATGATGCACAAGCCTTCATCAGTAAGATGAATGATATGAAAGCGGAATTGAAGTTGTGCCTGCCGACGGAAGCGCAATGGGAGTACGCCTGCCGTGCCGGAACCACTACGCCGTTCAGTTGGGGCGATCAGATCGACTCAAGGTATGTAAATTTCGATGGCAATTACCCATACAACAATGGCAGCAACAGCGAATACCGGAAACAAACGGTGGCGGTGAAGGAATTACCGTGCAACGACTGGGGGCTGCACCAAATGCATGGTAATGTTTGGGAATGGTGCCAGGATTGGTTGGGCGATTATCCATCGCAACCAGTCACGGACCCGCAAGGCCCGGAATCGGGCGCCTACCGCGTGCTGCGCGGCGGCTCGTGGTTCGACCGCGGCGGGTACTGTCGTTCTGCTCACCGCTACCGCGACGATCCGTCCCATCGCTTCATCAACTTTGGCTTTCGCCTTGCCCGAGGTCAATGAGCTCAAGCCAAGTCAAGGCAGTGGAGCAGGCCAGCAGCCGATTGGCAGCCGCGCTGGCGGAGCGCGCGGGGGACAAGCGGGGGATGGACTGCGGGGAGGCTCAGCGAATTAACCCAAAATCGCTAATTTTTCAACTTCGTCGAGATTGACGCGCTGTTTTGTTTGCCAGAGATCGTAGTTGCTTTGCATCGCCAGCCAGCTTTCCGGGCTACGGCCGAGTGTTTTTGATAGTCGCAATGCCATCTCGGAACTGATGCTGCCGCGGCCTTGAACGATCCGATGAAATGTCGATGGCGATACATGCAGTTTCAGCGCGACAGCCCGGTAACTAATACCCAACGGCTCAAGATAGACTTCGCGAATAAATTCGCCGGGGTGCGGTGGATTGTGCATACTCATCAGTGATAATCCTCGTAATTGACGATGGTCGCATTGCCGTCAGAAAACTCGAAAGTGATGCGCCAGTTTTTGTTAACGCGAATTGCCCATAATCCTGCTTTGTCGCCTTTCAATGCATGCAGATCAAAACCGGGCAAACGCATGTCCTCGATACCAGTGGCGGTATCCAATGCAACCAATCTCATCCTTAATTTTGTTTGGTGTGCCGGAATGATACCGGCGCAATTGCCGCTTTCGAAAAATTGCTGCAATCCTTTATGCTTGAATGATTTGATCATGATTTTTATTATAATCATTTTCATAAGACCTTTGCACGGCAACGCCCCCAGAGTATGTAACTGGCGTTACAATTATGTTTTAAAACAACGGTATTGAATTATTGACTATGAGTATTTTCGGAATACAGATGTAACTCACCGTATGTGGAAAAAGAATTCTCTTAAGACTATAGGGTGCAATAACCGAAGGGCATTGCACCTTACGACTTTTCCTGCAGTACAATCCAAAAATCGATTAAACCAATGAGTGCGTAAATGACAAAACCAGTTAACGTTTTTGTTTCATATTCGTGGGCGCACGAAAAGCATACACGTGTTGTGGATGAATTGGAGGGGCTATGCCACCAGCGTCGTAATATCAACTTGATTCGCGATAAAAACGAGATGCAGCACGGCGATTTGATCAGAGATTTTATGGATCGATTGAGTGGCGGTGAGCACATCATTACGATATTTAGCGATGATTATTTTCGCTCTACTTGGTGTATGTATGAATTGTTAGCAATATGGAGAAAAGGAGGTTTCAACGAACGTACTCATGCATTGTTTATCGATGTTAATTGCAAATTAGGAGATGACAAGTATCACGATGACATTATTTCTTATTGGGAAGCTAAAGAAAAAGAAGCAGATGGAATATTAAGTGATAAGAATTCAAAGAATAGAAGAAAATTGATTGATAAATCAGTTCTGTATCGCGATATAAGTCAAGCGCTTGATGAATTGCTAGATTTTGCTGCAAATCGCCTAACAACACCGCTGGATCAACTCAAAGCACAGCATTACTCTCAAATTCTTAACAAAATAAGCCCTTTAAAAAATGGAATCAGAGATTTCATCGAGCCAGATGAATCTAATCCACTTGTTAGAGACGAAAAAAAGACTGCTCGACCCACTCCGAAATTCCAAGACAAATATATCCAAGTTATACAGAAGCATATTGCTGAAACACTCTCGGGCGATGCAATGGCGGTATGTAAGCAGGTTCTATATGGAGAATTAAATAAAGTTTTGGTGATGCTTGAAAGGGATCAAATTGAATGTAATGCTAAAGATATCGCAGAAAATCTAATCACTGCATTGCAGCTTGGCGGTAAAAAATGCCCGGTTATCAATAAAGTACTGACTAACACCGTCGTCATGTGTCTGGATAAAGAGAAAGGTGGGCAGATTTTTGAGAAAGCGATTCCTTATCAAAAGAATATCATAGAAAAAATTGAGCAGATTTTAGGTTATCTTGTGCTGAGTCTTGTTGTTGAAGATGATGCGCGTGATGTGTCGGATTGGTTAAATGATGATCTTCACGGGTTTTATTTTGAGCTGCGTGTACGGACATTGGGTGGCGTAGAGTTGTTTATCGCCAGGCAACAGGAAAGAAAAGCGACGGTTACTATTGATGGTCACGAGATCACTGGTAAGCATCTGATCTTTATAGATACAAATCCACTGACTTGGCATGAGCAAGTTCGTCTGGATGAAGTAAAACGTATTATCTGGAATATTATTATGGACGATGAACGAGAGCAGTTATTAGATGAAGATGATTTAGAAAGATTAAAAGCTAAAATCAATACATTGCGTGAAATAGAGCACGATCCAAAAAAATATTGTGTGGCTATTAAATTTGAGGACGGTGGCGATGATTCCTATCGGAAAATTTGTGAAAATTTTTTGATGCAGCTTGAAATCCCATTGGTGCGTTTTGGTATAAAAGATAAAAATATGACTCAATCTTCTTTTGGTGGAATTGAATTCGATTTGATGAGTGCAATAGAAGAATTTCTTAAAACATTTAACAAGTACACATAACTTATGAAAATTCCTGGACTTAAAGCTTTTGTCGACATCAAGCATGTTTTGCCTGCGATAGGAACATGGCGTAAAAGCGTACATGTTTTTGATGAAAGAACAGCACAGGCGGTACGTGCAGCACTGGCGTCAGGGCGACCGCTGCTGGTGCGGGGTGAGCCTGGCACAGGGAAAAGCCAGTTGGCGCGGGCGGCAGCTAAAGTGCTGGGGCGCAAGTTTTTGTCGCATGTCGTCGATGCGCACACCGAAATACAGGATTTATGGTATCGCTTCGATGCGGTTAGCCGGTTGGGGAATGCCCAGGTATTGAGCGCCATAGGCAAAAATAAAAGTGATGGACAAATCGACCAGATGCTGAATCCAGAAGAATACTTAAGTCCCGGTATACTCTGGTGGGCTTTTGACTGGAACGATGCATCCAGTAAGAAAGGGAAGCATCCTTTTTTCATACCGGATGTAAACGATCCGGGCGATGAGAAAAAAGGCATTGTTCTGCTGCTCGATGAAATCGATAAAGCCGATGCCGATCTTCCCAACAGTTTGTTGGAGACCTTGGACAATGGACAATTTACTGTGCCCTGGATCAAGAAAACAGTTGGTGTGGCGCATGGTGAATTGGCAAACCGTCCGCTAGTCGTGCTGACGACCAATGAAGATCGACAATTGCCAGGTGCCTTTATTCGCCGGTGCCTTGTGTTGGATTTACAATTGCCAAAAGAAAGAAACGAGTTGATTCGGAGATTAAAAGAACGGGCTGTTTTTCATTTTCCTGTTATGAAAAAGGGTGAATCAGAAAGTGATACCGAGATTCAGCGTGATGAAAATGATGTACCGTTACAAAAATGCCGATTGCATGAAGATGTGCTGCAAGAAGCAGCAGATCAGCTATTCAAAGATCGACTGGAAGCGAATAGTCTGGGTGTGACCCCGCCCGGCCAGGCTGAGTATCTGGATATGCTGCGTGTGCTCGATGAGCTCGTGCCCAATGATACAGAACAGCAAAAGGAACTGCTAAAAACGATTAAAGATTTTGCGTTGAAGAAATATCCAGGGATGCAAAAGCAGATTGATAGCAAAGTGCAAAATAGAAAAGATGCGCAAGAAGTAAACGAGGCATCTGAGTGATGCATGCCTACCAGTCCGCAAAGCGGTTGAACCGGGCTGATTTATTACGTGCACTAAAGCAACTGGGTGGCGACGCGCTGGATACGGTTGCAGAATATAGCGGATACGTTGCCCCGCCTCGAAAGAAAGTACAACTGATCTTGCCGTCGCTAGTACAGGATCAATCAAATAAGCCATTTCCACATAAAATTACCATAGAGCCAATACCGGCGCCGCAAAAAAAAACGCAAGCCGTTTATTACGCGATTACAGAAAGAAAGGGAAGCAGCTTACTCCCAGAACCAGCAAGCATAAATGCATTACCCAAGCCGCGCTGGTATCAAGAAGCTAAACGATTGAATCCGGCAGCCATGCATCGACCATCTGATCAGCCACCGTACAAAGAACCTCTGGTGCCATGGTCCAGATTATGGCCAGTGTTAAGGTCATTGCTTAGCGAGACTAAAGTAACGCGGCAACCGGATATGCCGCGTATTATCAAAACGATGGCAAATGGCTTGTTATTGCAAAAAATACCACGCCGGACACGTCGCCGTTGGGCGGCATCGGTTCAGGTGCTGGTTGACAGGCCACAGCGAACTCATTTGTTCAATCGTGATTACAATCAAGTCTTACATCAATTAGAGAAATTACGAGGCGGAACGGGATTGGTCATTCAAAAAATCCTGCAGCGGCCTGGTGGTAATGTGCAAATTGTTCAAGGTAAAGCCATTGTCAACAAACAATGGAAAGCACCTGTTGCAGGCAATACGGTGTTTGTCCTAAGTGATTTGGGGTTGCTGGATAGAACAGGAATGGCTTTACGTTCTTGGCTGAGAGTAGGCAATCTGCTGCGCCAGGCCGGTTGTCGCACGGTAGCGTTAGTACCTGTGCCAGAACGTTACCTGGCGCCGGACTTAATAGGCCTTTTTGATTGCGTTTGTTGGGACAGGAATAGTCAACTATCGCCTGTAAGATATGTGCCACCGCCGGATAATAGCGTCGAAACGCCAATGCAGAAGGATGCCGGCGGTGCCAAACAGTTGCTGGCCTGGTTGTCACCGGCTAAGCTGGTGGAACCAGCATTATTAAGAGCGATTCGTCATTGTTTGCCGCTTTCAGAAGTTGACATCGGTCATGAATTGGCGGCGTGGCATCATGAAAATGTCGTGCCAACACCGTTGGGTTTTTATTATAAACCGGATACCTTGAAAGAATATCGGCAGCAGTTCATGAGCATGGCACAAGAGAATCCGGAACTGGCAAGAATCATTTCCCGCATGATTCGGCGTTACCATCGGCATGTGTTTCAAACGCAGCGTGATGAAGAGCTGTTAATTCTTGAGCAGTTAATGAAAGAGAATCTTGATGCGGATGATCGTGAAGAAATCGAATCTGCACGGCTAGCTATGTGCGAATTGATAAAAGCATCTATTGAACAGAAACAGGAAATACCGACGCTGCCGTCTTTTCTCGAGAATCTTTTGGATAGGCAGCATGATGAAGTACTATCCAAGAATTCATGTTATCAGGCTATCTGGGCAAGCCGTCTGGGTAAGCAGGGTATAAACAGTGAAGTCGTTATACCGGATGACTGGGATATGCAGACTGTTATGTCATTTCTTGAAACAGAAACATCCAAGCAGCAAACCTTTATTCTTTATCAACAGGGAGTTAGAGAGCTAAAACTGACCACGTCTGATCGATTCCAGGAAGAAACGGATGGATTTAGATTGGGCAGTGTGCTGGCTGAGTTTGTTACATCATCGTCTTGTATGTTGCGTCAGCATGTCGGAGCTTTGGGAGCATCCAGTAATACTTTATTACCGTTAAGCAAAATCGATCAATATGAATTTACGCTGGATGAACAGGAGAAACAAAAGCTGCACATTGATGGAGAAGAATTAACCGTAGAGCGTTTTACCAAACCTGATTGGGCGATATTGATCGCCAATACAACCGGTGGTTTAAATGCAGAATCGATGGATAACAAAGGTAATGTCTACCGCTGGTACTGGCATCCGCCTGAATGGCGAGACGGTGAAGGCATGCTACCAGGCTTCTGGTTCTATTTGCCTGTGTATGAGGGAGCAGCACATAAACCGGATTGGGCAACCAATGCAGGCCGTGACCAATACGGCTTCTACGCCGACGCTGAAGTCTCTGGCGTCATCCAGCGTTTCCGCTGGATCGAGCCGAATAATTTTATGATGGGTTCTCCGGCAAATGAAGCAGGGCGTTATGACTGGGAACATCAACATCCAGTTATTCTCACGCAAGGTTATTGGCTTGCGGAAACGGTTTGCACGCAGGAACTATGGCAGGCAGTGATGCGCAAGAATCCGAGCAGTTTCAAACGAGAGCAATTGCCGGTGGAGTCAGTCAGTTGGGAAGATGTGCAAAATTTCCTGAAACAGCTCAATAACAGCCACCCGCAGTTGCAGTTGCGCTTACCCACTGAAGCCGAATGGGAAAATGCTTGCCGGACGGGAACTGAATCAGCGTTTCATTTTGGTTCTGACATTGCGCTTGATAAAGCGAATTATCGCGGTACTTGGGATGATTATGATAATTGGGGTGAAGGCGCTTTGCAGCAAACCGCGGCGGTTAGAAGTTATGCGTCGAATGCTTGGGGATTGTATGAGATGCACGGCAACGTATGGGAATGGTGTCAGGACAGGTATGACGAGTATCCAGCGGAGCGAGTCATCGACCCGCAAGGGCCGGAATCAGGCGCCTACCGCGTGCTGCGCGGCGGCTCGTGGATCGACGGCGGCAGGGACTGTCGTTCTGCTTACCGCTACTACGACGATCCGTCCCTTCGCAGCCGCCGCATTGGCTTTCGCCTTGCCCGAGGTCATGAGCTCAAGCCAAGCCGGGTGCTCGGAGCAGGCCAGCAGCCGATTGGCAGCCGCGCTGGGGACAAGCGGGGGATGGACTGCGAGGGAATAGGCGATGGAGTGTAATAATCGAAGGGCATTGTCGTTTTGGGGTAAATGGTTAGGCGCAAGGTGCTGCGCTCCCAGATGCTTGTAAAGAAAATTGCCGCATCGCTCAGCAAAAAATGGAGAATTACTATCTGAGGTACAGAAAAGTAGTGTTAGAATCCTAACGCCGAGTTTATTTTTATCGTATTAGGGAATTGATAAATTGATAGAGAAGGCCTTGGCAATGTTTGCCCTTTCCTTGAGTTACTTTGAATATGGCAAGTATGAGATAGAACTTATGATCAAATGACTAATTACTACAAAGGATATCTAAAATGTTTGAAAGTTTAAAAAATCTGTTAAAACATTTTACAGGCAGTCAAGAAACAGAATCGGCAGTTCCGGAAACAAAATCACAACCACAATCAGCTTCAACACCCGCCTCAACCACTTCCGCCGCTGAAGAAAGTCTTAATCAGTATATTTCACTAGGTCAATTTAACTTGGGCTTGGGTAGCATCGGGCCTGACAATCGGGATGATATCGATAAAAATGTTTTGGTCCAGATGTATCAATCGATTGCAGCCGGTACATTTAATGTGCCTGCAAACGGAGCAGTGCCGGAAATTTGTGTCGATGGCCGTACCAAAGCCGATGGATCGCGTTTCAGCGCGCCATGTGCAGCCGGTGGCACATTGAGCATCGTTTATGGCGGTGATCTTGGCGGTGGCTCAGCCGCTGGGGATGTCAATGAGCTTCAATTGACGACACAGGCGATCAATACGCTCAAATCGAAAGGGCATTCCACCGGCGTGCACGGCGATGATCACGGTCCTTGCGGTTGCGGCGCATGCGCCAAAGCACCGACGATTTATCAACATATCTCGGAGCGCATCAATGATATTGCAGCGCTGGTCGGCAAACTGGGTATCGATGTTACGGAATCGGAAAAGGGTTCGATTGTACAGCAAGCTAAGAACCGTCTGGGTCAAGCGGGCTTTTTTGCCGAAGACCGGGCTGCGGTGCTGCAAGCGGCGCAAGAATGCGGAGCGCTTTATGAAGAATTGGTGGGCAAGCACAATGAACTCGGCATCGCATTGAATACCAAACCCGGCACCACGATTGATCGTGCCGCGATCCGTGCCAAATACGGGCCGCAATACGATATGTTCGTGGTCGATGCCTGGGCATTCGGCAATGCGGCAAAAGATATCAATGCGAGCGGCAGCGATGATGATGCGCAACGCATCGCGAAAGCAATCACAATTCAGAATGTCGCTACGGCTTCGATTCTCGGCCATGGCTCATTGCGGATTATACCCATCGCTTAATTTTTTCAGATAACGGGCGCATACCCGCTTCCTCCGGATTTATTCGATCCGAAGAAAGCGCGTGTGTGCCCGCATCCTATCAGCGGCAATCGCTATCGTTTCGTTATTCAACAAGTGTGATTTATATCAATGTCACGCGCCGGCAAATAGTATGTAATGGACCAGCCTGGGATAAGTCTATAGCTGATTCGGCTTGTCGTGGCACAGGATAATTCATACAAGGAGACCTTTGCACGGTGTCATGAGCGGTGCGAGAATGAGGCAAAAATTTGCGAAAAAGTGGAGTTTACACAGGGTAAATGAGCATTTTTCGCAAATTTTTAACGCAATTATCGTGTCGCGTAGTAACCGTGCAAAGGTCTCAAAAGGTTGTTGAATCCTTCGGAAGGATCATGTCGCAGAACACGCAAAACCCATCGACCGGTTCGGCTGCATTTCAATCGCAATTCTTGATTCGCGATCTGCAAGCCGGCATCATTACCGGAACAATGGCGATCCCATTATCCGCCGGGATTGCATTGATGTCCGCTTATCCCATCAAAGTAGCGTTGGCAACCGTCGTTTTCGCGTGTCTCGTCGGCTGGATCAACGCCTGGTTCCGTCCTGGAAATTATGTCGGCGCTCCCGGCGTTGCTGCCGGTTTGGCACCGGTGCTGGCATTGGGTGTGGCGACATTCGGCATGGACAATATGGCTTTCGTTATTTTCCTGACAGCATTCATGCAATCCGTCATCTGGAAATTCAATTTGCAAAAGTACATTCTGGTCGCCGTCCCGGAGTATCTGGTTGAAGGATTGTTAGCCGGGGTTGGGCTTAAAATCGCCATCAATTTTTTTGCCATGACTTACGAAATACCGGATGGCATGGTAACGGAAAGTTTCTGGAACGGCGCGCGTATTCAGATGGTGTCGATTTCATTGCTGGGGATGATTGCTTTCATATTTCTCTTCAGTAAATTTCAAACCCGGCAACCGGCTGTTCCGTATTTTTTTCTGATGGTTGCCGGTGCGATTCTGGCGCAGTTTATCGCGATGCCGATGCTGCATGTCGAGGACGTGCCTTTACGTTTGTCATTGCCGCTGCCATATTTCGATGATATGCGGATGTGGCTCTATGTGATTGGTTTTGCAGCCATGCTGGCGATTATTGATGTGATTGAACAAGTCATGAGTAATGCCGCCATACAAAAAATCGATCCGTTGCAACGCAGATGCAATACCAATAACAGTTTGTTGGCCATTTGGATCGCCAACATGGGATCGAGTTTTTTCGGCGGCATGACAAATCTGGACGGCTTGGCTAAAAGCACTACCAACAAACTGGCCGGCGCTTATACCAAATTCTCGGTGTTGGTGGTCGGGTTGGTGATTTTATTTTTTGTGGTCAATACGCAATATTTGGAATTTCTACCAAAATTTTCCCTGGCGGTGATCATGATTTTTACCGGTTGGAAGATGATTCTGGGATTACTGCATGTTGCGCATCAAGGGCAATACGCATTGATGCTCGCAACGTTGTGCGCGTTGTTGGTTTACCGGTTGGGGATTTTTGAAGGATTGCTGTTGGCGCTGGCTATCCACGGGTTTGTGAATTATGTGATTTTATATTATGTACATAATATTAAAGTCAGCGCGATCGTCAGGAAATATTTGCAGCGATTTTCTATTGGAGGTGGTGCTGATTAATTCACGCATGATGAGTCGGGAAAATTGTTTTCCGGTATGATCGCCGTTAACATCGCCCTATGGGTATAACGTATTTTCATCAAGCCGCAAAAACAATATGAGTGAGCAGAAACGACCGGAATCGCAACAATTCGCCGCATTGGTATTGGCAGCCGACCGCACCGGCAAAGATCCCATAACCCGGCATACCGGCGCCGCCTGCAAAGCATTTGCGCCTGTTGCCGGTGTTCCGATGGTTATCCGCGTTCTGGATACGCTTGCCGCTTGCGAATCCATTAATCGAATCATTTTATGCGGTCCGCCGGAATCATTATTGCAGCATTGCCCGGAGTTACAGCAGCGGATCGCTTGCGGTCAGGTGACATGGTTATCCAATCTCGATTCGCCAAGCCGCAGCGCGGACCGGGGGCTGAGTATTATTCCCGATGACATTCCGGTATTAATAACCACCGCCGATCATGCGTTGCTGACTCCTGCGATCATCCAGCAATTTATAGCTGCATCATTAGCGGCGACGGCGGATGCCACGGTCGGAACCGTCACTGAGCAAGCGATCGTTGCGGCATTTCCCGGTGTTAAGCGTACTATCATAAGGTTGCGCGACGGCGGATTTCGTGGCTGCAATCTGTATGCATTCAGATCGCGCGGACGCGCGCTGGTACGTTTCTGGCAGCAAGCCGAGGATTTGCGCAAAAAACCTCTGAAATTAGTTGCGCGCGTGCTGGGTTTCAAAACCGTGCTGTCGTATTTTTTTGGATGGCTAACGTTGCGGCAAGGTGTAGCGGCGGTATCGGAGAAATCAGGGGTGGTCATCCAGGTGATCGTGCTGGACGATGCGCGTGCCGGCATCGATGTTGATAAGGTGGAAGATCTGCAACTTGCGGAATCGCTGTTGAGCCGACAGCGCCATTAACCATACCTGTTCTCCGGTTTGTTACCGCGATGGCAAGCTTAGGATCGCGTCGGCGTTACTGCTGGAAAAAACTTTCTGAGCGGCTTGTTGCCAAGGTAGCCAGATAGAGTTCAAATGTTCCCGGGTTGAGAGTTTGACAGGGATGGTCGCGGGCAAGCGTAAACCGAATACATGTTCGGTGTTGAATCGTACATCCGGACCATAGCGCCAGCGCCATTCCTCGTAGATTTCGTAGCGATTCTCGACGTGCCAGTCGGTTAATTGATAGTCGGCAGCGTTTAAACCGGTTTCTTCGGCAATTTCGCGAATTGCCGTGTCAAACAGCGTTTCACCGGGATCCTGACTGCCGGTGACCGACTGCCAATAACCGGGATGATCCGCGCGTTCCAATAATAAGACTTGCAAATCAGCGGTGTGAATAACAACCAAAACGGAAACCGGTATTTTGTACATCCGCTGAAAGGCAGGCTATTAGCCCGGTTTTACTTCCGTTTGGCGCAAGCGGATATTTAATTCCCGCAGTTGCTTGTCATCGACGGCGCTGGGCGCATGCGTTAACAGACATTGCGCGCGCTGGGTTTTCGGAAAGGCGATGACGTCGCGGATCGACTCTGAACCGGTCATCATCGTCAGGATGCGATCCAAACCGAACGCGATACCACCGTGCGGCGGTGCACCGTATTGCAGCGCTTCCAGCAGGAAGCCGAATTTTTCCTGTGCTTCCTGTTCCGAGATATTTAATGCGCGAAATACCTTGGACTGCACCTCCTGACGGTGAATCCGCACCGATCCGCCGCCGATTTCGGAGCCGTTCAGCACCATGTCATAAGCCTTGGAGAGCGCTTTGCCAGGATCGGTTTCGAGCAAATCGTCGTGCCCGTCGGCGGGTGAAGTGAACGGATGGTGCAAGGCTTTCCAGCGGTTTTCCTCGTCATCGAACTCGAACATCGGAAAATCGACGACCCATAGCGGTTTCCAACCGGGTTCCGCAAAACCGTGCTGATGACCGATTTTAATTCTTAGCGCACCTAAGGATTCATTGACGATTTTGGTTTTATCCGCGCCAAAGAAAATCAAATCGCCATCTTGCGCTTTGGTACGGGTAAGGATCGTTTGTATCGTTGCTTCCGGCAGGAATTTCAGAATCGGGGATTGCAATCCTTCCACGCCACCGGCCAAATTGTTGACTTTGATATAGGCCAAGCCTTTGGCGCCGTATATCGCGACGAAGCTGGTGTAATCGTCAATCTCCTTGCGCGATAACTCGCCGCCTTTTGGAATGCATAATGCGGCAACGCGGCCATCGGGTTTTTCCGCCGCTTCGCGGAATACCTTGAACGATACATCTTTCATGATGTCGGTCAATTCGGTGAATTCCAGCGGTACACGCAAATCCGGTTTATCCGAGCCGTACTTGAACATGGCTTGTTCATGCGTAAGCCGGGGAAACGGATCAGGCAAATCGACATTGATGACCGATTTGAACAATCCGCGAATCATGGTTTCCATCAGCCCCATGATTTCATTTTCTGACAAAAATGAGGTTTCAATATCGATCTGTGTGAATTCGGGTTGACGGTCGGCGCGCAGATCTTCGTCGCGGAAACAGCGCGTGATTTGATAGTAGCGGTCAAACCCGGACACCATCAGCAATTGCTTGAATAACTGCGGTGATTGCGGTAAGGCAAAAAAATGCCCGGCGTTAACCCGCGACGGCACCAGGTAATCGCGTGCGCCTTCCGGTGTCGATTTGGTCAGCATCGGCGTTTCAATGTCGAGAAACCCCTGCTGATCCAGAAATACCCGCACTGCCATTGCCACCTGATGACGCAATCGCAGATTCGATTGCATGGCCGGGCGGCGCAGATCCAGGTAGCGATGCTCCAATCGCACCACTTCGCTGATGTTGTCATCGTCCATCAAGAAAGGCGGTGTCAGTGAAGCGTTTAACACGTCGATCGCGCTGACCAGAATTTCTATTTCACCGCTGAATAGCGCCGTATTAACCGTTCCTTCCGGGCGTTTCCGCACCTTGCCGGTTATTGTCAGCACATATTCATTGCGTACTTTCTCGGCGATCTGGAACGTTGCTGCATTATCGGGATCGCAGACGATCTGAACCAAACCTTCGCGGTCGCGCAAGTCGATGAATATCACGCCACCATGGTCTCTACGCCGGTGAACCCAGCCGAAAAGCGTGACTGTTTGATCGAGATATCCGGCATTGATGGCGCCGCAGTAATTTGTACGCATGATGTTGTTCAGTAGATTGGATAATGAAAGTTAAAGGACATTAGTGTTGATTGCATTGCGAGCGATCAAGGTATCGGATTTAAACAGATCGCTTGGGTAGCTTGGGTATTTTGGTAGCGGCTTAAATCCATCACTCGGCTGCGGTTGTGGAAGTGGGTTTGCTTTCTTGATTTGCCGATGATTCCTTAGCGGGCGTTGCTGCTGTCTGCACGTTATCTTTGGTTGCCGCAGTATTATCCGCCGGTTTGGATTTGTTATTCTTGAAATCGGTCACATACCAGCCGCTTCCTTTTAACTGAAACCCTGCAGCCGAAATGCGCTTGACATAATTGCTGCTGCCACAAACCGGGCAAGCCGCGATCGGCGCATCGCTTACTTTTTGTAAATGCTCTTTCTCAGCGCCGCATGAATTGCAAAGATATTCATAAATAGGCATCGAGACCTCCGACAATACAATATTGAAAAGCCGAGTATTATACCTTAACTCCCTGGGTTTGATAGGTATCTCACCTTGATTGGAATCGGAGTGATGGTATTCGGTCATGTCAGTCCGGCGTCATTCAGTGGTTCCGGTTAGCCATTTTCCGCATCGCAAGCATGAAAACCAATACCGATATGGAAGATTCCTTCTCATTTTCCCGGATTTTTGTGATTAACCAAACAGCCTGAAGTATTCACCAATAATCAACCCCAAAAAACCCAGTGTCAGTAACAAAGACCGGATAGCAGGCTGCTCGAAGAACGGTTCGAATGCGCCATAATCGATTTCCTGTATTTCCCGGATCACGTCTTCCTTATTCGGGTGCGGCAAGTTTTTGGCGCAATTGATAGCGGCGCGTTTAAGTTGAATGGCCTCGATTCGCAATTTCGCGCCTGCATACAGGAGCAGCGAGATGCTCAGGATCACGGTAAAACCGACATGCAGCGGGAAAGCAATGTTGTCAAAATAGCTCATCCGGGCGATCAGCAATAGCATGATGGCAATAATCGGATAATAAATCAGCCGATCGACGGTGCGGGTTCTTTTGGCTACTAGCGTAACAATGCCTTGCAGTGATTTTAGCGCTTCCGCAGGATCTTTTTGTGCGTAAGCCGGCAATACGTTTGTTTTAAGTATTTCCAAGTTTTTTCTAAGTTTCTTTAGTTGACACTGATTGGATGAGTTTTCTGGATTCTTGGTGTCATTTTCGAGTCTTGTTAATTGTTCCTCAAGTTTATCAAGTGAATTCTTTTCAGAGTCTGTGGGAATTTTATTTCCGCTTTTTAATTTTTCATAAAGTGATTTTATTTCGAAATAAATTCTCACATAGTTTGGAACGCAGTCATTAATATTGATAAAGTGTTTACTATGCTTTGGAAGAATAGCTTGATGTACAAATAATGGGTGTTTGGTGCGTATCTTTTCTATCCAATGCAAACAAAGTCTTTGCGCATCGAGCACCAGGAACGTTAACAACATGATGATGGAAAAGCTGAGTACCCGGGAAGTCTCTTCCCAGAAAATACAATCCTGTCCCCGGCAGGGCGGCGGTAGCGTCGGAAATAATTGGTATAAGAACGCGGCAACGAGCATGAAAATGCTGAACTTCAATGAAGCGCGCAGCAAGCGGTGCCTGAATCGGCCATGAAGATAATAGTCTTTCCATAAGTCTTCGGACGGGATGACTATTCTTTCTTTTTTATTGTTTAAATCTTTTCCTGTATATTCATTGCGTTCGGTTTCTTGCGTTCGAACCGTGTCTTTTTCAACCATGATTTGGATGGATTTTATTTTTTTTCCAAACCTTGCTACAAGGCAAATGAGCGCTATCAATGCTACTTCTATTATCCGTTCATCCAGATTTTCATAAGAAGGAGTTACTTTAATAAAAAACATTAATATGCTGATAATTACTAGGGGAATCAAGATCAAGATTAATATCAAAATTACTAATAAAATTTGATCAACCCAGAAAATTAATAAAAATATTAAAACTATTAAGAAAAAGAATCGAATGGAAATAGAATCAAGAATTGTAAGAGCATAAATAGTGGTTACTAGAGTAATGATCAAGAACGCCAATAAAGTTGTTCCGCTTGGTTTTAATCGATTACTAGATTGCTCGATGATCTTCCAGTTTAGCAGTTCGCTTTCAGAAAACGGTTTCTCATCCTTCCACAACGTGATTAGCTCATCGGCAAGATCGGGATAATATCGCCTGTTCAGCCGGTCGAAATTGGCTTCCAATGCGCGTATTGCGGAGAAAAAAAATGCGATGACCACGAAAAACGTAAACCATCGCAACAATATGGATGGCCACATGCTGATACCGTCGGTAAAGCTGAAAGGCTCTCCCCAGTTGATCGCATAACCTGCCAGTGCAAATAGGGCCATGGTTGTTGCCATCAACCAAAAGACGATTGCGCCTGAGTGGGGTTTAATTTGCTGCACGGTAAAGATCAGCGCGATTGCGATGAAGAACCATAAGATCAATTGGTCTTTCAATCGATTCTGCGGCTCGGGGTAGTCAGGGTGAACCGAGTTTTCCTGATTTCCGTCCAAATAGACCGGGCCGTTTCTGCCAATTTCAAAAATTAAAGAAGGAGCGGCGTTCGGTATATTAGATTTAACATTTTTCAGTGTTTCGTGAAAAATTTGCGTTTGCAAGCTATCTCTGAACGGTGGTGTCTGATTTTGAAGATCTTTCTTCAAGCGCAAATCGTACGGTGTTGCTACGATCAAGTTTCTAGTCCAGCGCCAGTATTGCGGGTGCAGCATTTCCGCATCGAGATCGGTTGTGAACAGGACAATATTCGGAATATCGGCGCGTAGGGCTTCAAAAATAATCAGCTTGTCATAAAAATCGCTGCCAAAAACTCCGACGGCTTTGATGTGCTTGCTGCGGTCGCTATTTTTGTGAGATTCTTTGATTTGCTTGACCAGGCGGTATAGATAATCGAATTGCGCCGCACCGATGGGCAAATTATGCTGATCCATGATGGAAAGGAGTTCTTCGCGCTTTTCGGCGGTTTTTCCGGCGCCTTCCCGATCCTGTTTACCAAGTTGCCGTTGGTAAGCATCCAGACCTTTAAGGTAAGTATAAGTGCTTATGTCACTGTTACATCCATTTTTTCTATTATTTTCATTCTCACTACATGTCTTTTTGATAGAGCTCCAGAAATTATTTGTTAGCGTTTGAACTTCTTTTGTATCATATTCTGAGATGGTTGCGATTTCAGAAGGGAGCAGTTGACGGTGTGTATAGAGTTCATTAATTAGTGGCTCTAGAAGGGAATTCTCGGTGTTTATTGATGATGGTAAATCAATTATTGTTATTCCCTTATGCATACTGCTCGTCATTCTTGTTTTAAACGTTTTTTTGTCAGTTCCCCAGATCACAAAAAGATTATCTTTGTCATTACGTTTGAAATGTTCCCAACGAATATCGTATTGCAATTCACCCTGATTATTCTGGCTTGTGCAGAAATTGATTGGGTGAGGTTTTGATGGACGATAACCTTCTTCAATTAAGCCGCTGACTACTGCATAGCGATACCGGGTTCTAAATTCTTTGCTTTCGACAGTGTTGGGTTTAATTTCAATAGAGGGTATCAATATTTTGACTGGTACTCCTTGTTGGTTTTCTGAAATTTTAGATATTTCCTGAGTCAGTAAGCCATTCTCGCAGTAGCAAAGATCATTATTTTTTCTGGATTCTTCAGCGAGAGAATGCGATTCTCCAACGCTAATCTTGAAAGTTTCATGCAATTTGTTATGAAGCTTGTCGTCCCCGGGATCGAATCCAAAAGGATCTTGCCACAACCAGCTTTCATAGGTATGTCCGGTAATGCGTGGATTCTGCTGGTGCTTGCCAGCGGAATCATAGGGACGGGGGCTTTGGATTGGGCGATCCTGCCACATCATGAAGGCGAGAATAATGAGCAAAGCAAGGCCGATCAGTGCGAAATCCGGCTCTCCGGTGTGCTTAGGCATCATCTTGTTAATCCCCTTTCAAGTGGTTCATATCAAGTGCAAGGCAAGATATTAGGGAAATGTGTGCTTTTGTGACAGTTTTAGATTGAAAGATAGGTTAATTACCGCAGGCTTTCCTTAACGCGCTTACAACGCTACTTTGCAAATATCTTCTCCCCTTTTTTGATATGCTATCACAACATACTGAGCATGTAGAAATGCTATCCAATAGTAGGAAATATTTGAGTTATATATCTTTTCCGTTGTGTTCGAAATAACAGTTATTCAAGGATACTGCTACAACACATACCTTGCCAGATCTTCACTTTGCGACAGATTCTTGAGGCGATCGTCGACATAGGTTGCGTCGATTTGGATGGTTTTTCCGCTGTGTTTGGAGGCGTCGAAGGATATTTCTTCGAGTAGTTTTTCTATCACGGTATGTAAGCGCCGGGCGCCGATATTTTCGGTTTTACTGTTAACCGAAAAAGCGATTTCCGCTAGGCGTTTGATACCGTCGTTGCCAAATTGCAATTTTACGCCTTCTGTCGCCAGCAACGCTTCATATTGCCGGGTGAGGCAGGCATCGGTATTGGTCAAAATCTGCTCAAAGTCGCTCACGCTTAAACTGGCTAACTCGACGCGGATCGGAAAGCGGCCTTGCAGTTCCGGAATCAGATCCGACGGTTTGGACATGTGGAACGCGCCGCTGGCGACAAACAGAATATGATCGGTTTTGATCATGCCGTATTTGGTGGAAACAGTGGTGCCTTCCACCAGCGGCAGTAAATCGCGTTGCACGCCCTGGCGTGAAACATCGCCTCCGGTATGACCGGAGCGGCTGGCGATTTTGTCGATTTCATCAAGGAAGACGATGCCGTTTTGCTCGACATTTTGTATGGCGGTCAGTTTGAGTTCTTCATCGTTCACCATTTTTGCAGCTTCTTCTTCGATGAGCATTTTCCTCGCTTCGCGTATGGATAGCTTACGGGTTTTTTTTCGCTCACCGGTCATGTTTTGAAACATGCCTTGGATCTGCGAGGTGAGATCTTCCATGCCGGGAGGCGCGAAGATTTCCATACTGGTGCGCGGAGATGCCACTTCTATTTCAATTTCTTTGTCGTCCAATTCACCTTCACGGAGTTTTTTTCGAAATTTTTGCCGGGTTGAACTGTCGTGGTCCGCAGTATTGGATGGCAAACCGAAATCCCTTGATCCCGGTAAGAGCGCATCGAGAATGCGGTCTTCAGCTTGATCTTCCGCCAGTGGTTGTTTTTTGCGCGTTTCTCTTTCCCTGGCTCCCTTAATGGCGGTTTCCACCAGATCGCGAATAATAGAGTCAACATCGCGCCCGACGTATCCGACCTCGGTAAATTTGGTCGCCTCGATTTTGATAAAAGGCGCATCGGCAAGTTTAGCCAAGCGGCGCGCAATCTCGGTTTTGCCGACACCGGTCGGACCAATCATCAGAATGTTTTTGGGAGTGATTTCCTGGCGTAACGGATCAGCGATCTGTTGCCGGCGCCAGCGGTTTCTCAGCGCAATCGCAACCGCGCGCTTGGCTGCATCCTGGCCGATGATGTGTTTATCCAGTTCGTGAACAATTTCCTGCGGAGTCATTTGTGACATGATGATAAATTCTAGAAGAGAGAAAATGTAAGGGGTTACTCAATTACCGGTCAGGCATCCTCGAGATGATAGGCGCTGATAAATCTATCAGGAATCATGATAGGAGAAATTATTTAATGGTCTCAATAATATGATCCTGGTTGGTATAGATACAGATATCGCCGGCAATGGTCAGTGCTTTTTTTACAATATCTTCTGGCGGTAGATCGGTATTTTCCAGAAGCGCGCGCGCGGCGGCCAGTGCATAGGAGCCGCCGCTGCCGATTGCGGCAATTCCCAGTTCAGGCTCGATAATATCGCCTGCGCCGGTAATGATGAGCGTTGCTTCTTCGTTTGCGACCACCAGCATGGCTTCTAGTCTGCGTAGGATCCGGTCGGTGCGCCAGTCTTTAGCCAGTTCAACGGCTGCGCGCATGATATGGCCTTGATGGGCTTCGAGCTTGCCTTCAAACCGTTCAAACAGGGTAAAAGCATCGGCGGTGCCGCCGGCAAATCCGGCGAGAATTTTGTCATGGTAAAGTCTGCGGACTTTGCGCGCGCTCGATTTGGCTACGACCGCTCCCAGCGTTACCTGACCGTCTCCTCCCAACGCCACTTGATGCCCGCGCCTTACAGAAACAATTGTTGTCATGAAATTTCTTAATTTGTTACAAAATTTAATTATAACGCATAACACATCGCGGATTCGGATAGAAACTATCTGTGTTGTTCAACTTCTTTTTTTGGCGCGGGGATGCGCAGCATCATATATTTTTGTCAGATGCTGAAAATCCAAATGAGTATAGATCTGGGTGGAGGTGATATGCGCGTGCCCGAGCATTTCTTGAACGGCGCGCAGATCACCGCTGGATTGCAGCACGTGCGAAGCAAACGAATGCCGAAGAATATGCGGGTGCACATTTTGTTGAATGCCTTGTTGTATGGCGCGGTTCTTTAGGCGGTAACCGATGGTGCGAGCACTGATTGCATGACCGCGGTGCGATAAAAAAAGCGCCGTCTCGTCCGCTCTGACGATCAAGGAGCGTTGTTTGAGCCAGGCTTGCAGCGCCTGGATCGCAAACTTTCCGACCGGCACAATCCGGGTTTTACTGCCTTTGCCAAGTACTCTGATCGTTCTCTCTGCAAAGTCAATATCGTCGGGTTTGAGTTGGGTTAATTCCGCCAGCCGCAGGCCGGAGGAATAAAATAACTCGAACATAGCGCTGTCACGAATCGTTAACGAATGATCAGCCGGAAACTGCAGTAACTGTGCGGCTTCATCCGGTGATAGCGCATTGGGTAATTTTTGCGGTGATTTGGGTAGTCGTATGCCAATGCAGGGGTTATGCTGAAAGCGATGTTTCCGGATTAAATAGTGATAGAAGCTGCGCCAGGCCGACAGCATTCTTGATAAGCTTTTGCCGGAAAGACCTTTGCCGTGGAGTTGTGCGATCACCTGACGGATATGTTGCGGATGAACCTGCGCGACGTCGTTTTGTTTAAGATGTTTTAGCAGAACCGCAATATCGCGCGCATAATTTTTGCTCGTATGAGGCGACAATCGCCGTTCGTAATTCAAATAATCAATATACGCAGCCGCCAATGATTCAGATTCGTTAGACATAAGGAATGAATTTATGCGGTGACGCCGCCGGTGTTTTCGAGCTGACTGTAGCGCGTTAACGTCGTGCAGGCCAATTCCCCCAAACGTTTTAAATGCAATGTTCCCATCTCGGGATAAAATCTTTCCGGGTCGGGGCTGCCAAGAACAAGCAAGCCGATGGTTCGTGTTGTGTTTAACGGGATCATCGCAAACGAATGCAAGTGTTCTGCGTCTTCACCGAACCATTGTTTGATTTCGTCCGCGACATGGTTGCCGCAATAGGGCTGCGGCAGGCTTTCGGCAATCGCGTGAACATCTTCGCTGATCGTGTCGAACTCGGTTTTGGATTGATCAGCGTTCGGTATATTCCAGAAACGCATTGCCACGAGCGGTACGGAAAAATCTTCTTTTAGGCTGAAATACAATGCATTCAGCAGCTCATCCAGGTTGGATACGGAAATCAGCGCAATCGAGAGCCGATGCATTTTCTCTCCAATCGCGTCATTTTCTTCCCCGAAACTAATCAATTCCAGAAGCTTATCTTGCAACGCACGGTTTCTCTCTCTCAATGCAATGATCTGGCGTTCGTTCAACGAGATGACCTTGTCATCCTGGGGGTGCGAAATCTGGATGTCCGCGAGTAAATCAGCATGATCGTTAAAAAACTGCGGATGTTCCTGCAAATATTGTGCGACATCTTCTGCTTTCATGGTGTTTCCTTGATTGATTACAAATTGATTTCACCTTCAAACACGGTAACTGCCGGGCCGGTCATCCAGACCGGCTCATTCTTTCCTTCCCAGCGTATCGTTAATTCACCGCCGCGCGTACTGACGACTACTTGCGGATCGAGCAACCCCAAATTGATACCGGCGGCAACCGCCGCGCAAGCGCCTGTTCCGCAGGCCAATGTTTCACCGGCGCCCCGTTCAAAAACGCGCAATTTAATATGATGACGGTCAACGATTTGCATAAAACCGACATTGACTTTTTTGGGAAAGCGCGAGTGCCGTTCGAGCAGTGCGCCTTCCGTATCGACCGGGGCATCATCCACATCCGCTACTACACGAACCGCATGCGGATTGCCCATCGACAATGCACTTATTGTAACCGGCTGACCGGCTATTTCAAGTTGATAGGCGGGTGCGATGCGTTCAGCGATAAAAGGAATCTGTGCCGGTTCAAAAACGGGTGGTCCCATATTGACGGTGACATTGCCGTTGATTTCCAATTTTGGTGAGATCACACCGCCCAATGTTTCGATTCGAATCTCGTTTTTCTCAGTCAAACCATGGTCATGCACGTAGCGCACGAAACAACGCGCACCATTGCCACATTGCTCCACTTCGCCGCCATCGGCATTGAAAATGCGATAGCGGAAATCGGCTTCACCTTCGGCTTGCTCAACCAGCAAGATTTGATCGCAACCGATACCGAAATGACGATCTGCGAGAAAGCGTAATTGCTGGCGGTCAAGATCGATGATTTGATGAATTCCGTCCAATACCACGAAGTCGTTACCGAGTCCCTGCATTTTGGTGAATTTCAGTCTCATGAATCAGACATTCCATTTATTAAAATTAAGCATCATTAAATAATCGTTCATGACAAACCCTCCGCCGATATCCACAATACTATCATTCACAATCTCGAATCCATAATGCCGATAGGCCGAGATGGCGGTGAGATTGTGTTTGTTGACCGTTAGAACCAATGTTTGCAGCTCATTTTCTCTCAGTATTTCAACCGCATCCGCTACCAGTAAGGCGCCGTAACCTTGGCGATGGTGATCGCAATGAATGTATAGCTTGTCTATTTTAAGCTCGTTCGGATTGGCCGTGCGCGTACAGCAACAGAAACCGATAATATCTTTTCCAAGAACCAGTTTTTTCCACCAGATACCCGGATTCGATAATTGTTCTTTGATTAATGCCGGTTGATAGCGTTGCATCAGCATGTACTCTATTTGTCCGGTTGCAATGATGCCGGTGTAATGGTACCGCCAGATCTTCCCGGCAAGCACCGAAACAGCGGGAACATCCTGCGGCGTTAAAGGCAGAACGAATGCGATCATGGTGTCGATGTTGCGAGCATAAAACACCATTGTACGCTCACAGCAAGGGCGGGTCAGTACTGGGAGAGCAATGTATCGAACTAAGTGGATTGAATGATTGATCTGCTCTGATTATGGAGTTCCGTTTGCGGAGAGTTTGCTACCGATTGTATGAAACGCGCCGCCAATAGCTCGGGTATCACGGTCTCACCATTCCAGACGTATTCCCCATCCACGCTAATGAGTGGTGCGGTAATGATAAAAATGATCAGTAACACCAACATTACATCTACAAGCGGTACTACATTGATTTCAGACAAAGTTTTCTGTGATTGATGACTGTTTCCATTATCGAACGCCATTATTGTCTCTCTTCCGGCATAAGGAGAGCTCCGGCAGGGTGCGTGTTAACAACTCACCCATTCCGCCGCTGACTGCAAGTTCTCTCAAACTCGCTTTTCGTGCACCGCTTTCAACATCGATCGCCAATTTCGCCAGGTGCGCAAATGCATTGTCAGTGGCGGTATCTTTCATTTCCATCTTCAATGCCTGCAAGGATTCGGCTTTCCAAAATCGTTCCAGAAAAATATTGGCATGCCGGCCGGCGAGGCTGTTATGGATACTTTTCGTGATAATTAAATACCAACTGGCAACGGATAACGACAGCAATAAAATCGCCACGCTCATCAGCGGATAGTATCGCCGGTTGCGCGCTTGCCGTTTTTTCATTCAGATAACGATGCCGGTGACCGACAGCATGGCAATGACCAGGCCGAACAAGTACACGAAAATGCGGTAGGGTAAGCCGAAGATATTGGCCATGTGCAAGGCGTAGAGCCAGCTGGTCACGGTATTGCCGTTATTGTATCACTCGATCCATTGCTTTAAGGTCGTAGTCGTGCAAAGGTCTCTCATTGTGTGAGCAGCCTGTGCCAGTTCAGCAAGATATGCTTGCTCAATGCGTTGTTTTCGCACTTGATCGATGAGCAAACGTTTTGCCGTCGTAACCAGATAAGCCCTGGGTTCTTGCAAACAAGGTAAGTTGGATAAAGCGAAGATGCATGTAAACGTGTCGTGCGCAACATCGGCTGCCTGATGCTGGCAATTCAGTTTTTTCCGGAGCCAGGCATACAGCCAATGATGATGATCGCGATAGAGTGCGTCAACCGCAACGGTATGCGTATCGGTGGAGGTTCCGGCGATATTGACTGAGGGTAGTGCGGATTCTTCGTCACGATTGAAAACAGATGGCGGCATTGACTTTGGGTAACGCGGTTAATTGCAAAGTTGAGCATTATCCGTAGGATGTTTTCCGATCGGATGCGGCAAATTGCCGCATCCGATCGGCTCCGCTTCATCAATTACCAAAATGGGCGGGAAATTGCGTGTATTTTAGGGTTGTTCATCAATGAATCAGTTTCCACGGTTTTGCATGCCGAATAACATTTTTGACAGAAGCTTGAATCTTAACTTCGGCAGCATTGGTAACATGATGAGTAGCACGATGAATACCGGAAAAGCAAACGTCATAAACAGTTCCGCTACTTTTGCCACGTAGCGCCAGACAGGTGTTGCTTCCGTATCCATACCGACATCGAATCGGATTTTTAAAATATCATCAGCAAATGCTGATTCCTCGTCCCCGATGATCAGATATAAAGCATAGTGACCGGTTTTATCAATGACGGCACGGGTTTCAATAGTGCCTTGCGGGTAAACTTTAGGCATCACTTCTGAAATTATCCGGGTATCTTCATAGTCGGCTGCAGTTTCTTTATTTTTACCGGCCGGTTCCTGTTCGACCAACCTCAGACTGATCGGCATTTCTCTCAAATCTTCATCGACCAGATCCGCTGTGAAGTAGACATTCCCGGTATGCGGTATATTTTTACAATGGGATTTGAATAGCGATTCGTTTATCTTTTTCGAATGATCGATTTTTTCTTCAGGCTCGACATAGGCGCTGAAATAAATTGCGTAAAAATCATTCGCGACGATACATCCTACATTAGTATTGTAATGATGCTGTACAGGACTGATGCGATTGCATGCCGTTAGCATCAGGATTGTTGTCAACAGTAGCAGGTGCGGTTTCACGGTCTGAAATATTCTCATGATTGACTCCTGATTATTAATCGGATGAAATTTCCGCTGTTTCTGGGGAAGCAACGGTGAAGGTGAATTTGCCGGTAATGATATGCGTATCCGCAGACATCACACGATAGCGAACCGTGTAAGTATCGGGCGGCAGCTTCGGAACAGTGGTATAGATGTGTGAACGGTCCAATGCTGCTTGTCTGATGTCATTATTGTCGACACGCTTTCCGGCGCTGTTGACTACCGCCAGTGATTTGAATTCACTGGCGACATTTTCATTGAACCAGATTTTGATCTGATCGGGAGGCGTACTCACAACGCTTGCAGCCTTGGGTTCCGACTCGACGAGAATCGCATGTGCAAAGATCGTTGATGGCATTCCGGCAATAATTGGAACAATCAGTATCAACAGTTTTAGTTTGGTGAAAATAACACGGTATTTTTTCATTGGATTCTCCATGATATCCATTGGGTGTGCATTTGCTTGCGCAGAGATGTCAACAACCAACAGAAATTAGTTTCTGAAATTCAGTTGATTAAGTATTGAATAGCATTCCGGTATCAATGAGGTGGATTCTCCTTTAAGGGGGTGGCGTATTTTTCTGGTTTGATCAGTTTCCAGGCCAGTTGACTGGTTTGTTTAGCAGGTTTCTCGGTCCACACCACTAATACGCCGCTTGCCGTTGCTGTAAGCCTCGGTTGTGTCGCCGCGTTTTCTCCCGGTGTCAGTTGGATTGGTTTGTTCCAGGTGGTGCCGTTTTCCGTTATGGTGGCCAAGCTGATACTCATGCCTGAAGGATTCATTTCGTTCCATGCGGCAACGAGATGACGGCCATGATGCGCAATATCGCCGTTCATGCCGGTGACGCTTAGCCGTAGGGGTTCCGACCAAGTTGATCCATGATCGGAAGAAACCAGGTGATACAAACCGGCTTTTTCCTGGATGCCGGTCCAGACAAGTCCATGTAGCCAGTGCGTTGCTCCGCCGGTCACATAGCTTGCGCCGCCGCCGACATGCGGGCAGCCATTCAATTGCCATTTGAAATCACCGACCGCTCCGAGCTGCTGCCAGGTTACGCCTTGGTCGGTTGATTGAACCATCGCCATATCCCTGGGTGACATGTTGCGGTAAAGCACATTCAAGTGATTAAGCGGGGAATTTACGATCGTATTCCAGCAGCAGGAACAGGTGGAATCGTCGATCGTTTTAAGCTGGTTCCAGCTTTTTCCGCCATCTTCAGAGCGGGAATAACGCAAGCTTTGATAACCATTTTCTTCCGGATCTTCCAGCCAGACCGCATGAAAAATCCCTGCTTTGTCGGCCACGAGGTCGATGTGTGCTTGGCTACCGTCATTATCTTCAGCAGGATTGGCGCCATATTTCCAGGTTAGGCCGCTGTCTTCAGAGTACAAGCACATCATCGGGCCGATTCCCGGCAGGCTGGTTTTGGCTTGCATGAGCGCGACTATTTGATTGCCATGCGCTGCCAGTTGAACGTCGTTACCGCGCTTGGCATTGATTGCAGGTAGCTGTGCGGAGATGGTCACAGGCATGGTCCAACTATGCCCGCCATCTATTGACCGTTTATACCGCAATGTGAGCGCGGTATCGTTTTGCGACTGCCTGCCGCCTGCGATGATGTGAACATTCTGTCGGTCCGTATAAACGTCGAATGTTGCAATGTCATACAAACCCAACGTTGATTTCACATACCGCTCTTTCGCCGGATCATTGGTTAGAGCAGGAGAAGCGGGTAGTACGAAACTGAGACTGAGAATGAGCGCCTGAATTGGCCGCATGGGCATTGATTGCAATTTTTCTTTGTAGGGAATCATAAGCCGGATTACTGGATGGAGCATTAATTGGCGAGCACGTAGAAAATCGATTGATAATCTTCGTAAGATAAAGCGCCGCTGATGCCTTCGCGCTGATGCTTGCTATCGAGAAAATAAGTGCGCGGCAGTTCTCCGAACCATTGCGGATCGATTTCGTAGCGTAGGCGTTGTGCGTTTTCATCGGCAAAAATCCAGTTTTCCAGGCCGGTCAGTTCATGCTTAACCAATGCGGCTTGTACTTGCTTTGTATCCGCTAATTCATCGACAGAAAGCATGATGATTTTTATATCATTATGATCCTCCTGTAGTTTACTCAGTAAAGGCATTTTCTTCATGCAGGTTGAGCACGTCGTCGCCCAGATCACCAGCATGACCGGTTGACCGGTGTGCTTTTCAAGTAATTGCTGATAACTGCCGGAAACAAAATGTTTCAGTGTGGCTTCTCCCGCTTGCGCCGGGGCCGCAAGCCCAATTGTCAGAATTAATATAATCAACAGTGATTTGTTCAGTTGCATGATTTATCTCCTAATATTTGATATAAGAAGTGGTTGGTTTTCTTCCAATCGATTAATAATTAAGAACAAATCCCACCCGGAAGCTCACCGGTTCGACAGGGTGGAAGTGAAAGTCATTCACGCCGGTAAGAGGTTCTCCCGGCAGGCGTGATGTATAAAAGTAGGTTATCGCATCGTCTTTGCGGTTGAGCATATTGAACACTTCGGCCTGGATGCGGAATGACCGGTTGAATTCATATCCCAGCATCGCAGATAGCAAGATTGTGCCGTTCGAGCGCTTGGAGTTGTCTTCATTCAGTGCGCGCGGCCCAAGGTACCGCAATCTTGGTCCGCCATAGAAACCGCCGAAAACATCATGAAATGTCGCGCCTGTGGCAATGACCGCTTCCACGGCATTGGGTACATGATTGCCTTCGCCGGGCACAGTGTCGCGAAACCGGGAATGCGAGAAACTGAAATCCGCGTCAAGTGTCAACCAGTGCACCGGCTGGTAATAGTTGGTGAATTCGAGTCCGTAGCGGCGGCTGGGGCGGCTTGCTTCAGTTGTGCCTGCGTCTCCTACAAAAACCAACTCGGATTGAAGATCCATCCACCAGACAGTCAACGTACTTTGCAAGCCGCGAACCCAGGTTGAACGGATACCTGTTTCAGCGCTGTAAGTACGAGCAAGGGGATCGGCGCGATTTACGGGATCGCCGCTGGCCGGATCGATGCGGGTATTGATCCCGCGAGCATCATTGCTGTGAAAACCAAACCCGCCGTTCAGGTAAAGCTCGGTATCAGCCCAGGAGCCGAAGACGATGCCTAATTTCGGACTGACCAGCCCATCATAACGCGTGCCATTGTTTTGCTGGATATTGCTGTGATTGACGGCAAAGCGGAAACCATCAAAACGCACACCTGCACTGGTGCGCAGCCAGCTTTGCCATTGAGTTTTATTTTGCAGAAAGGGACTGATGCTGGTAACCCAGATGGAGTCCTGGCGGGTAATACCGTATACCCTCTGTGCATGGGTTTTTGTCAAGGCATTTTGGATATTATCGTTACGTACTTGTATGCCTAGCGTCGTTTCGGAATCGAATGCGCCAATTTTATGAAATACGGTGTGATTGGCTGTCAGGCCGGTGGTCCAGCGGTCATCCGGTTGACCGAACTGATCACCGCAGGTTTGAAATATGCTCGTAGAAATGCGGTTTGCGGACTGTAAGCCGTTTAGTCCCGAACATCCCGCAGGGTTGGTTGTTTCATTATCATCCAAGAGAAAAGAAAAATTTGAATAGAGGTCTAATTTGGAATAAATGCCATACGCCATGACCGACGTTAAGCTGTTTGCGGAGCGCCGATTCCATTCGCCGGTCAGACTGTAGCGATGACTCTTGCCGCCATCCGTCGGATCAATCGCGTCGAATCGGTGGATCGTGTTCATGCCGATAGCCCGCCTCGGAATCTGATCGGTTGCGCGCCAATCCGAATGCGTCCCCATGGCGGTAACACGCCAATTTTGATTGCCATTACTGCCGCTGTAGCGGAGCAGGCCGTTGAATTTCAGATAATTATTTCCGACAGTCCACGGGCCGTCGTTGTGTACGATTTCGCCGGCGTATAAAACGTTACCGTTTAATAGCTGACGTGATCCGGCGATTAATCCTCGATAGTAATTAAAACTACCGCCAGTGAAGCGGAGCATATTCTGAGGCAAGCGGTTGAAATAGCGGATATTGGCTGATCCGGCGCTCGAAAAATCACCCGTGTCGGCAAAATAATTTCCTTTTTTAAACTCGAGTGATTCGATTAATTCCGGGATCAGGAAATTGGTATCCGTCCAGCCTTGGCCATGCGCGTGTGAGAGCTGGTTGACCGGCACGCCTTCGATTTGCGTTAAAAAATCGGTGCCATGATCCAGATTGAATCCACGCAAGAAATATTGATTGGCTTTACCTTCCCCGCTGTGTTGGGTGGCGATTAATCCCGGTACCGTTTCAAGAACTTCTCCAGGGCGGATAATCGGTCGGTATCGGATTTGATCTTGTCCGACTTTGCCTTGTGACGCGGAATCGGCAATACCGATTAATTTGTCTGCACGGCCGTGGACGGATATTTCATCCAAAACGGTATGTGCCAGCTTGTCAAAATGGGCATTTGGTTTTGCGGTATTCGAATGAGGCGATAAATCTTTTCCTTGAGCATTGAGGCCGGTGCTGACAAAAAAGGTAATCAACAACAAAAGCAATTGCGAAATCAAAATGCCGACGCCATGCAACAGCAAAGTAGCAAATACGAAACCCGCGATATAAAAAACAAGACTGGTGGGTGCGGCGATTTCTTGTCCATGTACGTAACCATGAAAAAATGCAAACAATGAAATGATCGCGATGTTGATGGAAGTATCGAACCGGATACCACGCACGATTAAAGCACTTAATGTGAGGCAGGATAATAGAATCATGGCCTCTGCACCCGGAATAATCAGGTTGAATGCTCCGGCCAAGCTACCGAGGCTCATAACACTGACAAAAACAACCGGTAATACCCACATGGCTTGCCCGCGCATTTGGGCCGCCCAAACACCAACCGCGATCATGCAAAGAATGTGATCCCATCCGGTCAGAGGGTGCTGGAATCCTTCATTCCAGTCATGATCGAAAGACAATTGCGAATAGACGATGATCGTCAGTAGCGCGATCAAAGAAAATGGCCGGAGGATTGCGGCTTTCAATTGCGATGTACAGCATTTCGAACGAATCGGTAGAATGAGTTTTTTCCGATTAAATAATTGTTTGTGCCGGATTAGCTGCGGGTTTAAAGCGAAAAATTTTTCTGTCACGTAAAATCAGCCTCATTAGTCATTTTTGTAATTTCTGCGGGGACTTGGAAATCGAACTTGCCGGGATTTGCAACTGAATTTGAATCAACACGATTGCTTTTTGCGTGCACATTTTCATTATGTGCGTATTACAAAAAAAGTAAATGCGGCAAATTGACGCAGGTTACTGAAAATAATGATTAATTAGGAAATTATGTATTCTGATATCATTTCCGGACCGGAGATGCGGTGTCATTTTTCATGATAACGAGCTGCGAAATCGGATTGCTCGTATCGTAATTTCCATCTGATTTCTTGATGGAGAGCTTGAGTGTAAAAAAACACCCATTTCGCCAGAATCCGGTGGCTAAATGGGTGTAACTCGCAGGGAACGAAATTATCCGGTTATGTGCATAAATCGGCAAAAGCGATCAATGCGCTCTAGCTCTTCGATCACTTGTTGAAAGACGCATTTTGAAACATCAGGCATTTATCAAGTCAAAGCAAGCACGACTGATGACGGCGACTGGGACTCCAATGATGCAGCACGGCGTTTCCTCTATTTGATTTAGTTTGAAACAATGGGTGGTTCATTGATATCCAGAATACTTTGCAAAATATCGGTTAGCGTGGATTTTGCCTGTAAACCTGGAATGATAAAATGTGGCAAATTGTCGCAGCTAAGTATATGGATTGAAGAAAGCTAGCGAGTAGGTTTGGCTGCATCTGTTTTGCGATAGCTTGAGTACTTTGTTGGTCCAAATCCGCTTATTTTCCGGATTTCATGACAGAGTTAATGGAGGCTTGTTAAATTTTCGACGCATCGCATTAATGGCATTCAATATGACCGGCTGCCCGACAATCTTGGCTTCCAGTTTACGTTTGCCCGGGAAATCAATAAAAGAGATTCCTATCAGCATTGTAAGCAGGCCTTGTCCGGGCAGAAACAGCATGAGAAAACCAGCAAACAGAAAAATAGCGCCGGTAACATTCTTGATGATCAATCCAATAGTGCGTAACACAAGGTGACGGTCTTTCATCCAGTGACGAGGAACGCGTAAGTCGAAATAGTCGCTTGGCAGGCGAATCAGAATCCATGGAATGGCGATTAACGATCCAATAAAACTGATAATGGATGTGATCGTCAGACCAATGAGTACATTGATCGGCACCCATTGCTGAATAACCAGGATCAAGTCTTCCATGAAATTAAAGCCGGCATGATGGAGAAAAAGAGTACTCGGAGTCGCCTAGCGTATGGATCAATGCGCCGGATGGATTGATTAGGGGAAATGAGTTTTTGGGGGATGGAATCCGCCGCCCGGTAACCAGGGCAGCGGGGCGATGTCATAACATCTGACGACGGATTAAGGAACAATGCGATTGTTCAGAATCTCTCTGCTTGAACCATTCCAGGTTACGTCGGTCAGGTTAGAGTAACGGGTGATGATTTGCGCTGCAATACCGCCCGAGAATAAACCTGCCCAGCCCAGAATCACAAATCCCCAGTGCAATGGCGCGCTAAACAGCTCTTCCATGAACCAGAATGCATGACCCCATTCGTTCAAACCTACGTTCGGCAGAATCATCAATGGGCCAGCAATCGCCATTACCAACGGGAACGATGTGCCGCGGCTGTACAGTGGCAGACGGGTCATCGCGTACAGGTATGAAGCAACGCCGCATACAATGTACATCGGGAATGAGCCGTAAAACACCACTACGTGACTTGGCGTGAAGCTCGTGTCACGAATAATCACTTGGTGCCAGCTTGCATCTTGCTCGGTGAAGAAGCTGCCGCCCCAGTAAACACCAAACAAATACACACCCAGCCACATCATCCAGTAGAAATAACGTTTCATTTCCAGTTTGGTGTCCAGGTTGTCCAATTGTTCTTTGGTGTCACGGGTCTTCAATATCCAACCCCAGGTTACCAACGCAAACAACGGCATCAGGGTCATGTGCACTCGCCACAGTCCCATCCACACTTTGTCAAATTCCGGTTCCATTGAGTCCATCCCGTGCGAATACGCAAAGGTCCTTTGGTACCAAATCCAAAATATCGCTACCAGAAGCATGGTCGCCATGCCCAGTTTGTAGTACTTGGAATCGTACCACAGCGACATGTCATAGCTCGCGCTCGACGCGCCACTCGTTGTGCCATA
>NZ_JAHBZY010000014.1 GCF_019635155.1 Nitrosomonas sp. | reverse complement strand
CCGAGTTGCTAAAGACTTAATCCATAAAATTCTAAACAGCACTATCGATTGAAATATTTGACTCAAATCCAAATTCTATGGTTTTTAATTGATTTTTTCGTTTGCTGTGGAATGTTAATCCTGTGCCAGCCGGCACTAATCTGCCAACTATTACGTTCTCTTTCAATCCACGTAACTCATCTTTTTTGCCCATGATAGCAGCTTCAGTCAACACACGAGTTGTTTCCTGGAATGATGCCGCAGAAATAAACGAATCTGTAGATAGCGATGCTTTCGTAATACCAAGCAACATAAATTCATAGGTCGCTGGCAATTTCTTCTCGGCGATCAACCGTTCGTTTTCAATGAGTAAATCAGCACGTTCGACTTGCTCACCCGGAATGAAAGATGAATCACCGGCACTCACTACCTGAACACGTCTGAGCATTTGGCGCACAATAACTTCAATATGCTTGTCATTAATCCTGACACCTTGCAGTCTATATACATCCTGCACCTCATCCGTGATATACCGTGCCAATGCTTCCACCCCTTGTAACCTTAAGATATCACGCGGATCTGCAGGGCCATCAACAATGATTTCTCCTTTATTAACAACTTGTCCATCATGAGCCATCACGTGTTTATCTTTCGGAATCAAGTATTCATGCGTAACGCCCTCAAGATCCGTAATAATTAAACGCTGTTTTCCTTTTGTATCTTTTCCAAAAGAAACTATTCCAGTTACTTCTGCCAGCATTCCCGCATCTTTTGGTGATCTTGCTTCAAACAGTTCTGCAACACGAGGCAAGCCACCTGTAATATCCCTTGTTTTAGAAGTCTCTTGCGGTATTCGAGCCAATACCTCCCCGACAGTTACTTGTTGACCATCTCTCACGGTAATAATACAGCCGATTTGGAAAGTAATGCTTACGGGTTGATTGCTACCAACCATTTTGATTTCATTGCCATCATCGTCAAGAAACTTAACTAGTGGTCGCAACCCTTTCGATTGAATAACGCCTCGACGTTTCGGGTCAATAACCACCAATGTAGATAAGCCAGTTACTTCATCAATTTGTTTAGCAACCGTGACACCTTCTTCTACATTCTCAAACCGCACTTTGCCGGCATATTCCGTGATAATTGGACGAGTATGCGGATCCCATGTTGTTAATACTTGACCTGCTTTAACAGCTTCGCCATTGCGAACTAACAGTGTCGCACCATAAGAAGCCTTATGTCTTTCACGCTCACGGCCATTCTCATCTTGTATAATGATCTCACCGCTTCGCGAAATGGCAATCAATTCATTCTGCGCATTAGTTACATAGCGCATCGTCGATGAGTAATGCACTGTTCCACTCGATTTACTTTCCACTTGACTTACCACTGCAGTCCTTGACGCAGCACCGCCAATATGGAAGGTACGCATTGTTAATTGTGTACCGGGTTCACCAATTGATTGTGCTGCTATTACTCCAACTGCTTCTCCGACATTGACAGGCGTGCCACGCCCCAAATCCCTACCATAGCATTTTGCACATAACCCATAGCGGGTTTCACATGTCAATGGTGTGCGCACTTTCACTTCATCAATGCCAAGTGTTTCTATTAATTCAACAGCATCCTCGTCAAGTAATACACCTGCAGAAAAAACTATTTCTTGATTTTCTGGATTTATCACATCACTTGCTACAACTCGGCCCAGTATTCTTTCTCTTAAAGCTTCAATAATCTCGCCGCCTTCAACCAGCGCCTTCATGACCACCCCATTACCCGTGTCACAGTCTTCCTCTGTTACAACCAGATCTTGGGTAACATCGACCAACCGTCTTGTCAAATAACCAGAATTTGCGGTCTTAAGCGCAGTATCCGCCAGACCCTTACGTGCACCATGGGTCGAAATAAAATACTGCAAAACATTTAAACCTTCCCGGAAATTAGCAGTGATCGGTGTTTCGATGATGGAACCATCTGGTTTGGCCATCAATCCACGCATACCTGATAATTGACGTATCTGCGCCGCAGAACCACGCGCTCCGGAATCCGCCATCATGTAAATCGAATTAAATGATTCTTGCGTCAGTTGTTTTTGATCTTCTCCGAGTTGTACCTTACCACTCGCCTGATCAATTACCGGCTCTACACCCAGTTGATTCATCATGGCCTTGGCAACCTGGTCACCCGCACGACCCCAAATATCAACAACTTTATTATAGCGTTCGCCCTGCGTCACCAGTCCCGAAGTGTATTGCCCTTCAATTTCTTTAACTTCTTTCTCTGCGGCTGCAATTATCTCTCCCTTCTGGGTCGGAACTAACATATCATCCGCGCAAATAGAAATACCAGCCCTTGTTGCATAGCTAAAACCTGCATACATCAATTTATCCGCAAAAATGACTGTTTCGCGTAATCCGCAACGCCTAAAACTGGCATTAATAAGTTTTGAAATTTCTTTCTTTTTAAGCGTTTTATTGAGCAGCAAGAATGGCAATCCCGGAGGAAAAATCTCAAACAATAATGTCCGGCCTACGGTTGTTTCATAGCGAGTAATTTTTTCATAGCGCTCACCATCGGCTTTCGTATCATATTCTTTGATCCTGACCGTAATCTTAGCATTCAATTCTACGTTCCTACTTTCATAGGCTCTTGATACTTCACTGAAATTCTGAAAAAGCATGCCCTCACCGCGCGCACCCACTTTCTCACGTGTCAAGTAATACAGCCCCAATACAATATCTTGCGACGGCACAATAATCGGTTCGCCATTCGCTGGAGATAACACGTTATTTGTCGACATCATTAACGTGCGACATTCCATTTGCGCTTCCAACGAAAGCGGCACATGCACAGCCATCTGATCACCATCGAAATCCGCATTAAAAGCAGCGCACACTAATGGATGCAATTGAATTGCTTTGCCTTCAACCAGAACGGGCTCAAAAGCTTGAATACCCAACCGGTGTAGAGTTGGCGCTCTATTCAGCATGACCGGATGTTCACGGATAACATCCTCAAGTATATCCCATACCACCGGACTCTCATTTTCAACCTCACGTTTCGCCGCTTTTATGGTGCTTGCGATTCCCATTATCTCGAGTTTATTGAAGATAAATGGCTTGAATAACTCCAGCGCCATTTTCTTGGGTAATCCACATTGGTGAAGTTTTAACTGAGGTCCTACCACGATAACTGAACGCCCAGAATAATCGACACGCTTACCAAGCAGGTTTTGACGAAAACGACCGCCTTTTCCTTTGATCATATCCGCCAAAGACTTAAGCGCGCGTTTATTGGCTCCGGTCATCGCTTTACCGCGACGGCCGTTATCCAGTAACGAATCAACAGCTTCTTGCAGCATACGTTTTTCGTTGCGAACAATAATTTCTGGAGCTTTTAATTCAAGTAGCCGTTTCAATCGATTATTCCGATTAATTACACGTCTATATAAATCGTTCAGGTCCGAAGTTGCAAATCGCCCACCATCCAAAGGAACTAAAGGACGAAGATCTGGCGGTAATACAGGCAAAACCGTCAATATCATCCATTGCGGTTTAATTCCGGACTTATTAAAAGCTTCAAGTAATTTCAAGCGTTTTGAGATTTTCTTTATCTTTGTTTCAGAGCCTGTTGATTCCATTTCACGTCGAAGATTCTCTATCTCGACTGTTATATCGAGATTACCTAGTAAATCACGAATCCCTTCCGCACCCATGCTGGCGCTGAAATCATCACCGTATTCTTCGGTTTTAATCAAGTAATCTTCTTCAGTAAGCAACTGACATCGTGTCAAAGGTGTCAGACCAGGATCTGTAACTACATACGCTTCAAAATAGAGAACTCTCTCGATGTCGCGGAGCGTCATATCCAATACCATCCCCAAACGAGATGGCAATGATTTCAAAAACCAGATATGCGATACGGGCGACGCCAATTCGATATGCCCCATTCGCTCACGCCGCACCTTCGATAAAGTCACTTCAACACCGCACTTCTCGCAAATCACCCCACGATGCTTCAGACGTTTATATTTCCCACACAAGCATTCATAGTCCTTAACCGGCCCAAAAATCTTGGCGCAAAACAATCCATCTCTTTCCGGTTTAAAAGTACGATAATTGATCGTTTCCGGTTTCTTTACTTCTCCATATGACCAGGAACGAATTTTCTCTGGAGAGGCAAGCCCGATTTTGATGGCATCAAACTCTTCTTTATAGGTAACTTGTTTAAATAAATCTAGCAGTGCTTTCATTCGTCACTCCTGTAAAAATCAGGGGGCTATCAACTCATAATCAAAAAACATGAACAACTGATTAACGCTTTAATTATTTTTTATTAATTTTCAAATAATCAATGTTGCTCAAGATCGATATCCATTCCCAGCGAACGTATTTCTTTTACCAATACATTAAATGATTCTGGCATTCCGGCATCAATTTTATGATCACCTTTCACAATACTTTCATAAACTTTAGTACGACCTGTGACATCATCCGATTTCACTGTCAGCATTTCCTGTAGCGTATAAGCGGCGCCATACGCCTCCAGTGCCCAAACCTCCATCTCACCAAAGCGCTGACCGCCAAATTGAGCTTTACCACCCAGCGGTTGTTGAGTCACCAGACTATAAGGACCCGTCGATCGCGCATGCATCTTATCATCCACCAGATGATGTAATTTCAAGACATGCATATACCCAACCGTCACCGGTCGGTCAAAAGCTTCTCCTGTCCGACCATCATATAGCGTAACTTGCCCCGACTTGGGTAGTCCCGCGAGTTCCAGCATATTTTTGATCTCATCCTCAGTTGCTCCATCAAATACAGGTGTAGCAAATGGAACGCCGTCAATTAAATTGCTTGCTAATGACAGAACTTCGCCATTTGACAATGTTGATAATTCTTCTTTTTTACCGCTTGTATTATAAATTTTATCCAAAAATCCCTTTATTTCATCTGCATTTTGTTGCGATTTAAGCATTCCGTCGATTTTCTTCCCTAATCCTTTGGCTGCCCATCCCAGGTGCACTTCAAGAATTTGACCGACATTCATCCTAGAAGGAACACCCAATGGATTTAATACCACATCAACGGGAGTTCCATCAGCCATATAAGGCATATCTTCCAATGGTACAATTTTGGATATCACCCCTTTATTTCCATGCCGTCCGGCCATTTTGTCGCCCGGCTGTAATCGCCGTTTGACAGCAATGTAAATCTTGACCATTTTTTGCACACCAGGGGCAAGCTCATCGCCTTGAGTAAGCTTTTTCTTCTTTTCTTCAAAAGCAGCATCAAATGCTTTTCGTTTTTGCGCCATGCTCTCACGCACTTGTTCAAGCTGTATGCTCGCATCTTCATCAGCCAATCGGATATCAAACCAATAATGGGGATCCAAACTCTTTAAGTATTCGGTTGAGATTTCTTTTCCTTTGCCCAGCTTATTCGGTCCGCCTGTTGCAATCTTTCCGATTAACAAACGTTCAAGCCGCGCAAACGCATCCTCTTCTACAATACGCATCTGATCGGCCAAGTCTTTTTTGTAGCGAACCAACTCATCGTCGATAATCTTTTGAGCACGTTTATCACGTTCGATACCTTCTCTGGTAAATACCTGCACATCGATCACGGTTCCCGAAATCCCGGATGGAACTCGCAATGAAGTATCTTTCACATCAGATGCTTTCTCACCAAAAATTGCGCGTAATAATTTTTCCTCGGGGGTTAGTTGTGTCTCCCCTTTCGGTGTCACTTTACCGACTAAGACATCGCCCGCTTCCACCTCTGCTCCGATATATACAATACCCGACTCGTCAAGTCGACCCAGTTGATGCTCAGATAAGTTTGGTATGTCAGCGGTTATCTCTTCTGTTCCCAGTTTAGTATCTCGACTTACAACCGATAATTCTTCGATATGTATCGAAGTAAAACGATCTTCCGCAACAACTCTTTCCGAGATCAGGATTGAATCTTCGAAGTTATACCCATTCCATGGCATGAACGCCACGAGCATGTTTTGCCCTAAAGCCAGCTCACCCATGTCGGTAGAAGCTCCATCAGCAATTACATCGTCCTTGCTGATGTTGTCCCCTACTTTAACCAATGGACGCTGATTAATATTGGTATTTTGATTGGAACGTGTGTATTTAATCAGGTTATAAATATCCACGCCAACTTCGCCAACCCGAGTTTCCGCATCATGTACACGCACTACAATCCGGCTAGCATCGACATAATCGACAACCCCACCCCGCTTAGCCCTTACGGTAGTACCAGAATGAACCGCCACTACTCGCTCAATACCGGTGCCGACAAGCGGTTTCTCAGGACGTAAACATGGCACGGCTTGGCGTTGCATGTTGGATCCCATTAAAGCGCGGTTTGCATCATCATGCTCCAGGAAAGGTATCAATGAGGCGGCAACAGAAACAATTTGCGCCGGTGCTACGTCGACATATTCAATTCGATCTGGAGAGGAAAGCGTAAACTCATTCTTCTGTCGGCAAGAAACCATTTCGCTAATCAGTTTATTGTCATGATCCAGCTCAGCATTAGCCTGTGCAATCATATAATTACCTTCCTCAATTGCAGAAAGATAATCAATCTCTTGGGTTACCCTGCCATTTTTCACCTTGCTGTACGGAGTCTCTATAAATCCATACTCATTCGTACGCGCGTATAGAGCCAGTGAATTTATTAAACCGATATTCGGACCTTCCGGTGTTTCAATAGGACACACACGGCCATAATGCGTCGGATGCACATCTCGCACTTCAAAACCGGCTCTCTCTCTTGTCAGACCTCCCGGTCCGAGTGCCGAAATACGTCGCTTATGAGTCACTTCCGATAGCGGATTCGTTTGATCCATAAACTGCGATAATTGACTCGATCCAAAAAATTCTCGTGCGGCAGCAGATACCGGTTTAGCATTAATCAGATCGTGTGGCATCAGATTCTCCGATTCCGCCTGGCTCAAGCGCTCTTTTACGGCACGTTCCACCCTTACCAAGCCTGCTCTAAATTGATTTTCTGCCAACTCTCCCACCGAACGCACCCGTCGATTGCCGAGATGATCTATATCGTCAATTTCCCCTCGCCCATTCCGAAGCTCAACTAGAATTTTTATAACCGCAATAATATCTGCATTAGAGAGCGTCTGCTCTCCTGTAAGCTCAGCCCTGCCAACTCTACGATTAAATTTCATCCTACCCACAACGGATAAATCGTATCGCTCCGGAGAATAGAACAATCCAAAAAATAATGCTTTTACCGCTTCCTCAGTAGGAGGCTCCCCTGGCCGCATCATGCGATAGATAGCAACCTGAGCGTTCATTTCATCGGTTGTTTCATCTATTTTTAACGTTTGGGAAATATATGCGCCGTGATTCAAGTCATTCACATACAATGTGTTGATTTTTTTAATACCGGCACTCCTGAACTTAACCAAAGTTTCTTCAGTAATTTCATCATTGGCTAAAGCAATAATTTCTCCGGTTTCCTTATCGATAATATTCTGCGCGAGAATTCTTCCCAACAAAAATTCTTCAGGAACATCCAACTGGTCAATCTTAGCTTCCTGCATTTCACGAATATGTTTTGCAGTAATGCGTTTATCCTTCTGAGCTATTAATTTTTTACTCTTGGTGAAGATATCAAAACTTGCCACTTCTCCGCGTAAACGTTCCGGAACTAGTTCAAACTGTATATTTTTATCGGTAAAATGAAAAACATCAAAAATAAAAAATTCTTGCAGTATCTGTTCCGCAGAACAGCCGATAGCCTTTAATAAGGTTGTTACCGGCATTTTCCGACGGCGATCTATTCTAAAATATAGACAATCCTTGGGATCAAATTCGAAATCAAGCCAGGACCCTCGGTAAGGGATAATTCTCGCAGAAAATAAAAGCTTTCCAGAAGAGTGAGTTTTACCACGGTCATGTTCAAAAAATACACCTGGTGAACGATGTAACTGTGAGACTATCACCCGCTCGGTACCATTAATGACAAACGAGCCCGTTTCAGTCATCAGCGGAATCTCGCCCATATAAACTTCTTGTTCCTTGACTTCCTTGACAGTCGGCTTGGATATTTCCTTATCCATAATTGTCAGCCTTACCCGGGCACGTAACGGAGATGCATAAGTCAATCCGCGTTGTTGACACTCCTTAACATCAAAAACCGGTGTTCCCAGCTCATAGCTAATAAAATCCAGACGCGCATTCTTGGTGTGACTTTCAATTGGAAAAATAGAATTAAATGCCGCTTGCAGTCCATGATTCAGGCGTTTATTAGGTTGCACATACTCTTGTAAAAATGCAGCATAAGATTCGAGCTGGGTAGCGAGAAGAAATGGAATCGGTAAGACGCTTGCTCGTTTGGCAAAACTTTTACGAATACGTTTTTTCTCTGTGAACGAATAGCTCATGAATTATCTCCGGGAAAAGAAGATAGTGGTTCGAGGGGTTAAGGCTAAATAATTTTCAATTATTTAAAGGCCCACATCTACATATCAACTCAATTTATAAAAATACCAAAGGCTGGTGGCTTGAATTGCGCACCAGCCCGATCAAACGATATTTTTTTATTTAATTTCGCAGGTTGCTCCAGCTTCTACCAATTGCTTCTGAATACTGGTCGCTTCATCCTTAGATACGCCTTCTTTGAGAGGTTTTGGCGCACCATCAACCAAATCCTTAGCTTCTTTTAGGCCTAATCCGGTTACAGCTCTCACGACCTTGATCACATTCACTTTACTTTCACCTGCAGCCGATAGAATTACTGTAAACTCGGTTTGTTCGGCAGCAGCGGGGGCGCCACTCGCTCCAGCAGCCGGTGCAGCAACAGCAACAGCCGCCGCTGCCGCTGATACTCCAAACTTCTCTTCCATCTCTTTAATCAATTGCGACAGTTCCAGTACTGACATATTTGCAATTGCATCTAAAATTTCATCTTTTGTTACTGCCATTATTTCTCTCCTGGTTATTTTTTAAACTATGTTTGATCCGATCAAATGAAATTCGTACACTACTTGCTATCACGTACCATAGCCAAACCACGTACAAATCTTGCAGGTACCTCATTAAGCGTTTGAACAAATTTGGCGACAGGTGCTTGCATTGTTCCCAATAACTTAGAAAGCAACTCCTCACGACTAGGCAACGAAGCGAGTGCAGCAATCTCACCAATCGACATGACATGCTCACCAAGCGCACCTATCTTAATCACAAATTTTTCGTTATTTCTCGAAAATTCATGCAGCACTTTTGCAGCAGCTACTGGATCAGCACTAATGCCATACACCAAAGGACCTACCATATGCTTCGCCAATCCTGCATAAGGTGTTTCAGCAACAGCGCGACGCACCAGTGAATTTTTGACAACTCGGAAATAAACTCCAGATTCACGAGTCTTCGCTCTCAACTGCGTCATTTGACCAACTTCTATCCCTCGATACTCAGCAATAATAATCGCTTTAGCATTTGCAACTTGCGCACTTACTTCCGCTACTATTGCCTTTTTCTCTTCAAGATTAAGACTCAAGGTTCACTCTCCATCAGTAAAAATAGCACTAAAAAGATAAAAGAAATATATCTTCAAAGCACTACAAACTGGCGACCTTAAACCAGGAAAAAATCCTGTTCTGGGTACACCATCTGCGCTGGGTACTCACCGATTAGAAAAATACAGCAATTCATACTCATTACTTCTAATCGCTAAGTTTTTAAGTAATTACATTGTGCAAGTAAGAAGCATCTAACCGCTTATTTACTCGAAAATTACCCCAGTGGTCTTTGATAATCCACATACATACCAACTGTTATGCTGTGGCCCAAAGTTCTATTGCTACACAATATTTGTTTGATCTACTCGCACACCAATACCCATAGTGCTTGATATAGATACTTTCCTTAGATAAATACCTTTTGACGAAGCCGGCTTAGCCTTGTTCAGTGCATCAATCAGAGCCAATAAGTTTTGCTTTAACGCATCAATTTCAAACGAAGCGCGACCGATCGTACAATGGATAATGCCTGTTTTATCAGCTCTAAACTGTACCTGACCGGCCTTTGCATTTTTTACGGCGCCAGCGATATCCGTCGTCACTGTACCAACTTTCGGATTTGGCATTAGGCTGCGCGGTCCCAAAATTTGCCCCAGTTGACCTACTACTCTCATGGCATCTGGACTCGCGATTGCGACATCAAAATTTATTACTCCCGATTTTATCTCAGCAGCTAGATCTTCAAATCCAACTATATCCGCGCCAGCCTCCTGCGCTTCCTTAGCCTTGTCACCCTGCGCAAATACTGCGACTCGCACGGTCTTTCCTGTGCCAGCAGGCAAAACAACCGATCCACGCACTGCTTGGTCAGATTTTTTAGCATCAATACCTAAATTAACCGCCACATCAATCGATTCATTAAACTTAGCAGTTGCCGACTCCTTTACAAGCCTCAATGCTTCTTCGATCAGATAGGCTTTATTACGATCAACTTTCCCGATAAGGGTTCTATAGCGTTTTGATGAACGTGCCATTTTATATGCCCTCTACTTCAATGCCCATGCTTCTCGCACTGCCGGCAATAGTACGAACTGCCGCATCCATATTAGCTGCTGTCAAATCAGGCATCTTCGTTTTTGCTATTTCTTCCGCCTGACTGCGAGTCAACTTTCCAACTTTATCCAAGTGAGGTTTTGAACTGCCTTTTCCCACCCCCGCCGCCTTCTTGATTAAGACTGTAGCAGGTGTCGTTTTCATTACAAATGTAAAACTCTTATCAGCGTAGGCTGTAATTATCACTGGCACTGGTAGCCCCGGCTCCATCTTCTGCGTAGCTGCGTTAAAAGCTTTGCAGAATTCCATAATATTCAATTGCCGTTGACCTAATGCGGGGCCAATCGGTGGGCTCGGGTTTGCCTTACCTGCCGGAACTTGTAATTTAATATAACCAATTATTTTTTTTGCCACAGAAATCTCCTTGCTGGGTCCAAACGAATGGCTATCCATTCTCCCCGTTTATAAATTTAAAACTTAAGAAAGTTTGAAAACCCTCAAAGTCCTAAAAAAAATTAAGTCTTTTCTACTTGATTAAAATCTAACTCTACTGGAGTCGGCCGACCAAAAATTGAAACAGATACTCGTAGTTTACTCTTATCGTAATTGACATCTTCCACATTACCGTGAAAATCTGTGAACGGCCCATCCTTTACACGCACCGCCTCACCAATTTCAAACAGAATCTTCGGTTTGGGCTTTTCCACCCCTTCTTGGATTTGATGCAGGATACTATCAACTTCCTTTTGACTGATCGGCGTCGGCTTCATCGCTGAGCCACCAACAAATCCTGTCACTTTTTCTGTGTTCTTCACCAGATGCCACGTATCATCTGACATTTCCATTTCAACCAACACATAACCGGGAAAAAATTTTCGTTCAGTAATATTCTTCTGACCGCTTTTCATCTCGATGACCTCTTCCACCGGTACCAAAATTTGACCAAATTTATCCTGCATCCCTGCTCGGTCAATTCGATCTTTTAATGCGCGTTGTACACTTTTCTCATACCCCGAATAAGCGTGAACCACATACCATTTCTTACTCATTCTTTCCTCTGAGAGAACACATCAAGTGTCTTGATTCATCATAAGTTTCACGAGAGACATTAATGCAGCGTCTATAAGCCATAAAAATAAAGCCATTGCAATAACAAACGCAAAAACCACACCAGATGTTTGAAGTGTCTCTTTCCGGTTTGGCCAAACTACCTTCTTTGTTTCTTCAATTGATTCTTTACAAAACACGAAAAAATCTTGCCCCTGAGTTGTAAACCGTGCTGTGATTGCAGCGAGAATCAACCCTATTAGAATGGACAAAACACGGATAACCATGGCGCTTTCATTCAGGTAAATGAAACCTGCAATGCCCATCACGATAAAAGTGACTACAAGCACGAGCTTTAACTTATTCATCACAACAATTTAACCCTCTGGATTTATTTTTATTGATCTCATGCATCACCAGCAAAAGCTTCGTGATTTTGCTTGTAAAAATGCTCCATGACAAATGTGGCAGGCCAGGAGGGCATCGAACCCCCAACCTTCGGTTTTGGAGACCGACGCTCTGCCAATTGAGCTACTGGCCTATACCTCTGAACTCTTTTTCTATCACTAACGAAGAATTAACAAAACAATTATTGTTCCAAACAAAATATTTTCACAGAATCATTCAATAATTTTTGCGACGACGCCGGCCCCAACAGTCCTGCCGCCTTCTCGTATTGCAAACCGCAACCCTTCTTCCATCGCAATTGGTGCTATTAAATTCACTGTCACCGATACATTATCTCCAGGCATCACCATCTCTGTGCCCGCCGGTAATTCAATCGCCCCCGTCACGTCTGTTGTTCTAAAATAAAACTGTGGACGGTAACCTGGAAAAAATGGCGTATGTCTTCCGCCTTCTTCCTTACTCAATACATAAATCTCGGCCGTGAATTTTGTGTGAGGGGATATGCTACCCGGCTTTGCCAGCACCTGCCCACGCTCAACTTCTTCCCGCTTCGTTCCACGCAGCAATACCCCAACATTGTCTCCGGCTTGGCCTTGATCCAACAACTTGCGAAACATTTCCACGCCCGTACATACTGTCTTCAGCGTCGGTTTTAATCCAACGATCTCTATCTCTTCGCCTACTTTGATAATCCCTCTCTCCACCCTACCGGTCACAACGGTTCCGCGACCCGATATCGAGAAAACATCTTCCACCGGCATAATGAACGCACCATCAATTGCTCGCTCAGGTTGTGGTATATAACTATCCAACGCTTCCGCTAACTTCAGGATGGATGGTTCGCCAATTTCACTTTGGTCACCTTCCAATGCTTTTAAAGCCGACCCTATAATGATCGGCGTGTCATCACCAGGAAATTCGTATTTAGATAGCAATTCGCGGATTTCCATTTCCACCAACTCGATCAATTCCTTATCATCAACCATATCCGCTTTGTTCATATACACAATGATGTAAGGTACGCCTACTTGGCGGGCCAACAGAATATGCTCACGCGTTTGGGGCATCGGTCCGTCCGCTGCAGAAACGACCAGAATCGCTCCATCCATCTGCGCTGCTCCCGTTATCATATTCTTCACATAATCCGCATGACCAGGACAGTCAACATGCGCATAATGGCGATTGGCGGTTTCATATTCCACGTGCGCTGTATTGATAGTAATGCCTCGAGCCCTTTCCTCCGGCGCCGAATCAATTTGATCATAACTCTTCGCCTCGCCGCCAAACTTCTTCGTCAATATCGTCGTTATCGCCGCCGTCAGCGTCGTCTTCCCGTGATCCACATGCCCTATCGTTCCCACATTCACGTGTAGCTTCGACCGCTCAAATTTACTCTTTGCCATTATGTTTCCCCTTTGCGCGCTTAAACCATATCAATCCATCATACAACCTATGGAGCCCATGGCCAGAATTGAACTGGCGACCTCTCCCTTACCAAGGGAGTGCTCTACCACTGAGCTACATGGGCAAGCATTTACAATCACAACCATTTGATATACAACATCAACTGGAGCGGGTGAAGGGAATCGAACCCTCGTCGTAAGCTTGGAAGGCTTCTGCTCTACCATTGAGCTACACCCGCACTTATAACTTATACACAACATGCGAGAATAATTAGACTCCCCAACAAAAAAACCGAGCCGCAATCATTCTTAGCACTTTCATAACCTGGTGGAGGGGGAAGGATTCGAACCTTCGAAGGCAGAGCCGTCAGATTTACAGTCTGATCCCTTTGACCGCTCGGGAACCCCTCCAAAAGAAATCGGCAATTATGAATAGATTGTAGCCATAAGTCAATTAAGTTCTACTCAGATTCACAAAAATCGGTCCGCTAAAAAAGCATTCATTTTATTATATAGCCTTTAGGAAAACATAATAACAATTGGATGATTACATCGATTTACAACATTTCTTAGGCTAAACGAATTCTAGGATCAACAAATGTATATGAAATATCAGTCAATATTAAACCGACAATATAAAGAATCGATCCTAAAAAAACCATCGATCGAACTACCGCGAAATCTTGCGAATTAATCGCATCAATTGTATAACTCCCAAGACCGGGAATACCAAAGAACGATTCAACCAGCAAGCTACCTAAAAACAATAAAGGAATTACCACTACAGCGCCCGTTAGAATCGGAATTAACGCGTTTCTTAATACATGCCTGAATAAAACAAAGCGCTCAGATAATCCTTTAGCTCTGGCTGTACGAACATATTCCTTATTCATTTCTTCCAGAAAAATTGTTCGATACCAGCGAATGTGCGAGCCTGCACTACTGATGATTCCAATTACTACCGGTAGAAGTAAAAATTTAATTGCATCCAGCCCGTCTCCAAATCCTGATATCGGCACCCAATGCCATACTTTGCTGACTATAAACTGCCCAACGATGATATAAAACAGACTGGAAATTGACATCAATGCCACACACAAAACCACTCCCCAGAAATCGATATTCGTTGCACGAAAAAAAACCATCAATAACGCAAAAGAAATATAAACAAATAATCCAAGAATGAATACCGGCAGAGCGATGGCCAGACTTGGCATCATTCGCGACTTGATCTCATTTGCAATGTCTCTTCCATCGTCCGCTCTTCCAAAATCCAGAACAAACATTGCCAGTGATTTTTCAAAAAAAATTGTCTGGGTTAGTCTCCCCATCCCTGCTTCATCACGATTAAACAATAACGGCTTATCATAGCCTCGCTCGCTTTTCCATTTTTCGATTGCTTCGGGAGTCACATATTTAATTCCCAATTGCATCCGTGCCATATCATCAGGCGTATTGACAACAAAAAAAAGAGCAAATGTAAGCAGATTGACACCAATCAGAATCGGAATAGCGTATACAATGCGGCGAATGATGTATATAAACACTGTTAAAGCAAGTTAATTAACAATTATGATGGAAACGTACGAACACCAATACTGTGCTCACGACGCCGAAGCGCTACCATCGCTGGAACAAGCCCCACAACGATTATCGCGACAACAAGGATAATTGGCCACAATACTGGATCATTCCATTCGCGTTGTTTCTGCGCTCTTTGAACTGCGTCAATTTTAAAATACTTATAATTATTATTCGAAAGCCTGTTGGGCTTAACATTCTGATACCATGAATGATATAAGCCATAATCTTTGGGGTGATATCCCCATAACCAAGGAGAATCATAGCGTAATATCTCAATCATCCGATCTATTATTTGCTGCCGATGGGTCCCATTCTCCAAATTTTTCATTTGCTCAAACAAAAGATCATATTCCGGATTACTGTAGTTGGCTGCGTTTTCACCGCTATTCACCACTTTACTCTGAGGTCCATACAATAAAAACAAGAAATTCTCGGGATCCGGATAGTCGGCATTCCATCCCCATTCAAAAATCTGTGCATTTCCTTTGCGGATCTTATCTTGAAAGCGATTGTAATCAGTGCTTCGAATAATCAATTGAATATTCAATTTCTGGAATTGCTTACGCATCCAATCGAGCTTTGATCGGTCTTCAGAGCTTCTGGCAGTTACATCAAAATACAAAATTAGCGGTGCACCGGTTTTTTGGTCGATACCATTTGGGTAACCGGCTTCTGCAAGCAATTTTTTCGCAACTTCGATTGATTTACGCCGCGGTTGATCCTTTATCCAGTTATAAACTATCGTATTTATTCCTTCTTTTCCCTCACGATACCCGGCAATTCCGGGTGATATGGGACTATGCGCGGGTATACCGCGCCCATTCGCAAAAATCGAAATAAATTCCTCATAATCAACCGCAAGAGAAATCGCTTGTCGAAGCTTCCTCGCACTCTCACGTCCCTCTTTATTTCTACCTCCAACTACCGGATCCAGCATATTGAAACCCACATAGTATGTCGATACCGCAACAGCCGTTTCAAGTCTAATTCCTTGTTCCGCCATTGCATCGGTAACCGTCGCTTCCCCCTGACTAACCAATTGCACAGCTTGATCAAAACTATCAGAACCGATACCGCTCACATCATAATACCCTTGTAAGAATTTATTCCATCTAGGAATGCTTTCCCTCTCCCGAGTAAAAACAATTTTTTCGATAAATGGCAACTTCTCACCAGCATCCACTAATAAACCATTCTCTTCGTCTTCTGGCATACCTTCCGCCGGGAAATATTCATCACGAAAATTTGGATTTTTTTCTAACATCATCCTTAGGTTGGGATTATTCTCAGTGAGCATATAAGGCCCGGTTCCGATTGGATACCAATCCAGCGTTATATTTCTTTGAATCAAACCACTCTGCGAAAAAAATTGATCGGCTTCCCAAGGAATTGGTGCAAAAAATGGCATCGCCAGCCAATAGATGAATTGTGGGTATTTGCCTTTTATTTTTACGCGATAGGTATACTTATCAACCACCAGCACACCCTCCAATTGATGATTTCTTAGATCAAGAAATGTATCTTTCAAGGGATAATTCTGAATTACTTGCTTTAACTCAGTCGCATATTCCCTCAGTCCCACAATATAATCCGCCATCAATTCATAGATAGGCGAATGCAATTTCGGGTGAGCCAGTCGCTTAATCTGATAGATATAATCTTCAGCGATCAACTCCCGCGTACTGGTTTGAGAAAAATCAGATAGCGTAAATATCGATGCCAATGCTTCCTGACTTAAACTGTGATAAAGAAAATCCCCATTCAGACTCCTCACAAAGGCGGGATGTGGTTGATAATAAATCCCCGGCTTAATAGAAATTTCATAAATACTGTAAGCAATATTGGCCACGGGTGTATCCGCTGATAGTAGATTACCCGCTTCATCATAGAATGATACGGTCGGCATCTCGACCGCTGTTGCAGGAATCAGCTCAAAGGGCCTTTTTAGATAATGATACTGTAAGGGTGGCTCATAAATCTGCGCAGTAAACTGAATTTCATTGGAACTATACGATTGCACTGGATCGAGATGTTTGGGTCGTTCCGTAAAAACGGTATAAAGAATGTTTTTTCCGGCATCATCCGCTGTATAAGGGTTATTCCAATTTTGCTCGCTACAAGCGATCAAAAAAAATAATACAATCACTATGCAGATTGAAATTAACGACTTTGTCATTGTTAAACGCTTAAAATTGAAAATTTTTTTCAGTGGTTTTGAATTTAAGATCCATAGCGTATCTATTTGACGGAATTCCCCCATACCCACCCTTACGCTATAATTTATCAACTTAATCCATTTTACAAGGAAAACTCATGGGATTTCTCGCTAATAAACGTGTTCTCATCACCGGATTGCTTAGCAACCGTTCTATCGCTTACGGCATTGCTAAAGCCATGAAACGTGAAGGCGCATCGCTCGCTTTCACATACCAGGGTGAAGAAGTTCGTGACAGAGTCGGGAAATTAGCGGCTGAATTTGACAGTGACTTATTATTTCCATGTAACGTCGCGAGCGATTCAGAAATTTCTCTCTGTTTTGAAAACCTTGGGAAACATTGGGATAGTCTTGATTGTATTATCCACTCGATCGCATTTGCACCACGGGAAGCTCTAACCGGGGATTTTCTCGAAAGCATCAATCGAGAGGCTTTTAAAATCGCTCATGACATCAGCGCTTACAGCTTCTCCGCACTTGCCAAAGCTGCTTTGCCTTTGATGCAAGGCCGGAATGGTTCGTTATTAACATTGAGTTACTTAGGTGCCGTCCGTGTTATGCCGAACTATAACGTCATGGGTTTGGCCAAAGCGAGTCTGGAAGCAAACGTACGTTTCATGGCTTCCAGCTTGGGATCCAAGGGAATACGGGTCAATGCGATTTCCGCAGGTCCCATAAAAACCCTTGCGGCAGCCGGTATTGGAAACTTCGGTAAATTGTTGGGTTACACGGAAAGGGTTTCGCCTTTACGCCGCAATGTAACCATCGATGAAGTTGGAAATGTCGCTGCTTTCTTGTGCAGTGATTTAGCGAGCGGCATTACGGGTGAAATCACTTACGTTGATGCAGGTTTTAATACGGTTGCCTTCAACCTTCTTGACGAATAATCCATACAATACAAAGCAAAGCAAGAAACTAAAAGTTATCTTGCTTGATTTTCACGTCGTGCCGCCTCCTGATTGCTGTTAGATAAGATGCCATCTCTTCTTGCGCAATCATCTGCTGAAGCTGTTTAGTGAAGTTCTCGAATTTATCTTTTTCCACCGAATCGGGGGCAACGATTTTGCTAATCCGTATCAAATTAAATCCACCTTTTGGATCAGTCGCCCCTGTATAAACAGGAAAATCTTTTGTTTCCGTTCTGGAAATCACTCGCATCGTTTCAACATCTAATCCGCGCGATTGCATGTATGAGACTAGCTGCGGCTCGCTCCACACAACATCATTCAGATCTTCTCCGTGCTGTAAACGCGCAAGCGTGGCTTGACCTTCATCAATCGCTTTTTTCTCTGCCATTTGTTTTTTGAGTTTCTCAACGATCAGATCTTTAACTACCGAGAGCGATTGCTTCGCCGCAGGTTTATATTCAACTATCCGAGCAGACACAAAAGTATCCGGCTGAACTTCAATCGCTTCGGTATTGCGATGATTTGAAATACTATCTTCTGAAAATACGGCTGACAATAATTTCTCATTCGAAAGAATTGCCGGTTGCGCTGAATTTCTTGTAATCCAATCGCTTTGCTGGACAGTCAACTCAAATCTCTCCGCCGCTGTTTGCAGATTCTCACCTTGCTCATACACCACATTACTGAAATCTTCTGCGATCTCTCCAAAATTGTTACTCACTATTTCCAGCTTCAATTTCTTTTCTATCTGTTCTCTAACATCATCAAGACTAGAGCGAACTTCTGGCTTGATATCAGTCAATTTAATCACGTGAAAGCCAAAATCGGTTTCCACAAGATCGCTGATTTCGTTCAATTGCATTGAAAAGATTTTGTCTTCAAACGACTTAACCATTACGCCGCGGCCAAAATATCCAAGATCTCCGCCTTGAGCCGCAGAACCGGGATCATCCGAATATTCTTTCGCTATTTCTCCGAATTGATCAGCATCCTGCTTGACCCGTTCTAAAATTTTTTCGGCTTTTGCTCTTGCTACTTGCTTTTCATCTTCAGATGCGTCTGCGGCCACATTGATCAAGATATGACTGGCCTTCCGTTCTTCTGGCTGAATATAGTCATCCTTATGCTCCTGAAAGTAATTATTAACTGCATCATCGCTAACAGTTTCATTTTTGGCGACTGCTTCCAGCGACAAAACCAAATATTCGATTTTTGCACGCTCCGGTAAGACGAAATCAGCCTGGTGCTGCTCATAGTAATTATCAACATCCGAATCTTCCGGGGTCATTTCCGATAAAAACTGTTCAGGTGAAATTGCTGATTGACTTATTTCACGTTGCACTTCGCTTAAGTAGCGTACTTTTTCGACAACCGCTTTGGGTATAAATACATTTTCGCTATAACCGTCCAATAGATGCTGCAACAACAATTCTTGGCGGACACGCGATTCAAAGATTGCCGGCGTTAACCCTTGAGCACGCAGCAAGTCTTCATATTGTTGCTTAGAAAATTTATTATCTCTCTGGAAAGCCGGGATTTCCCGGATTGTTTTGACAAGTTGGGAATCAAGCACCGTAAATCCGTTATCCATCGCTTCACGATGTAATAACCGTTGCTGGATCAGCCTTTCCAATACTGAATTTCTAACTTCAAAAGTATCGAGCATCGCGCTATCAAAATTTGCGCCAAGCATCGCTCTCATCCTTTCATGGTGATCACGTAATGCTTGTTCATACTCACGACGAGAAATTTCCTCACCTTCTACAATTGCTACAAAACCTTCACTTCCGTCTCGGTAAGACTCCACTCCCCAAAACAAAAAAGGCAATACAGCCAAACCTAATATAACTTGCACCACCCGCTTTTTACGGTTAACTAAGTCAAACACAATTAAAACCTGTGAGTGTGAGAAAGACGAAACAAGAAATTAACAACCCGGAAAAAAAGATTTGGCGGAGTGGACGGGACTCGAACCCGCGACCCCCGGCGTGACAGGCCGGTATTCTAACCAACTGAACTACCACTCCTCAAACCAGCAATTTGGCTGGTGGGTGCTGACGGGATCGAACCGCCGACATTCGCCTTGTAAGGGCGACGCTCTACCAGCTGAGCTAAGCACCCGGTCAGAAAGTCCGCTAGTTTACTGCATCTTTAAGCGCTTTGCCAGCACTGAATTTAGGAACTTTTGCAGCTTTAATTTTTATAGCAGCACCAGTGCGTGGATTACGACCTGTACGAGCGGCCCTAGTACCTACTTTAAAGGTCCCAAATCCGACCAGTGTGACGCTCTCATTTTTTTTGAGTGCCCCCTTTATTGCAGTTAATGCTCCATCCAATGCACTGCCTGCAGAGGCTTTGGAAATTTTAGCCGATTTCGCGATAGCTTCAATGAGTTCGGATTTGTTCATATAATTCCCCTTCTAAGTTAATGGTAATTAAATCACAAGCAAGTACTGCAGTCGCTCTTATATCAAGCCGTTCACGCCCGGTCAAGCAAATTGAGGTTTTCCGTATATGTTTTACCGGTTCAGGCAACAATAAAAAAAACAACCATTTATTCACAAAAACATTAAAAACCAATTAGAACATATAATTATCAAAGAAACTCAGAGAAACGCCTTAAATAAGCGGAATTTTCCTCAATTAATAAACTTCCGATTTTTGTTCTCGATTGAGCAACACTTCCACAGCAGTACGAGCCGAAAAACGGCCTTGCAAAATACCACATACTGCATCGGTGATCGGCATTTCAATATTCAATTGATTACCAAGTTCCAATACTGACTTTGCTGTATGCACTCCCTCAGCAACATGCCCCAATTCATTCAGAATATCATGCAGCGTTCTCCCTGACGCAAGCAACAACCCTACTTGTCGGTTTCGAGACAAATCGCCTGTGCTTGTAAGTATCAAGTCACCAACGCCCGCAAGTCCCATGAAGGTTTCCGTCTTCCCTCCAAGGCCCAGTCCTAACCGGGTCATTTCCATCAACCCTCGTGTAATTAATGCCGCTCGCGCATTATGCCCAAATCCAATACCATCAGAAATCCCAACAGCTATTGTAATAACATTCTTAACTGCACCACCGGTTTCAACACCAACAACATCTGGACTCGTGTAAATACGTAATCTTGAGCTGTGCAATTCGGTCGCCACTCTGTTGGAAAAACTGCTATCGCTCGAGGCCAGAGTCAACGCGGTAGGAAGCCCCCGCGCCACTTCTTCAGCAAAACTTGGACCGGACAATACACCGCAATTAAGCCCTAGCGCGGTTTCTTCACCCACTATCTGATGCGGTAAATAGCAAGTCTCCGACTCAAAACCTTTGCATCCCCAAATAATCGGTATATTGACATTATTCGCTGCAACAGCCCGCAAAGTCTCGCGCAAACCTGCAACTGGCACAACGATTATTGCAAGATCCGCACAATCCAATGCCTCGCTAAGCTCTGATGTTATTTTTAGAGTTTCAGGTAATGGATATCCGGGAAAAAATCTTAGATTAATTCGCTGTGCATTCATTTCGAATGCATGATCAGGATCTTTAGTCCACATACAAATGGAATGACGGTCGGACAAACTGATTGCGAGTGCAGATCCCCACGCACCCGCACCCAATACCGCTATCCTCATGAACCCCAAACCTGAGTGACTTTTACGTAACCTACTTGACCATCTTTATGACGCACCTTCACCCACCCCGGCACATCGGATTCCAACCACTCCATAACGATGTTTTCTTCCGCCTGAAATAGTAATTCAGAATTTGCATCCGCCGATCGATGAACATCCGCCAGTGGAACTGTAACAATGACATAACGCTGCTCATTCAAAAATTTTTTTTCAATCCAAGCAAGACTTCCGCTACTGTCACGAACTTTGACCCAGCCCTCGACATCAACAATCACTTCAACTGGAAGGTAGCGGTCCGCCACATAGAGCTTATCGGCCTTCAGAGAAGGCGCATCATACATTACGACAGATTTATCCGAGATCGAAAAAAACGCCATTTCAGCTTCCGCTGCAACCGGCAAGAATAGCAAACTACTAAACAACCATAGTGTTATGTTATTTCTCATTTGAAACAAACTTTACTGACTTTTTTGTTAGAGAATTTAAAAATACCGCACTAATTGGCGCTTGCTTTTGCTTCCGCTCTCTTCTGCTGATAGATTGCTTCAAAATTGACAGGATTTAAGATAACGGGCGGGAAACCGGCACGCGTCACAATATCCGACACCACCTCACGTAGATAAGGAAAAAGTATGTTCGGACATCCAATCCCCAACACGGGATCTATTTCGTCATTCGGAATATTGCGAATCCTAAAAATCCCCGATTGCTGCGCTTCAACCAAGAACATGATCTTATCTTTTATTTTAGCGGTCACCGTCACCGTCAATAGGACTTCATAGAGCCCTACATCAATTCCTTGATTCTTGGTGCCCAGCTGCAAATTAATTTCCGGAGTCTCTCTTTCCAAAAAAATATTCGGTGCATTGGGGATCTCTAAAGACAGATCCTTTACATAGATTTTTTCTATAACAAAAACTGGTTGCTGTTGTTCACTCATCTCTAAAATATCCCCAATTCAGAAAAATTAATACAATGATACACCTAGTTTATCAATACGGACCTATTTTCAGATTGCCAGCAACTCCGCCAACTCACCTTCCCGGTCAAGTTGCGCCAGATCGTCATAGCCGCCAACATGAATATCACCGATATAGATCTGCGGCACTGTCCGGCGACCGGTTTTATTCATCATCTCTTCACGTTGAGCCGGTTCAAGATCGATACGAATTTTCTCAATAACTTGCACTCCTCTTGAATGCAACAAGCTTTCCGCCATCTTGCAATAAGGGCAAAACCCTGTTGTATACATAATTACCTTGGGCATCGGCTTCCTACCTTTTAACCATTGGAAGCCCTGCACGCTTCCAAGCATCAATACCACCCATCAAATTGACAATCTGGGTAAAGCCATTCTTCTTTAGAACAAGACTCGGGTTATTAGACCTAACTCCACCAGGATAAACAACAACAATAGGTTTATCTTTATACTTTTCCAATTCGATCCAGCGATCAGCCATCTTTTGCGAAGGCACATGTTTTGCATTCGGTATATGACCTGCCACGTACTCACTATCATCCCTCACATCCAACACCAAGGCATCTTTATAATTGATCAGCCGCACAGCTTCACGCGTATCAATTTCTTTGATTCCACCTTGTGTAAACATCGGTATAATCAATAATATGGCACTAACAACCGCAGCAATTACAAAAAATAAATTTTCCAACCTTAACAGGAAATGGTCTTGAAATATTGATAATTCCATATCGTTCGATTTAATTCATTAAATTGATGATTTTAACAGAAACATGACCAATTCGTAGCTCCCTCTTTATCCACTACTTGTAAGGCATCACTGTTAATATCATTTTTCTGATAACCCGGTACTAAAATTGGCACTGGTTTTTTAATTACTTACAATTGAGAATGCAATTAATCAATAGTGACCGTTAAAAATCTTTGTTCCTGCAAAAGAATCTGTCGGATACTGTGTTTACGATCGAAAATATAATAAAATAACGCCGTTTATTAATCTCCTGATAGTCACATACCCCCTATTATCAATATGAAAAAAATTGTTCTCCTGAGGCATGGAGAAAGCACCTGGAATAAAGAAAACCGTTTCACTGGTTGGACAGATGTCGATTTAACATCAAAAGGTATAAAAGAAGCTCAAGAAGCCGGACGGCTTTTGCGTGAGCAGGGTTTTATTTTCGATATTGCTTATACATCCGTTCTTAAACGCGCCATTCGTACTCTATGGATTGTGTTGGATGAGATGGATCAAATGTGGACTCCGATACAACACACTTGGCGATTGAATGAACGCCATTATGGAGCCCTGCAAGGCCTGAATAAAGCCGAGACTGCAGCAAAATATGGTGATGAGCAGGTCTTGATTTGGCGAAGAAGTTATGATGTAAGACCACCTGCTTTAAGTGTCGATGATGAACGTTACGCCGGCAATGATCCAAGATATAAAGATTTAGCTCAAAATGACATTCCATTAACAGAGTGTCTCAGCGATACGGTGGCACGATTTTTACCTTACTGGAATTCTATTATCGCGCCACAAGTTCAGTCTGGAAAAAGTATTATTATTGCAGCTCATGGAAATTCTTTAAGAGCATTGGTGAAATATCTAGATAATATATCCGACGAAGAAATTCTTAATTGCAATATTCCAACGGGGATTCCGTTGGTTTATGAACTGGATGACGATCTGAAACCGATTCAAAACTATTACCTTGGAAACTTGGCAGCTGTTAACGAAGCAATGCAAATTGTTGCTAATCAGGGTAGATCAGCTTCCCAATGACGAATGGAAATTTTGTACCCGCTTTTAATAATAATTTCTCTTCGATAATAAATTCGGATCGTTTATTTAGCGTTCAGCCCCAACAATTCCTACCATTTCTTTTAGTATTCGCATTATTTTATCCAGCACCAATTTTTCCGGATAATCATGAAAACCTGAAGCTGCTGCGAGAACGCATTCAAGCATTACAAAAAGAATTAAACAATAAAGAAGCAATTAGGCAAGGAACATCCGGTGCATTGCAGGAAACTGAACGCGCTATCGGCAACATTACTCATAAATTAAACAAGTTACTCGAAGAAGATCGGCAAGCTACAGAAAACTACAAACAACTACAATCGCAATATAAGCTTATCAAAAATGATATTGACTCCGAACACCATCAATTGGAGAAGCTGCTCTATCAGCAATATATTAGCGGACATCAAGCTTATCTTAAACTAGCTCTTTATCAGCAAAACCCTCATCAACTTGCACGAAATTTATATTATTACAGCCGAATCTCACAGGCACGCTCAGAAATCATAAATAATCTTCAAATCAATCAAGAAAAAATTGAAACTCTAATACAGATTAGCCGTCAAAAGAAAGACGAAATTACAGCCATCCAAACAGAATATTTCAATCAACGAAAAAAACTTGAGCAAGAAAAAAACAAACATCAAGTCTTACTTGCGCAATTATCGAATCAAATTTCAAAGCAACAGCAGGAAATCAATAAACTTAGTGATGATGAGAAACGTCTCAGCCGTTTAGTTAAAGAAATTAATAAACTAATTACTCAGGAACAATCTGGAAAAACATTAACAAATAGTAAATTGCCTGATGCCTCAACCACTAACAATGTACTTTTCGCAACACTTAAAGGTAAATTAAATTTACCGGTACGAGGAACGATTGTGAATACATTCGGCAGTCAACGCACAAACAAGCATTTAACGTGGAAAGGATTATTTATCCGATCACCCGATGGAAGTGAAGTTAAAGCTATCTCTAAAGGTAAAGTTGTTTTCGCTGACTGGTTGAGAGGGTTCGGTCATTTGATTATTCTGGACCACGAGAATGGGTACATGAGTCTTTATGGCAATAATGCAACACTCCAAAAAAGAATCGGTGATACGATTCGCGGCGGAGATACAATCGCAACCGTTGGAAATAGCGGTGGTAATTCGGATTCAGGCCTATACTTTGAACTTCGTCACAAAGGCAAACCGTTTGACCCCTTGACGTGGATAAAAATAGAATAAGCATAATGTTTTTTTACATAATTTTGATCAGTGCGGAGATAGCATAATGAGTAACATAATCAAAAAAACTGGTTTAATTCTGATCGGCGTAATCGCTGGAATGATGCTAAGTTTGAATTTTTCCGCTATCGCCAAGAAAGACAATATCGACGCGATTCATCCGCTGCCAATCGAAGAACTGCGAACATTCGCTCAAGTATTCGGACGCATTAAGAGCGACTACGTGGAAACTGTCGAAGATAAAAAACTGATCACCGAGGCCATTAACGGCATGCTAGTCGGACTTGATCCTCACTCATCTTATCTCGATAAAGATGAGTACAAAGAACTGCAAATCGGTACACAAGGTGAATTTGGTGGTTTGGGTATCCAAGTCACAATGGAAGATGGGATAGTCAAGGTGATCTCACCTATTGAAGATACCCCGGCTTTTCGTGCCGGTATTAAAACAGGAGATCTAATCGTAAAGCTGGACGATACTGTCGTGAAAGGCATGTCGCTCAATGAAGCAATAAAACTGATGCGAGGCAAACCCAATACATCCATCAAAATCACGATTGTTCGTGAGGGCGAACCAGACCCGTTGGTTTTTAATCTGGTTAGAGACATTATCAAGATACAGAGCGTCAAATCAAAAATGATTGAACCCGGATATGCATATATCCGCATTACACAGTTTCAGGAACAAACCGGTGAAAATCTGGCTTCGACCATTAAAACACTTTTTGCTGAAAACAATGGCACTATGAAAGGATTGATACTCGATCTTCGTAATGATCCGGGTGGATTATTGAATGGTGCCGTGGCCGTCTCGGCAGCTTTCCTTCCGGAAAATGCGCTCGTTGTTTATACTGAAGGACGAAGTGCTGATGCAAAAATGAAATTACACGCAAATCCGGAGTACTACTTGCGAGGCCCTGATGAAGATTACTTAAAAGGGCTGCCCGAGGAAGTAAAAACAGTGCCAATGATTACGCTGGTAAATGGCGGATCCGCTTCGGCCTCGGAAATCGTCGCTGGTGCCCTGCAAGATCACAAAAGATCCATTGTTATGGGTTCGCAAACATTTGGCAAAGGATCTGTTCAAACCATACTACCACTTGGAAACAACACCGCAATCAAACTGACAACAGCAAGATACTTTACGCCTAACGGTCAGTCCATTCAGGCTCAAGGCATTACTCCCGATATTCTTGATGAAACGGGAAATAACGATGATCAGCGCCTTCGTGAAGCGGATTTAAATCGCCATCTCTCCAATGGCAAGAAAACAGAGAAAAAATCAATCTCCAAAACTGAAAAAACAGAACTGAAACCGGTTGATGAGAAAAAAGAGAAAAAGAAAAAAGAAAAGAAAAATAAAGCACCTATCGAATTTGGTTCTGAGGATGATCTCTTGCTGAAACAAGCCATGAATTATTTTAAAGGCATTGTTACTCTTCCAGAAAAAAAGAGTGATGACAAAACAAATAGCCAATCTAATGGATCGTGAATGATCATCAGCTTCTTCGTTATAGTCGCCATATCCTGCTTCCTCAAATTGATATCGAGGGGCAGGAAAAACTTTGTCAATCACGTGTCTTAATCATTGGTGCTGGTGGCTTAGGCTCACCGGCACTCATGTATCTCGCTGCCAGTGGTGTCGGTAATTTAATTATTTGTGATGGTGATCAGGTAGATTTAACCAACCTGCAGCGGCAGATCATTCATGAAAGTCACTCGATTGGTTTAGCAAAAGCGCTATCGGCAAAACAAACACTCCTAAAAATCAATCCGGAAATTAACGTCACTGCTATTCAGGAAAAAGTCGATGCAACAAAATTATTGCAATTAACCGCAAACGCCGATGTGGTTCTTGATGCATCCGATAACTTCATCACACGTTATTTCATCAATCAAGCATGCATAATCCATAAAAAACCTTTGGTTTCTGGAGCCGTTATACGTTTTGAGGGCCAAGTAAGCGTTTTTGATTTAAACCGATCCAGTAGTCCTTGCTATCACTGCTTATACCCAATAGATGGCGCGCAAGAAGACATGCCTTGTGCGATTTTGGGAGTATTTTCTCCAATTGCAGGAATCATCGGTTGCGTTCAAGCTGCAGAAACACTGAAAATTTTATTAAATATTGGAGAGAGCCTTAACGGGCGATTGCTGTTACTGGACGGTCTGACAATGAATTGGCGCTCCGTGAAAGTATACAAAGACCCGGGTTGCCCGGTATGTCATACGTCACCGCCCACAACTGCTTCACTATAAAGTATCCGTCCGAATCATTTCAGCCTCTGCTCGGCGGCAGCAAAATCGAGCGTTGAGTTTCCCAATTCGCTAAAGGATTGTGACTAAATTCGCTTTTAACAAATTGGTACCAGCGACCAATAACGAAACACATGAGCAAATTAGCATAAGCCGCCGCATCAATATGCGTACTTATTTTCTGCTCACTGATAGCAAATCGCAACGCTTGCTTTAGAGTTGCTTCCAAGCGATCATGCAACTGGTTAATTCGTATTTGCAAATGCTCATTTTCATTGACCAATACATCATTAATCAAGATGCGTGTCATCCCAGGATTCTTCTGAGAAAAACCCAATAGCAACAATAATAAATTTTCTATTTGCTTAACACCGGAACTATCTTCATGCTGTATTTTGTTAATCAAAATAAATAATGTTTTTTCTATAAATTCGATTAACGCCTCATACATTTTCGACTTACTCGGAAAACAGCGGCAAACTGAAGATTCCGATATCTCTAATCGCATCGCCAATGCGGCAATTGTAATCTTCATTCTTTGGGGGTGCTCCAGCATGGCTGCCAGAGCCTGCAAAATCTGATCTTTTCGTTCAGATGACTTTTCTGAATGATTGGGACGCTTCAAATGATTAACCATATAAATAAAGAACGTCAGTAAATTATAAAGCTAATGTAGCACACAATAACCCTGTGTAAATCTGGACCTTTGCGCACTAATCAAGATAAAATTAACATTTTTTGGATCAATGTTCATGCATATATGGCGAAAGACATCGTCGCGTGTTAAGACGCCGATCGCGCTGACAATTGGTAATTTCGATGGTGTTCACAGGGGACATCAAGCAATGCTCAAGCGTTTACATGAAGCTGCCAAGAAGCTTGGACTACCAGCCTGCGTAATGACCTTTGAACCCCACCCCCGCGAGTTTTTTTCTCCCGATCAAGCACCAACCCGATTAACGAGCATTCGGGAAAAATTAGAATATCTGATCCAAGCAAACGTCGACCGTGTATACATCTGTAGCTTCGATTACGAGTTCGCTAAAATTGCCCCGGAACATTTTGTATCACGAATTCTCAACGAAGAACTTAGCGTACGCTGGTTACTTGTTGGTGATGATTTTCGCTTTGGCGCACGCCGGGCCGGCGATATAACCATGCTGCAAACTCTTTCAGCAGCAAACGGTTATTCAGTCGAGATAATGCCAAGCATATCCGTTAATGATAAACGCGTTTCAAGCACTGTAATCCGTCAGGCATTGATTAATGGCGATTTGACAACAGCTCATAATTTTTTGGGCAGACCTTTCAGCATGAGCGGGCGGGTTATTGATGGCGATAAATTAGGTAAGAAAATCGGTTTCCCAACTGCCAATATCCAATTAAAACATAACCGCCCCGTACTTTCTGGTATCTTCGTTGTTTCAGTCCGAGGCGCCATTTCATCGTCACCCATGACACCACTGCCCGGCGTTGCCAGTCTCGGTGTACGGCCAACCACTCATCAAAATGGCAACTATGTTTTGGAAGTGCATTTGTTCGACTTTAATCAGGAAATATACGGACAACGACTGCAGGTTGATTTCTTGCACAAGTTGCGTGACGAGGAAAAATTCTCCGATATCAATGCGCTTGTTCGGCAAATCGAAAAAGACATCGCGCAAACAAAAAATTATTTTATGACGATACCGAACGCTCACAATTCAAGTAGCATCTACATTGCTCACTAACCCTTTCAACCGAATTTCATGACCGATTACAAGAACACACTGAATTTACTCGATACCCCATTTCCGATGCGAGGCAATCTCGCCAGTCGAGAACCCATGATGCTGAAAGCTTGGCAAGAAAAAAATCTATACCAAAAAATCCGTATCGCATGCAAAGGACGTCCAAAATTCATTTTACATGACGGCCCTCCTTATGCGAACGGTGACATTCATATCGGCCATGCTGTTAATAAAATTCTAAAAGACATCATTATCAAAAGTAAAACACTGGCGGGATACGATGCACCCTATATCCCCGGATGGGATTGTCACGGATTACCGATAGAGCATCAGATTGAAAAGAAACATGGTAAGAATCTACCGGCCGATAAAGTCCGGGAACTATGCCGCGCCTTCGCCATACAACAAGTTGAGCGTCAGAAAGCTGACTTTATACGATTGGGCGTATTAGGAGATTGGGAGAATCCCTATCTTACGATGAACTTCAAAACAGAAGCCGGTATTATCCGTGCCCTTGGAAAAATTTATCAGAACGGCTTTCTGTATCAAGGACAAAAACCGGTCAATTGGTGTATTGATTGCGGCTCGGCACTGGCAGAGGCGGAAGTCGAATATGAAAATAAAACTTCACCGGCCATAGATGTTGGTTTTACCGTACAACCCGAATTCCACGAATTGCTCAATAATGCATTTGGAATCAGCATCCCGGCAGAAACTCAAACCTTTGTCGTCATTTGGACCACTACGCCCTGGACTCTTCCTGCGAACCAAGCAGTCTGTGTTCATCCAGAGTTCGATTATGCATTAGTACAAACATCGCGTGGCTTGCTGATACTCGCCAGCGAACTACTCCAAGCTTGCCTGGAACGTTACGAACTGACCGGTGTAACATTGGCGGCTTGCAAAGGCCAAGCCTTAGAACATTTACCCCTGCAACACCCATTTGAAGCGCGCACTGTAAAAATAATCTGCGGCAAACATGTTACATTGGATGCCGGTACCGGACTTGTGCATACAGCACCTGCGCATGGCTTAGACGATTATTTTGCCGGTCAACAGTATGGCTTACCGAGTGAAAGCCCGGTCGATGGCAGCGGCAAATTTATTGCCAGCACGCCTTTAGTTGGTGGTCTCCCCGTATGGAAAGCAAACGATATCGTCATAGATGCTATCAATTCCAACGACCATTTATTTTGTAATAAAAAAATTGAGCATAGCTATCCCCATTGCTGGCGCCACAAAACCCCCATTATTTTTCGTGCAACGCCGCAATGGTTTATTGGTATGAACCTTCACAATCGATCTGATTTGTCGGAACGCAAAAAAAGCTTGCGCGAGTTGGCAATGCAAGCAGTCGACAACACCGATTTCTATCCCGGTTGGGGAAGATCCCGTTTGGAAGCGATGATCAAGAACCGCCCGGATTGGTGTATTTCGCGGCAGCGGAATTGGGGGGTTCCAATGACGTTCTTTATTCATAAAGAAACCCACGCACCCCACCCACGCTCCCATGAATTGTTGGAACAAGTTGCACAAAGGGTCGAACAGCAAGGTATAGAAGCTTGGTTCTCATTGGATGCTGCGGAGCTGCTCGGTGCAGAAGCCAAGGATTTCATGAAATCAACCGATACCCTGGATGTCTGGTTCGACTCCGGCACTACGCACGATACGGTCGTTAAGACAAGCGAACAGCTTAATTTTCCTGCCGATCTCTATCTGGAAGGCTCCGATCAGCATCGCGGCTGGTTCCAATCTTCATTGTTAACCAGTTGTTCGATTAATAGTTGTGCTCCCTACCATGCATTGCTCACGCACGGATTCGTAGTGGACGGACAAGGCCATAAAATGAGTAAGTCAAAGGGAAATGTCATTGCGCCTCAAAAAGTAATGGATACTTCCGGTGCTGATATTCTGCGATTATGGGTTGCCTCAACGGACTACTCCGGTGAGCTCTCGATTTCAGAAGAGATTTTGAAACGAGTGGTTGAGAGCTACCGGCGTATACGCAATACGCTTCGCTTCTTACTCGCCAACTTGGCGGATTTCGACCCGAAAACCGACCAAGTCGACATCGCCGATTGCCTGGAAATCGACCGCTATATGGTATCGTTTACCGAAACGTTCCAGAAAGAACTGATCCAGGCTTATGAGCGTTATGAGTTTCATCAGGTTGTTTATCAACTACATAACTTCTGCTCGGAAGATTTGGGCGGTTTTTATTTGGATATTCTTAAAGACCGTCTTTACACATCAGCAACCAAAGGTCTCCCACGCCGTTCTGCACAAACCGCGCTGCACCATATCGCACACAGTTTGGTGCGACTATTTGCACCGATCTTGAGCTTCACATCCGAGGAAGTTTGGGAATATCTGTCTAAAGATAACAGCGATAGCGTTTTACTGCATCAGTGGCATAATTTTCCGGAACAATCGTCCACGGAAATATTGCAACAACGCTGGGCAAAAATACGGGCATTACGTTCGCAAGTTTTAAAAAAACTGGAAGAATCTCGTACGCACGGAGCAATCGGCTCATCGCTAGCCGCGACAGTGGAAATTCGCACCAATAGCGAAGATTTTCTCCTGCTTAATGCCTTGGAGGATGATTTACGTTTCGTATTGATCGTCTCGGAAGTCAATCTGATCCAAGTCAATGATCCACTACAGGAGGGTATTGAGATAACATCCAGCATTCATAAAAAATGCGAGCGCTGCTGGCACTATCGCCAGGATGTGGGACAACATGTAGAGCATCCCACTTTGTGTTCACGATGTATCACCAATCTATATAGTACCGGTGAGAAACGCCATTTTGCGTAATACCAGTTACTAACTCTTAGAATTATTTCCTATGAAGCTATATATCAGTTTAAGTATCGCAGCACTTGTTTTAATTCTGGATCTCGCCAGTAAATATTGGGTTGAATCCACATTAGAATTTGGACAAACAATCCCGATCACCAGTTTTTTCAATTTGATATTGACCTACAATCCAGGTGCCGCCTTCAGCTTCCTGAGCGACCAATCAGGATGGCAGCGCTGGTTCCTAAGCGGTATCGCCGGAATCGCTATTCTTCTGATCATACTTTTTCTCAACAAATACAAACACGAACAGTTATTCTGCCTATCATTAAGCTTAGTGCTTGGAGGAGCCTCAGGAAACTTATACGATCGCATCACACTGGGGCATGTTGTCGATTTTCTGGATTTCTACATTGGCAGTTATCACTGGCCAGCTTTTAATATTGCCGACTCCGCTATTTTTGTCGGTGCCGCCCTTATGATTTATGAAAGCTTTCGTAATAAAAAAGAACAGGAAAGTCCTACAGAAAAACCTGAATAACGTTGATCAATCCGAACACAGCATTCGAAACTTCACTTCTTCGATTTCTTTTCCTTGGCAATCGGGCTTTGTAAAGTGTAACCATGTTCTTTCATTTTATACCCGCCATAAGCCCCCGCACCGGCAACCGCTAAGGTCCAGCAGCCTGATAACAGCGGCAGTATCATCACAAAAACAATTACGCTTACTATCCGTTTTCTTTTCATCCCGGTTCCCATTAAAAAATTAAGAAAGTGCTGAATAATGTACCGAGTAAGAAGCGATACAACACAAGCAATACACAAAAAATTAGACGTATCAAAGTGATAAGCTAATTCTTAAACCTAGTTAACACAGCAGATCGCAAAAACAATAAGAATGACAAGGCCGCTTTCACCCGCCCTTGCGCCGATGCAATTACATTCCACCCGGCTAAAATACGTTGAAACCTTTGTACGGTTACTACGCGGCACGGTAATTGCGTTAAAAATTTGCGAAAAATGCTCATTTACCCCGTGTAAACTCCGCTTTTTCGCAAATTTTTGCCTTATTCTCGTACCGCTCATGACACCGTGCAAAGGTCTTACGTTATAAATATTTTCAGTGACAGCGTGGCATACTCAGATTCTGAGTGACGTTTGAAAAGATGCACACACTCATGATCCATGTGTTTTCCGCTCAGATGATTTCAACGTTCACCATTGCCGCCATCAACCGCAAAGGAATCAAGCGTCGACACAGTTGCGTTTCGCTTTAATTCTCTGGCGCAACTCTTGGAGCAAATACAGGCTCTGCTCAAGCAACACCCCATTATCCGGCCCTTCGCAAAATCATCAAGGAGGAGAAGCGATAAAACCGCGATATCGAAACACGCTCCTTCCTCGTTCCGCTGTTATTTAGTTGATTTCTTATTCTCTTCTTTAGTAACCGGGTTCTGCAAGGTATAACCTTCTTCTTTCATTTTATAGCCGCCGTAGGCACCTGCGCCTGCTGCCGCTACCGTCCAGCACCCTGATAATAATGGCACTACCACAGCAAAAATACCTGCGATTAACAATCGTTTGATTTTCATGATTATCTCCTTACAGTAATATTAATAATCTTACCCGTTTTTTTATGACTGTAAATCATCACATAAAATTACGAACAATCAAAATATCAAGAAGGTCTAGGCGGTACCCTTATCCATTCTCCCGAACATTTTTTAACATACGGGTAATAGCCTTCCGGATTTCGGCAGTAATACCAATAGGCTTGCTTCTGAACCGGTGCCGGAGCAGGCCTGAAATTATCATTGCGCTGTATGAAAGTCGGTGTCCTTGGTGCTGTAACCAGTGGACCTGAAATTACCGGGGAGGCGACAAGTAATGCAGGATAACCGCCCAACGGGTAGTAAGGCTCAAAATATCGATACGGACCAAAACCCGCGTAGTTGCTATACCCCCCTACACCGCGCCAACCACTATAAAAACCGAAACCAGGAAAAGGCACACCAAATCCGTAATAACCAAATGGCGCAAATGGACTATAGTAACTAAATGGTCCAAATCCCAAACCCAATCCTAATCCCAAACCGAGTCCCAAGCCAAACCCATCATGATGGTGATGATGGTGACCGTGCCCATCATGGCCATGATGCCCAACAGTTTGATCAACATGCCCATTATTAACAGCTATTCCATCAGAAGATGAGTTTTGATCAACACTGCTATCTTGAGCAGATTGCTCAGTGATAGATGCAACATCCCCTGATTCAGGGGCTTCAGAAGTTGATGTCACTTCACCAGTTTCAACTGATTCATTCGCTGCTGCAGCATCTGTTACCGGATCAGCCATCTCTTTCCCAAGCGGCTCTTGAGAGATCTCATCGTGAACCGATGTCGAACCGTCATTCTGAACTGAATCACTTTCTAGAGAAAAATCACTCTGTTGATCAATTACATCAGCCTGTTCTAATCCATCCGATTGACCCGGATCATCGGCCACTCCGAAGTCATCCGGCTGGCCCAAATCATTATCCTGGTAAAAAACATCGCCTTGATCATAACCACCTTGATCAGGATAGTCAGAACTCCCTCCGTCATCGTAACTATCAGCACCGTTAAAGTCGGATTCATAGCCACCATAATCGCTTCCGAAGTCCCCACCATAATCGCCCCCGAAGTCTCCACCATCGAATCCGCCGCCATCAAAGCCCCCATCGTCACCTTCTGCAATTGCTGTATCTGTCAAAAATAACCCACAGAGCGCAATGGCCAGACATGCCAACCTGAACTTTTTCATGTCAACCTCAGTAATAGTAATCACAACTCACAATAACCTAAGTTTAGATTGAGTAACATTATTGCCACACATTTAACTATCAATAAAAAACCACTTCGCCTTCAAATTATCTTAGAAAAAAAACTCTGAACAAATACTGAATAAAATATCGCGATTGATTTGATAGAATAGAGCGGAACATTTGTTTTGCAGTTTTAAATCTGCATTTTTCCAACATTCATCGCGTTAGCATTTAATGCCAAGCACGTTTCTGAATCATTCAAAATCTCATAATATTTTGTTCTCATACTTGAATTTTGACTGGTTAACTGACTGATCAATTTAGCAAACTGTTTCTTTATATTCATTTCTGAACAGCATCTCTTTTGTGCGCATTGAAATCAAGTAGCCTAACAAGATAGCCCATTGATTTCCTGATATTATCCCAAATTTATTATTAAAAAAGCAGATGAGATTTCCTTCAATTAAATAATTTGCCTCAGCTTTTCTAACTAAGGCCTTAGAACAAAAACAATGCTGAACTGATGATTAAGCAGTACATGGAAATATAATAGTTATTATGATTCTTAATTGAATTAAGGAGAGAAATCCTAAATGTGTGGAATTATTGGCGCAATTGCAAAAGCAAATGTGGTGCCGGTCCTATTGGAAGGATTGCAGCGTCTCGAATATCGCGGCTACGATTCCGCAGGTCTTGTATTCACTGATTACGGACTAAAAAGATTACGCACCGCAGGCCGCGTACATCAGCTTTGTAAGCTAGTGGAACAAGAAAATGCTCAAGGATTTGCTGGTATCGCTCATACGCGATGGGCCACGCACGGAAAACCTTCCGAGCAGAATGCGCACCCTCATTTTTCGGGAGGCGAATCGCGCATAGCGGTTGTGCACAATGGAATCATAGAAAATCATGAAAGCATTCGCACGTTCCTTAAAAATCATGGCTACCAGTTTTCGTCGGAAACTGATTCCGAAGTCATTGCACACCTCATTGCTTTTAAACTGAAGGAAATCCCTGATTTTTTCAAAGCTGTCTGTTTAGCCGTTGCGGAACTACAAGGAGCGTACGCCATTGCAGTTATGGAAGAAGCGCATCCCGAGCGAATCATCGTCGCCCGTCATGGCGCACCGTTAATTTTGGGGATAGGTAAAGACGGTAACTACGTCGCATCGGATGTCTCTGCATTACTGCAAGTGACACGCGATGTAATCTACCTTGAAGAAGGTGATATCGCGGAGCTTAGCAATCATAGTTTCCATATTGTCAATTGTCTGCATGATCAATTAGGCGAACCGGTCAATCGCATCATCCATGAATCGCATCTGTCCAACGAAGAGATCGGATTAGGGTCATACGCACACTACATGCAAAAGGAAATATTCGAGCAACCAAGCGCAGTCGCCAACACGTTGGAAATGATATCGAATACCCAATCCATCACACCCAATTTATTTGGCAGCGAAGCAGGAAAAATTTTTCTCAATACCAAACAAATTCTGATATTAGCGTGTGGAACCAGCTATCACGCCGGCTTAGTCGCTCGATACTGGCTCGAAAAGGTCGCCGGCATACCATGCAATGTCGAAATCGCCAGTGAGTACCGTTACCGGAATCCCGTATCCGATCCAGCAACTTTAGTGGTTGCCATTTCACAATCCGGTGAAACAGCTGACACATTGGCGGCAATGAATTACGCCAAGAAACTTGGTCATACTTATAGTCTCGCGATTTGTAATGTTCCGGAGAGCGCATTGATACGGCAAGCCGATTTGCGTTTTCTCACCCGCGCCGGCCCGGAAATCGGCGTTGCTTCAACAAAAGCATTCACTACGCAGCTAGCCTCGCTACTGCTGCTGACCATCACATTGGCCAAAATGCGTCATAGACTTCCAGCACATGATGAGCGCCAATTGATATTGACGTTGCGTCATTTACCCAATGCTTTAAAGCAGGCATTAAAAGTCGAACCGCTCGTCAAGAACTGGGCGCAAAATTTTGCACAAAAACGCCATGCATTATTTCTTGGCCGCGGCGTGCACTATCCGATCGCGATGGAAGGTGCGCTCAAACTAAAAGAGATTTCCTATATTCATGCAGAAGCTTACGCAGCCGGTGAGCTCAAACATGGACCGTTAGCGCTGATTGACGATGAAATGCCGGTTGTCGCAATTGCCCCAAGTAACCAGCTATTGGATAAACTTAAATCCAATTTGCAAGAAGTACAAGCTCGCGGCGGTGAGCTTTACGTATTCGCGGATGCAGATTCGCAAATTACACCTAGCGAGCATCTCCACGTGATTCGTTTAACCGAGTATGCCGGGCTACTAAGCCCGATTCTGCATACTATCCCGCTGCAATTATTGGCATATCACGTCGCCCTCGTAAAAGGCACGGATGTCGACAAACCCAGGAATTTGGCCAAAGCGGTGACAGTTGAGTAAGAAATTGCTTTAAACATTCGAGTCACTGTTCAAATGTTCAATCACCAGTACTCACAATTACAAAATCTGCCCCCTTGGTTTCAGATAGTTCAGGCCATATCCTTTCCCGGAAACGAGAAAATCGTTAATTGCCAGTTCAATCGATAGTTTCTATTTGAATATTAAGTGTTAATAAATTATCCGACTACTATTGAGCTATTCAAAATTTTATCTCAGCAAACAATCATGAATCATCGCGTTCTTGAGTGACAACGGATCTATTTCATGGCGCGTGCGAGTTTTACTGTCATCCACAGCAATTTCTGAATATAATCCAAAGCTGATGCAGCTTACGGCAGACACTATATTCCATAAAAATTAGGAGTAACAGAAGGGTCTCGTGTAAAGATAATCCAAAATCAAGTAATGCTGAGAACTGGGAAATAGTCTTAGGCAAATGTTATCGCTGCCATAGCTCTAATTTCTTGTTCTTGTCATACCACCTCAACAAATTCTAGTTAAAAGGGGAATCAACGTGAAACAATCATTTGTGTCGTCAGATCAACGGTTTCTATCTTTTATTTCAGCTTTGTTTCTCTTCTTCGGCGTATCTTCATGCACACTCATTCCGGAAACAGACCCTGATCGTGGCGCAACCACTGTTCAACAAGATCCGTTTGGAGACAGCTATACGACCATCAAATATCTCGATCAAGGCTGGGATATTTCAGACAGTTTATGGTTTTATACCACGACACAGGGATCCAATCTAATGCCGTATGATTTCTTCATGGTATTGGAAAAACCGGGAGAATCAACGCTGTTCCGCTCCAACGAGAACATGAATGCCTTCCGCTATTTGCCGCAAAAAGCCACATCCTACAATCCTGACGCATTACCGGTTGGCTGGGTCAAAGACGACTATAAGGGCCGGGAATACATTGGTCTCACGTGCGCAGCGTGCCATACCGGTCAGGTAAACTATAACGGTGTCGGTATCCGTATCGATGGCGGACCGGCCAGCGCGGATATGGAAGAAATTATGATCAGTCTCTCCAAAGCGCTCCAATACGTTCGCAAAAATGAGGAGGCCAAAAACCACTTTGTCAAGAATGTCCTCGCACGCGGTAATTATAAATCCGAAACAGAAGTTCTCGGTGATCTCGCAAAATACGAACAACGCTTAACCGACTACACCATTATTAACCGCAGTCCGACACCTTACGGCTATGCCCGACTGGATGCATTCGGACGTATCTACAATCGGGTTCTTGAACATCTCATCAACGAAAGAGAACTCAGAGACTTGTTGCACGACCGCAGAATCATGCGCGACAAAGGCATGAGTGATGAAGAGCTCGACCAAATCATGGCCGATATGGATAGAATTCCTACCGGTGATCAACGCGACCGAATGGTGGAACGTTTAACTCAGAGCTTGACAAAATGGCAATTGGGAAGACTGCGGAAAGCCATCTATAACCCTGCCAATGCACCCGTCAGCTATCCATTTCTATGGGATATTCCGCAACACGACTATGTCCAATGGAACGGTTTGGCGGCCAATGCCGGACTAGGCCCGGTAGGACGAAATACCGGTGAAGTAATCGGTGTATTCGGTACATTGGATTGGAACGAAGAAAAGGGAATGTCGATCTCCACCCTGATCGGCGGACAAAACACCAGTACCAAAATCAGTTTCGATTCTTCCGTAAATGTCCACAACCTGCACAGGATTGAATCGCATCTGTGGAAGCTGCAATCACCCCAATGGCCGGAAGATATTCTTGGCTCCATTGATCAGCAGCGCGCACTGCGTGGTCAATCTTTGTTCATTGAATATTGCGCGGGCTGCCATGCCAAAATCGTCCGCGACGACCCGGATCGCCGAGTCATCGCCAGCATGTCCAAAGTCAGTGATGTCGGCACGGATCCTATCATGGCCGAAAACAGTTTCAGCCGTACCGGTTATTCCGGCATACTGCGTAATCAGTATGTCAATGTAGGGGTCGGCAGTATTCTATTGGATCAAAAAGCGCCGGCTGCTGCTTTGCTGACCAAAGCAACACTGAATGTAGTCGCTACCCCGGACCCTGATAAACTTTTCTTCCAACGCTGGGGAGACTGGATCACTGATATCGCCCGGGCATTCTTCCACAATGAAATAAAACCATCGATCAAGCACGGTAATTACGATCCGGACACCACCGTAAAACCGTTGGCGTCATTGAATGCCTATAAGGCACGATCGTTAAACGGCATTTGGGCAACAGCCCCATATCTTCATAACGGCTCCGTGCCAACTTTGTATGATCTGCTGTTACCGAAAAAAAGTGAAGGTGATCCGGAAGATGGAGAATATCGGCCCGATCAATTTGAAGTAGGTTCAAGAGAATTCGATCCGGTCAAAGTAGGTCTCAAAAGTAGCGGATACGAAGGTTTTACTTTTGATACCAGTTTAAAAGGCAATAGTAATGCAGGACATGAATATACCACTGGTAAAACAGCGCAGTTAAACGGAAAAATTCTAAAACCGCTCACCAAGGAAGAACGGTTGGATTTGCTGGAATATCTGAAGACTCTATAATTGGAATTTAAACAATTACATTAAATAACAAGGGGTTATTAAATGAATACAAATTATCTTGAACGGTATGACGCAACCTCCGATACAGAAAAATTTCCGTTGGTGCGCCGATGGATAGATACCGAACCCTTACCTTTCTTCAAAGAATTGCGCGAAAAACGCCCCATTCTGGTAACGCCTGATTGCACGCTGGTAACCCGATTTGACGATGTCCGGGAGATTTTGAAAATGTACAAGGTCTTTACCGTTAAACCCTATGTTCCAAAAATGGATAATTATTTGATGGCGCATGATGACGATGCGTTGCATACGCGGGAAAAATCATTGATGCAATTTATGCTCAACCGCGATGATTTACCGAAAGTACGCAACATGGTGGCGGATATCGCTCGAGGAATTCTTACCAAAGCCAATGGCCAGATCGAAGTCGTAAACAGCTTTTGCCGCATGGTTCCAGCCACACTGGTACAAGACTACTTCGGCCTAACGGGCGCTGACCGGAAAGATCTGATCGAATGGTCCTACTGGAATCAATACGATACATTTCACAATCATCCGTTTGACTTGGTACCTCCGGAATTGTCACAGCGGATCATTGATCGCCATAACGAAACTTCCAAGAAACTAGGCGAGTACATCACCATGTTGATTGCAAAGCGCTTGCTTGCAGTTAAAGCGGAGAAATTGACTTTCTCGACCATCATCAGATTACGGGATGATATTGTAACCAGAATGTTACGAACCAGTTTTGCCAAGGAATTGGATTTTGACATCAAGCGTCTGGGTGTCAATGCGGGTGGTTTATTAATCGGCGCGATTGAAACCACTTCACAAGCGGTTGCTCAAGTATTGCAATATTTATTCCAACACCCGCAATGGCTGGAAGCCGCAAAAACAGCCGCGAAAAAAGAAGATCCTTCAGAGTTTGACGGAATCGTTTGGGAAGCTCTACGATTCTCGCCGATAACCCCATATTTATTCCGTACGACTGCAAGCGACTATACTGCGGCTAAAGGAACAAATCATGAAACAGTTCTGCGTACCGGAACTTATGTATTGCCCGTAACATTATCAGCAATGTTCGATGAGCGGGCATTTGAATCTCCGGATGAATTTATCCCTCAACGCAATTGGTATAACTATTTCCACTTTGGATTCGGAAACCACGAATGTCTGGGACGTTATGTCGGAATGGTGATGATTCCGGAAATGGCACGCCAAGTATTGTTACAAAATAATATCGAAGCGAAAGGGAATATTGATTATAAAGCCGGACCGTTCCCTGAAGCGTATCAATTAGCCTGGACTACACAATAGCATCGTTTCAGGAGCAGGGATTTCAATAATAAGAATGATTGGAACTGCTACTTTTTGGGATCAAATTAACAACGAAGAGGACAAAAAATTTCAGTGTTCTATAGAAAAAATTGCATGCAATTTAAACTATCGAACACTGATTGCTTTTTCTAACAATTAATAATTGGATTTTTCTTCGGTCGAACGAGCTTTCCCACCACCTTCTTGATCGCCTGCAGGGATTTGATGAAATGGCTGGATAGTTTTGCCATATGCATCCGGATCAGGAGACTCGGGAGCTGTTGGTTTACCACCACACGCAACCAAAACCAAAGCTGCTGATACTACCAATAAATGTATAATTTTCATTTAAAACCTTCTGTTTGTACGTTAATGATTAATTTTTTGTTACGACGATAAGAAGAGTACCGGGTAAGACAATTGGAAACTTTGATCTTAATCAACTTAACTCAACCTCCACTTTGCATACCGCCGTCACCCCTCGCACCTTCTCATGAAGAGTGTATTCAGTGGCTCAGATCAAAATACATTTTCATCAATCGTTAAACGATTTCATTGATCCGGCACTCCGTGACAAGGAAATCAGTCATTGCTTTTTTCGTAGCGCTTCGATCAAGGATATGATCGAGTCATTTAATGTGCCGCATACCGAAGTTGAACGGATTCTGGTCAATGGGCATGCTGTTAATTTTGATTATCTTGTGCAAGACTCCGATCACATTCAAGTTTATCCAACGCTTGAGACGAACTCGCCAGCTTCGCAGTTACGACTTCGTGCGGAAATACCCTGTCCGCTCCTTTTTGTGGTCGATACCAATCTCGGCAGATTGGCGCGGTATCTACGATTATTAGGTTTTGATTGCCTCTATCGTAATGATTATGAAGACAATACCATCGCTGAAATATCTCACGACCAACAACGGATGCTGTTGACCCGGGATCGCGCACTCTTGCAACGTAAGATTATTACATTCGGTTATTTTGTAAGAGCAGACATCCCCAAAATACAAATCCACGAAGTTCTAAAACGATTTGATTTATATTCCATGGTTATGCCTCTGACGCGCTGCGTCCATTGCAACGGTCATTTAGAGAAAATTGCCAAACAACAAATTGAGCACCGCTTGCAACCGCTCACGAAAAAATACCATGACGAATTCTTGGTTTGCCGGAACTGCAAACAGATTTATTGGCAAGGAAGCCACCATTCCCGAATAGAAACTCTAATCAATGAATTAACTAACCCGAATACAATGTATAGAAAAATCTAATCATCAATACAAATTATTTGCTCGATATGCTGGAACATCGAGTTGGCTGAAAAACCAAACCAATGATCGGAATCATTGTGACGCGCACCGATCACCACACCCATGGCATTCTGATCGGGGTAAAGTAACATCGTGATCGAACGGGCCTGATGGTGTTGGCAATCAAACTCGTACCGCGTTTTTATTGCACGAAAACCACCCTCTTGCTTTTCTTCATAACTGGATAATACCCAGATTTTCCGGAAAACACCGTCTCTGAGTATCGTTTCCGGATCAAAATAATGCGTTTCATTGTATTTTGTCGCAATATCCACTTTGATCCACTTGGCTTGCACCGGAATGGCCATCCATAATAGTACTAACATCAATAAGCATTTTTTCATCTTTAACGACTATAATCCGGTTGTTTTAACTGATTCATCGACCTGGCTCCCCCCGTGTGAGAAGTAATTCGGATGCGCTTCGCATCTTTCTGCAACAATGCCAGAATAGTTATTCATTTTGCCATTAAATAATTTTAACTGCAGGCGTTTTTCCACTATTCTTAACATTCATTCGAATTGATCAAGCCAGAGATTCGATGTGGAATATTCTTACGAATTATCAGGGCAGTAGATTTGTTATGAATTTGAAAATTTCTGAAATAAAAATTTTTTTATGGAAAATGTCGCACTGATTTAGCTTGCGATACCATTCTCGTTAATTCATTAATTCTCAAAATTACTGGTAACTAAAAATCATGAATAGTCTTAATCTGGAGTTGAATATGATGGAGGAATTTAATCAGGCCTGGATAATGTTGAAACTTGGCGGAATTATTATCATCCCGCTGGTTTTATTGGGAGTGATCGCAGTCGCGATCATGCTTGAGAAAGCATTTATTTATTGGCGCTATGCCCGACTTTCTGGCGATTTGCTCAATCTGGTGGAAACATATGGCTTCAAATGGAACGATCTGGAAAAAATTCTTTCCGGATTGGATAGCCGCCACTATTACAAACGGTTCTTTGAAGTCGTCATTTCCAATCGCCATCAACCCGCTTGGTGGACGGAATCACGCGCCGCCGATGAAGCGCAAATTATTGAAGAATCACTTGCGCGTCGGCTCTGGGCTCTGGAAACCATCGTCACAGCCGCACCGCTGCTGGGTCTGGTAGGAACCGTGATCGGTATGATGCGCGCATTCCAGGTGATCGGCAATGAAGGTCTGGTCAATCCGACCGCGGTTACCGGCGGCGTTGCGGAAGCACTGATTGCAACCGTCGTCGGACTGGCCATTGCACTGGTAGCATTGTTCGGCTTCAATTATTTTTCCCGCTTGCAGTCGCTGACAATGGACGAAATGGAGCGATTAGGCACTCGGCTGATCGACAATATCCGTCTGGATCAACAGGACAATCTCGATGAAACTACGTAAAAACCGGTCGGTCCAGAAAGGCAAAATCGAGATCATCCCGATGATCGACGTAATGTTTTTCTTGCTGGCAACCTTCATGCTGGCTTCCTTATCGATGCAAAAATTGGATTCATTGCAAGTCGACCTGCCCGAAGGGCAAGCAGAAAAATTAAGCGCGGAAAAACCCGTCACGTTGACATTAACCAAAGACAGCAAAATCTACATTAATCAGACGGTTGTCACGCTTGATACGCTGGCTAATACACTTAAACCACTGCTTGAGGACTCCAAGCAAAAGTTAATCGTGTCTGCGGATAATGAGGCCCCGCAAGGAATGGTGGTACAAGCCATGCTACGTGCCCGTGCAGCTGGAGCTCAGCATTTTTTAATCGCAGTCAAACATAAATAGTATAAATAGATGGCAAGCTCACGAACGAGAGAAGTTCGCCTATGGTGGCCTTTGCCGCTGGCTGCGCTCATCTGGCTGTTGATCGTTTGGGCTTTGGGATTTTTTCTATCGATGCCGGAAGTGGAAATCGAAACACCGCCTCCTATCGAGGCAAGCTTCATCGATTTACACGAAGATGAAAATGCCGTCAGCTCGATACCTTCTTCCGCACCTACCCCACCGCCGTCGCAACCGGAAAAACCGAAAATTGCAGAGGAACCTAAACCAACAACGAAAACGTCACCGCGCCCCGCGCCAGCACCTACATCGCGACCGCAAACCAAGCCCAAGGCAGTGGCGCAACCCAGCAAACCCAAGACTCCCACACCCGTAAAAGAAGTTGCAAAAACCAAGGCTCCAACCCAACCGCCTGCCGATGCACCGACCGATTTATCCGAATATATTAAATCCCGCCAGCAAGCATCAGGGATTTTCGACAACCCGGAAACAGCCGCCGCAAGTAGCTCCGCAAAACAGCCATCCGCCGACGAAGTCCGCATGGCCAATATCCGGCGCAACTTGCAAAACCCCGGCACCAGCGGAATATTTCAGATTATGCGCATCGGTCCGCGTACCGCCGAATTTTCGTTCCGCGCCTGGACAACAGGACAAAGCAATCCGCGTTTGCAAATGATCCAGGTCACCGCAGGCCCGGAAGGCGATATCGAGCGCGCCATCATCCGCCGCATGATTCAATTGATCCGGGAATATTACAAAGAAGATTTCAATTGGGAATCGCACCGTTTGCATCGCGTGGTTGTGCTATCGGCACGGGAAAAAGATAGCGCGGCATTGGAAGACTTTCTGATACGAGAGTTTTTCATCAACCCGCCACGCTAGCCGTCTAATTATTCGATACCCGGAATCTCGAATTCGGATTGATCGATTGCTAGGCCAGCGCGGGTAATCAACGCTTCACCGATTTCTGAAACCGGGATATCCCGGCATTCGTAATTGGCGATCAACCGTCCGCTCTTTTCCACCGCGACCCCGTCTTTCGGCCCCCAGCCCTTGCCAATCGCGGTGTAGACAATGTAATGGTAAGGACCATTGATAAACCGTAGATATCCACCACCGCCACCGGAAAACATCAAAGTTCGGGCTCGTACGAATTGTGCGTTGGGTGTTGATTGCGGTACCGCCGGCAGATTTAATTCAATATTGCCTTTTTGTCCGAATCGATATTGTAAATAGCCGTTACTTACAGAAAAATCTTTCGAAGCGCAAACCGAAACCGTTTTCTTACTCAGCGAACAGGAAAAAATAACCTGTTCCTGTTGTTTGCAGAGTGTTTCCGCCGCATCGGCGGGTGTAACGATCAAACCGAACAATCCGCCGAGATATGCGATTGCTTTCACGTCAACAATGCGTAATATTTCTTGAAATGACTGATCCGGTCATCCAGGCCCAACGTTCCACCATTCACTTTCTTGGTAATTTTTGTCACGACATCATCGCTCGCGCCTTGATCGGCCAATTCGTTGAGTGCCCGGGTGTTCCAAAACCATGCGGCGGACAGCAGCGGATATTCGGTTTTGACCGAATCCGGATTCGCAACGACATCATCGCCGATCGCTCCAGCAAACGCACTGTAATTGTCTTTACCGGTCAATTGGATATAACCCCGGCCACGGTATTGATAGCCCTCCTTGCTGGCCTCGTCGCCGTTACCCATGCGGTTGGCGTATACCCGTGACGCGATCTTTTCCGGTTGGCGCGCGTAACTATCCGCTAGATCATCGGGAAAATATTTGGGAAACACCTTCCTCAACCCATCGGCGGAATAATTCAGATTTTCCTCCAAGACCTTGAATTCCATGCTTTCATGCGCGCATTGCGCGAGAAAGTGCGCCAGGCGCAAAGATGAATCAATGCCGAATTTGGCGGCACAATCGGGAATTTGAGCCAGTACGACATCGGGAACAGATGATTTCAGCTTGTCTACGGATAACATTTCACTCCCCCAAATTGTCTGCGGTCGAATAAACGTTCAACGTACAATGAACGCGGTTAGTTTCAGCATTATAATCACAATTTTATAATCACAGTTTCTTATGCCTGCAATCAAACCGCTGCCCGAGTTATTGATCAATCAAATCGCCGCTGGCGAAGTGGTCGAACGCCCTGCGTCGGCGCTCAAGGAGATTCTGGAAAACAGCATCGACGCCGGCGCTGGAAAAATCGCCGTCCATCTGCAGCAAGGCGGCGTCAAACAAATTCGCGTCGCGGATAACGGTGCAGGTATCTCCAAAGATGAATTATTACTGGCATTGACACGGCATAGCACCAGCAAAATCAGCACATTGGAAGATTTGCACAAAATTACCAGCTTGGGTTTTCGCGGCGAAGCATTAGCGAGCATCGCCGCCGTAGCCAGACTAACGCTCACCAGTCAGCAGCAGGATCAAGCACATGCCTGGCAAATCCACGCCGAAGGCTCCACCGCTTCCCAGCCCGCTCCGGCTGCCTTGACGCAAGGCACCATTGTAGACGTCAACGATCTGTACTTTAACATCCCGGCCCGTCGCAAATTCCTGAAATCAGAAACCACCGAATTTGCGCATTGCGACGAAACCTTCAAACGCACCGCGCTTTCGCAATCCGGCATTGAATTCGTACTGCAGCACAATGGCAAAGTGCGCCGCCATTTGCGCGCCACCAGCATGCCGCAACGGATCGCGGCAATTCTTGGCGATGAATTCAGCCAAGCGGCTGCATTGGTTGACGAAGAATCCGCCGGCATGCGTCTGACCGGCATGGTCGCGCTACCGGCTTACGCGCGATCTTCTCGCGACATGCAGTATTTTTTCGTCAACAACCGTTTCGTCAGTGACAAGTTGATTTCACATGCTCTGCGCGAAGCCTATCGCGATGTACTGCATCTGGAACGGCACCCGGCGTTCGCGCTGTTCCTTGATATCGATCCGGAGAATGTTGATGTCAACGTGCACCCGAGCAAAACCGAAGTTCGCTTCCGCGAAGCGCGCGCGCTGCATCAATTCATATTTCATGCGATCCATAAAGTACTGGCGGCGCCGTCAAGAGAACCACAAACCCGTGAAACCACGCCCATTTCCCGGTCATTTTCCACCTATTCAAACAATCATCCGGCACGGCCGGGCCAAGCGTCGCAGCCAGCCAGCTTCTACGGCACTTTATTCGGCACCGAGCCGCGCGCTTCCGTGCCGTTCGCCAATCCAGCCACCGTAGCGCAAATTTCAACTGCGGACCATCACCACACAACTGAGAAAGGACAGGACAATTACCCGCTCGGTTTCGCCCTGGGGCAACTCCACGGCATCTATATCCTGGCGCAAAATACGCACGGATTGGTCGTCGTCGATATGCACGCCGCGCACGAACGCATTCTATACGAACAACTGAAACAAGCACTCGACCGGCATGAAATCGCGACACAACCGTTGTTGATCCCGTCCGTGTTTCATGCCAGTAATTTGGAAGTCGCCGTGGTGGAAGAAAACCACGATACGTTGGCGCAGTTGGGATTCGATATCGCCGTTCTGTCACCCGCCACGCTGACCGTACGCGCAGTACCGGCCGCCTTAAAAGAAACCGATGTCATTCAGCTCGCCCGCGACCTGTTGCAAGAGATTCGTGAATACGGCGCCAGCCAGATTCTTACCGCCAGGCGCAATGAGATTCTCGCCACCATGGCGTGTCACGGCGCAGTGCGCGCCAACCGCAAGCTGACGCTCGAAGAAATGAATGCGCTACTACGCGACATGGAAAGAACCGAACGCGCCGATCAATGTAACCATGGGCGGCCAACTTGGTTTGAAACCAGCCTGGCCGAGCTGGATAAATTGTTCATGCGCGGAAAATAGCGACTTGACCGTAACGGCACTCACTTATCATGCATGACTTCTATAGGAATATGCACGATTCCAAAAATTCTCAGCGGTACGGTCAACGGAATTTTACAAAAATTATCCGCTAGATATTGCCAATTTTCCGGAGATGCGCTAAAAACCCAGGCCGGCATTGGAAATTAATCAACGATCAAACAAACGTTGACTGATCGCTGTACCGGATTCTTCGATTCACACGCGAAAAATGAGAAAGGATTAAGACGATGAATGAGGATAAAACACCCGGCAATATTCAATCGGCGACCGCGCAGCCCGATCAATCCAACGATCGAGGCCTGCTCGATTCCATGAACATACGACCGCTCGAAACGATCCGCAGACAATGGTGCTGGATTCTCGCATACACACTCAATTTTGCATATTTTATCGTCGCTTTGGTACGCACCAATTTGGATTCTGAATCATTCACGCTTCCAATTCTGCCGGGCATCATCTTTACTTGTATCATTTTTGTGCAAATTTTCGCCGACCCCATCGCCCGTCTCCCGGCTGAAGGAATGACGCCTGAAGAGCAGGAAGCATTGGAAAAGCAACGCTCGCACCAACGCTATAAATGGATGATATTTGCGTATAGCTTCATGCTGCTGTCACTGCTTTTAACGTTCTATCCCTTCATCAATGAATTCAACAACAAACCAACGAAAACACTGCGCGATCAACCAATTGCCGTGTTGATCGGTTGTTCGCTCGATAGTCAAGCAGGTTACTTAAGCTGCTTCAAGGAGAAATCCGATACCGGAAAAGAAATATCCATCGCGCCTGAAAAAATCGTCGGAACCTGGGTTATCAACATCGGTGGCTATATCAATCAATGCAAAGAGGAAATCGAAGTCGATAAGACCGGAAAAGAAATCAGAAAAGCAACTGCCTGCGCGGTCAGCGACGGCTTGATGATTCCGCTTCACTTCATCATCCTGGCATTGATGGGCGGCAGCATTAGCCTGACTCGCCGCTTGCCGGAATTGCAAAAACAAGTGAGCGATGAACACATTGCCACGAAACATCAATCGCATCTGACGCAATACGAATTCCGCGAGCACTTGATTTTTCAGATCGTGCAATTCATCTCCGCGCCTTTTCTGGCGATTCTTGCTTATTATCTAATCGAACCAAGCAATCTGACCAACTCGGTAGCATTGGCATTTACCGCCGGATTCGCTTCGGAAACCATTCTGCTGATGGTACGCTCGGTCGCCAACAAGATTACCCCGGGAAGTACGGATGGACCGCAATACGGCGCAATTGCCGGCGTAGTGACATTCAAAAACTTCACCCCGCAAAAAACCGAAGTTTTCATATCCGAATCCCCACAGATAAACACGATAGCCGACGATCAAGGTTTCTTCATGCTCAGCAACGTCCCGGTCGGCGAACATAGCATCAGCATCAAATACACAACCCAGGCTGACGGCAAAACTGTCGAGCAAATCAAAAAAGACACGGTAAGAATCGAACGGTCGCAAGCGATTGTTAAGAAGAATGTGGTGATTGAGGAAAAGTAAATATTCATGACTTGGAAAAGCACATGTTATTGCTAACAGCTATAGTTTCTAACACCTCACCCATACAACTGCCGCTTCAATCCGCAGCGGTCGAGAATGGTTGCACTGATTTCCTCGATGGAGATACGCGTGGTATCCAGATACGGGATATTGAACCGGTTAAACAGCGCTTCTTGCCATTGGATTTCCCATTGACACTGTGTTAGCGAAGCGTACTCGCTATCCGGGCGGCGTTGCTGACGGATGAAATGCAGTTGCGCCGGGGTAAGCGTCAAACCGAATAGTTTGTGTTTGACCGCTTCGATCGCTTTGGGCAGTTGCTGCACTGCCATATCGTCCGGCGTCAGCGGGTAGTTGGCGGCGGCAATGCCGTATTGCAGGCCCAGATACAGGCAGGTCGGCGTTTTGCCGGAGCGCGATACGCCGATCAGGATGATATCGGCTTCCACAAAATGCTTCGGATTGACGCCGTCGTCATGCGCCAGCACATAATTAATCGCATCGATCCGCTTGAAATACGACGGATGATGTTGCAAACCATGCGAACGTCCGGCTTTACGCGCCGATGATTGGTGCAGTTCTTCTTCGACCGGATGCGTGAAAGTTTCAAAAAAATCATAGATACGGCAATTGGCTTGTTTGATAATTGCCAGAATCTCCGGTTGCTGCAGCGTGCTGAATACCAGCGGCCGCCAGCCGTCATGCTCCGCAGCGCGGTTAATCCAGGCAGCAACATCGGTGGCTTTGCGTTCGCAATCCAGAAACGGTACGCTGACGGTTTCCCATTCGACGCCGTCAAATTGTGTCAACAGGCTGTGCCCGAGCGTTTCCGCAGTGATGCCGGTACGGTCGGATAAATAGAAAACGGTGCGTTTTTGCTTGCTCACGACCGGTGCAAACGGGCGATGTGCAACCAAGTTTCGATCACCGAATCGGGGTTCAGCGATAGGCTACTGATGTCTTGCTCATAGAGCCAGGCAGCGAAATCCGGGTAATCGGACGGCCCTTGCCCACATATACCGATGTATTTACCTTGCTTGTGGCACGCGTCAATCGCCATTGCCAGCAGCTTTTTCACTGCCGGATTGCGCTCATCAAATAGTTTCGACACCAGCTCGGAGTCACGATCGAGACCGAGTGTGAGTTGCGTCATGTCGTTCGAGCCGATCGAGAAACCGTCAAAATACTCCAAGAATTCCTCTGCCAGCAGAGCATTCGATGGGATTTCGCACATCATGATCACCTTCAAGCCATTATCGCCGCGTTTCAATCCTTGCGACGCCAGCAACTCCGTCACTTGTTTGGCTTCTTCCAGTGTACGGCAAAACGGAATCATGACTTCGACATTGGTTAAACCCATCTCGTCGCGCACGTTGCATAACGCCCGGCATTCGAGTTCAAAACAGTCACGAAAATCAGGCGACACATACCGCGAAGTACCGCGAAAACCGATCATCGGATTTTCTTCGTGCGGTTCATAGCGATCACCCGCCAGCAAATTGGCGTATTCGTTCGATTTAAAATCGGAAGTGCGTACAATCACCGGGTGCGGATAAAACGCCGCTGCCAGCGTGGCGATGCCTTCGGTCAATTTATCCACATAAAAATCGACAGGACCTGCGTATCCGGCAATGCGCTCACCGATTGTTTGTTTCAAATCGTCCGATAACCGTTCGAATTCGAGCAATGCTTTAGGATGAATGCCGATCATGTTATTGATGATAAATTCCAGCCGTGCCAGACCCACGCCTTGGTTGGGCATATGCGCAAAAGAAAAAGCGTGCGACGGATTACCGACATTCATCATGATTTTAATCGGTAAATCCGGTAATTGGCCGGTATCCACCATGGTATGCTCGAATGGCAACAGGCCACCGTAAACCAAACCGGTGTCGCCATCGGCGCAGGAAACCGTGACCGGTGTGCCGTCTTTGATCGACGTTGTGGCATTCCCGCAGCCGACCACCGCCGGGATACCCATTTCGCGCGCGATGATGGCTGCGTGGCAGGTCCGCCCGCCACGGTTAGTGACGATCGCGGATGCGCGTTTCATGATCGGCTCCCAATCCGGATCGGTCATATCGGTCACTAGTACATCACCCGGTTGTATCAGTTGCATTTGATCGGCTCCGGCGATCAGTCGGGCGATGCCTTGACCGATTTTACTGCCGATCGCGCGCCCCTCTGTCAGAACGCTGCCGCTGCCGGTCAATTTGAATCGTTCCAGCACCGGCGCAGCACGACTTTCGACTGTTTCCGGACGCGCTTGCACGATGTACAGCTGCCCGTCCTGACCATCCAGCGCCCATTCGATATCCATCGGACGGCCATAATGTTGCTCAATAATCACCGCCTGGTGCGCCAATGCTTCGATTTGCGCGTCAGACAACGAAAAGCGATTGCGCCTCGCGGACTCAACTTCGCGCGTCAACGTATAGGCATCGCTGCCTCTCTGTTGATCGGCATACACCATTTCGATCGCTTTACTACCCAGTCGCCGCGATAAAATCGCAGGCTTTCCGGCGGCAAGCCCGCGTTTATAGACATAAAACTCATCCGGATTGACAGTGCCTTGTACGATGGTTTCACCTAATCCATACGCCGCCGTAATGAAAATCGCCTCGCGGAAACCGGATTCGGTATCGAGCGTAAACATCACCCCGCTGGCGCCAAGATCGCTACGCACCATTTTTTGAATGCCGGCAGATAATAAAACCTTGTCATGCGAAAAGTTCTGGTGCACGCGATAGGCTATGGCGCGGTCGTTATACAGCGAAGCGAACACCGTTTTGACCGCTGCCAGAATGTGCGGCAAACCGTGCACATTCAGCAATGTCTCCTGTTGCCCGGCAAATGAAGCATCGGGCAAATCCTCAGCGGTCGCGGACGAACGCACCGCAAACGAAATGTCACCGCTGCCGCTGCTGCTGGCAGCCAATCTTTCGTAAGCTTGCGCGATCGCAGCCTGAATAGTATCGGGCATGACCGCATTAAGCACCCAGCCACGAATCGTTTTTCCGGCGGCCGTCAATGCATTAATATCACTGACATCCAGTCCGGCCAACAAATCATTGATACGTTCCACCAAGCCGTTTGTTTGCAAAAACTCCCGGTAAGCCAAGGCTGTCGTGGCAAAGCCGTTCGGCACGTTGACCCCTGCATGCGACAAACGGCTAATCATTTCGCCCAATGAAGCATTCTTACCGCCGACGGAACTGACATCCTGCATATTCAACTGATCAAACCAAGCGATATATTGATTCATTGCAACACCTCTATATCATTCTAATTGAGTAACTACCAGAGAAATCAAGTACTAATCGTCGGATTGCACGTCAGTTCCACTTTTCAGCAATGGACAATGACCGGTAATAGCATGGCGGCACGACAAATCTTCCAAACAGTCATTCGCTTGCCTTAAATATTCCAAGAAAGTTTTTGCCACAATCGATAACTGCTTACCCGCAGGGTATGCAAAATACCAGTGCCGCTTCAGTGGAAAACCTTCGACATCCAATTCCGCCAGTTGCCCCGTCGAACCATCCAATGCCAACGTATGCCGCGATAGCACCGCAATCCCCAAGCGTCCGACTATCGCCTGTTTGATCGCCTCATTGCTGCCCAATTCCATGCGAACCTTGAGTTTCTTGTTACGCTCCGTAAAAAGGCTCTCAGTTGCCATGCGCGTTCCCGAACCAGGTTCACGCATAATGAAGAACTCGTCACATAACCGATCGATACTGATATTCTTTTGATTAACCAGCGGGTGATCCGCAGATGCCAGCACCACCAATGGATTATCTAAAAAAACCTCCGCCACGGCATCCATAGTATCCGGCACCTGCCCCATAATATAAAGATCATCCCGATTGTCGGCCAAACGCTCTAAAACACGTTCACGATTGGTGACTTGTAAAGAAACATCGATGCCAGGATATTGCTGGCAAAACATACCTAATAATCGTGGAATAAAATATTTAGCCGTCGTGACCGCTACCAGCCGCAATTTCCCGGATTTAAGACCTTTCATATCCGACACGATCATTTCAAAACGAGAGAAATGCTCGAAAATTCCCTGGCATGTTTGATATAGTTCTTTTCCCGCCTCTGTCAGATAAATCTTTTTACCCACCTGCTCAAAAAGCGGCAAACCAATATCATCGGTCAATTTCTTGATTTGCATCGACACCGTCGGTTGCGTCAAAAATAATTCTTCAGCCGCGCGAGTAAAACTATTTAAACGTGCAATCGCTTCAAAAACTTCTAGCTGCCGGATGGTGCTGTGGCGCATGGCATCCTCCTTTTCATGCATCAATAGACTAATATCTATCAAAACAATAGAAACAATTTATTGTTATTTATGATTAAAAAATTTTACACTATGCTCAACTTAAAAAGTTGAAACTCCATGGCTTAAACCTGTTTTCCTATGGTCTTAGTGCGGGACTATATAGTACAAGCGATTGTTTGGATTCCTATCAATTATTACAAGAAGAAAATTGTTATGAATTCTTTTTTCCGTCATTAACAAACAAAAAATTGCCGCATCAATTAAATGCGCGCTTGATAAGAACGTGCGATCGACAGGTAATAGGAAGTTATATCGGAAACTTTTTCTACACGCAAGCAACGAACAAGTCGAAAAAACGATGCACCCTAATTTTGGAATTCACGTATTTTAATTATAAAACGTGAGTTGAATCTGAATAGATACAGCAACGTCAGCTATTATTTATAAAGGAGATCCAACATGAACCGGGAATTCAATGACTTAAAAAATGCAGCAAATATATCGGTGAATTTGGATGCTGAATATCATCAATCGATTAGAAGAATCAAATTGCAGTTACGCTGGTTGCTTAGAAAAACACTCAAGCTCAATCGTCCGGTGTCAATGGTTAAGCAAGGCAAAGAATTTCATTTGGAATAGAGAAACCGAGCAATACGTTGCTCTGTAATGTGTATTAATTCAAACCCAATCTGACAATTACCCGATTTAACGATGTACCTGTTAGGTCAAATTCAGTTACTTTATCGTCCTATATCTCCTTTGCGTCAATTAAGGTTCACATTGAGGTACACTCACAGCACATCTTGCGCCGGAATGCTACTTGATAGAGCTCCTGCAAGATGGTTTTGTGGAAACGCTCGCAAATACCGTTGGTCTGAGGATGATTGACTTTCGTTTTGGAATGCTCAATGTCATTTAGCGCCAGATAGCTGGTAATCGTGATTCTCCGGCTTGCCGCAATATTCGGTGCCACGGTCGGTCAGGATACGGATGACGCTCATACCTTGCTCAGCGAAGAACGGCAGTACCCGGTTATTGAGTAAATCAGCCGCTGCAATCGGTGTTTTGGTAGTATATCGCTTGGCGGCTGCCCATTTCGAAATTCTGCTGGTAAATACATCCCACACCCTTGATGGTGCCGACAATAGCGATAGAAAGTATCGCAGGAAAAACCCATCACCTTACAGGCGCGAGATACATTGCCACAAGCTCGGCTGCCAGATTAAGCAGACCAATCTTGTGTTTGATAACGTTCTGTTGAAAACTACTCATGGAGTCGCTCCTTTGCGCTTGCGCGCCTGGTTGATAAAGATTCACACCTTTATCAAACCCGGTAATCCCACCCTTTGGCAAGATTTTATTGTCAGATCAAGTCTGAATTCCTACAGCCAAATACCTTCAAGCTAATGTGTATACCGATAATACGATTACATTTCTGCCGCAACAATTTGGTTCTTACCATTGCTCTTTGCGCGATACAAAGCTTCGTCGGCACGTTTAAATAAATTTTCCTGCAATTCACCGGATTGATATTGAGCTACACCGGCACTAAATGTAATCAGCAATCGATTGTTCCCGTGCAGAAAAAATTTCTTGGTTAAATAACGTTTAATCCTCGCAATTGTTGATATCGCTTCTTTAAGCGCGGTATTCGGAAGCAAAATTGCAAACTCCTCGCCACCATATCGTGATATCACATCTTCTCGCCGCAATGTTTCTTTGACTGCTTCTACCAGATATATCAGCGCATCATCCCCAACTTGATGCCCGTGAGTATCGTTCAACTGCTTGAAATTATCGATATCAAGCAGAGCAAAACAAAGAAGCCCTTGAGTGTGACTCAAATAAGTCACTTCACGCCGAAAGGCATTATCGAATCCGCGCCGGTTCAACGCACCTGTGAGATGATCCTCCTGCACCTGGTCACTCATTTCTTGCAACTGCGCTTCAAGCTGAGTGATCTGACTCTGTGCCGCATTTACTTCAGTTTGTACAACTAATAAATCATTACGATGACTCAGTACACTCTTTTGTACTTTCTGAGTTTCCTGCACAATCTCCGCAAGTAACTTATTGAGCCCCTTAATATCGTTAGTTTGCTTGATCTTCTCTGAATAATACCCCAACTTATCGTGATAACCACCTGTTGCATCAGACAATTCTTCAAGATTGGAAATCAAAGAAGTAACCATTTTTCGCATAGTTTCCCTGGTTTCACCCAGGTTTTGCTTGATATAAAGCTGTCTCTCAATAATCTTTTCCAGCAAAGATTCTACTTGTGATATCACCTGTATATCCAGCGATTTGGACATCACTTTCTTAAACTTAGCCAGTTGTGATTTAATCCACCGGTCTTCGGAAAGCAGATCTCCTGTACTATCCATCAGCAGATTCAATAACTTGAGCAATCCTTGCTGTATCTCACCATTCTTGTTTTCACAAGCTTCGCACTTGCCACAAAATTTCTGGAAGATCTCGATAAATTGCTCCATCCCCAGTTTACTCTGTATCCCTTTAACCTGACGAGCCAATAACCTCGCTTCATCAGCTAAATCTTTGTCACTGATTTGACTGGCAATAATGCGCTCAAGTACTTGTGCCATTAATTCGAGAAGCTGATCGACATAGCCGCTGATATCATATTCCTTAGCTAAAATATCCTTCTCAGAACTAGTTTCCAGTGATACTGTGTCAACAACTTTTCCAGATAACGGAACTTCTTCAATCCCCCTCTCTTGTTCATTCGAATTTGCTGGCATCTTCCATGACTGGACTAACGCGACTAAATTGCCATGTAAAAGCTCCTGATTATTTGAAAATTCGTTAAGTACTTTCTCTATAGATTCTCTCTTCTCAGCAGTATGGGAAACATCTTTCGAATTGTTGATCTCTTTAACAAGTTGCCCAATAATTTCTGCCCAGCCTACAGTAGCTTTATTTTTTGTCCCAGCCGATGGCATCGTGTTATCCGTATGCAAATCATCAGTCGATAAAAATTTCAGTAATGCAGCTTTAAATTTCAACCAACTTTTCTCGGTGATAGCTTGTTCCAGATTATTTGCACAATTCAATAGTGAGGTTGTATGACGCGGAAATTCTTTGGTTAACTCGGCTAACATTTTTGCTGTTGATACCGAAATTTGATGATCTGGATTTCCCGCAATCTGCTCGTATAATTTGTGATAACTATCCGGTGTCGGCGGAATTTTAAGTATGGCCAACTGCTTCAATGTCTCGCGAGCGATGACTGAGGGATTTGCATTCATGTTTTGACTCATACAACTCTCATAGAAGCTAAACATTTAATTGCCAGATGATAGAACATAACGGCGCAAATCAATTGAACGAATATCAGTTAATAACGCCGTTATTTTTCGGAAAGAATTCTTCTAGAGAAGAAAATAACAGTAAGGTTTATACCTGTTACCAAGAACCATCTCTTCATTAAGTACAAGTAATTTATCTACTTGAGCCCGAATCAGACCCTAACTGCTACGAAGATTCTTCTCTAGGAATTATGGACGTGTTATACGGAACAATGCGAAACTCTCTTAATACTTGAGGGCCACTAAGGATCAAAAATTCAAGAGTTAATTACTGAGTAAATAGAAGGTATTATCAGAGATTACAGAAGGTAAGCTCAAATGTAACATCACCTTCATAAACTCTGCTTTTTTGTCCGGACTGAGTTGGAATGAAACGAATATTTAAGGCATATTTATTTGCACTGATTTCCGGCACGCACTGTAACTGATCGCTCAGGTTAATTCTCAACATATGCGCAGAATATTCCGATCCAGTTTGCTGAAAAACTCCTTGGTTCGCAATAACTTTCAGAGTTCTGCCACTCTTCCTCAGAAGGTGTAACACAATTCCAAATGCATTCCGAATGGGTTGGAATGGCGTCAACCATTCGCTAAAATCTTGATGTCGTAGCGAAGGATCCAAGTTGAGCCAATAATGATACGATGGCAAGTCAAAAACGCAGCAGCCACCGGGTATTCCTATTCGCTGTTTGATTGCCATTAGCCATTCATTCTCACGCAGATGTTCACCGACCTTACCCGGAAAAACCAACATTTCACGGAACGTTGTCTTTATATCAGCAAGTACGCTATCCAGCACTTCCTCTGAAACCTCCGGACTTTTTCTCAGCATTTCCAGGATCTGCTTTTGCCGTTCTAATTCTTGCAATAGATCCGATTTGATATCAGCACGACTTGTAATATCAAGTACTTCGAATAAAGCAACCAGTGAAGCATGATGCTCCGTAGCAGTATTCTTGCTAGAAAAGAAATCTATTTTATTAAATAGATCCTCAAGCTTAAGCAGAGTACGGATACGCTCGTTAAGCGGGTGTTCGTAACAAATCACAATAACAATACATCCACAGAAAAAAATTTTTAGATCCTACTTGAACTTCGGATACGATTATTTCATATAAAAAATTATTTTCCCAAATAATTTCTCAGCAAGTAGCACCAAAAATTAATTAATTATTATTTTCAGTCATATACTTATTGTGCATACGAGTAATCTGCATTTTTAAGTAAGCAATATCCTGATTGTTGAAAATGATATCATCCGCCCTCTGTAAACGATCCTCCCTTGTGATCTGAGTGGCCATAACCGCCCTGACAAATTGTTCAGAAAGCTGACTTCGCATCATAGTGCGTAAAATCTGTTGTTGTTCCTCACAATCGATGACTAGAACACGATCTATCAGATCATCATAATCCTTTAATTCTAATAGCAATGGAACAACAACGACGACGTAAGGAGATCGAGCTTTTTTCACGAGCCGTACTACTTCGTTTAGAATAAGAGGATGAAGAATTTTTTCAAGCTCTTCCTTTGAATCAGAATTTGAGAAAACCAAGTTACGCATTTTTTCTCTATCCAGCGAACCATTGCCAGCAAGAAAAGTATCCCCAAATGTTTTTCTTATTTGATCGATAGCCTGACCACCAGGCTGAGTTAACTGTCTGGCTATTACATCTGTATCAATGACATTAATACCTAAATCAGAGAAAAATTGACTCGCACTTGACTTCCCGCAACCAATGCCTCCAGTTAAACCGACAACAAAAGTCATAGGTTAAAACAAACCAAGATAGCTATCGGTTAGCTCTTCACCCCAGAACAAGGCTATCAAAGCACCACCAACCAGATAGGGGCCAAAAGGTATGGGAATATTCTTGTTTTGCTTAGCCGCAATAATCAACCCAATACCAACAAACGCCCCTACAAGGGAAGAAAAAACGATCACCAATGGGAGCATACCCCATCCTAGCCATGCACCAATCGCGGACAATAATTTAAAATCACCATACCCCATCCCTTCCTTACCCGTTAATAGCTTAAAACACCAATAGACTAGCCACAGTGACAAATAACCTGCAGCCGCTCCGATAATTGAAGATTGAGTGTCCGTAAAAACATTGTTCAAATTGATCAATAGTCCTAACCATAATAACGGTAAGGTAATATCATCCGGTAGCAATTGTGTGTTCAGATCGATAACAGCAAGCACAATAAGTGCCCAGACAAATATTAATACTCCACCGGTCACTAAAGTGTAACCAAAATGCCAGGCAACGGCCGCACTCAATAAAGCCGTTACAGCTTCCACGATGGGATAGCGCAACGGGATCTGCGCGTGACATTGAGCGCACCGTCCCCGTAACGCTAGATAACTGATAATCGGAATATTTTCCCATACAGATATTTTATGTCCGCATTCGGGACATGTTGATCGCGGGAAAATAAGATTAAACGTTGATTGTTTTTCAAACGCTTCACCTCGCAATTCAGCGCATTGCTCGGACCAGCTCCTGCGCATCATTTCTGGCAAGCGAAATATTACAACATTCAGGAAACTTCCAACCATCAATCCGAGTATTGAAATCATAGCGATAAATAACCCGGGATCCTCCTGCAACATCGATAAGTATGGTATTGTCATAGGAAAATAAATTTAATCAGACTATTATCGATTTGATTTAACTAACAGCCATGCCCATCTTAAAGATGGGTAAATACATGGCAACGACCATACCGCCAATCAATGTTCCCAGCACAACCATAATCATGGGCTCCATCAAACTTGAGAGGGCATCAACCGCATCATCCACCTCCGCTTCGTAAAAGTCGGCGATTTTTCCCAACATCGAATCCAGAGATCCCGCTTCCTCGCCAATAGCAACCATCTGAATCACCATACTTGGAAACACATTAGTACCAGCCATCGAGGCCATTAAGCTATTTCCAGTACTGACTTCTAATTGAATATTCTTCGTTGCTTCATAATAAATAAAATTTCCAGCCGCACCCGCAACTGAATCCAACGAATCAACTAATGGAACACCAGCTGCGGACATTGTTGAAAGTGTACGCGACCAGCGTGCGATGGTCGCTTTACGAATAACTTCTCCAAAAATTGGCAGTTTTAGCATTAGACGATCCATAACACGTTGCATCGGAACCGACCTCTTCCATGCGTACAGGAATCCATAAACCCCGCCACCAACAACACCCAAAATGGCCCACCAATAATCCACAAAGAAATCCGAAATTGTCATGACTAAAAGTGTTGGAGCTGGCAACTCGGCGCCAAAACCTTCAAACAAATCTTTAAATGCCGGAATTACAAAAATCATTATCACTGCAGTAATGACAAAAGCTACCACAATGATAGAAATCGGGTAAAAAAGTGCGGATTTAATTTTTCCCTTGATAGCCTGAATTTTTTCTTTATAGGTCGCTAACCGATCTAAAATACCATCAAGTATACCGGCAGCTTCTCCTGCCCCAACAAGGTTACAATAGAGCGCATCAAAGTAAAGCGGATATTTCCGGAATGCATCCGCTAAGTTACTACCTGTTTCCACATCTGTCTTTATATCGATCAATAATTTACTTACCGCACGATTGGTATGACCTCTAGCAACGATATCAAAAGCTTGTAGTAATGGCACACCGGACTTCATCATGGTCGCTAACTGACGTGTAAAAAGCGTAATATCCTTATCAGTAATAGTACCGCCGGATTGCGTTCTCTTTATTTTTGTAACCTTTATGCCTTGTCGACGTAATGTCGCGGTCACAACAACCGTTCCTGCAGCACGCATCTCGCCTTTTAACAGTTTCCCCGTTTTGTCTTTACCTTCCCAGGAATAATTAATTTCTTTTAATTTCTTTTCTGATCGTGCAATTAGGGTCGCCATAAATATACTCCTTAAAACTCGGGAATCCATAAAATCAACTTAATCAAAAAAACAGGCAAAAACTCAAGTTCCACTTTAGCTCGAAAAAACTGCTAGTGCCTATTCGAAGTTGTCCCGGGTTAACGGCACAGTTTAAAGTCTTACTGAGAAAAAATTTGAAAAGAAAATATCTTGGATTCTCACTCGATCAAATCCGTTAATTTTTTTGCAATACAGCTTTTATGCCATCATTTACGATTGGATATAAAAATTTAACGCGTAATTCTTTTTTGATCCGAAGATTATTAAGAAGTCTTGATTCGTTCATAAAAGATAGCATAGCGGGAGAAATCTGCTGTTGCGCTTGATTACGAGAGATACGGGGAGGGTGGGGCAATCCAAAACGATCAGCAACCAGGTCAAAATATTGACCCATTTTAAGCTGTGAATCATCACTCGCATGATAGATTCTATGGGGTTTCGCATGATGAATAGCAGCACAAATAATCTGAGCAAGGTCATCCGCATGAATATGATTCGTATAACTGTCTTCAGAATCAATAAGTGCCGGATGACCTTCGCGCAAACGATTCAGCGGCAATCTGTTCTCCGCATAAATACCAGGCACACGCAAAATTGATACATGAATATGATTTCGTCGCCCCCAACGGCGTATTTGTTTCTCAGCATCGACTCTGCGGATCGCGCGTTCATTCACAGGACACACTGGGTATGTCTCATCGATTAAGGCTCCTTGACAGTCACCATATACCCCGCTGGTACTGATATAGATAAGCCGTTGTGGTAAAATCCCGCCATGATCATTCATGGGTCTACTAAGAACCGACAGCAAATGCGCCGTTCTCTGGTCATGCAACCCTTTACCAGCCGGTGGAGCCAGATGCAAAATTATTTGTGCTATTCCGGCAAGTTTTTTTAGAGTCTGTATAAAATCGAGATCTCCATATATCGGGATAATGCCATGTGATCGCAAGCGGTCGATACTGTTCGAACTTCGACACAAGCCAAGTACCCGGTATTTATTTTTTAATAGCGGTACTGTCCTAAGCGCAATATCACCGCAACCCACAATTAATAGCATTTTTTTCATATAAACTAATTTTCTTTTTTATAACCAGAATTTATTTAGCACTCAATGTCCCATCAAATCATCATTCAACCAAGCGGACGTATGTTAACTGCAGAGCCTGGTGAAACTATTCTGGAAGCAGCCTTACGTGAGGGGGTAGCATTGCCTTATGGTTGCCGGAATGGATCTTGCGGAGTTTGTAAGGGAAAGATCATTCAAGGCAAAGTCGACTATGGACATCATAGCGATGAAGCTTTGACAATGGATGAAAAGAAATCGGGCAATGCCTTATTTTGCTGCGCAGTTCCATTATCAGACTTAATCATTGAGTGCCATGAAATCGATGCTACTAAAGGCATTCAAATTAAGACACTGCCGTGCCGTGTACAGAAACTCGACCTTGTCGCTCCAGATGTAATGGTTATTTCTCTCAAACTTCCCGCCAATCAACGATTGCAATTTTTAGCGGGACAATACATCGACATCTTGCTCAAAGATGGTAAACGTCGAAGCTTTTCTCTAGCCAATCCACCTCATGACGACGAGTTATTACAATTACACGCGCGCAATTATCCGGGTGGAGTCTTCACCGAATACGTTTTCAATCACATGAAAACAAAGGATATCCTTCGATTCACCGGTCCACTTGGATCATTCTTCCTTCGCGAAGCTCCTGATGATAAAGCAACCTCGATCATCTTCTTAGCCAGCGGTACGGGGTTTGCACCAATCAAAAGCATTCTTGAACATGTTTTTTACCAAGAAAATAAACGAAACCACAAGCGAAAAATGTTCCTTTATTGGGGTGCACGTACCAAAGCCGATTTATATTTAGCTGATCTAGCGGACAGTTGGCAACAACACGAAAACTTTTCGTTTGTTCCGGTATTATCGGAACCGCTGCCTACCGACAACTGGAACGGAAGAACCGGTTTAGTGCACGAAGCGGTTTTACAAGACTTCGAGACTTTGGAAAAACATCAAGTATACGCTTGCGGTGTGCCTGCGATGGTTAAAGCTGCTTATCATGATTTCACTAGCTATCGCAACTTACCCAAAGATGCTTTCTTCTCTGATGTTTTCACACCATCAACCAGCAATCCTTCCGTTATACAGAACGAACCCTCAAAGAATACAACCTAATTCAGATGCTTAAGGGTTAATTCGAGTCCTTCGTTATAATGACTCATAGCCAGCTCATGCTTACCTAATTTTTCATTTAATTGAGCTAATGCAAAATGCGCTTCATACCCCGCTTCAACAGATAAGCTGGCTTCTAAGTAATTCTGTGCTTTCCCCCACAGCTCACAATGCATACATAATTTACCCAACGTCAATAATAGTTGTGCATTGTTTGGTTGAGATCTCAACCAGACCTCGGCGCATTCAATTTGTCTGCTAACGTGATAATCCAGACATTCCGAATAAAGCGCTATCAGTTCGTTATCCCATGTCATGGGAACATTTTGCTCAATAATTTGATGAGCCGTGGTGCAGCTTCCTAATGAAATATAAGCACGAACCGCCGCGGCGGATATCTTGCTATCCATTTTTTCAATAGGAGAAATATTTTGCCAATACTGGTTTAATGACTGTAAATCGGTAACCCTGCTTTTGATATTTTCAATTTGCGCATCATGCTTTATTTTTTTCACCATTACTTTATTGGTTGAAGCACGTTTTGCGAGAATTTCGGCTAATTCAATCACAGCATCCCAATTACCCGCTTGCCTCCGCGCCTCCAGTTCCAATTGCAAAATAGCCGTTGATTGCAATCCTCCTTCAGAATACAAAGAGTGCAAGGCGTTTAAAGCATCCTGAAAACGCCCCTCATCCAACAAAAATTCTGTTTTGGCAGCAAGACATAGTGATTTTTCATCAGGTGCCGCCGCCAGTGCTGCTTGAATATATTGATCACGTTCCGTTGTTGCCCCAAGCACTTGTGCTGACCGGGCAGCGATAACGGCGCTCAGTGCCTTGGCTATCGATGTATCCGCCAACTTCGACGCAACTGCAGCATTCTTTTGCGCTTTAACAAAATCACCCTCGAAATAGGCTTTTAACCCCGAAAGCAACATTTCATCCGTTTTTTTATGCCGATGTCGTTCGCTATATTGAAACACCCCGAGAATTAATCGAACAAGAATGTAAAACACAAAAAAGGCTACGATAGCGCCAACGACGAAGTGATCAAGCGATAATTCAATTTGATAAGGCGGCATTTCCAGCAAAGCCCGCCCTGTCAAATCCTTAGCGGCCAAGGTAACAGCTACAGCGGCAGCAAAAAGCGCCAATAGCCAGAGTATCAGTTTCATATATTCTCCTCATTGCAGTAGAGTCGATCATTGTTAATGTTGAACTGCAGATTGCAAATCATATAAATAATCAGAAACACGTACAAACGATTTATCCCGATATTATGATTCGCATCCCTATTATTTTGAATGTTTCTTTCCATGCCATTTTATGCAGTGCTATTTTCCAGTCGGTTGAAAATATGCTTGGATACTTTCCAGCACCCCCGCATCGCCTGGTGACGGCGCTTTAACAACTTTTTCCAATCCCATTTTTCTTGCTGCCTGCGCAATGCGTTCATGCGTTGTAATTATCGGTGTTACTTTCAGCAATTGTTGGCCAAGCTCCCCTATTATGTCAAATAAATTATGAAGTCCTTCGCTGCTTGTAACAATGACCGCATGAAGCCGGCCTTGCGACCAATCGGATATCAATGATGCAGTATCAATCTCTGGTTTCTTGCGGATATAACATTCGGCATATTCAACAATTGCACCACGTTGTTTGAGTGTATCTCCCAACAACTGCCGGCCGCCAAAGCCCCGAAATATGACGACGCGCTTGCCCGTCATATCATCAAACTCGGCACACTCAAGCAATGCTTCGCTATCAAACTTATCTTTCGGAATCAATACTTCACTAACACCGTATTGTATTAAAGTATCTGCAGTACCTTTACCGACAGCTGCTATTTTCATATGGGCAGGTAATGCACATCGACCGGTTATGACGGGCATCGCTTTATTAACCGCATTGGGACTCACGAATATGGCCCAATCAAATTCGCTCAACCGATCGATTACTCCAAATAATAGAGACAAATCAGCAAGATCCACTATTTCCAATGTTGGAAACACTATCGGATTGCCGCCTAAAGAACGAATGCTTGCCGCGAGAACGGTTGATTGATGTATTGGACGAGTCACCAATATATTCAGACCGGCAAGTTGTTTATTTGCTGAAAATGTCATTACCAGCCATTCGCAGGTACTAGGGTCGCCAAAATTTCACCGGCACCGTCTGCAATCAATTTCTGAGCCAACTGCTGTCCCATCGCAACGCCAGTTTCCGGTTTGCCCGTCAACGCGCTAGCAACCATACGTTTACCATCCGGTTGCGCAACAAAACCGCGCAATTGAAGTGAATCCCCGATAATTTCGGCAAAAGCACCCAAAGGCACCTGACAACTGCCTCCCAGTACGCGGCTCATGGAACGCTCAGCCTCGACACAATAAGCAGTTTCCTGATGATGGAGCGGTTGCAGTAACTCAACTAGGTCGGTGCGATCCGCTCGGCACTCGATTCCCAGCGCACCTTGCCCAACCGCCGGCAAGCTTTGTTCAGGATGCAGCAATGCCGTAATACGATCGGAAAGTTCAAGACGTTTCAAACCAGCTGCTGCTAATATAATTGCCGCATATTGTTCTTCATCCAGTTTGCGTAACCTGGTCTGCACGTTACCGCGTAATGGTTGCACCTGAAGATGTGGAAAACGAGCTCGCAATTGGCTTTCACGCCGCAAACTCGAAGTTCCAACCACGCTGCCCTGCGGCAATACATCTAAAGAAGCGTAGCGATTTGAAACGAATGCATCGCGCGGGTCTTCCCGTTTGGTAATAGCAGCCAGCTGAAACCCCTCAGGCACATTCATGGGCATGTCTTTCATGGAATGAACCGCAATATCCGCACGACCGTCTTCCAAAGCCTGCTCAAGTTCCTTGATAAATAAACCTTTCCCACCGATTTTTGACAGCGATTGATCCAAAATCTGATCGCCGCGCGTTGTCATACCAAGTATGCTGATTTCAGTTTGCGGGTATAATTCGTTTAAACGTCTCTGGATATATTTGGCTTGCCACATTGCAAGCAAACTTTCTCGGGAAGCAATAACGATTTTCTGAGATATTAATAGTGAATTGGGCATTACGATATAAGATGAAAAAAATTCAAGAAATTCCTAATGTAAGTAATTTTAGCATGGCTGGCGCTTACTTGGTTTGTCGCAAGTGTACGCCGGGGTCATTTTTAATCGTGGATGTGCGGTGAAATGAAAGCCGCTGATCCAGAAAAAAATAGTATTAGTGATGATGCTGTAGACGACAAAGATCTGCCGTTGCGCGAAGATATTCGTTTTCTTGGTCGCATGCTGGGCGATACACTGCGCGAACAAGAAGGCGATGATGCGTTTGAATTAGTCGAGAATATTCGTCAAACCGCGATTCGTTTTCACCGCGATGAGGATCCTACTGCACGTCAACAATTGGAAGTGCTGCTACGGCGCTTGAGCGATGATGATTCGTTACCCGTTGTTCGCGCATTCAGTTATTTCTCATTGCTTTCCAATATCGCTGAGGATGTTCATCATAATCGGCGTCGCCGCGCGCATTTGCGTGCAGGATCACCGCTGCAGGAAGGCAGCTTGACACTGGCGCTTGAACGTGTGCTGACCAGCAACAACAATGACCCCGCTATCCTTTTCGATTTTTTTAAGAAAGCGGTTGTTTCGCCAGTTTTAACAGCACATCCGACGGAAGTGCAGCGACGAAGTATATTGGATTGCCAGCTCACCATTGAGCGATTGTTAAGGGAGCGGACACAAACGGAGCTGACGCCCAACGAAGTGCGGCATAATGAAGAAAATTTACGAGCAACCATTGAAATTCTGTGGCAGACGCGCATGCTGCGGCCAAGTCGACTATCGGTTAACGACGAGATCGAAAATGGCTTGGCTTTTTACAGTTATACATTCTTGACCGAAATCCCCTATATTTACGCAAAAATTGAGGATTTTCTCGAACACCGCCTGAATCAAAGTGATATTCCTGCGGTTAGCTCGTTCTTACGCATCGGCAGTTGGATTGGCGGCGATCGCGACGGCAACCCTTTTGTTACACATGATGTCATGTTGCGAGCCGTTGAGCGCCAGTCATCGGTCGCATTGGATTATTACATTGATGCGGCACAAAAAATTGGCCGTTCGATGAGTTTGACCGAACGACTGGTCAAAGTCAGCGATGGTGTTAAGAAATTAGTAGCCACCGCACCTGATATTCCCAATCGATCCGATGAGCCCTATCGTCGGATTTTTCTCAGTATCGGCGCACGGCTGGTTGCAACCGCTCAACAATTCGGGCATCAAATATTGCAATCCAACTCGGCAAAAAAGAGGGAGCCTTATTCCGACTGCGCGGAATTTCTGCAAGATCTCGATACCATCATTGCTTCATTGAAACAGCACAAATCCGCCTGGATTGCTCGCGGAGCATTACGCAATTTGCGACGTGCCGCCGATGTGTTCGGATTTCATTTAACGCCGCTGGACATGCGGCAACACAGCAAAATTCACGAGCAAGTAGTCAGCGAATTATTCGAACATCACACAGGCAACAGCGGCTATGCGCAGCTTGATGAAAAACAACGCATCGAATGGTTGCTGAACGAGATCAGCCAACCACGGCCGATACTATCATCATATGGCGGCTTTTCCGAACTGGCGCAATCGGAATTGCACATTTTGCATTGTGCAACCGACATTCATCGCCGATTCGGTCGTGCTGCCCTGCCAAATTACATTATTTCCATGACAACCAGCATCATCAATGTTTTGGAAGTCGCTTATCTGCTACAGCAAGTCGGTCTATTACAAAGCGGTGAAACCCCGCAATTGCACCTAAACATCATCCCATTGTTCGAAACGATCTCAGATTTACGAATCTGCGGCGAAATTATGGATCGATTATTCTCAATACCATGCTATCGCAAGCTGCTGGTTTCGCGTGGCAATGTTCAAGAAGTCATGCTGGGTTACTCGGATAGCAACAAAGACGGAGGTTTTATCACCTCGAATTGGGAAATCTATAAAGCGGAAATCGAACTTACAAAAATCTTTGCCAAGCACCAGGTTAAATTGCGGCTATTCCACGGGCGAGGCGGCACTGTGGGCCGCGGCGGCGGACCGAGTTACCAAAGCATCTTGGCGCAACCGCCCGGTAGTGTAAACGGCCAAATACGGGTAACCGAACAAGGTGAGGTTATCAGTAGCAAATATGCGGAACCAGAAATCGGACGGCGCAATCTGGAAACTTTGGTTGCAGCAACGATGGAAGCAACTTTACTCAGTCATGATTCGCTCGGCGCAAATTCGGATCGCTATTATCCTGTCATGGAAAAATTAGCGTCTGCATCCTTTGCGGCTTATCGGAATCTTGTCTATGAAACACCGGGATTTAAACAATTCTTTCTGGAATCGACGCCAATCCGGGAAATGGCGGGATTGCATATCGGCAGCAGACCGCCTTCCCGAAAAAATTCCGATGCGATCGAGGATCTGCGCGCGATTCCTTGGGTATTCAGTTGGAGCTTAAGCCGAATGATGTTGCCAGGTTGGTATGGCTTTGGTCATGCCGTTGAGGATTTTGTAACGCAATCCAGCGAAACCGATCATAGCGGGCTGGCGCTTTTACAGGAAATGTACCGACAGTGGCCATTCATGCGATCCCTATTGTCGAATATGGATATGGTGCTTGCAAAAACCGACATGGGCATTGCTTCACGCTATGCCGAATTAGTCGAAGATGTTACAGTGCGGCAACAGATTTTTAAACGGATCCAAGAAGAGCGCGGCAGAAGTCAAAAATGGCTGTTCGCGATAACCGGTCATATAGAATTACTGCAAGACAATCCGACACTGTCGCGCAGTATCCGCAATAGGACGCCTTATATCGACCCGCTCAATCATTTACAAGTGGAATTACTGCGCCGTTTCCGGTCCGGAGAGGATAGCGAAGAAGTCAAACGCTCCATTCATCTCACGATCAATGGCGTTACAGCCGGCCTTCGCAATAGTGGTTAAAATATGTCATCAAGGTATTAAAAATACTAGCGCTTATTGAACGCGCCTTAGGAGATATTAGTGCAAATCAAGCAATTCCTCTTAGCCGTATTGATTAGTTTCTTCTCGTCATGGGTATTGGCTTCGCTACCGATCCAATACTGGGAAACATCAAATGGCGCACGGGTATATTTCGTAGAGAATCATGATCTGCCGATTCTGGATATCAGTATCGAATTCGCTGCGGGTAGTAGCTTGGATACACCCGATAAATCAGGACGCGCCGGTCTCGTACAACATTTACTAAGCCTGGGAGCCGATGGATTGTCGGAAGATCAGATCGCCACTGCGCTTGCAGATGTCGGCGCTCAGTTAAAAAGCCAATTTGATCGAGATCGCGCAGGTGTTTCTTTACGGACACTGAGCAGCGATAAAGAGCGGAAACAAGCGTTGGATATATTTGCGCGCATTGTCCAATATCCTGCATTTCCTAAAGATATCATCTCTCGCGAAAAAACGAGAATCATTGCCGGAATCAAAGAATCGAGCACCAAGCCGGACTATATCGGTGATCGCGAATTGATGAAAATGCTTTATGGAAAGCATCCGTACGGATTGAATGAAATGGGCGAGATCGAAACGCTCAGTCGCTTGCAACGTGAAGATTTGGTCGCATTTTATCGTTCCTACTATGTCTCAAAAAATGCGGCGATCGCGATGATCGGAGATATAACACGACAAGAAGCGGCTGCAATCGCGGAGCGGTTAACCGAAAACTTGTCCTCTCAAGAAGCGGAAACGACGATTCCCGCAGTGGCAATACCGCCATCCGGCGTTAAGAGAATCCCGCATCCAGCGGCTCAGAGCCATATTCAACTGGCTTATCCGGGGTTGCGCCGGAACGATCCCGATTATTTCCCGCTCTTGGTTGGAAATCATATTTTGGGTGGCGGAGGGTTTGTTTCCCGTCTGATGGAGGAAGTTCGGCAGCAACGCGGACTGGCCTATAGCGTTTACAGTTTCTTTTCTCCCTACAAAGAACAGGGACCTTTTTTAGTGGGCTTGCAAACCAAGAAAGAACAATCGGAAGATGCATTCGCATTAACGAAGCAAGTATTAAAGGATTTTATCGTCAATGGTCCGACGGAAGAGGAATTAGTCGCTGCAAAACAAAATATCATCGGCGGCTTTCCGCTACGCATCGACAGTAATAGCAAAATTTTAGGATTTCTGTCGGTAATCGGCTTTTATCAATTGCCGCTTACGTTCTTAAACGATTATCTCGTAGCGGTTGAAGCGGTAACTGTCGAACAAATCCGGCAAGCCTTTCAACGCAGGATTCAACCCGATGGCATGGTCGCTGTTATCGTCGGTGCGATGGAATAAATAATAAGGACATGGTGCAAATCCGGGGGAAAATCCGCATCATCGGCGGTCAGTGGCGCAGCCGGTTGCTGACTTTCCCGGAACACCCCGACCTGAGACCCACTGCCAATCGGATTCGTGAAACCGTATTTAATTGGCTTGGACAAGACTTAAGCGGCCTGACTTGTCTGGATCTGTTTGCCGGCAGCGGTGCATTGGGTTTTGAAGCCGCATCCCGAGGCGCCGCATCGGTTGTCATGGTCGATGTAGATGCCAGAAACATTCATGCGTTGCGTGAAAATAAAGAAAAATTGCAAGCCGACCCTGTTGAACTGGTGATGATGGATGCGTTTAAGTTTTTAAATTCGGATAACCGAACATTTGATGTTATTTTTCTCGACCCACCTTATCGCTCTGAATTATTCAATCAAATAATGCCTTTACTGCCGCAGCATCTCAAGCACAATGGGTTTGTCTATGCCGAAACCAACCGCGATTGGATGACGGATCAACAATGGCGTACTTATCGCAGCGCAAAGGCGGGCACGGTCCGATATCAACTGATGGAGTATATGAATCATGGATAAAGCCATTTACCCCGGAACATTTGATCCGATAACACGCGGTCATGAAGATCTCGTCCGCCGGGCGGCACGGTTGTTTGACCAAGTCGTGGTAGCGGTAGCGGTTAGCAGCAGCAAAAAACCCTTCTTTACGCTTGAAGAACGAGTGGCGATGGCGCAACAAGTGCTATCAGACTGTGCTAATGTTAAAATCATGGCTTTTTCCGGTTTGTTGATGAATTTTCTGCGACAACAAGATGCACGGATTATTCTGCGCGGCTTGCGCGCCGCTTCAGACTTTGAATACGAATTTCAAATGGCGGGCATGAACCGCAGCATGTATCCGGATGTTGAAACGTTATTTATGACACCGTCCGAGCAATACATGTTTATTTCCGCAACGATTGTTCGTGAAATCGCCTCTCTTGGCGGCAATGCCGATGCATTTGTACATCCACTGGTTGCGCAAAAACTCCGTGAAAAAATAATTCCATCTTTTTAAGAACAATCATGGCATTAATCATTACTGACGAATGCATCAACTGCGATGTCTGCGAGCCTGAATGCCCGAATGGAGCTATCTCGCAAGGTGAAGAAATTTACCAAATCAACCCGAACCTATGCACCGAATGCGTCGGACACTATGACGTGCCGCAATGCGTGGAAGTATGTCCGGTGGATTGTATCGTGACGAATCCTGAGAAAATTGAAAGCAAAGAACAACTTCACGCAAAATACCTCGGACTGGTTTCCGGCAAATCCTCAGAAAATAAAGCGGATTAGCATCACCTTCCTCCTCACTTTTTGAAATCCGATGATTTTCACCGTTTAATCCTCGGCTGCATTCCGCATCACTTGAAGTAACCTAATGCAGGCAAATAATCCTGCCTCACGGGTTAATTGCCCCTTATACATACGCCGGATCAAACTATGTTTATTGCGTCGGCACAACTTCTGTCGAGCTCACTGAAGCGTTGATTAAAATGCATTTAGCCTAACTCAAATGGACCCACAAACAATCGCTGCAAACGTTCGTTCAATTTTTTCTTTACCCGATGCGGTTATGCGCATCAATGAGTTAATTGACTCGGGCGATGCAACCAATTCCGAACTGGAGCGCGTAATTTCCAGTGACCCCGCATTGACGGCAAAATTACTCAAGTTTGCCAACAGCTCTTATTTTGGATTTTCCGGAAAAATAGAAACCGTTATAAAAGCCATTTCCATCATCGGCCATAAAGAATTGCATAACCTGGTCATCGCCACCTCCGTGACTTCCACCTTCAAAGGCATTTCTTCCGATTTGGTAGACATGGATACCTTCTGGAATCATAGTATTACCTGTGGTGTAACAGCACGACTACTATCTTCCAGCGTCGCTGGCCGGGAACGATTCTTTATTGCCGGTTTATTGCATGCCGTTGGACGATTGGTTCTTTTTAATCAATATCCGAAAGAATCCGCTGCCGTGCTGAATTACATGAGTCAGGGTGAAGATGCGGTCGCTGCGGCTGAACGTAAGATTTTCGGCTTTACTCAGGCGCAATTGGGTGCGGAGCTTCTGAAACAATGGAAGCTACCATCTAATATCTGGAAAATAGTCGAATGCCAATGCAATTCCACGAAAGACAAAGAATTTCAATACGATGCAAAAACACTGTGCGCCGCAATCTATGTCGCGATGTCGATCAACCCTTGCACCAATCAACCCGTCAATCTTGACAAAGCGATATCCGATCGGGTTTTCGCATTATGGAATGATCTGGGACTAACAGCCGAAATTGTTGAATCGCTCATAACTGTCGCCAAATTGCAGGTCACCGAAATACTGAATGTCATACGGTAGATACAACATTCAGAAAAGATAGGAAACACTGGAGAGTTTATGAAGGAAGTTTATCTTGGCAGATTACCAATCCTTGACTGTAAGCAAAAATTGGTTGCTTATGAACTTTTATTTCGCTCCAATCAAGACAATACCGTCACCGTATCCGATAACTCCGCCGCTTCCGCCAATGTCATCATTGATACCTACGGTCAGTTAGGCATCGAAAACGTCATTGGAAAGCGGCGCGGCTTTATCAAAGTCGATACAGAGATGCTCATGCATGACGCCATTTGCATGCTCCCAAAGAAACATGTCGTCTTCGAAATCTTAAGAAACATAGAAATCACCGACGAGCTGATCGATCGCTGTACCTTCCTGAAACAAAAAGGATATCAACTGGCGCTTTCGAATATCGTCGAAATCGACAACCGGCTGGATCGGCTCATGCCGTTGATCAATGTTGTGAAGATCAACGTTGCCGCGTTGAGTCACGAAAAACTGATCGGACTGATAAAAACATTGAGACGTTGGCCGGTACTATTATTAGCGGAAAAAGTAGAAAACCAGGAAATCGCCAAACAGTGTGTCGCTTTAAATTTTCAGATGCTGCAAGGTTTTTATTTTGCACAACCGGAAATCATTTCAGGAAAGCGCGTCGACCCCTCCAAGCTATCGCTGTTAAAACTGCTGCTGCTGGTTGTCAGAGATAGCGAAGTCAGCGACATTGAAAATGAACTCAAGTACCAACCCGGCCTAAGTTACAACTTATTGCGCATGGTTAATTCCGCTGCGAGCGGTTTGCCCAGCACAATCAATTCGATCAAGCGCGCGATCATGATCATCGGCCGGAAACAATTACAGCGTTGGGTGCAAATATTGCTCTACGCCGCTAAACAACGGGATGGCAGCACATCGGATGCGCTCATGCAAGTAGCCGCGGTCAGGGGCAAATTGCTTGAATCCATCGCCAAGGTTGATCGTCCCCACGATAAGAATCACCAAGACCGGGCTTTCATGGTCGGCATTTTGTCGCTGCTCGACACCTTACTCGGAATGGAAATGTCCGAGCTGGTCGGAACGCTCAGCATCCAGAAAGACATGAGCGAAGCGTTGATTTCCCGGCGCGGGTACTTAGGCCGCCAGTTAGCGTTGATCGAAGCCTACGAGAAAGGGGAAATTGAAATTGTTACCACGATGTTGGCAGATTTCGGTTTTCTCAGCCTGAGCGAATTCACCGCCATGGAACTGGAAGCCGCGGCTTGGGCAAACCGAATCAGCGACACGCTCAATCAATCCGCTAAAAATTAAACCTCGTTCATTCAAAGCTGCTCAATTTTTTATAGATTCGTTCCGTTGACGGCTGAATCATTCAGTCTCAATCGTTTAATCAGAATTCACAAACTTCCAAACATGTCATTTGACAATGACCAGCCATAAGAGGTATCGCGATGAATATTGTAGAGTTGCTTGCATTCGTAGTTAAAAACAACGCCTCGGATCTGCATTTATCCGCCGGTATGCCACCGATGATCCGGGTGCATGGCGATATCCGGCGCATCAACTTACCGGAAATGGATCACAAGGAAGTTCATGCAATGGTGTATGACATTATGAATGACGGTCAGCGCAAATTTTACGAAGAAAATCTTGAGTGCGACTTTTCTTTTGCCATCCCGAATCTGGCACGCTTCCGGGTCAATGCTTTCAATACGCAACGTGGCGCCGCAGCCGTCATGCGGACCATTCCTTCTAAAGTTTTAAGTCTGGAAGATTTAAAAGCACCGAAAATATTCGCTGAAATTGCCAAGCAACCACGCGGCGTGGTATTGGTCACCGGCCCAACCGGTTCGGGTAAGTCAACCACCTTGGCGGCCATGATCAATGACATCAACGAAAATGAATACGGTCACATCTTGACGTTGGAAGACCCGATTGAATTTGTGCACGAAGGTAAAAAATGTCTGATTAACCAACGTGAAATTGGCCGGGATACGCACAGTTTCTCCAATGCTTTGCGCTCCGCGCTACGGGAAGACCCGGATATCATCCTGGTCGGTGAAATGCGCGATCTGGAAACCATTCGTCTGGCCATGACTGCCGCCGAAACCGGTCACTTAGTATTCGGCACGCTGCATACCAGCTCCGCCGCAAAAACCATCGATCGTATCATCGACGTATTCCCGGCTGAGGAAAAAGAAATGATCCGGGCGATGCTATCGGAATCGTTGCGCGCGGTAATTTCACAAGCGTTGCTCAAAACCAAGGATGGCAAAGGCCGGATCGCGGCGCATGAAATCATGATCGGCACCCCGGCAATCCGCAACTTGATCCGTGAAGGCAAAGTTCCGCAAATGTATTCAGCGATTCAAACCGGACAGAATGCCGGGATGCAAACGCTGGATCAGAATTTGACTGACCTGGTAAAACGTAATCTTATTTCCGTCGCTGACGCCCGAGCACAAGCCGTTAATAAAGACAACTTCAGAATCTAATATTCAGGCTATCCGCCAAACCAGGAATTAAGGAGCTCACAATGGAGAAAGAACAAGCCGCCAAATTCATGTCGGATTTACTGCGCTTAATGCTCAGCAAAAAAGCTTCCGACTTGTTCATCACCACCGGCTTTCCACCGGCGATGAAAATCGACGGAAAAATGACGCCGGTCTCGCAACAATCGCTATCGCTGCAGCATACCGAAATGCTCGCCAAGTCGATCATGAACGACAAGCAAGCAGCGGAGTTCGACGCCACCAAAGAATGCAACTTTGCGATTAATCCAACCGGCATCGGACGTTTTCGGGTGAATGCGTTTGTACAGCAACAGCGCGTCGGCATGGTATTACGGACCATTACCACCAAGATCCCCGACTTCGACGACTTGGGTTTGCCGCAAGTCCTCAAGGAAGTTGTGATGAGCAAACGCGGCCTGGTGATTTTTGTCGGCGGCACCGGCTCGGGCAAATCGACCTCGATGGCGGCATTGATCGGGCATCGCAATAAAAACAGCTACGGCCATATCATCACCATCGAGGATCCGGTGGAATATGTGCATGAACATATCAACTGCGTCATCACACAGCGCGAAGTCGGCGTCGATACCGAATCATGGGAAGCGGCGCTGAAAAATACCCTGCGGCAAGCGCCGGACGTCATCCTGATCGGCGAGATCCGCGACCGCGAAACCATGGAACATGCGATTGCCTTTGCCGAAACCGGTCACTTGTGCATGGGCACATTGCACGCTAACAGCGCCAATCAAGCGCTCGACCGGATCATCAACTTCTTCCCGGAAGAACGCCGCCCGCAATTGCTGATGGATCTGTCGCTCAATTTACGCGCCATCGTAGCGCAACGTTTAATTCCACTGAAAGACGCCAAAGGACGCGCCGCCGCCATTGAAGTCCTACTCAACTCGCCGCTGATCGCAGACTTGATCTTCAAAGGCCACGTGCACGAAATCAAGGACATCATGCGCAAATCCAAGGAATTGGGCATGCAAACCTTCGACATGGCGTTATTCGAACTGTACGAAGCCGGAAAAATCAGCTATGAAGATGCGCTGCGCAACGCTGATTCGGTAAATGAACTCCGTCTAAAAATCAAATTGGAAGGTAGCGAAGCCCACTCGCAAGATCTCCATTCCAGCATCGCGCATTTGGAAATTACGTAAGCAAAATTTCGTGTGTTGTTGCTTCGCACAGCGCGCTATTGAAAAAATACTAAGGAGATTCAGCTAGTAATTCCCTGCACCAGTCGGGCATGACATCATGCCCGAATACAACCTGCCCATTGCGAATCACAGCCAATTGCTGGAACGGATTATCCGCGCGGGAATTGTCCAAAATATACACTTGATCGCATAGTGAAAATGTTTTTTTGATCAATTTAAGCGTCCTTGGAATTCGGTTGAAGACTTTGTCATACGGAACATTGTGACCGCCTTCGCTCACTCTTTGTACGATACGCGCCTGATTGAGCGCCGGATCACCAAGATGAATGAACACCAGAACAATTTCAAAACCAAGCGATTTGGCCTGTGCAACGAAGTCGATTTTCGACGGATGCGAGAATACCGTTTCAAAGCAAAAACTGCGGCCATGCCGCAGCAGCTGCAAGCGCATTTGTTCCGCTAGTTTGGCAGCTTGATAGCTATGCGCTTCGGGCGCTTGCGGGTAAAGCAGTTTAGCGATGATATCCGCATTCACGAACGACAAACTGCGCGGTGCGAGCCGGGTGCGATAAAAGGTGCTTTTACCCGCACCATTGCCCCCGGCCAACAACCAGAGTTGTTTCTTCCTGCTCAATGTTGTCAATCATCAATTACGATAAACTCGCCACCCTGAAATTTCCCCGTTTGAATCCGGCCATCCGGGTGAATTTTTTCCAGGTAACCGGGGTGCGCTAAGGAAACCTGATACTTGAGCATGCTATTAGTCACTGTTTCCGGCAAAACGCCGCTGGCACGATCATCTTCCAGTGAGTGAAATAATTCTGTTGCTTCAACCGGCTCACTGACAATAGGCTCAACGATAATTTTCGCCAACCCCGCGGAAATTGCCAGAAAATCGTCCGGATTCAGCATATGGTCAACATTACGCCCCATTTCCGCCCAGTATTCGATTTGCTCGGCGGTACTGCGATGAAACCGCCCTGCGGTCAATGCTGCGGCTTGCATTAATTCATCCTGCAAACGTATCGGAGAGGCTGCTTTTGCCATGATTTAATTCCAAAAAAGAACTGGGGTAGAAATTGTAGCATATTGCTACAATTTCTACCCCACTGAAAATACTCGAATAAATTTATGCAAGTATGCCAAAGTCTTACAGGTTATTTATTCACAGTACAGCGATTCTCGATATCGGCCACTATGGCATCGGCGTAGCTAAGATCTGATTTCACGATGGCGCCAAAATAGGGATGCCGGTAGAGATCGGTAAAATCGCGCATGAGATCGCACCAATCTTCCAGTACAACGAACTCGTTGCTCCTGAGATGGTACGAGCTGATGCGCGGTTCAAGGAATGCCAATGCCCATTGATTGACGCGCTCAATATCCGCGGAACTGAAATCCTGTGTGTCGTTACGCTTTGCGCGAGCTATCAGGTGCGCAAGTTCTTGATCCGATGCAACGGCCAGATGCGCTTGACTCACCAATCCCGCGAGGGATAGCTGATGCGCAATCTGAATCGCCTCGCGGTTTTGTTGCAGTTCGAATACCACCAGCACCATACCTGCTACCACGGCGAGGTTGGTGATAATGGTGATCAGCCGTTCAAATTTCATCGGTGCTCTTGATTGTTATTCTGCAATCAGTTTTTTGGAATTTTTTGCCAGCAGCTCTTATAGTTCGCTGTATCATGGAATAGCTTTCATTGTGCCATTATTATCTCTGGTTATTTTAGACTGCTGCTGATCTGGCGTAATCGCATTATCAGGACAGGGACGTCGTCCTTAATGATGCTCCATAGCGTATCATTATCAATTCCGAGATAACCGTGAATAAGCCGGTTGCGCGTTGCTATCACCTGCCGCCAAGCCACTGCGCTATGTTTTTCTTGAATTTCAACTGGTATATGCGTTGCGGCTTCTCCGATGAGCTCGAGGTTTCGCACGGTGGCGTCGTAATTCAAACCCGAAGCTACAAACGCTGTTTGATCCAACCCTTCCGTATAAACCAGCACCTTCTCAGCAAAACTGATCATATCCCCTAGATAAAACCGCCATTCGCGTTCAGACATCAATCGCTTCTCTTTCAATAAAGGGCTTTAATTCCGGGCGCAATGCTTTCTCAGTGACCAAATCGACCGGACGCCCTAATTGATCTTCCAGCAAAAATTGCACGCCAAAATACTTCTTGGATGTCGCCGGTCCGTCAAAAGCGATCACAATATCGATATCGCTATTTTCTTTCGCCTCATCGCGCGCAGTAGAGCCAAATAAAGCCAAGCGTGTTACGCCGAAACGCTCGATCAAATCAGGCTTGAGTGTGCGTAAAGTGTCGAGAACTTGCTGTCGGTTCATCATGTTCTGTTTCCAGAGTTAGCATTATCGAAATGCCACTATGCTACCGCATCGTTAACAAAATTTGCGAAATAACAGCATACTTAAGCAAGCAAAATTCAAGGAGTGAATCATGCGTTATGCAATCGTTGTAGAAAAAGCAGGAAATAATTATTCGGCTTATGTGCCGGATTTACCGGGATGCGTTACAACCGGATCGACCATTGAAGAAACGGAACGGGATATTCGCGAAGCCATTGGGCTGCATATCGAAGGAATGATGGAAGATGGTTTACCCATACCGCAACCAACCAGCATCGTTCAATACATTGAGGTTCCCGCATGACGCGATTTTATCGCGTCATGCGGAGGAACACCCTAATGGGTTTCCGCCTTACGGGTTACAGCTTACAAACAATAGAATCAACAGCGTTGATACAGTTTTGTTTATAGCTCTCTTGTACTTGAACACGCTGAGAGCCAACGGTTAATTTTCCACTGGGTTGAGCGTAAAAAGGGCATCCTCTAGCAAAAGCAACGACACCAGTAGTTTGAAAATCACGGATATCAACTATTCCTTTTTCAACACTGTGAAATGTAAAAATATCAGGATTGGAGTGAATTAAATTAGATACATCTTGCTCAATGGATCGCAATACTGCTGCATACGCAGATGCAGATCCCATATATTGAGTTATTCGATTTTTAGCTACTAGATGTACTTTTGGTAGCAAACGATTTGCAGAATGCAATTTAGTAGCAAAAGCATACTTAGAATAGATATCTGAGGGTAATTTCAGTCCATACACTAGAGAGAATGCATTCTGAATTGCTCTTCGAGAAGAATCATCAGCCATAACTGGTATTATGAGGCGGTTTGCAGAAGAAATAGCGATTTGTGTATAAATAGAAAAACTGGGATTAGCATCAAAGAAAACTACATCATATTCACCTTCTACTTGATCAAGTGCGTCTTTAAGCCAATCAATAATTTCAATCCATGTATCAGTACCAGGAATTTGGGTATTAGCTAAGGTATTTATTGCATTAGCTTGTAACTCCAATAGTGGATCCCCAGCAAGCAGGTCTATATTCTCAGGAATATTTCTATTGTAATCAACAGGTCTAGTAAAAAAATCGCGGATTGAGAATGTCGGCGAAGTAAATGGAGCAGGAAGTCTTAATTGAAAGTACCCACCAATGCTGCAACGAGGTGTTAAGCCTTGTCTTTCTAGTAAAGTGCGACTGCCATCGTTGTCTAGCCCACCTAATAATAGCTCGGATAGATTAGCTTGGGGACATACATCAATTGCGAGTATCCGTTTGTCGGGATTTTTGTCTGCATATCGACAGATTGTCTGAAATGCTAAGCTGGTTTTTCCCGTACCACCCTTGTTATTCCAAAATACATAACTCAACATAAGTTTTTCCTCTAGCAATAGTCATTTTCAGACATATTAGTGTCTTAAAATGACCATGTCAAGTTCATATTTGACTTTCTGTAAAAAAACAGAATCAATAATAAAAAAGTAATGCTAAAAGGCAAAGAACTTAATAATAATATAGCTCAAGACTAGACCCCGAATCGAAAATGTTGTGAATGAATCAAGTTCACGTCGCGAATTTTCTCTCAATCCACCCTTTCATTCCCCCAAGTGCCTCTGACAACCGCTCCGGTTGGGTTCCTCCCGCTTGCGCCAAGTCCGGCCGTTTGCCGCCGAATTGCTGGGCAACGAAGTTAACCAGTTCGTCGATGTTGACTTGTCGTTTTAACAGCCCCATCACGCAAACATTAACCTGCCTTTAGGCTCCGGGATCACCCTGCCCAGTTCCCGAGCGGTTTCTATCCACTGTTCGATGACGGTTTTTACATTGGCAACGGCTAGTTCGTAGGTTTCCCCATCTGCCATGCAACCGGGTAATTCCGGAACTTCGGCGATGAAAGCTTGATCGTTTTCGCTCCAGTAAATAATTAATTCGTATTTAATCAATGTCGTATTCTCCCATACGATACTTCGTCAATAGCATTCTAACCTGTTTGACTTGATACGGTTTCGCTTTACTGTGTTTCGGTTGCAAATTAATAATTTCTTCAATGTCTTCGCGAGTAAAAATGTGATGACTTCCTTTTAGTCGCTCAGCGAATCCTAATCGGATCAATAATTGGCAAAGTTCGGAAAATGCGATGTCGGCATCAGCACTGCCCGTCAGAATTTTCATTCTGAGTTTTGAATACTTTCCCATTTTAATTATCCAAATTCAGCTAACTATTACAACGAATCGCGATGCGGAGCCAGGTACTAAACCGGGATTATTGCGATGAGTCAAAGGTGATTGTGACTACTGCACGACTTTCGTTTCAACCCACCCTTTCACACCTTGAAGCGCCTCAGGCAATTGCTCCGGCTGCGTACCCCCTGCCTGTGCCATATCCGGCCGTCCGCCGCCTTTGCCGCCGACTTGCTGGGCGACGAAGTTGACCAGTTCGCCGGCTTTGACTTTGTTGGTGAGGTCGGCACTGACGCCGGCGATTAGGGTGACTTTACCGTCGGTCACGGTACTGAGCACAATCGCGCAGGATTTGAGTGTGTCTTTGAGTTGATCGAGCGTTTCGCGTAGCGTTTTGGCGTCGGCGTTTTCCAGGTTGGCAGCGAGTACTTTGACGCCGTTGACGTCTTGCGCTTGCGATGCCAGGTCGGCGCCTTGTGAGCTGGCCATTTTGGTTTTCAGGCGTGCCAGTTCTTTTTCGGTTTGCCGCACGTTGTCGATGATCTGGGCGATTTTTTGCGTGACTTCCTGCGGGTTGGCTTTGAGTGTGTGCGCGATTTCGAGCAATTGCGCTTCGCGTTGCTGCACGTAATCGATCGCGCCTTTACCGGTCACCGCCTCGACACGGCGGATACCGGCGGCGACGCCCGATTCGGCGACGATTTTAAACAGGCCGATTTGGCCGACTTGCGGTACATGCGTGCCGCCGCATAATTCAGTGGAGAATTCGCCCATGCCGATGACGCGCACCACGTCTGTGTATTTTTCGCCGAATAGCGCCATCGCGCCGCGTTTGATCGCATCGTCGTATTTCATCGACGCGGCTTCGACTACGCAGTTGTTACGGATTTGTTCGTTGACCAGGCGTTCGGTTTCGCGGATTTCATCGGCGCTCATCGACGCGTTGTGCGAGAAATCGAAGCGCAGCCGGTTGGGGTCGACCAGCGAACCTTTCTGCGTGACATGCGTGCCGAGCACTTTGCGCAACGCCGCGTGCAGCAAATGCGTGGCGGAGTGGTTGTTGGCGGTACTGACGCGGGTTTGCGGATTAACCCGAGCTTGCACGCTGTCGCGGATGACCAAGCGGCCGCTGCGCAGCAGGCCTTTGTGGCCGAACACGCCAGCCTGGATTTTTTGCGTATCGGCAACTTCAAAAGTGCCGTTGGCAGCGAGCAGTTCGCCGCAATCGCCAACCTGACCGCCCGATTCGGCGTAGAACGGCGTTTGATCGAGTACCACCACGGCTTCGTCACCGGCTTCAACGAAATCGACCGCGCTGCCTTGTTTATAAATCGCCAGTATTTGCCCTTCGTGCTGCAACGTGTCGTACCCGTAAAACGTGGTTTGATCGCCTTGATAGTCGAGCCCTTCCTGCATCGAGAATTTGTTCGCGGCGCGCGCTTGTTCGCGCTGGCGCGCCATGGCTTGCTCAAAACCGGCTTGATCGACGGTGATGCCGCGCTCGCGGGCGATGTCAGCGGTCAGGTCGATGGGGAATCCAAAGGTATCGTACAAGCGGAACGCGGTTTCACCGTCCAGCATTTTAATATTTTGGCTGAGTGCGGCTTCCAGAATTTGCATGCCGTTTTCCAAGGTCTCGGCGAAGCGTTCTTCTTCTTGCAGCAACACCGCCGTGACGCGCGTTTTGGCGGCAGTCAATTCGGGATACGCTTGCCCCATCACTTGACTTAGGTCTTCCACGAGTTGATGAAAGAATGGTTGTTTCTGTCCAAGCTTGTAACCATGCCGGATGGCGCGGCGGATAATGCGGCGCAATACATAACCGCGACCTTCACTGCCGGGAATAACGCCGTCGGTGATCAGGAACGCACAGGCGCGGATATGGTCGGCGATGACTTTGAGCGAGTTGTCGGCAAGGTTTTGGGTGTGGGTCACGCGCGCCGCGGCTTTGATCAGGCTTTGAAACAGGTCGATATCGTAATTGCTGTGCACGTGCTGCATCACTGCGGAAATGCGTTCCAATCCCATGCCGGTATCGACCGACGGTTTCGGCAGCGGGTGCAATGTACCGTTGCTATCGCGGTTGTACTGCATGAACACCAGATTCCAGATTTCGATGTAACGATCACCGTCGGCATCGGCGGAACCCGGCGGGCCACCGGCAATATCCGGGCCGTGGTCGTAAAAAATCTCGGAACAAGGACCGCACGGGCCGGTATCGCCCATTTGCCAAAAATTGTCCATGGTCGCAATGCGTACCACGCGGGATGGTTCGACGCCGACTTCGTTCAGCCAGATGTCCGCAGCTTCGTCGTCTTCGGAATACACGGTGACCCACAGTTTGTCACGCGGGATTTTGAGCGTGTTGGTCAGGAAATCCCAGGCAAACAAGATCGCGTTGCGTTTGAAATAATCGCCGAAACTGAAATTGCCCAGCATTTCAAAAAAAGTATGGTGCCGCGCGGTGTAGCCGACATTTTCCAAATCGTTGTGTTTACCGCCGGCGCGCACGCAACGCTGCGAGCTGACGGCGCGTACGTAAGGGCGTTTGTCTTGTCCGAGGAATACGTCTTTGAATTGCACCATGCCGGCGTTGGTGAATAATAAGGTTGGATCGTTGCCGGGCACGAGCGGACTCGATGCGACAACGGTATGACCGTGCGATTCAAAGAATTCGAGAAATTTTTGGCGGATTTCGCTGCTTTTCATAGTTTTTGTATTTGTTCGTATCGTTCAAGTTCGGTAACGGTCAAGCCAACCGCTTCGCCTTTGACAATCGCCAGGCTTTTCACGACTGCGCGGATGGTAATTTCTTCGTTCATATTGGGTAAATCGGCTTCGGTTAAAACCGTAATCTCACCACTCCTGTCTTCCAGCACATAGGCTTTGAAGTTGATCAGCGGCAAACGCGTGGGACTTTTGGGAATGCCGCGCAATAGCACTTCCTTGCCGTCAAAATTGACCGGTGCGGAAATGATTGCATTGATCGGGGTTACCGTGTCGGCTTTGACCGGCATGCCAGCCATCGTCCACACCAGCATCAACAGGATAGGTACAAGGCGGAATCTCATGAATTTTCCTCGCCCGCTTGCGTCAGTACTCGTTGAATCGTTTCCATGGAGAAACCTCTATTCATCATGAATCGTATGTGCTTCGCACGTTCTTCCCGAGTCGCAGGCGGCTGATCGAATTTTTTCCGCCAAATATGCAGTGCCGTTTCCAGTTCGGTTTCTTTAAGACCTGGGAGAATATTGCCAATCAAATGGTCGTCGACACCCTTGGATTTCAATTCATGCACGATGCGCTGACTGCCAAACCGGGAGCGGCGATGCCGCGCCACTTGCTCCGCCATGCGTTCATCGCTCAGATAACCCTGCTGCTGCAGCTTATCCAAAACGGTCAACAATTCTTCTCTAGCACAAAGATTTTGATGGCGGGATAATTTTTGCTCCAATTCCCGGCGTGAGTGCTCACGTTGCGCTAAATAACGCAAAGCCCGCACTTCGATAGGGGAGCGAGTATCCATCCGGGTTATTTCTCTTTATCGATTTTGTCTTTCCCGGCTTTGTCTTTAATCGGCTTGCCGTGATCGGGAATACCGACAATCGCACGGATTTTTTGCTCGATTTCTTGCGCCATGTCTTTGCGTTCTTTCAAATATTCGCGCACATTATCTTTGCCTTGACCGATTTTTTCACCTTTATAGGCGTACCAGGCGCCGGATTTATCGATCAATTTATGCAGCACACCCAATTCGATAATTTCGCTCTCGCGCGAAATGCCCTCGCCGTAGAGAATATCAAAATCCGCTTGTTTGAATGGCGGCGCCACTTTGTTTTTAACCACTTTGACGCGGGTTTCATTGCCAATGGTTTCTTCGCCGTTCTTGATCGAACCGGTGCGGCGAATATCCAGACGCACTGACGCATAAAATTTCAGCGCATTGCCGCCGGTCGTGGTTTCGGGGTTACCGAACATCACACCGATTTTCATACGGATTTGATTGATGAAGATGACCATGGTATTGCTGCGCTTGATGTTGGCAGTTAGTTTGCGCAACGCTTGTGACATCAGTCGCGCTTGCAAGCCCATTTGCGGATCGCCCATATCGCCTTCGATTTCGGCGCGTGGCGTCAATGCAGCCACTGAATCGATCACAATGATATCGATCGAACCGGAGCGCACCAGCATGTCGGCGATTTCCAATGCCTGCTCGCCGTTATCCGGTTGCGAAATCAACAATTCTTTAACATTCACCCCGATTTTCTGTGCATATTGCGGATCCAGTGCATGTTCCGCGTCGATAAACGCCGCAGTACCGCCCAATTTCTGCATCTCCGCGATGACTTGCAAGGTCAGCGTGGTTTTACCGGAAGATTCCGGGCCGTAGATTTCGATAATCCGGCCGCGCGGTAACCCCCCGACGCCTAACGCAATATCCAGCCCGAGCGAGCCGGTGGAAACGACTTGGATGTCGTAGGCGACATCATTTGCGCCAAGCCGCATGATGGAGCCTTTACCGAATTGTTTCTCGATTTGTGCCAATGCTGCATCTAATGCCTTGCTTCTATTTTCATCCATGCTGAATCGAATCCTATATGAAGAATCTGGAAATTATCGCATAACCGTATCCGGTCCATCTAACTTGTTTCATATCATTGTTTAGGCGGAAAAAAGAATAACATAGTAAAAAACTCGAGAATCAAACGCACGTGCGTTATAATTGCGCGAAATTACGCAGCACCGGATGGTAATCGGCGCTGATCCATTTTTCAGCAATCATTGGTAACAGGGAGAACAATCATTCGCGTCATTTTGTTAGGAGGCCCGGGCGCCGGAAAAGGCACGCAGGCCAATTATATTAAGGAACATTTCGATGTACCGCAAATTTCCACCGGCGATATGCTGCGTGCAGCAGTCAAAGCGGGAACCGAGCTCGGCTTGATGGCAAAAAAAATTATGGATGCTGGCGGATTGGTTTCGGACGATATTATTATCAATCTGGTTAAGGAGCGTATTGCGCAGCCTGATTGCGCAAAAGGTTTTTTATTCGATGGTTTCCCCCGCACAATTCCGCAAGCGGACGCGATGAAATCGGCTGGCGTGCAAATTGATTTTGTGGTCGAAATAGACGTTTCGGATGCCGAGATCGTCAAACGGATGTCCGGCCGTCGCGTTCACCCGGCTTCAGGCCGCACGTACCATGTGGATTTTAATCCACCGAAAAGTAATAATGTGGATGACGTAACGGGTGAACCGCTGATTCAGCGGGATGATGATAAAGAAGAGACTGTCAGAAAGCGGCTTGAAGTGTATCATCAACAAACAAAGCCGCTGGTTGATTACTATTCCACATGGTCGAAAAATGGGGAAACCGGTGCTCCTCACTATATAAAGATTGCGGGTATCGGCACAGTTGAACATATCCGTGATCAGATTCTCTCAGCGTTAAAATAAGCTTAATTAACTGATTTATCTTAATATCAAAGATTAGAAACTCAGATTGCGACAAATCGCAGTCTGGGTTTTTGTTCGTGCAAATTTATAGAAATATGGGTTTATGATTTTGATTTGACCATTCAGGAGAAAATTATGGCAACAAAGAATGCATTTTATGCACAATCCGGTGGCGTTACTGCGGTCATTAACGCGTCTGCCGCAGGCGTATTGGAAACAGCGCGCCAGCATACCGATAAAATCGGCACCGTTTACGCGGGCCGCAACGGTATCATCGGCGCATTGACAGAAGATCTGATCGATACCAGTGCCGATTCAGCCGCTGCAATCGCCGGTTTGCGATATACCCCGTCCGGCGCATTCGGCTCGTGCCGCTACAAACTGAAAAGCTTGGAGCAAAACCGGCGCGAATACGAACGCTTGATCGAAGTATTCAAAGCGCATGATATCGGCTATTTCTTTTATAATGGCGGCGGCGATTCCGCGGATACCTGCTTAAAGGTTTCGCAATTATCCGGCACCCTGGGCTATCCGATTCAGGCTATTCACGTACCTAAGACCGTCGATAACGACTTGCCGATCACCGATTGCTGTCCCGGTTTTGGCTCGGTCGCTAAGTATATTGCGGTCTCCACCCGTGAAGCGAGCTTTGATGTGGCGAGCATGTCCAAAACATCCACGAAAGTGTTTGTTCTGGAAGTGATGGGGCGTCATGCCGGTTGGATCGCGGCCGCAGGCGGCTTGGCGTCCAGCCCGGATTGCGAAATTCCAATCGTGATTTTATTTCCGGAAATCACATTTAACAAAGCAAAATTCCTTGCGAAAGTTGATCACTATGTCAAAGAATATGGCTATTGCTCGGTTGTGGTTTCAGAAGGTGTAAAAGGCGCGGATGGTAACTTCCTATCCGACCAAGGACTGCGTGATGCATTCGGACACGCGCAGTTAGGCGGCGTAGCCCCCGTCGTCGCCAATATCATTAAAGATGGATTGGGGTTGAAATATCACTGGGGTGTCGCGGATTATCTGCAACGTGCTGCACGACATATTGCATCCAAAGCCGATGTCGAACAAGCGTACGCAATGGGTAAAGCTGCGGTTGAATATGCTATTGCCGGGCATAATTCGGTAATGCCTACGATCGTCAGGGAATCCAACGTACCTTATAAATGGTCGGTCGGAATGGCGCAGCTTTCGAATGTTGCAAATGTCGAAAAAATGATGCCGGCTGAATTTATCAGTGAAGATGGCTTCGGCATCAGTCAATCCTGCCGTGAATATTTAGCGCCATTGATCGAAGGCGAGGATTATCCGCCTTACAAAAATGGCTTGCCGGATTATGTGCGGTTAAAAAACGTGGCTGTTCCAAAGAAATTGGGTGAATTCAAAATTTAACAAGCAATAAAACGATCATTGTTTCGGTGTTGTAAGGAAGTCAAACACGATGAATTCAATTACCTAACAATCTAAATTTCATAAATATTTGATGCATTCAATGAACAAGAACAGATAAAATACAACCTGATTTTATCTTCGAACAAATGTTTAATCATGTGAAATCAATGAGGCCAAGATTTCACATATCGTTTTTATGGTCTGACTTTAATTGGAGCTCTCTATGGCTAGTGGTTTAGTTATCGCAATTATTAGCGCGATTGTAGCCCTCGTATTCAGTGGTATATGGATCAAGGGTATTTTTGATCAATCTACAGGCAGTCAGCGGATGCAAGAAATTGCAAAAGCAATTCAAGAAGGTGCTTCCGCGTATCTTAAGCGTCAATATATGACGATCGGGATGGTCGGTGCTGTTCTATTTTTCGCGCTCTGGTTAGCACTGGGTTGGGATACGGCTGTTGGTTTCGCATTAGGTGCAATCCTCTCCGGTGCCGCAGGCTTCCTGGGAATGACCGTATCGGTTCAGTCGAATGTGCGTACTGCTCAGGCAGCAAGCGTCGGATTGAACGAAGCACTGGCGATTGCTTTCCGGGGTGGCGCGGTAACAGGTATGCTGGTTGTCGGGTTAGGTCTGCTAGGCGTGGCCGGATACTGTGCCATGTTATTCAGTAGTGGATCGGATGCCGAACAAGCAGTTAGCGACATTATCAAACCGCTGATCGGCTTTGCATTCGGCGGATCGCTGATCTCCATCTTCGCTCGTTTGGGTGGCGGTATTTTCACCAAAGGCGCGGACGTCGGTGCGGATCTGGTCGGTAAAGTAGAAGCCGGCATTCCGGAAGACGATCCTCGTAACCCAGCGGTAATTGCAGATAATGTCGGTGATAATGTCGGTGATTGCGCCGGTATGGCCGCCGACTTGTTCGAAACCTATGCTGTGACCATCATCGCAACCATGATTCTGGGCGCATTGTTATTTACGGCAAACGCTGTTGACGCCGTGATTTATCCATTGATGTTAGGCGCAGTATCTATCGTTGCCTCGATTATCGGTTGCTACTACGTCAAAATGCGCGAAGGCGGTAAGATCATGAATGCGCTCTACCGCGGCTTGGCAGTTGCCGGCGGTATTGCATTATTAGCATATCTTCCCGTAACCGTTTGGTTCATGAGCGGCATGTCGCTGGATCTCGACGGCACCGAAGTAGCGGGCGGCATGCTGGTCATGCGCGTTTTTCTGGCGGCTGCGCTTGGATTGGTACTAACCGGATTGATGGTTGTCATCACTGAATATTACACATCAACCGATTTTCCGCCGGTTCAACACGTTGCCGAAGCATCTACAACGGGACATGCAACCAATATCATCGCAGGTCTCGGTGTTTCAATGCGCGCAACCGCAGCACCGGTGCTGGCAGTTTGTATCACCATTTTATTGGCGTACGCACTGGCCGGTTTGTACGGAATTGCTATTGCAGCCACCTCGATGCTATCGATGACCGGTATCATCGTCGCATTGGATGCATATGGTCCGATTACCGATAACGCCGGTGGTATCGCTGAAATGTCGGAGATGCCCGATTCGGTTCGCGCCATCACCGATCCACTGGATGCCGTTGGTAACACCACCAAAGCGGTAACCAAAGGTTATGCAATCGGCTCCGCCGGCCTAGCGGCACTGGTACTATTCGCTGACTACACACATGCATTGGAACATGCCGGTTTTGAGTTATCATTCGACCTGTCGAATCACATGGTTATTATCGGCCTCTTTATCGGCGGTATGATTCCGTATCTTTTCGGAGCGATGTCGATGGAAGCGGTGGGACGTGCCGCAGGTTCCGTTGTGATCGAAGTACGCCGTCAGTTTAAAGAAATTCCGGGAATCATGGAGGGTACGGCTAAACCGGATTATTCCCGTGCAGTGGATATGCTCACTAAAGCGGCCATTAAGGAAATGATGGTTCCTTCATTGCTGCCGGTATTGATTCCGCTGCTGGTCGGCGTGATCCTCGGACCGCAAGCATTGGGCGGTGTATTAATGGGTTCAATCGTAACCGGTTTGTTCGTTGCAATTTCGATGACAACCGGTGGCGGTGCTTGGGATAATGCTAAAAAGCATATCGAAGACGGGCATTTCGGCGGTAAAGGTAGCGAAGCCCACAAGGCATCGGTAACAGGCGATACCGTGGGGGATCCTTACAAAGACACCGCGGGCCCGGCAATCAATCCATTGATTAAAATCATCAATATTGTGGCATTGCTGATTATTCCGTTGCTATGATCTGATTTTTAAGGCGGTAATAAAAAAAGCACATCAGATTTCTGATGTGCTTTTTCTTTTTGACAAGCGCTGCTTACTACACAACAATTGCAACAATTCTTAATTTCCGAGTATCCGACCCGTACGTATATTTAAGCTGGCTACCAACAATAAGTAACTGATGCGCCACCAATGATGACTGTTATGCAAGTACGTGTTGCAGTCTGTGGACTTGGCGTTCCACCACCTGACGCTCCTCCCGGATTGAGCGATGCAAGTGTCGGTTGATCTGTATGCTGGATCATACTGATTGTCTGAACCGCTGCTGTCGTGGTTGTAAGCGGACGAGCAGCCGTTTGGTCACTGCCATTCACGTTCGCTCCTTTCAATTGATGAACTTTACCAGTCTTGTCGATGCACAGCATCACAACGACATCATCGATACCGGCTTCACTTTTTAACGCGTTTAAGGCAGTCGCTGGAATAGGTTTAGGCATTTCAAAACTCCTTTATCAATAATTTAAAGTAAGACGTACAAAGAATGTACGAGTCGGAATGAAACGGGAAGAGGTATTCATCTCATTAAACTGGAAGTTATAGCTGCGATAGTAGAACTGCTCATCGCTCAGATTTCGTCCTTCAAAACTCAGGATTCCTCTCCGATTGGGTAATCGGTAACCGAATGCCGCATCCAACAGCACAAAATCGCTATTACCTTCTGTCAGTTGAGGATCGGCATCCGGCAAGCGTTTTAGACTCTGTTGCAAGTAAGTTGTACTGACTTTGCCGAAGAAACCATTTGGATGAAAATAGTTAATCGTCACCGGTGCGCTGAGTGAGTGGATTTCGTAAGGTTTATTGGGATCGTTGACGAAGACTGCTGCACGATCATACTGTTCATACTGGAATTCTCCATTGATCGCCCAATGCGCATTCGGCAGCCAGTACAAATACGAACGGTACAGTCTTTCCTGTTGCTGCTCACTGGCAAACTGTCTGAAATTACTATTGAGATAAGGAACCTTCAAATCCCGGTCCGATACTTCCATGCCGCCGTATAAATTCTTACTGAAAGCAGCATCCAATCCTGCTCCCATGCGCCTTGATCGCGTGCCGTTCAAATCATCGAACATCTGATTAAATCCGGCCACTTGTGTCGGTTCCAACGTCTGATTCGCAATCAACGCGGATTTCACCGACTCGAACCAAGCTAACCGTAATCGAAGCGCCGACGTGAGATCCCACTGCAATCCAAACTTCGGATTCACGGCATCAAAATGTTGATCGACACCATCTCTAAAAGCATCATAGCTCACGCCTAAAGTTGCATTGATATTTGCAAAGAAATTCAGGTTCGAGTAAATATAAGCATTCTCGCGTTCCCGAGTAAAATTTATTTTACTCGAGGCCGAAGAACATGGAATGCCACTACATAGATGCCTGGCATCAATTTGATAAGCGCCTGCTCCGGTAACCAGATTAACAAATTTATCGCGATGCAGATATTGTCCTTCCAGTTGATAGCCTTGGTCTTTCAAACTACTCCGGGTCGTTAAGAAAGCAGGATCAAATGGAAAAACTTGATTCTCGCGGCGGTCATAATAAATACCGGAAATCAGAAAATCCTGTTTTGAAGAAAGTGAATAATGTATTCCGCCACGAGCGGTATCCTGATCCAGGTGCCTTCGATTCCACGAATGAAACGACGGATTAAAATCAAGCAGTAAATCGCCATGTTCGGAATTACGCCGGCGAAACTCGGCCTGAACATTCAATTTCGGTGTTAATGCATACTGCACGAAAGCATTATAGATATTATGATTCTGATCATTATTGGAACGAAATCCATCGGACTGAAAGTGATACTGCCCGAGACTGACCGAAGCCCGGTCGTAAACCGCTGAGAGTGTCGCTTCATTTCCAAAAGTACTGTTACTACCGGCAACCCCGGATGCGACCAATTGTGGCTTATTGCGCTCCATTAACGGTGCAAACTCGTTAAACCCCGCTCTGGTCGGACCGGTATTGTTAATGATATTGAGATCCACCACAGCCAAATGCGGTTGCACCGGATTCACGTTAATAGGTTGCAGCAACTGCGCTTGCAATAATTCACTGACGCGCGCCACTTCATGCCGCGAGATATTCGCATACGCATCCGACAAGAAACGATGCGAGGAGTGATTCGCCGGATCAATACTCAGCGATCGGGCTGTTTCCACCAGCGCGCGCTTCTCAAATCCCAAATTATCATAGATCCGCGCCAGGCTCGAACCGCGCGCCGCTTCATCCTGATCCAGCATAAACTTCGACCGGTATACGGCACGGTTGTTATTAAGCTCGATAGATTTCTGCAAGTCCATCAAAGCTTCGACCGGTCTGTTCTGGGTTTGCTTTTGAATGGCATCATAAAACCAGGGGGTCGGATCTTGCGAGTCTTTTTCTTTGGCCAAATCAAACTGTGTGCTGGCAAGCGGATAACGCCTCTCCTCAAAATAGGCTTTACCCAGGTAGCTGCGAATTAAGGAATTGGCAGGATCCAAACTGGCCGCTATTTCCAGTTCAAGACGACCGGCCTCGATTTCACCTTCGCGAATCAGTGCCAACCCCATCCCCAGCCTGGGCATCGGATCCGCTTGATCCAATGCAATCGCTCCCGAAAATTCAGCCTTGGCCTGTTGTATCCGTACTTGCAACAATTGCGCAAAACCCAAGACTGTTTTTACCCGAGCGAAACCGGGGTTCAAACTGACCGCACGCTGCGCGGCATCCAATGCACGATCCAAGTCACCATGCGACATTTGCAGCTTGGCCAACCTCGCCCAAGCCAATGCATTGTCCGGGTCGATTGCAATGGCTTGCCGAGTACTTTTCAGCGCTTCCTCAATTTTAAAATGCGCTTGCTGCACATAAGAAAGCGCCAGTTTTGCAGCCGGAGAATCCTTATTCAAGGAGACAGCATGCGTGGCAAGCTCCAATGCGTGTTCTTTTTTATTTTGAACAACTGCAATCATCGCCAATAATGCAAAAGCATCGCTATTATTAGGTTGTGCGTCGCGTATGTGGCCAATTTCCGTTTCGGCTTCGTCGGCCTGGCCGAGCGCCAATAACAATCCGGCCTGATACAAACGAAGATTCACTGTGAAGTCCCGCGCCGGGATGTTTTCGAGCATTGACAGCGCTTCGAACGTCTTGCCTTGCTGATATCGCTCTACCGATTGCCGTAACTCCGGATGCAATGCCAACTCATTCGTCAACAGGGTCAGTTGATAATTGATAACCACTGGATAATATAACGCCCACTGCACCGCATCGGTCGGATTAATGGTGGTCACACGTTGCGGAGCGGTATTGCGTGTAGCAATAGCGGCTTGGTGATCATTCAGAACCAAGCTTCCTTGCTCATTGCTGACGGTTACTTTTCCTTCGTAAATCACCAGTCGCGTACTATCTCCGTCCACACCGACAAAAAATTCGGTACCGTCGACCCCCGCATTGACAAACGGTGTTCTGACTTTAAACGGTTTTGGCGTGCGCGTAATGATATGAATGGCCCCGGATAACAATTCCAGGAGCGAACTGGCTTTTCCCTGGTTTTGCGGTTTTGAAAAAGCCATGCTCGTTTTCTGATCCAATCTCAGCACGCTCGCGTTACTTAGCAAAAAAGCCGCGCGGCTATGCGTACGGGCACGAACGCTGTCGCCCGGGCAGATAGCGGTATGCAGCGTCATCGCTTGCCAAGTTGTACTGGAAGCGCGACGCAATTCGATAATCCCTTGAATTGAAATGATCTCGGCCACAACCGGTTCACAAGGTCCTCCAGCATAAGATTTACCGGAACCTATCAGCAACAGTACCGGCAAGCAGGCAACAACCAATAAGCACGCCAAAAAACTCCGACAACTTAAATAAGATTGAAATCTCTGGCATGTTCTCATTATTGTTATTCTTCCAGATCTGAAGTACGTTGCGATGCGTGACCTTCGGTCCAAAGAAAAGTGCTTTCACAAACCTTTCTTCAGGCAGGATCCGAATTATACGAGAGAAATAACCTTGGCACTAGCTTGGACATTTAATCTTTTGATAATAATCAAACTAACTCGAATCTTAGGCGGAACCGCATCAGCTGCTTGTGACAAAATTCACACAACACGCTTTAACGAAAAATCAGCGGCATCATTTGTTGCTGATGCGCACGGTCGGATCCCATGAATCGATTGGAACAGCCGATCGGTATTGCTGACAAGCAGTCAAGAAAAAACGGGCAGGGCCGTCTTCGGGCATCACATCAAGAATTTCATTAAAACCTTTGCTGGCCTCATCCCAATGCTGGCGCCGATATGCATTTAAGGTACGATCGAAGGTTTCGCATAACCATAATTGCCGTTCGCTGGCTGAATCTCGATGCGTAATCAACTCAAACAGATTCACCGGCGTGGATTTTCCGGTTAAGAGAAAATCACCGAGGGGGCGGATCAGAAATTCATCCAGCCCCGTGATCACTTCGCAGGACACCAGAATACGGGTACCTAAATATTTGTTGACACCCTGGATGCGGTTAGTCGTATTGACGATATCGCCGATCGCACGGTATTCGTAATGATGAAGCGCACCGATATTCCCTAGTAGCATCTCACCGAAATGCAATCCTATCCGCGTCGGCAAAGGTTGATACGTGCTGACTTGATTAAAGTGATCAATGGCCGCTGCAATATCCAAACAAGCATAGCAAGCGTCTTTTCTCAGATCGGTTTTCGATGAGGTCTTTGACCAGATTGCCAGCATCGCGTCTCCAACCACATCGGAAACAATACCGTGATGCCGCCTGACGGGTTCAAACAAAGCCGCATAATAATCATTCATCAGCTGCGCCAATTGCTGCGGTTCAAGCTTCTCCGCGAGCGCTGTATACTTCTCCGCATCGGTCGCCAGACAAGCGCCATAAACCAACTGATTGGAAAATGCCATGGCGCCGGCATTTTTAACGATATCGTTGACGACCCGCTCCGGTAAAAAATAACCGAATGCTTCCTTAAGTTGCTGACGATCCAACTTGGCTTCGTAATATCTGAGCAGCACTGCGCCAAAGAATGCCGCTGGAATTTGTAAACAAAG
>NZ_JAHBZY010000013.1 GCF_019635155.1 Nitrosomonas sp. | reverse complement strand
CCGGAAAACCCGGGGCGATTCACACAATCACAAACCGAACCTCAAAAAATCGATTTCCCTGATTACCAGGCTGAATTTGACACTGTTTCTGATACTGAACTTCCTACTTCTGAATTTTCCGCTGACTTTAATCCTGTTTCCTGGGGATCCTCAGCATCATGTCCACCGGACCTTACGACTACCGTTCGTGGTGTAAATCTCGTCATTCGTACAGCTCCCATTTGTGATGCTGCGGAAACATTCCGTCCATTAATTCTTGTTCTTGCCTCTTTATCCGCTGCCGGTATTGCTCTGGGTGTTCGTACACGCGGCTCGGATTAGGTCAAGCGGAATGTTATGACTGATTGCTTAGAATTTTTTAAGAACGAATTTCGCTTGAAGCCGAAGGCTGAAAGCGCTGAGTGATTACAAGAATTCTAATAGCTTGAAGGAATTAAATGCAGTGCTTCACTTGTGATTCTTTAATTAATACAGGATTCTAATATGCCAAAACTACTTTTACCAATGGGTTCTTTTCTTGAATCCATCGCCGCGCCCATCGTTCGTAAAGTTCTTGTCTCTCTCGGTTTCGGTATTGTCACTTTCGGAGTAATTACTACGACATTGAATCAGTTACTTTCGATTGCTCAGAGCAATTATTCATCTATAACCGGTATCGCTTCTTCGTTATTAGCCATCGCCGGGGCAGGGGAGGCAATGGGCATCATTGCCGCTGCTTTGGTATTTCGTGCCACTTTCATGAGCGGTAAAGCTCTTCGGCTTGTTTCTTAAATGATTACCTTACTTACTGCCGTACCACGTACTGGCAAGACTTCTTACGCTGTTTGGGACTATATTAAACCTGCTCTTGATTCTAATCGTCCTGTTTATGTTATTGGGATTCCTAAGCTTTCATTACCTCATATTAAGATTGACAAGGAATTTCTTTATTCTTGGCATGAAAGAGCGTATGACCCCGATATCGAAGAAGACAAGCTTCTTAACATCCCCAAAGGTGCTTTAATCGTAGTCGATGAAGCCTGGCAAGTCTGGCCTGCCGGTGGAATTGCGAAAGCTCCTGAATCTGTGCAACACCTTGCAATGCATGGTCATTACGGAATTGATTTTCTCCTGATTACTCAAAAACCTCATTTAATGCATACTGCGGTACTTGCACAAGTGAGTTGCCATAAGCACATACTTCAAAAGTGGTCTGGTCACTGGCTCCTTGAATGGCCTGAGTATTGCCAGAATCCAACGGCTAAAAGCAATCGTAATGATGCAATAAAGATACCCTTTAAACCTCGCACACAAGCCTGGCCGCTTTATCATTCAGGCCAATTTCATGCAAAACTTAAGCAACAGAAACCTTTTAGCCTTTATGTCTCAATTGCTCTTTTTCTTTTTTTACCTTTCTTTGTTTATGGTTTTTATAATAACTTCAACTCAAAGTACTTATCTGATGAACCGACTATAGAAGCTAATTCAAATGATTCAGATTCCTCCGATTATCTTGATAAATTATCAAATAAATTACCTTCGGTTTCTACCATTCAAGTTGTAAAGGAATCTTCAGCCTTACAGACACTTGTCAAATTTGATTCTGTCGTACCATCAGATTACGACTGGTCTGAAGTCTCTGCATGCATGCAAAGTAAGGCTAATGGCTGTATTTGTTATGGCTACAGCGCCCAAAGGCTCGTTGTTCCTCTTGAAATCTGCGAAGCTGCTATAAAGCACGGATGGCCTTCTTCTAAATCTTCCACACCTAAACGTTATTCACTGCCTGAATCTTCATGAACTTCGTCTATTTAATTATGAAAATCAAAAATTACTTAATTTCTTTGTTTTCTGACTTTTGCGCCTTTTTATATTTTTTCTGGCTTCTTATTCTTCGCGTTTTCCGCGTTATTGATAACGATGGATTTCGCCGGCGCTTTTTTGCTTATGTCGATAAGCATTCACGCATTAAATCTCCAACTTAATAGCATAATTGTTATTACATAACTCTATTTACAACACAACAAATATTATTTCATGCATTTACAAAAATGTATTATTGTTGATACAATACCGTCATATTAAACATCCGGAGTGCTGCGAATGGTTAAGTACACAATGAACATTGCCAAGCGTGATTTTATGATGGGTTATTTGAAGCAATATCGAATTATTAAAGCGCCTGAATTGATGTTATCTGGTAGCTGGGAGAAACGTTGGCACATCTCCCTTGGTTATGGTGAAACACATGGTTATCTAGTCGATTCCCGTACTAAGGAACCACGTCTTTTTAAAACACTCGACGCCGCTGTTAAAGCCTTGGAAGATGTTGGTTTCAATATCATTGCTCTGGATTCTTATCTTACAAACTGATTATTATGCAAACTACCACACAACCTGAATTACCTATTGGCACAATTAAAAGCTTTGGCTCTATCGGCCCCAAATACCAAATAGGCCAAGCGCTGCGTCAACTCGATGACGGCGACTGGCTGATTGAAATCACCCTGATTGAAACTGGTGAAAAGACCGAATATCGTTTGACACACTTAATGAATGACCCGGAAGCTCAATAATGTACGCCGTTGCCTTTGATCTTGTTGTATCCGATACGGAAAAATATCACCCCAAAGGCGTCACGCAAGCCTATGCTGAAATTGGCGCTATTCTGTCTGACTATGGATTTCAACGCGTTCAAGGTAGCCTTTACATCAATGACAACGAAGACATGGCCAACTTGTTTCTAGCTATCCAATCTCTGCGCTCCCAACCTTGGTTTCCTCAATCCGTCCGTGACATCCGCGCGTTTCGTATCGAGCAGTGGTCTGACTTCACCGCGCTTGTAAAGACATCCGGCTAAAAACGCCGTACTTCCATGGGTCGCGCCGTCGACCGGCGCGAGGCACATGAGCGGCGTAGCCGCGCATGCTGTGCCGAACCCAACCCCCGAAGGAACTTCGTTCCTGACTTCCCCATATTGCTAAACTGGTTTATATTTGCGGCCGCTTGCCGCTTAACTCTTATTTCATCACCAGGGAAGTTTCCTCATGACTGATTTTTCTGAACTTCATAACCTTTATTGGTTTATCAGGTACACGCGAATTAGATCAGTGAAGCGTAAATATTACAGACGAGTAGCGAAAGAAAAAAAGCGCCTGCTTGAAGCAGGCATTGATAAGGAAGAATTGAGGCTTTTATGTCGACATCTGTCTGAGGGGGGACTATCATTCTGAAACAATAAGAAAAGAAAAAAATAAGCCGATAAACATTATCAGCACTAGGTTTCAGAGAAATTGACCGGAAATTTAGATTTGCAACATTTTGCAAAAAAACGATACAAAAGTCAGAAGAAATGAAACAAAAATGATATGGGAATGAGTTTTTTATGAGATAGGTCGGTTTTATAAATTATTCCAATCACTTAACGAAGAAATCTGTTGAACTGTTAAGAGGTAACATTTTTATACCAAATAACATGAAAATCCTCCCTTTTCTTAAAGCATTATTCCGCAAGTTCAATTACCTCTTTCACCATTTTCTCAGTAACCTGTTTGTTCGGATAAGCAAGCCGATAAAGAATTACTACAGCCTGGGCTTTCTTCTGAGGAGATAGCACTTGATTATTCTTATTAAGAACTGCCTCTAACTGCTCAACAATCTTTGAAATTATTGGGCACTCATAATCTGGAGAGGATTCTCTATACACAGTTTTCTCTCCAGTAATAATGAAATCAATATCCGCACCTATGCTTTCAATAGCTGCCAAATATTCAACATTTGGCGAGCCTTCCCCCTTCTCGTATTTTACTTGTGTATTTCGATGAATACCGGTGACCGATGCCCATTGATCTTGGGAGTGTCCCAAGCGTTCTCGTTCAGCTCTTAATCTATCGCCAGTTTTCATCGCACTTAAATATGTTCAAAATGCACACAAAATAGTGCATAATGCACAATTATTATTAATTGTTAATAGGAATTATGATAATGAAAACACGAAAAATGCTCTCTGCGCAAGAAGTTAAAGTGAATCTTGATAAAAACGGGATGAGCATACGCTCTTGGGCCATAAAAAATGGCTTCACTCCATCACTTGTAAGTGGTGTTTTGAGTGGAAGGATTGGTTGTCGCTTCGGTAAATCTCACAAAATCGCTGTTTTATTGGGTATTAAAGAAGGTGAAATCGTTGGTGATTAAGTTGCTACCTTTTACGCAAAAGGTAGCAACTAAGGTCGCAACCATTTTATTTTGCTTGGATTCAATATTTTAATTATTAATCAATGATTGAGAATAAAGCAGATAATTCAAGAGAAATTGAAAAGGTAGCAACCACCAATCACCTTATTTGGCTTCCCATTAAGAAGGTTGCTGAGCTGCGTGGAGTCAGTGCTCAAGCAATCAGAAAGACATGTGGTGAAAAAGAAGGGCGCTATAAAGATGGGCAATATAAATTTCGCTCGATCAGTGGTAACGGGGGAAAGCAATATGAAATCCTTTTATCCAGCCTACCTGAACCAATCCAAGCCAAGTACTGGTTAGAGCATCACAAAACACAGCAATCCGATTTGCCGGTGGTTTATGAAAACAACCAAAACTTGCAATTCGATCATGAGACGTATGAAATTTTGGCTGATAACTACAACAGAAAAGCACCAAGTATCAAAGCTGAGGCACAAAGGCGTCTACTTATATTAGATGAGTATTTTCAGCTATTACAGGCAGGTTTCAAACAAAAATCAGCGTTAAATATCCTCAGTGAGCGTTACAAAAAATTATCAAGAGCAACTTTGTACCGCTTGGTGAAAAGAATCGATAAACATCCGCGCCATTACTGGGAATTCTTGCTTGCAGCTGATTATCAAGGGCGTTCTAAAACTGAAATACCTGAACCCGCTTGGAATTTTTTTGCGGGTAATTGGTTATCCGAAAACAAACCCGATGCTTCAGTGATCTATAACGGGACACTCAAAGCAGCGAAGGCACAAAACTGGGGTGAATTGCCTAGTTACAAAACATTCCTGAGACGCATCAAAGATGATATACCCGAGAATCTTCGCATATTGGGGCGCGATGGGCCGACAGCACTTAAACAAAAGCTACCTCATCAATGGCGTGATTACACAGCACTAAACCTTCATCAACGGTGGGAATCAGACGGACGGAAAGCTGATGTTCTTTGCCGGTGGCCAGATGGTACGACGGTTAGGCGTCCGTTTGTAGTCATGTGGCGTGAAGTAAGGACTCGCGTTGTACTATCAGTTCGCATTTATCATGTCGAGAATGGCGAAATTATAATGGAATCATTTGAATCTGCATTGCGTCGTGCGGGCACTATTCCAGTAGGTGTCATCATAGACAATGGTAGAGGATACGCCAATAAGTCATTTACGGGCGGGCAGAAAACCCGCTATCGCTTCACCATCAAAGAAAACGAACCAATTGGAGCGCTAACTAGGCTAGGCGTTAAAGTTCATTGGACAACCCCATATCATGGCGCATCCAAACCCATTGAATCATTTTGGGGCAAATTGGCAAAGTCCGTAGACTGTCTTTTCCAAAAAGCATATACCGGTCGTAATACTGTAGAAAAACCGGAAGAATGCGACCCAGAACATGCTATTCCGATCGCGCAATTTGCCGAACGTTTGGTTCAGGGGATTCATGAGTTTCACAACACGCCGCACGGCGGCCAAGGCATGTTTGGCAAAACACCGATAGAACTCTATGAAGAGCTTTCGAAGGAATATACGCCAAACAAACCAGACAAGCTTCAATTGGCCGCAATGCGACCTTACGCCTTCCGGGTTAAATTACGCTCGCAATACTTTTTTTCGTTTAAATTAAAGGGGTTTGGCGAAGTTCGTTATGAACCGCCTGAAGAGCTTAAATTGACCCGTACTTATGAATATGACGTGCTGCCGGATAATGCTGATCCGACTGCCCCGGCTCTTGTTTTCGATGGTGAGCGTTATTTAGGTGAAGCAAGTTATATATGGCCTACCACATTTGATGATCAAGAGGCATGGGGAGAAACCCCAAAAAAACGCTCTAACACAATCAAACAAAACCGCAAGCGCCTTAAAATCTTTAAAGGAGAGCTTCCCATCTTGCCAGTTTTACCGAGTGGACAAACCACATTACCGCCCCTTCCACAGGCTGAAAACATCATTAAGCTACCACCAGAAAAACAGCTTGAGCCGGACGATCACATCAGAATTCAAGAAGATGGAAGCATCTTAAACACTCAAACCGGTGAAATAACTATCAAATCTGAACCTAAGTTTAAGCCTTTTAGTGCAGCTTCGGATTCGACCGGAAAAGAGATAGAACAGCTGAGATTAGAACAGCAAAAGGAAAACTTACCTGAATGGATGAGGCAAAACCAAGTAAAAGGAGAAAAAATATGACCACGCAAGCAATCGATTTATCTGATGATTTAGAAGCCAATACGTTTGAACCATTAGAGTGCCATCCAGACAAAACAAATTTTGATAAAACCCAATGGGAAGCGTTGAGAAATCGGGTATTGGAAAAAATGGCTTCAAGCAGTATTACTTTGCTTCAGATTGCTATTGAAACTATGCCCCAAGATGACGGAACAAGGCGAAATTATAATACTGTTGAAACTTGGAAAGCCTGTATAGAAGGATGGATAAAAGACAGTTCTAAATTCCGCGAGCCCGGCCGCCATTGGAATCAGGAACCCTTAGCAAAAACGATTGAATCACAGTTAGAAAAATGGCTTGATGCTCAAGATAATGAACAGAATAATAAATTTAATGAGCCATGCTTTGTTGCAACGAGTGTTGCTGCAAATATTATGGAAAAAATTCATAAAGCCCGTGTCATGCAGGATTTGATTGAAATCCCATCGCCGCCTGGACATGGAAAAACCAGTGCAATTGCACAATATCAATTGCAATGTCGGAAATCTGAAGGATTTGACGCCCCAGTGTGGGCAATCACTTTGCGTGAAACAAATCTGACGTTAAAAATTATCCTTCTTGAAATGGCTTGCGCAATATACGCAAGCGGGAAGTTCAATGGTGATGTAATTGAACCCAATGAAAAAATAGAAATTGATATGCTGGAAAAATTGATAGAGCGCATGGCTATTTATCACCGGGGTGGAGTGTTTATTTTTGATGAAGCCAATCATCTTGGCCGGTTTATCGGAATTACAAGGTCTTCAGGGGGAACGATTGCAAATGCCTTGAGAACATTCATTGATCGTAAGCTATTTGGAATTGCTCTTTTGAGTAACGGGGAAATGCTCCAGCGTGCAAGAGAACTAAAAAGTATTCAAATTACCAGCAGAATTACCTGCGAAAAGCCCATCAAGCTGACCGACAATGATATTTTGCTGTTTATGCAAAGCTGGGGGGTATCAGGTAAAAAGGAACTTGAATGGTGTTTAAAGGTGGGTATGGGGGAAGGAGGGTTACGCACCTTGGTTAAAGCATTTAAAAACTCATTGTATGATTTCGGGAAAATCAATCATGATAGCTTAATGTTTTACAAAAAAGTATAATATACGGACAAATGATTTGAAACAAACATGGAAGCCAACGCCGCGCCATAAGCTGATGGCTATGGTTCATATTGCCGCGCAGCAGCTTAATATTGAACATGGCAGCATTGAATACCGTACATGGTTGCAAAATTTGACCGGCAAGACGAGCTGTAAGGATTTAACGGATGAGCAATTACGGGAGCTAGTCGCTTTACTCAGGCAGCAAGGTTGCTTGGAGCGTAAGGCTACCGGGAGTGCACCAAACCGGCCAACGCAAATTCAATGGCGCAAGATGGAGATACTTGCGCGGCGGTTGGGTTTTGGCAATGCCATGACGCCGCAATTCGCGGCTTTTGTTAAGCGCATTACCAAACTGGAAAGCCCGCGATTTTTAACCCGGCAATCGATTTCTAAGGTCATTATCGGCTTGGAGAAATGGTCAGAATATAAAAAACAGAAAAATGACAATCACGGCATGAATAAACATGCCGCAAAAACACCGTTAAACGTGCGTTAAATTTCGATCAAAAAGAAAATGAATAGGGAAGGACGCGCGAAAGATATTTAACGCGTAGCAGCTAGTTTGAATAGTTTTTAACGCGAAATAGCAGAACTTCAACTTGACGAGTCATTAATGACGCGTTAGAGTGAAAAAAGTCGCGGCCAAACACCGCGCCGGGTTTGGAAGCCCGAAGACAAGGCGGACAAGCCGCTAAAGCGGTTATTTTTTTGTCCGTCATCAAGCATGGCTAGCCAGTTTTTGGCGGGCTGTGCGGGGAGCCGAGAGGCTCGCCGGAACCTTGTCCCGGTCTTCCAACCTGCACAGTTCCGCCTCCCTGTTTGGAAGCAGGGCAGCGGTAATTTAACCGTTAGACAAGGAGTAACACCATGCAGCAAATTTTTTATCCCGTCTCATTTCGATTGAGCCAGCCATCCGGCAAGGAATCGACTCAGCAATTCGTACCCGGCCAATTGCTCAAACTCGTCCAAGTAATTGGAGGGCGTCATGGTCGCTAAAGCGAAAGAGAAAAAATATCCCGAAATCCGTATCGATTCGGAAACCATGAGAAACCTACCTGGTTCCCGCTGGTTGGTCACGTTCGGCCGCGATGGCGGTGTATACATTGAGCCGCTGTCGGACGATGAATTTATGACGAACGAAGAAAAGGTACTTCAGCATTTGAATGAAAAAGTCGAGTTCAGGCCGGAAGTATTGGCCAAGTTCATGACGGCCGCGATTAAAAACATGGCCTATCGGTACGGCGATATCAACCGTAATATGAAACCAATCATCGATAATGATGATGCAGTATAATGACAAGGCATTGAATCCAATGCCTATTATGAAATATATAGAAGTAAGTCAAAGTAGAGTATAGAATGAAAAGCGCGGGTGTGACACGGTGATATTCCCCCGGCCGTAACACGGCAGTAATGCCGGAGTGATATGTGGGGTTGCCGGGAAACCGGACTGGGGGGCCCCACCACCCGCGCAGTATTTTCAAAGATTTACGGGTGAGCTGTGGAAATTTCGGAGTCCACAGGCTTGGTTACTTGAGTGATCCTGGATGGAGGGATGTCCGGCCTCCCACCCGTTGCAGTTTTGAGCAAAGCCGGTTGTTTCCAATGGGAATGGTTGGGGGTCGAAAGGCCGCTATGATCCGGTTCGAATCCGGCGCCGGTTTTGCTCTTTGTTTTATCGGCACGTGCAGCATTGAATCATGAAATATGATTGATGGGCGGGCGGTGAGGCCCCCCAACCCAGTTTCCTGGAAACCTCACATATCGCTCCGGCATTGCTGCCGTGCTACGGCCGGGAGAATATTACCGTGTCGCACCCGCTTTTTAAGTTTACTCTTTTTTAAATCACTAACAAATATTCGGCTTTAACAAAGGAGCGGAAAGCTTTCCGCCTTAATTCAATTCGTTCAGTTTGGCATTATGCAGTGGACAATGTTCCACATTTACAAATGCAAGCTGATATGCCAGTAAACGACAACAACGAGAATCAAGAGCTGCTGAACCTGATCGGCGATGATGCCTTTACCCGGCTATGCACGGTTTTTGGCGGCACGCGACTACATGTTTCAAACAGCGATAGGTCACGCAAGCGGCTGAATATCATTGTCGGTGAAGAAAATGCCGAGAAAATGATATTCCATTTCGATGGCGTGGCATTGACTTTACCCATGCTCTCAAGCCTTGAAATCAAAAAGCGGCGTCAGGCCATTATCGAAGATGCCAAAAAAGGCATGAGCCATAGGGATATTGCCATGAAATACGATCTGACAGATCGCCAAGTAAGGCGAATTATCAATGAATCATAAACAACAAGGATTTATGAATGAAAAACGGAAATCAATTTGATGACGCTATATCTGCTTATGAAAATATCAAGATACTTAAGCAAACGCTTAAATCCGAGAATGAAGCGATAGATGTTGAAATTGCCGAAGCCAAGAGGGAACTTGACTGGTTGCTAACATCTTACTTACCGCTGGAAGATTTGAAAGACGGCATCATGAAAATTTTATTCCTTGGTGCAGAAAATTATGAAATGGGAGCTATCCGTCCCGCATTGGCTGGCTTGGCTACTAACACCGCTTGGCAAGGCATGGCGGGCGAACATGGATATCCACTGAAATACCAAACAATTGAAAATGTTTTTTCAGGCAAATTGGGGGATTATCCGGCATGCCAAATCTTTACCCCGAATAAATCGCAAAGCGATGACCGGGTATTTCTGGCGCTGCTTTTCAAGACGATAGAGCCGACTATACGCAGCATCATGGAAAAAATGACACCCGAAGAGTTTGGCTATGCCCGAATCATGCCAAGTGAAATCGGGCCTGGCTTAAAAGAACGCCGCGAAATGATTCAAGTAATTAAAGCAAAGATACAAGAGCTTGAACTCAAGAAAGGCGCTAATGTTCAGAAGCTGCATGCATTAAGTGAATGATATTTTAAGTCTTCAAGCGAAGCTTGATGGTTCCTATCATTTGCAAAATTCTATATCGAGATAGACAAACCATAGATATAGAAAAAGCTTATGGTAGGTGGTAGTAAATGGTTACTTCCATTTTCGTTTACTACCGATCAATCCGTTATGGTTTGTCATGGATTCATGGAAGTAATTCAGAATCCGGGGAAAGTTTCTGAATTGCTATTCTGATGAACGGAACCGTTCCACTGCCATGTAGGCGACATGGTTGCAGCGGTTCATTTTTTATTTGTGGCAAGCGTTAAATTTTCGCGTTATTTGGTACTATATAATGTATCGTTATGTTATTGGATGAATAATGATGCACGGCTTAGATTTGCTGAATATAGCTGAAACCCGAGAGTATCCACTTTGCATATGTTGGGCAAGTCCCGGAAATCCTTCTAAACCTCATGCGTTTCATTATTACTCTGATTGGGATCAATTCATTTCTGGATTCCCGCTGAATAAAAAAATCCCGCAAGCAATAAGCGTTAAATATGAAAGAGCGCAAGCTTTATACTTAATGGCATGGATTCGCTATGATGTAATCAAAGCTGGTGAATTAGCGGCGTTTGCGGCACTGGAATTAGCACTTAGAGATCGGTATTGGTGTGAGTTTCAGGATAAAAGGAAAGAGTTGCTGAAAAAGGATAAGAAAAGTGTTCCAAAGTACATGCTAAATGGTGTGAATTCTTTCTTATCAGCTGGATTAAGATTTATGGTTGATTATGACGGACTCAACGATGAGAAGCTTCAAATTTATAATAAATCGGGAGGTTCGGTAATTGCTAATTTCTTTTCGGATGACAAAGAACAAAACGGTACAAAACGAAGTGATACTCTTGTGAGCTTTAGAAATTCACTGGCTCACGGTGATCCTTTCGATGGTTTAGCAATTGGAAGTCTGTTAGAAATAGTCCGCGATTTGATTGAATACATGTATCGAGATCACTGAAGCATTTACATATGTATTTATTTTCTTGTGTTTCAAATCATTTGTCCCAATGTTTCAAAGTAATTGTCCGCTGTCAGCGAGCCGATCTGATTTCCGGCGCAGTTTACCCCTACGATTTAACATAATACAAATTATACGCAATTGCTTTATACTTTTTGCGGAATAGTTTTGTGATTAAAGGCGGAACAGTTTTGCTCTTTTTGGGAGTTAAAAATGTTTTGTTATTTTGTAAATGTGCATTCTTTGCACTACATGAATCTGCTTCGATTTCTCGGATTCAATAGTTTCTGGATAAATGTTTTTCTTTGGCTTCCGGTCAAGCTGGCTCTGCTTGAATTGAAATTCAAATATGGGTCTTTAGAAAATTATCTTGAACACTGCGACGAGCAAAGGAACCGGTGAAATGAAAAAAACGCATGAGACCCAATCCGGCCGCCCTGTTCTTGCTCGTAGCTTTGCTGCCAGTCATGGCTTAAGTGTTGGCCAATTCATTCACTACTGTAGAACCGGGAAGATTACCGGCGCTCGCTTTGACCGGCATCTATGGCAATGGGTCGTTTATCCACCCTGTAAATTGTTGATTAGGTGAAAAAATGCAGGAATCGACGCAAACCTTACAGACCTGTCAGTCATGAAAAACTACGTGAAACCCGCATTTTGTCAGGGCTTAGCAAGAAGGAAGCGGCTGAAATGCTTCGAGTGACTTACCGCACACTGCACAATTGGGAATCTGGCCGGATTCAAGTGCCCTATGCGGCTTTTAAGCTTCTGCACATTCTAACAGGTTACGAGCTTCCTAGCGACGCTTGGCGGGGCTGGAGGTTCTCGGGTGATGCCTTATGGTCACCCGAGGGGAAAAAATTCACTGCACCCGATTTAAATTACCTTTCACTTACTTTTGCAATGGCTAATCAATGGCGGCTCGAACGGGAGGAAAAACGCAAATCCGGATTACCTCCAGAAAGATCGAATTTGCTGCCCTTTGTCCGGCCAAAAAATGGGAGGAAAAAAAATTCATCAATCGGCTAGTAACACTATGCCGTTCAGTCTCAATTTGAGACTTTTATTGTTTTGTGATCAATTTTAAAGTTTCAATGACTTAGATCACTTTTTTGCTTAATTATTAGGCAAAATACTATTCCGCACCAGTTCAATGGGTTTGCGGGGTGTTTTTAGACTCGAAAAAGGAGAGATTTTTGACACAATTTTTAAGCGTTTCTGACGTGGCTGATTTTCTTGAAGTTTCTGAGCGCAGAGTAAGGACACTGCTTTCTCAGGGGCGTATTGATGGCTATAGGGATGATTCCAACGTCTGGCGCATTGCCTGCCCTCTTAACATCAAGCCAGGTAAACGCGGCCCTGATTTGCGCAGCTATGCTGTCAGGAAGCTTCAACCACGGCAATTTAAGGTTGTTGGCAAGTGAACAGCTGGCGCATGATGACGAGGAACGAGGAAGAATGCGACCAGCTGGCACTTTGTTTCATTACCGGCATGTGCGCGCTCTGAGGGTACTGGAATGAACCTCGAGAAAAACATGGGTGTCGTTTCTGATTTAGACCCTTATCACGCTGTTGCATATCGTCTCTGGCTGCGTGGAAGTGATTTATCCATGCTCTACCCCTCTCGGAAGTTTAAAAGTCACTGTAGAGCGATTAAGGCGGTTTTGGGCGTCGATGTCTCGACACCGCGCATTATTCGCATTGAGGATGATTTGCTGATTCACCTGGAGCGTTTGGGGGGTTAGTGTGTGGGGGTATGTGGTTGGGTTGGTTGGAATGTCGGGGCAGGCTGGCAGCTGCAAGCTGCCGGTTTTGCCTGTCCCCGCCCGAGCGCAAGCCCAAGCCTGTGGCTGGGCTGCGCGGGGGGCGGGGTATTCTTTTCTTACCGTCTCTGACTGTTGCATGCTTGGAAGTTAAAAAAATGACTTTCACTAGCAGCCGATCTTGAAAGGGGGCCTCGAGGCTTTGCGGCTTGCCGCAAAACGTAGGGGTTCTCAAGTCGGCGTAAGCGGGTATGTTCCTTGTGTGGCTGTTTTGCGAAGCCGCTGCCAGTCTCAACCCCGCCCCATTGCTAAGCTAAGCGCATGACTGGGAAGTCACCGCAAGGCGGCATTGAGGGTGTGATCGTTGAGACAACGAGAGAATGAAAAGGCATGTTTTTGAGGAATAGAATGTTTTTGTTATTGAATTTGGAGGTGAAAACTTTTCCGCGCTTATCGGTGTTCGGAACTAGCAAGAAAAAATTTTATTAATTTTTGCAAAATTTTCCGTTTTTTTGGATTTTACTCCGTACAAATTATACGCAATTGGGCGGTAAAATTTTTCCAGGCTTTCCGAAGCTTGTTATCGTCCTGGTGCGATATGTCAATAAACGTTTTTCTGCGTGCGTATTCCAACGTGTGAACAGAAAACAGCATATTCAAATTATTTATTTCTCCTGATTCTTCAGTACTTGTGGCATTGCAGCCTTCAGGTAATAAAACATTGACCAGAGTGTCAATAACGCTGCGATATAAATCAACCATGTGCCGATTTCTTGCGAATCAAAATGCTCTCCGATCGTTTCATGATACAGCAGTAATGGAATCGCAATCATTTGCGATGTGGTTTTGATTTTTCCTAGAAATGAAACGGCAACGCTTTTCGATTGCCCGATCTGTGCCATCCATTCGCGTAATGCCGAAACGGTGATTTCGCGTCCGATGATAATTAAAGCAATCGGCGCGTCCAGCCTGCCCAAATAAACTAATACGATGAGTGCGGCGGATACCATTAATTTGTCTGCTACCGGGTCCAAAAACGCTCCAAAAGCGGAAGCTTGATTTAAAACACGCGCAAGATAACCGTCAAGCCAGTCGGTAATTGCTGCTCCGGCGAAAATCAGAGTCGCGACAAGATTTTGTTGACCGGGCGTTAACCACGTGTGTGGCATATAGTAGATGCCGACAAATAATGGAATGGCAAGAATACGTAACCAAGTTAACAGATTGGGTAAATTATACGGCATGGATTGAAACTTAAAATTGGGTCAATGAAGTCAATGCAGTTCTCGATAGATTTTTTCGGCTAGTTTGCGACTGATGCCATCCGTTTTTTGTAATTCTTCAATACTTGCAGTCAGAACGCCTTTTAAGCCGCCAAACCGGCCCAGCAATTTTTGCCGGCGCTTAGCGCCAACGCCTTCGATATTTTCCAAACTGGAATTCGTTCTGGCTTTCGCCCGCCGTCCGCGATGCCCTTGGATTGCAAAGCGATGCGCCTCGTCGCGAATCTGCTGAATCAAATGCAACGCAGCATGTTCAATAGGCAATTGTAACGGCTTTTCAAATAGCGGAGAAATCAATTGCTCCAGGCCCGGTTTCCGCTCTTCCCCTTTGGCGACTCCAACCAGATTCGCATCGGATATACCCAATTCTTGCAATGCTTCCAAAGCCACTGTGACTTGGCCTTTGCCGCCATCAATCAAAATCAGATCCGGTAGTTGCCCTTCGCCGCTGACAATTTTCTGATACCGCCGTGTCAGCGCTTCGCGCATCGCGGCATAATCGTCACCTGGCGTAATGTTCTCGATATTGTAACGCCGATATTCATTATTGCGCATAGCGCAATTATCATAGACAACACATGAGGCCACTGTCGCTTCTCCCAATGTGTGGCTGATATCAAAGCATTCGATCCGTTGGATTCCCGGCATTTGCAAGACTTGTTGCAGCGCGTGCAAACGTTTTTCCTGGCTGGCTTGGCGATTCACCATTTGCTTTAATGCCAGTTGCGCATTCTCGGTCGCCATATTGAGCCACGCGCGTTTTTCACCGACAGGATTGAACTGCATGACGATTCTATGTCCGCATTGTTCGGTGAGCAATTGTTGCAGTGCATCCCGTTCAATATTTTCGCTCAAGATAATCAAAGGCGGTGCGGCGCGATTTAAATAATGCTGCGCAAGAAAAGCTTCAACCACATGACTCGCGGTGTAATCATCGGCGTTTTGCGGGAAAAAGCTCTTATCGCCCAAATGTCGCCCTCCCCGGATCATCGCCAGATTAACGCAAACTTTCCCGGATCCATCCGGCGATACCGTACAGGCTACGACATCCGCATCCAATGCTTTGCCATTATCGACAAATTGCTTTTCGCGAATCCGGCGTAATGCTTGAATTTGATCCCGCAGAACCGCTGCTTGCTCAAATTCCATCTGTTCAGATGCCTGAAGCATTTTGTCATGAATAACTTCCATCACTTCGGTTTGCTTGCCTTGTAAAAATAAGGCGGCATTCTTGACATCGACTTGATAAGCTTGTTGCTCAATTTGACCGATACACGGGCCGCTGCAGCGTTTAATTTGGAACAGCAAACAAGGCCGCGTTCGGTTATTGAATACGCTGTCTTCGCAGGTGCGCAATCGAAAAATTTTTTGCAATAATTGAATACTTTCACGTACGATCCCGGCATTGGGATAAGGCCCATAGTACTGATGCATTTTATCCAGCGTGCCGCGATAAAAGCCCAAACGAGGAAAATCATGTCCGCTCAAAATGACATACGGATAAGTCTTGTCGTCCCTGAAAAGAATGTTATAGCGCGGCTTCAGGCTCTTAATCAGATTATTTTCCAGCAACAGCGCTTCGGCTTCCGAGCGGGTCACGGTGGTTTCAATTGCAGCGATGTTTGATACCATCAACTGCGTTCGCGGCGCTAGATTGGTTTTCTGAAAATATGAGGAAACGCGCTTTTTGAGACTGACAGCTTTGCCGACATAAATAACTTCCCCTTTGGCGTTAATCATGCGATAAACACCGGGTTGCAGCGGCAAATTTGCGCAAAATTCTTTGGCGTTAAAGCCGGCGCTGCTCAAACTATTTAATCCTCGTTGCTCAGCAGTTTTCCGGCAACGGCCCAATTTTCATCCGGAAGCTCATCGAAGCAGATATACGTATAAGATTTCGGTTTTTTTGCGATGCGTTCAAGCGTATCGGTAATCTCTGTCGCAATTTGCTGTTTTTGTTCGCGTGTTAATGTTCCAGCCACGCGAATATTGACGTACGGCATTGAAAATTCTCCTTTGAAGTGATTGTAAGCTTAAAAATCAGCGGCAATCCGCGAAAACACGTGCTCAAACATTTCCGCGGTCAAGCGTTTGGTTTGCGTATTGTAGCGGCTGCAATGATAGCTGTCATAAAGTCGTAATCCTTTCCCGTTTTGATGACCTTGAATCAACGAATGCACTGCGCCGTGTGCGAATGGATAATCCTTTGCTTTCAACTGCAACCCCATCAACACCGCTCGATGTGCAACGGTACCTAGTGCCAGCACGGCGGTTCCGCCGTTTTTCGTAAATTGCCGTAACTCCGTAGACAGATAGCGATTGCACTGCTTAATTTCTTCAGGAATCGGTTTATTTTCAGGAGGTAAGCATTTGACTGCATTCGTAATACGGCAACCGATCAATTGCAAATCATCGACTGCTGAAACTGATTCCGGGCTTGTTGCAAAACCGAATTGGTGTAGGGTCTTATACAATAAAACCCCCGCATAATCCCCGGTGAATGGCCGCCCTGTTCGATTTGCCCCATGCATTCCGGGTGCCAAACCGACAATTAGCAATTTCGCTGTGACATCACCAAAAGCTGCGACCGGGCGTGCATGATAATCCGGATGTTTGGATTTAACCGATCGCAAGAAATTGTATAAACGTTCGCATTGTTGACAGTCGATAATATCCATCAATGAATCGTGCGGCATCCTATGTTATGAAATGTTACCCGTATTTCTTTCGGTTACGGCGGCGACGGTTATGCGCGCGGCGAAGCTCTTCTTCCGTTGGCGGCGCCGGTTTTTTGTCAGCATAAGGATTGGTTCCCATTTTGAAATCAACGCGTAACGGCGTGCCATGCAGTTGAAAAACCTCCCGGAAAGTATTTTCCAAGTAACGCCGATAACTTTCCGGCACATGATTGAGCATACTGCCATGTACAATTACCAGCGGCGGATTGGAGCCGCCCTGGTGCGCATAACGCAATTTAGGACGCGACATCCCGCCGCGTGGTGGTGGGTGTTTCTCAACCGCCGCAATTAAAGCGCGTGTCAGCTTAGGTGTTGATAAATCCGCCATGGCAGCTGCATAGGCTTTGTCGATTGCAGGCATTAATTTTTTGATACCGGTACCATGCAGCGCCGAAATATAATGCAACTCCGCAAAACTTAAGAATCCTAGTTTCCGATTGATTTCACGTTTGATATTGTCGCGTTGATACTCATCAAGTCCATCCCATTTATTCGCGGCAATAACCAATGCGCAGCCTGTCTCCAAAATAAATCCCGCAATATGTGCATCTTGATCGGAAATTTCCTGGCGCGCGTCTAACACCAGGATCACTACGTTGGCGTCTTCAATCGTTTGTAAAGTTTTGATGACCGAGAATTTTTCGACAACTTCATGAACATGTCCGCGGCGGCGTAATCCCGCCGTATCAATGAGTGTGTATTGCTTGTTTCGATGTATGAAATCAATATAAATACTATCACGCGTGGTGCCGGGCTGATCGAATGCTATGACGCGTTCTTCACCGAGCAGTGAATTGATGAGCGTTGATTTCCCAACATTCGGGCGGCCAACAATCGCGATTTTTGGATGTTTTTCTTTCGAATGCTCTTCCTCAACATCCGGAAACTCCATGAGCGCCAAATCCGCCAATTCCCGGATATGATCGCCATGCATTGCCGATACGGCGCAAGGATCCCCTAATCCTAATTCATGAAATTCCGCTGTAACAACGGCGGTGGCCATACCTTCCGTTTTATTGACCACCAGCAATATTTTTTGGCCGGATTTGCGTAATTGCTCTGCAATCATACGATCATGCGCCGTAACCCCTTGACGGCCATCAACGATAAACAATACTTTGTCGGCTTCGTCAATTGCTTGCAACGTCTGCTTGGCCATTGCATGCATAATGCCATCTTTCGCCACTGGTTCAAGACCGCCGGTATCCATCACTAAATACGGCTTATCGCCTACCCGGCCAGTTCCATAATGACGATCTCGCGTTAAGCCGGGAATATCGGCCACGATCGCATCACGCGTTCGTGTTAATCGATTGAAGAGCGTCGATTTTCCAACGTTTGGACGGCCAACTAAGACAAGTGTAGGTTTCATGATTCTTTGCTGTATGTAATGACACAGCATGATGTGTGTTTAAAAATGGCAGTGTAAGCCTTGACGACCTAAAATCAGTGTCTCTAGAATTGCTCGCTAAATGCGTAGATTCCGCCTTTCGCAGTTTGAACCACAACACCATCCGGCATTTGACTGGCGGAATTATGAATCATACTTCCATCTGTCGCGGAACGCGCGATCAATAAGCCGTCATAATTTCGCAAGATGTTTACAAAGCCTTTGTCATCGCTAACCACGATATACTGACCTTTGATGATTGGCCTGGTCAGTTTTTTGCTGCCTAAACGGCTTTGTTTCCACATGCTGGCGCCACTAAGCAAATCATAAGCGGCAACAACTCCTTTATCTTCCGTTACATAGACATAGTCATTATCCATCGCTAAACCGGCGCTGCTGGATGATTCACGTGACCAAATTTGCGTTCCGTCATTGATTGCAAAACATGCCAAGCGGCCTTGATAAGCAACTGCGCAGACAAGCCGATTATTAACCACCGGCGAGCTGGTAATGTCCGTCATCCGCTCAAGCTCGGTTACACCGCGGGGTTGTGAAACGGTTACTTCCCATCCGATATTGCCATTAAACAAACTCATGGCGATCATTTTTCCACCGGGAAAGCCAGCAAAAACCGCGCCATGCGCGAGCGTAATTCCGGCAGTGCTGCGCACTGTTAGTGGTGGTGTTGCGCCTTGATAAATCCATTTACGCTTGCCATCGACTGCATCAAGCCCGAAAATTCGGCCATCGACAGTGCGTACCACAACAATGCTATTTTGTATCTGCGGCGGGCTTAGAATTTCACTGGTAACTGTCGCTTGCCATAACATATGGCCTGATTCGTTGTAGGCGAGCACTTCGCCTTTGAATGTTCCAACCAGAATAATGCCTTCACCGATACCGACACCCGCAGAAAACTTGTTTTGGGTTTTAATTTGCCAAAGCTGTTTTCCGGTTGCCGCTTCATATTTTGTTAACTTGCCACTTTCATCCGCAATGTATACAGCGCCGTTTTCATATGCCGGATAAAAAGCGGCGATCTCATTCTCGCTGACTTTATTTTTCCATTTTGCCGGAATTTTGTCGGTGGCTTTTAATGCGTTGAGTTCTTCTTTGTCATAAACGATTACTTCATTTTCGACAAACATGTCCGATATTCCCGTGCTTATATCCTCGATAAGGCGCGTATTGAACGGGTTGATCATGCTGCCACAACCGGTGGTTAATACCGCTATCGATAATGAGCAAAAGATAGATCGCAGCCAGCGCTTAGTGAAATTCAATAAAACAGTCACAATGATGATTATTCGGATTCACCCAATGCATCCAATTTCATTTGCACGATATTGTAATAATTATTACTTTTGCTCAGCTTGTCGATTGAAGCTTGATAGCTAAGCCGAGCTTCAGAAATTTTCTGAGCGGCAGCCTGAATATCGCCTTTGCGATCCAGATACAATCCGGCAAACGCTTCGCTATGCCCGGCATTAAGAATGCGCAGAGCTTCATCATATTTTTCTTCATCCAGCAATATTCCTGACATTCTAAGACGTGCTAAGTCATGGAGTTCCGTTTCTTTTGCATGATCAATCACCCATTGCAGATTTTTTATGGCGCGCGGGTAATTGCCGGCTTGCGTATCCGCCAACGCCGCTATAAGCGCCGCACGGGAGGCATAGCCGCTGGAAGAATAGCCTGCCGTTAACAACTCCGCCGCATCATTAATTTTTCCGGCGTCTTCCGTTTCCTGGATTTGTTTTAATAATGCATAAAGATCCGCTGCTTGTTGTGATTGCTGCTGTTGATAGTAATTCCACGCCTTATTGGCGCCCATTGTCGCGACAGCGACAGTTAAAACAACAATAATGATGGTGCCGTATTGTCCCCACCATGCTTTGAGTCCTTCGATTCTTTCCTGATCTTCGTGATGAGTAGCCATTCGATTTTCCTAACTCTTTAAATGTTCTTTTCTGATAATTTCGCTTATATCGATCAATTTGACGCTTGCTTGTTTTACAGGCTCGCGCAACGGTTTAAGAGTCACTTCTTCTGTTTTTAACTCTTCATCGCCTATTATCACGGCATAAGACGCACCCGAAGCATCCGCTTTTTTCATTTGGGCTTTGAAGTTACCTCCTCCGCAGTGCAAGACAACGTCGAAGCCCTCATCGCGAAGAAGCTCCGCACATTTCCATGCATAATTCGCAACTTGTTCACCTTGATGAACAACGTAAATATCGGGAACAGGTTGTTTTACAGGGTTGCCGGTTTCTTGCATTAAAGCAAGCAACCGCTCTACCCCCATGGCGAATCCGCAAGCTGGCGCCGATTTCCCCCCGACTTGCGCTATTAGTCCATCATAGCGCCCTCCGGCACAAACCGTACTTTGCGCGCCCAGTTTGTCAGTAACCCATTCGAATACCGTGCGATTGTAGTAATCAAGCCCACGTACCAGACGCAAATTGATCTGAAAATTGATGCCTTGTTCCCGAAGTATGCCTTGCAATGATTCAAAATGATCATATGACTCAACATCCAAATCGTCAATTAGCTTCGGTGCATTTTCAATGATCGCTTGCATGCCTGGATTTTTACTGTCCAGAATACGCAAGGGGTTGGAATGCATACGTCTTAGTGCATCTTCATCAAGCGCTTCACGGTGCTGTTCAAAATATTTAATTAACCGCGTACGATATAATGCGCGCGTTTCGGCATTTCCCAAGGTACTGATTTCCAATCGCAAACCAGAAATCCCTAATGATTGCCAAAACCGTGAACACATGATTATTAATTCGGCATCGATATCAGGCCCTGCGAATCCCAGTGCTTCGACACCCACTTGGTGAAATTGGCGGTAACGGCCTTTTTGCGGACGTTCATGGCGAAACATCGGACCGGCGTAATAAAGCCGTTGGGGTCCGGAATATAAAAGATTATGCTCGATAACAGCCCGAACACATGAAGCGGTTCCTTCCGGGCGCAGCGTTAGGCTATCATTGTTCAGATGGTCGACGAAAGTATACATCTCTTTTTCGACAATATCGGTTACTTCACCGATAGACCGAATAAACAAATCAGTTTGCTCAACGATCGGCGTACGGATATTGCGATAACCGTATGCAGCCAGCCATTGCTGCATCTTCATTTCAAAATGTGACCAGAAATAGGATTCATGCGGCAGGATGTCGTTCATCCCGCGGATTGCTTTGATACCATTAACCATCAGACAGCTTTTCTTGGATATTTTTCGCTGACATATTGATCGACAATTGCACGGAATTCATTGGCGATGTTATCCCCTTTTAATGTCACCGTTTTTTGCCCATCCACAAAAACCGGTGCAACCGGATTTTCACCGGATCCTGGTAAACTGATACCGATATTGGCGTGCTTGCTTTCGCCGGGACCATTCACCACACAACCCATCACAGCCAACGTCATATTTTCCACGCCGTCATATTGCTCGCGCCAGGTGATCATTTCATCGCGTACATAAGCTTGAATACTCTCAGCCAATTCCTGAAAATATGTACTCGTGGTGCGACCGCATCCCGGACATGCGGCTACTAATGGCACAAACGCACGAAGCCCCATCGTTTGCAGAATCTCTTGTGCAACAATCACCTCTCGAGAACGAGTTCCACCCGGCTCAGGCGTTAATGAAATGCGAATAGTATCGCCGATACCTTCCTGTAGAAGCACCGCTAATGCCGCTGTCGATGCCACAATACCTTTGGACCCCATGCCGGCTTCTGTCAAACCTAAATGCAATGCGTAGTCGCAACGGGTAGCCAATTCGCGGTATACCATAATCAAATCCTGCACCCCGCTTACCTTGCATGACAGTATGATTTTATTCCGGGTCAAGCCAATTTCTTCCGCCTTCGCTGCGCTTTCGAGTGCGGAGGTAATCAATGCTTCCCGCATGACATATTTTGCATCTTGCGGATCATCCGAAGCTGCATTTTCATCCATTATTCTTGCAAGCATTTCGGGGTCGAGACTACCCCAGTTAACGCCGATACGTACCGGTTTATCGAATTTACAAGCTGTTTCGATCAGAGTAGCGAATTGTTCGTCACGCTTCTTGCCATGACCGACATTCCCAGGGTTGATTCGGAATTTTGCCAATGCTTTTGCGCATTCGGGATAACTGGTCAGCAATTTATGACCATTAAAGTGAAAATCACCGACTAATGGCACATGACACCCGATATCATCAAGTCGCATACGAATTCCAGCTACCGCTTTCGCTGCTTCCATCGAGTTGACAGTGATACGGACCAGCTCGGAACCAGCGCGCGCTAATTGGGCAACTTGCTCAGTTGTTGCAACTTCATCGACCGTGTCAGTATTGGTCATGGATTGCACCACAATCGGCGCTCTACCACCGACCATAATATTACCAACCCGAACACCTACACTGGAGCGACGGGTTATCGAAAAACTATTTTCAGGCATTTTGAAGAAATGTAATCAGTTTATTATCAATAAGGTTTATTCGAGTTTAAATCGCGCCGTTCCGTCTCGTCTTTTATAAGTAGAAATATCGATTTCTTTATCATTATAGGTTAGATTAGCACCTGATGCATTGCCAATCACGATAGAGAAAGGCTTTTTCCCGGCGATAGCCTGTTCACTCCCCGCTTTTTTGAGTTGCTCAAATAAAGAAGCCCCCGACCCATCAACAACTTTAATCCACGAATCCTCTGTAAAGGTGAAAAATAGATGATCTTTACCATCTGGAAGCGCGGCAGGTTTTTTTACCTCGGGTGCATTTGGTTTTTCTTCAGAAACACTCGCCGGAGGCGGTGGCTCTGATTCTGCTTCTGACGCAGGGTTAAGAAGAGTTTGATTATTTCCACTATCATCCAATTCCGGTGATTGTTTAACTACGGGAATGGTTTCGTATTTTGTAACCGCCGGTAAGGTTAGTGGGATGTCAACAGTAGCAGTTTCTGAATCAATCTTAACATCACTTACAACATCCTTATTATTGAGTTCGTTATTTATGAGAAAGTTATTTCCAAATAAGAAATAAATACCTACGATTACGATAAAAACAATGCTGATAATGGTTAAAGAATTATTTCTAGCGCTTTTTCGCTGAGAAGAAAATGATATTTGCGTATTCTTGAATGGCGTATTTTCATGGGTTGATATGACACGGGTTGGTGCAGGCAGCATTTTCAGTAACGGCGATGGATCAAGCTGAACCAGATTCGCATAATTCCGGATAAAACCGCGTAAAAATGTCCGACCAGGTAATTTCTCAAAATCCTCTCTTTCAATAGCCTCAATCTGCTGAACGGAGAGCCGCAACTGTCGCGCAACATCTTCCACGTTCAATTTTTTTGCTAACCTTGCATTGCGAAGTGAATGTCCAACACTATTGAGCGAGTTTGCTGTATTGATATTGCCTGAGTTCGCAGATGATTGTTGGAAATCAAAATTATTACTACGCGCTTCCGGTTGATCGTGATAAGCCTCTATTGATTTATTATTCTCAACTTCTTTGTTTAAATCGGATGGCAATGAGTTAACATTCATAGCTTGTTCTTCCGTGATGTTGACAAATTCATTCTTTTCTAAAGCAAGTTGATTCCTATCTTCTTCAGAATCGTAATCTGAAATATTGAGCTTTTGATCCCTAATATTGGTCATTTTAGCTTACCCTCCCGAATTGCTGCTGCTTCCTTGGATTCCGGAAAATGCTTCTGTAATTGATAAGAGTAGCTATCCGCCGCCAATTGATTACCCATAGCCTGTTCGAACTTTACCGCCATCAGTAATATTTCAGGAGCGGGTGCATTATTTTGTAGCATCAGCGAAAGCTTTGTCTTTGCCTCTGTTAAGTGGCCGCTTTGCAAATCAAGACCGATTAACCCAATCGCGGCAGGCAAATAATCAGTTTGAAGGGATAATGCTTTATTGAGAAACGATCTTGCCTCTTTATATTTTTGGCGTTTTAGTTCACAGACTCCTGCGTTGGTGTAAGACATTTCAGGTGTTGGGTACAGAGGATCATTCGCCGCATTCATGAAATAATTGATGGCTTCATCCATACGCGCAGGTAAACGTTGACACAAGAACCAACCGAAGTTGTTATGAATCTCTGAATTTTTTGGCGCTAACCGGATGGCGCGTTCAAAACTCTCTAAAGCTTTATTGTTGTCATTCAACGTCATATTGATCAAACCAAGGACGTTATAGGCAGGTGCATAATTTGACTGCGCCTTAAGCGCTTCAGTTATTTCTTCAATCGCAATATCGAACTGATTTCGATGAAAGTACTCGGCAGCAAGTTCCGTATGTATTTTCGCGCTCTGAACAGCTCTGGCTGAGTTGTTCTGCACCACTAATCCGCCTTCAATCGGCTGTTGCACACAACCGCCAAGCCACGCAATCATAAAGAATAAGAAAACCAAAACAACAATATGCTTCACTGAGCTGCCTCAATCATTGATCGAGCAGTGCGTTTTGATTTGTCTTTTACTTGTCCGGCGAGCTGGCCACAAGCTGCCGCAATGTCGTCACCACGTGTTTTCCTTATTGTTGTAACAAATCCGGCTTGCATTAACACATCCCGGAAATTACGCACCGCTTCTGAAGTCGAGCGCGTAAAACCTGAGTTTGAGAATGCATTAAATGGAATTAAATTAAATTTACAGGGAATATCTTGTACTAATTTCACCAGCTCACGCGCATGAGTGATTTTATCATTCACGCCATTTAGCATGACATACTCGAAAGTAATAAAATCCCTGGGAGCAGCAGGTAAATAGCGTTGGCAAGCTGCGAGCAATTCTTTTAGCGGGTATTTTTTATTAATTGGCACCAACTGGTCTCGTAGCACATCGTTCGGTGCATGTAACGAAACAGCCAGAGCAACAGGGCAACGTTCACGCAACCGGTCCATTGCAGGTACCAATCCTGAAGTACTCACAGTAACCCGGCGTCGCGAAAGCCCATAGGCATGATCATCCAGCATCAAATCAAGCGCAGTTACAACATTCTCGAAGTTGGCCAAAGGTTCGCCCATACCCATCATGACTACATTAGTAACAGATTTATTGACTTGAACCAAATCACCGTCATTTACTGTCGCAAGTGTTTTATTTGCGATCCATAATTGTCCAATGATCTCGGCAACCGTCAAATTCCGGTTGAAACCTTGTTTTCCAGTTGCGCAGAAAGTACAAGCCAAGGCACAGCCAACTTGGCTTGAGACACATAAGGTGCCACGACTGGCTTCCGGAATAAAAACCGTCTCAATGCCGTTTTCCGCTCCAACTGATAACAGCCATTTTCTTGTTCCGTCTTCCGCAACATGGTCCGCAATAATCCGAGGTAATTCAATCACTGCAATAGTTGATAATTTTTCTCGCAAGCTTTTGGTTAAATCACTCATTACGGCGAAATCTGCCGCACCGAATTGATGAATCCACCGAAGTAACTGTTTCGCACGAAATGGTCTCTCACCAATTTTCATGCAAAAATCAGTCAATCCTTGACTGTCATAGTTTAATAAATTGATTGTCACTATTGCGTCACGAATGGGAAAGTTATTCTTAGCGGGAATAAATATTTAAAGCTGGGAAAAAACAAGCAATTTCAATTGCAGCCGTTTCCGACGCATCTGAACCGTGAACTGCGTTAGCATCAATACTATCAGCGAAATCAGCACGGATTGTTCCTTTTTCTGCTTTTTGGGGATCTGTCGCGCCCATCAAATCCCGATTTTTTTTAATGGCATCTTCCCCTTCCAGCACTTGCACCATGATTGGACCGGAAATCATAAAATTGACAAGATCGCGAAAAAAAGGACGCTCTTTATGCACCGCATAGAATTGCTCGGCATCGGATTGTGATAAATGTACCATCCGAGCTGCAATTACTTTTAAGCCGTTTGATTCAAAACGTGAATATATCTGACCAATTACATTTTTTGCGACTGCATCAGGTTTGATTATTGATAGCGTTCTTTCAATTGCCATTAAATTCTCCAGAAAATTAGTAAATTAAAAACGCTATTTTAACAAAATCCACTCTGAATCCGCAAAAACGTCAGCGTACCTGGCAAGATTCTATTCAATTCAATCACCCTCCCTATGTACCGAGAAAGCATTATGGAGTCGATGTATGAAGTGGATAGCCGTGCTGACGCCAACCCGGAATACCTTCCCGGTAATAGAAAATATTAATCCATCCCCATTCCACTGCTTTTGTAGTTGCAGCGGAGCTGCCTAGGCACGAAATTCCATTGCAATAAATGACAAGCGGTTGTGCTTTTTCCGCAATCGCAATTAAATTCTGTTCATTAAAATCACTTTTAACCGGAAGATGAAATGCTCCGGGTATATGTCCGGCATTAAAGTCTTCGCGCCCTCTAACATCAATAAAATAATATTCTTTATCAAGGAGTAATTTTGCTGTTTCTGTACCGATTGTGCGAGCGCCCGCTATAAATTCGGGAGCCTCAGTGTTAGCCTGGGTCCAATCTGCTTGAATGCTTGTTATCAGTAATAACAGATATAGGATGGATTTATTAAGAGACGTTTTTTGATTATTGATATCAATCTTTGCTGAGAGCAAGTATTTAGCCATATGATTTTCTAGTTAATGATTCGCCTGTCACGAAAATATGCTTTGTTATCATAATATGTTTCGCTTTCATTATCGCGAATCCACCCAGGGTAGCCTAAAAGTGGTATCGGTGTCAGGTTGGAGCTTGACAACAAATTCTGCGACAAATAAGACTCAAGCATTGTATCAACAGAAAATAGTTGATCCGATAAAGTTTTAGAGAAAAAATCGCGATTAACGTTAAAAATTATTCCCTTTCCAGTCATGCCTGTATATGGATTTAAAGCTTTCTCATACAATCCATGCCCATATATAAAAAAACGCATTGATGACAACACGCATTTGCGATGTTTCCAAAATAATTCTTTCCATTCAAAATTTTCTAATAACTGAATCAGTAGGTTATTGCTACATGTTACGATTACTCCCGATTCATCGAACAATGTTACTGCATCTCTAATCGCGCAACGATTTTTAATATTATTTTTTGACTCTGATAGCTGAGCCAGGAAATGAAGTTGATTAAGTTCGGATTTTGAATGCGGAAACACTTGCCATACTAGAGCATTAAAAAAATCATGCCAATTTTTAATTCTTGTTTGAATTTGCCCTGATAGATAGATTCTCGACTCGTACTTCTGTTCTTGTTTTAATCGATCAATAATTTGAGGGACAAACCGAACGGATTCCCCTGAACGAGTAATAATTGCTGAATTTCTCAAATCGCATAATCTATTCAGATCACTTATGGATGGCCAGCTTTCGAAATCAATGAAATTTTTTCTGAAACATGAAAAGGGATTAAGTAGCGGAGATCGGCTCAGAAAATTTGAATCCCAGCGCTGCATTACTGAATGTTGATTGAGAATTTAATTAAGCGCTTTATTTTTATCAGTTCGTAATATCTGTAAATGATCTAACCCGAAATGAATAAATGCCAGCGCTGTAAAAATCGGAGCAAGCAGATTTAAGAATGGTATGAACTGTATTAAGCTTGTGAACAACCCCAGACTCCATAAAGAATATCTGTTTTCTGAACAAATTCTATCAAATTCAAACTTATTCGCATGCTCCGACAATGCGTCATATCGAAACAATTGTTGATTCATAAATGAAGCAGCCACAATGGGAACAATAATTCCAGCACCAACTGCCCACAGCGGTAAAGTTATCACCCATATAGCGATGAATCCCACACTTGCAACTATAGCATTAACGATACTTCCACTTATCGTTCCTCCATACTCACGTTTAAGATCAGGATAGTATTGTTTTGCAACAATTTTTATTAATGCGGGCATTACAAAAATAGCTGTTAACACTAGTGTTGTAATGACTACAAGCGGAATGAATACAACAACGTCAATAAGTCCAAGAATAAAAGATTCTAACCAATCTGATTGTAAACTGATTATCCATTCAAAAATTTTTGTTTCATTTAAAAAAAGATGGATCCATGTAGAAAAAGTATCATAAAAAAAATATCCGGCAAAAAACCAAAATAGAATTGAAGCTATAATTGGCCATAAAATAATCCACGCGATTTTAAAACGCACCAAATCGCGAAATGCACTTACAATTGCTTTGGTTACAAAGGACATTTCGTTCTGATTGAAGTTATTGATGGTTATTTCTGATGTGAGAATAGTTGGATAACAAATAGATCAACCAATAAAATAATGAAAATATTCTCTTACAACTAAATTTAATCTCAATTCTAACGTAAACAACACCTATGCGGGAGTTTAATACTCTCTTTATTTTAAAGAGCTGAAAACTAAAGTTCTATATAAAACGGTCGATACAAAATTCAGAAAATTTCATTATGAGGATAAAAAAATGAAAATTGATAAATCATTACAGCCAGTTTCAACTGTATCTGTTAGTGATGGTAAAAGGCGCACGGACCTCACTCCAAATACAAATGTTGAACAAGAAAATAATGTGCATTTGAGTTCCAATATTGCAAAACTGCAAGGCATTGACAGTAATTCTGCATCAGGATCAATAGTTAATACCGCGCGCGTTCAAGAAATTAAACAAGCAATTAGTGAGGGTAATTTTCAAATTAACCCTGAAGTGGTTGCCGATCGTTTACTTGAAACCGTTAAAGAGCTAATTCATTCCAGAAATGGTGCAGCGTAACATGTCATCAAGTCTGAAATCGTTTTTCCCAATATTAAATGATCTTTTATTGAAAGAAATTAACGAACTGCATTCTTTTATCGATATTCTCAGAAAAGAAGAGCAAGCACTTATAGGTGGCAGAATAGAAGAAATTGACTTATATTCCTCTGATAAGCTTCGTTTAATTGAAGTACTAACTCAACTGAGTAATCAACGTGATGAGTATCTAAAAGGGCAAGGCATTAATTTGGATGAAAATAGCATCAATAGTTGGTTGGAAAAACAGCCTTCCGATCAGCTAAGTACTAAAGAAGCATGGAACGACTTATTAAACCTTGCTAGAACCGTTCGCCAGCAAAATCATTCAAATGGTTTAATCATCGCATCTAGACTACAACATCACCAACGAGCCTTGGCTGCACTTCACAGTGCGGCCGGCAATGTTTCTTGCTATGGACCTAAAGGCCAGGCTTATATTTGATTTCTTTCTTAGCGGTTAATGTTCGACAATCGGTATTTCAGTAACCTTATCTGGATCTGCTGATAAAATCGTTACTGTAACGCGCCGATTTCTTTTTCTACCTTCCGGTGTTTCGTTACTTTCAATGGGTCTATTTTCACCATAGCCAATTGCCGTCAGTCTGTGTGCTTCCACACCTTTCTCAATAAACAATCGAATTACACTGCTAGCGCGAGCTGATGACAATTCCCAATTTGATGGGAAATTTTCAGTATTGATCGGCACATTGTCGGTATGTCCTTCGACACGAATGTCGTGTTCGTGTTCTTTAATGACATTTGCAACAGCTTGAAGTGACAAGCTTGAGCTTTCGGCTAGTTTTGCCTGCCCCGGCGAAAAAAGTACACTTGCATTAATTTCAACCGTAACTCCCAAAGAGCTTTGAGTTACTCTAACCTGTCCGTCTTTTATTAAAGGCTCTAAAGCACTGAGGATGTCTTTAGCCATCCCTTTCATTTTTTCTTGCTTTCTCTCTTTATTCACGTCGGGATGGTCAACCAGTTTAATTGGGGTGCCTGAATTTGAGTGTTGATTTTGCAAAGCGGAAAATTTGGCTGGCTGTGTCGATGCAACCGATGCAGATTGATTGTTAGTTTTAAATGCACTGACTAAAGAAGAGCTTAATACACGATATTTACCTTCGTTAACTGATGAAACAGCATACATAACCACAAAGAAAGCAAATAATAGCGTAATAAAATCAGAATATGACACAAGCCATCGCTCATGATTATCTTGCGATTCTTCGTTTCTACCCGCCCTTCTCTTTACCATATTAAATTTAAAATTAGAGACTCAAACAAAATATCCTTTTAAGCGATTCTCGATAAATCGTGGATTTTCTCCATTGGCGATAGCGACAAAACCATCCACCAATAATTCATGCATAGTTACATGTTCGTTAATAATACTTTTGAGCTTATTAGCGATTGGCAAAAAAATCAGATTCGCCAGGCCAACTCCATAAATAGTCGCTACAAAAGCAACTGCAATACCGGTTCCCAGAATGCTGGGATCCGATAAATTCTCCATCACGTGGATCAACCCCAGCACGGCGCCCAATATTCCAATCGTCGGAGCGTAGCCGCCTGCAGCTTCCCAAATCTTAGCGGATTGCCGTTGATGCGTTTCTAAAGCCAAAATATCGATTTCTAAAATTTCTCTTAATTTTTCCGGAGTGCTTCCATCCGCTAATAACTGTAATCCTTTCTTTGTAAATGGATCTTTAACGGTCGATACATATGATTCCAATGCCAGCAATCCTTCTTTTCTTGAAATATGCGACCAATTAACAATTTGCTTAATTAGGTTTTGTGGTGAAAATTCAGGAGGATAAAAAACCCAAGCGCTCATTTTTATTCCATTGATAAAAATTTTCATGGGGCTTTGCAATAAAACCGCACCTATCGTACCTCCTGCAACAATACAAAAAGCTGCAAGTTGCAATAATGAACCAACATGTCCTCCCTCAAGAATTTGTCCACCCACGATTGCAACAAACGCCAAGGCGATGCCGCCAATACTGTTTAAATCCATCTTTGTTTTTTTATTCATTGTGAATCCAATTTATTTCACTGAATAACCGACTCAACAATTCAAAGATTTCTTAAACGACCGCGTAACCGTGCAATAGCCTGCGTATGTAATTGACAAACTCGAGACTCACTCACTCCAAGCACTTCACCAATCTCTCTTAAGTTCATCTCTTGCTCGTAATGCATACCCATAACCTGTTTCTCTCTTGGAGGCAAGTTATCAATTGCTGCGATCAAGAGGCTACGAAAATTATCATCCAATAGTGCATTTAAAGGATCTCCTTCCGAGTTAACAAATAACCGATCTAAAAATGGTTCTTCATCATCTTGTTGAAAATCTTCGTAATAAATTAATTGCGCACCACGTGCGCTTTGTAAAGTTTCGTGATATTCATCGAGAGACATTTCGAGTTCGGTAGCCAAATCTTGTTCGCTGGGTGCGCAGCCATTGCGCTGTTCCAACAAGTTAACAGCCGCTTCGATTCTTCGCATTTTTTTCCGGATACTTCGAGGCAACCAATCCGCTTCGCGTAACTCATCCAGAATGGATCCCCGGATACGTTGTGCAGCATAGCTTTCAAATTGACGCCCGTAAGAACCTTCATATCGATTGATCGCATCTAAAAGGCCAATCATCCCAGCTTGAATAAGATCGTCGACTTGCACGCTCGCAGGTAATCGAGTCATCATGTGGTAAGCAATTCGCTTCACCAACGGTGTAAATTCGACGATAAATTGTTCTTTATCAATTGCTTTGGTTCCAGTCGCAGTATACATAGTCATTTACACCGTAAAATTATCCATACTTAAAAGGCTTGTTCGAATTAAGCGTTGCATAAAATCATCCACTCCTCCGTCATACCTATCCGGGCACGCAGAACGCAAAATGTTCTGGGCAATATATTTAAAACAGGTGGAAGCTTGGGAATTCGGGAATATTGACAATACTGATTTGCACAATTGTGTCGACTGATGCAGCTTTTCATCATTTGGTATATAACCGACATATTCAAGTGATGCGGAGAGATACTGTCGTACGACTTTGAATAAATTTTGGTAAATTGCTAGAGACTCGGTCTCGGAATCGACTTTATTCACTAAAATTAAAAAGTGTTGCCGAGAGTATTCCTGACTCATGATTTTAATAAGTGCATATGCACCGGTCAGTGATGCGGCTGACCCGGAGATCACAATTAGAATCTGTTCCGATGCTAGGCTGAGTGGTAAAACATGCGTTGTGCCGGTCATTGCAGTATCGATCAATACAATATCAACAGTATCGGCAAGTTCCGAAAAACTCTTGATCAGCCAATTTTGTTCCAAAGGATCAAGTTTGCTCAAAGCCTGAATACCGCGCATTGCAGACAAAATGGAGATATTGTCGGGACCACGCAGAATCACTTGATCCAGACTTTTATCACGGTGGATGACATGCAATAAATCGAACCGGGCTTTAATGCCAAAACTCGTGCAAATGTTGTTATGACAAGGATTCTCATCAATCAGAAGCACACGTTGCCCATTTTGAGCCAATGCGGATGCCAGATTGACGATCACACTGGTTTTACCCACGCGTGATTTTCCTCCGGCAATCGTAAAGACCCGTCCGGTATCCAGCGCTCGCAAACCGGCAAGCTGGCGTAATCCCGCGGCTTGGTCTTGTAAAATAAACCTAGTCATATGCCAAGCCTGCGAATGATTTATCAAAATCTTGCATGGTTCCCGCTTCGCCTTTTGTCGCCATGATTAAAGCGAATTCCGCATCCTGCAAGGTAAATGCGGAGTCCTTAGAAGTCGACTTGAAAGCGCGATGCAGTAAGTAGCGGGAGTGCGCGACATGAATATCTTCCGGTACTTTTTGTCCATTTGCGACGTAATGCAGCAATAATTTCCGGCGTATTGCCGCATCTAATACCACGCCCAGGCTCGCAGCTTCATCAACTTTTGTAATAATGCAACCGGATATGCCGCTCTCTTGATAGGCTGAAATAATTTCATCCAATGTTTTGCCATTGCAGGTGGCGCTTAGCATGAGAATACGTTTAACTTCCACCCCGCAATCCCTGAACATCGCTATCTGCTGCATCACCATCCGGTCGCGTTGACTCATACCCACGGTATCAATCAATACCATATGTTTATTCCGCAATTCGGATAGCGTTAATTGCAAGTCTTCGGTGTCTTTAATATTACGAACAGGTATTCCTAATAATTGCCCGTAGATTCTGAGCTGTTCATGACCACCGATTCGATAACTGTCCGTGGTAAGTAATGCAACTTTATCGGCACCGTGACGCATAACGCAGCGAGCCGCCAATTTCGCGGTCGTTGTAGTCTTGCCGACACCGGTCGGCCCGACCAGCGCATAAACGCCGCCTTGCTCAATCATGTCATCACTTGCCGCTGTTCGAAGATTGGTCGTCAGAATTGACGTTGCTTGCTTTAGGCTTTGTTCAAAGTCCAATTCGTCGGATAATTTACCGATCAAGTGGCGCACCAGTAAGGGACTAAAACCGGAATCCAATAGAATCTTCAGTAGTTTTACTTTATCGGGCCGGCGCTGTGTGAAATTTCCCCAAGCGACGGTTGCCATTTGATCTTCCAAGGTATTTCGCATCGCTTGTATCTCAGCGATAATGTCGCGAGCAAACGTTGCGGAAATCGTCTCATTGACTGGTGGCAATGGTTGTTGCAGGTCATTTTCAAATGTTTTCTTTGAATAAACTTCCGACGCTGCAAATTCATTTTGCGATTCGTATTGCTTGGCAAAAGAAGGTAATGATGGCGGCGGCGTTTCCTCACGAACTAAATTGGACATCTCCGAATCGGCCAATGCCATAATCTCCACGCCGTTTCTGATTTTTCGATTGGATAAGATAACAGCATCTTCACCAAGCTCTTCCTTGACTTGCCGCAATGCTTCACGCGATGTCGACGCAATATACCGTTTTACTTTCATTGATTACCTCCAACAAGGGAAGTGATTTTGATTTTCTTTGAATCGGGAATTTCAGAATGCGCTAGCACGCGTAACTGCGGCAACGCGCGGCGTAAAAATTTTGCCATTAAAAACCGAATACTTCCGGGCACCAGCAATATCGCTGGAAGTCCTAATTTTTCCTGCTGTTGAGCAGCAATGCGAGCTTCATTCAACAATGTATCCGCAAGCCCGGGCTCGATTCCGGGTCCTTGCGTTCCATTACTTTGCATCACTTGGGTCAGCAAGTTTTCCAATTCATGATGCAGGCTCATGACTTGCACTTCAGATTCTGCAGGGAAGTATTGATCGACGATGGCGCGACCGAGCGCCGATCTGACAAAAGCAGTGAGCTCAATAGCATCTTGAGTTTTTGGCGCCTGCTCGGTTAATACATCAATGATGGTTCGCATATCCCGGATGTGAACATCTTCTTCCAGCAAATGATGCAGAACTTTCTGTACTGTCGATAACGGCAGTAATTTGGGGACCAGATCTTCAATAAGCTTAGGAAATTGCACATTGAGATGATCAAATAATTTCTGTAGCTCCTGCCGGCCGAGAAGCTCGGCTGCATGCGCATGAATCAAGTGATTGATATGAGTCGTAACCACAGTACTTGCATCAACAACGGTATAACCATTAAGCTGCGCTTGTTCACGCAATGATGATTCGATCCACACGGACGGCAGTCCAAAAGCGGGATCGCTGGTAACGGTGCCAGGTAACTGCATCGTCACTCTCCCGGGATTAATGGCCAGATACATACCGGAATAAGATTCTCCTTGACCAATTACCGAGCCTTTTAACGTGATCCGGTACGCATTGGGCCGCAATTCCAGATTGTCGCGAATATGAATGACTGGCGGAAGAAAACCGATTTCCTGAGCAAATTTTCTCCGTATTCCATTAATTCTTTTAAGTAATTCACCTTGCTGGTTTTTATCGACCAAAGGAATCAAGCGATAACCAACTTCGAGTCCAAGCGTATCAATCGGTGTGACATCTTCCCAACTGGCATCCGCTCGTTCCAGCGACGGAATTTCCACAGGCACAGGAGCAGACGGTTGTACTACCAAGCTTTTTTGCTTTAGGTAAGCCAGTGTTCCTAAAATTGCAGCGATTAGCAGAAAAACAAAATTCGGCATCCCGGGAATTAATCCCATGACACCTAGGATTGCAGCGGTAATAATCAAAATATGCGGTTGATTGAACAGTTGACTTAAGACCTGTTCGCCGAGGTCTTCGTCAGTTGTAACCCGGCTTACCACTAAGCCGGCTGCGGTGGAGATAACCAACGATGGAATTTGACCAACCAGGCCGTCACCAATCGTCAATAACGTATAATTTTTTGCGGCTATGCTTAATTCCAAGTCATGTTGCAGTACTCCGACTATCAATCCCCCGACGATGGTGATCAGCATAATCAATACGCCAGCAATGGCATCGCCGCGTACAAATTTACTGGCACCATCCATTGATCCGTAGAAATCAGCTTCCCTGGAAATGGTTTCCCGGCGTTTCCGCGCTTCATCTTCACCGATCAATCCGGCATTCAGATCGGCATCGATCGCCATTTGCTTGCCCGGCATCGCATCCAAGGTAAAACGAGCGCTAACTTCCGCAATCCGTCCGGCGCCTTTAGTAATCACAACAAAATTAATGACCACTAAGATAATGAACACCACAAGCCCGACCGCATAATTACCACCGACCAAAAAATGACCGAAAGCTTCAATAACTTTCCCCGCAGCATCCGGACCGGTATGTCCATCCAGTAAAACAACACGTGTGGATGCGATATTCAATGAGAGTCTGAGTAATGTGGTAATCAACAGAATGGTCGGAAACACTGCGAAATCTAGCGGATTTCGGGTATAGAGACTCACCATTAACACGATAATCGATACCGCAATATTGAAAGTAAATAGCAAATCCAATATAAAAGGCGGTAGCGGCAGTACCATCATGGCCAAAATCATGATGATCAAGACAGGACCAGCCAAGGTCTTGAAATTATTCGTATCGATCAACGATGACACTGACATTGCACCATTCATAATTATTTAAACCTAAATACAAAATGATCGAAATAAACACTTTTAAACAACGGATTGCACCTGATCCAATTCCGGCGGTACTGGCACATCAACCGGCGGTGTTGGCGCCGTTCCACCATATTCGTGATATCGCCGGAGTTGAAACACATACGCCAGAACTTCAGCGACCGCCGTATACAGTTTTTCCGGGATCTCGCTTTCCAGTTCGGTATGGTGATATAAAGCGCGTGCAAGCGGTGGCGCTTCAAGAATCGGTATGCGATATTCTTCGGCCACTTCACGGATCCGGGCGGCCAATAAATGCACGCCTTTTGCAACCACTTTAGGCGCACGCATGTTGCTTTGATAACGTAATGCCACGGCATAATGCGTCGGATTGGTTACAATCACATCCGCTTTAGGAATCTCCGCCATCATGCGGCGGCGCGCAGCTTCACGTTGCAGGCCACGGACACGTGCTTTTACAAATGGATCGCCTTCACTTTCCTTATGTTCTTTACGTATCTCTTCTTTGGTCATACGCAATTGTTTTGCATGTTCCCAAATTTTGTAGGGAACATCGATCGCAACGATCAGAATCATCGCGCCAATGATCAATAGGAAACTCATGGTCAGAAAATCGCCGGTACGGCTAACCCCGAGGTCGATCGGAACAGTCATTAATGCCATCACAGTGTCTTTGTTTGACCAAATAACCAATGCCGCAACGCCACCGATAACCAATGTCTTAAGGATCGCTTTTACTAACTCGATCAAACTATTGACCGAGAAAATCCGACCCAATCCCTTCATGGGATTGATACGATCAAATTTAGGAATCAATGCCTGGGCGCTAAACATCCAACCGCTTAATAGCATCGGTGCGAAAAGTGCAACAATCAACAGCAGAAACAATAAAGGCGCCATTGATATCAGGCCTTCAACGGCCAGATGATAAAACCGCACGAGCGCTAATTGCGGTTGAAAAGCCAGCTCGCGTTCAACGACCATGCCTGCTTGCATGATTTTCAGCAGCTTATCCATTAATCCGGCACCCAAAAACAAAACACCCGCCGCCGCCGCCAACAGCACTGTAAATGTCGTCAATTCCTGTGAACGCGCAACTTGGCCTTCCTCGCGCGCTTTCTCTATGCGCCTCGGCGTGGCCTCTTCGGTACGTTCTAAATCACTTTCTTCCGACATGACAAGCTCCAAATTTCTACAAATGAATTATCATTGCGTTGATCTCGATTCAATGGTTGGAATAAAGAAGGAATCATGCCTTTAATTGCAAGTCGATCTGATTTATTCCAATAATTACTTTAATTTCAATTTATTATTAGATAATTTCGTTCGATTTCATTGCTTATCTAAATTCTCATGACTCTCGCTGCACGCTTATTTACTCGAAAATTTACAGTAAATCTTCTTCGCTCCATCTTATTAATAAGCTTAATAATTCCGGTCTTTTTGATCATAGCTGCCGGCTTGCTGTTACGCGGCAGCCTGCCTCAATACGATGGCGAAGCCACACTGCCTGGTTTAATTGCGCCTGTTATTAGTGAAAGAGATGCATTAGGAAGCGTCACTTTGAAAGGCGGGAATCGCGTAGACCTCGCGATGGCGATGGGCTATGTGCATGCACAGGAGCGCTTTTTCGAAATGGACTTGATGAGACGCCAGGCTGCCGGTGAATTAGCCGAGTTGTTTGGTATCAATGCAATATCTCACGATCGGAAGATCCGTTTGCTGCGGCTTCGTACTCGCGCCACTGCGGTATTACAGCAATTGCCGAGCGATCAAACGCAACTGCTGGATGCTTATCGGATGGGCGTCAACCGCGGATTGCAAGCGTTGGCAGTACGCCCGTTTCCTTACTTGCTCACCCGAACACACCCTGTTCCATGGCGCAACGAAGACAGCATCCTGGTCATTCTGGCCATGTTTCTGACTTTGAATGAAGAAAATTTTAGCCGCGAGCTGGCGCTTTCCAGCATGCGCGCCGTATTACCTAAACCTGTTTACGAATTTCTCACGTCGCCTGCAGGAAACTGGGATGCACCCTTGATCGATGAACCGGTGCAGTTACCGCGATTACCATCCGCAATGGATATTAACTTGCAAACGATGAAGGAGCCGACACCCCAGAGTGATTTTTTCATGACAGAACAATCGCCTGGCAGTAACAGTTTTGCAGTATCGGGAAAATTATCGGGAGGCGCTGCAATCGTCGCAAATGACATGCATTTAAAGTTACGTGTGCCCAATACCTGGTTCCGATTGCGTTTGATTTATCCGGATGCAGCATCAGACCGGATTCACGACGTTACCGGCATTAGCTTACCTGGCGTTCCTTCTATCGTGGTCGGTTCAAATCGGCATATCGCCTGGAGTTTTACCAATAGTCATGGCGATTTTTCAGACTGGGTGCGAATTAGCATCAACGAAGACAATCGTATGCAATATCGCAATTCCAAAGGCTGGCAGCCAATTCAAACTTTTAACGAAACGATTCGAATCAAAAACGCGCCCGATGAACAACTCATGATTTCTGAGACCGAATGGGGTCCGCTTATTAAGCAAGACTATGATCAAACACCGCTTGCATTGGCATGGACCGCGCTGCACCCTGAAGCAATCAATCTCAAATTGCTGGAATTGGAACAAATTACAACGGCTGAACAAGCTGCCAACCTCGCGCGCCAATTTGGCATTCCGGTGCAAAATTTCATCGCCGGCGATCGCGATGGCAATATCAGTTGGACACTGGCTGGCCGCATTCCCGATAGATTCTCCGATTATGACCCGCAAGCCTCTGCGGATTGGTCGTTACCCGGCACCGGGTGGCGCGGTTGGCTGGATTATGATTTGTATCCGCTGCTTCACAATCCAAGCTCGGGGCGGTTATGGTCCGCCAATTCACGCACTGTTTCAGGTGAACAGCTCAAACGAATAGGCAACGGCGGTTACGATTTGGGTGCGAGAGCGACGCAAATTCGTCATCGGTTATTTGCGCATGATCAATTCTCCATTGCAGACCTGCAGGCCATTCAGTTGGACGATCACGCGATACTGTTAACCCGCTGGTATGAACTATTATTAGAAACCATAGGGTCAATTGACGCTGGCGAGATGTGGCTGCATCCGATCAAAGCAGCGTTGGCGGATTGGACCGGCGAAGCATCAATCGATTCAGCGGCATATCACCTTGCTCATGCATTTCGATACGAAGTCATCGATACTATCTTGAACGGTTTTATGTCACCCATACGTCAAAGCGATGCGGGGTTCCAGTCTCCCCGTCTTAGCCAAACGGAATGGATCGTATGGCAATTACTCGAGCAACAACCGCGACACTTGCTTCCCTCACCGCATCGAAACTGGAATGATCTACTGTTCCATTGTCTGCAAACAGTCACCTCACGAATGAATAAAGATGGCCGCGTCACTATACAAAAGTGGGGCACGGTCAATGCCGCGCAGATCAAACATCCGGTTAGTCGGCAGCTTCCGGATTGGATAGCGCGGTGGTTGGATATGGCCAATGATCCGCTGCCCGGCGATCATAATATGCCACGTGTACAGTCACCAAATTTTGGCGCTTCGCAACGTTCGGTAATCGCTCCAGGACAGGAAGAGCAAAGTTATTTCGATATGCCAGGAGGGCAAAGCGGCCATCCGCTTTCACCCTATTACGGCAGCGGGCATGCTAATTGGGTTCGAGGAAAACCGACGCCACTTCTTCCTGGTATTGTTGAACGGCAACTGAAGCTGCTGCCAATTAATTGATGATTACATTTCACGTCTATCAATATCTTCGCACGAATTGCAAATTCTATAGTATAGGCGATAGCCGCATGTAAGGTTTTATTGCATCAAGTGGGTTTAATGGGGTTCTTCTTTACAAAATCATGCAAATACAACTCAAAATCGTCTTTTAGTTCCGGGTGCTGCAAAGCAAATTCCACTGTTGCTTGCAGATAACCCGATTTACTACCGCAATCATACCGTTTTCCGGCAAACTCATATCCCAATACTGTTTCATCCTTCAACAGTTTCGCGATTCCATCGGTTAATTGGATTTCATTGCCAGCACCGCGCTCTGTTTGTTCCAGTAACTTGAAAATTCGCGGCGTTAGGATATACCGGCCCACAACCGCCAAATTGGAAGGCGCCGTGCCAATCGCCGGTTTTTCGACTATGGCATTCACTTTCGATAGATTCTTTGCCATGATTGAGCTATCGATAATTCCATACCGATGAACTGTATCATTCGGTACTCGCTCAATACCTAGTATCGAGCAATGATGTTGGCTATAAATATCGACCATTTGACTTAAGCAACAACGTTCACCCGCTTTAATCAAATCATCAGCCAACAAAACCGCAAAAGGTTCATCGCCGACTACCGATTGCGCGCACAAAACCGCATGCCCCAAGCCTAGCGCTTCAGCCTGGCGGATATAAATGCAATCAATGCGTGACGGTAGAATGTCACGAACCACATTCAACATATCCCACTTACTATCCCCCTCCAGCTTTGCTTCCAATTCAAATGCCTTATCAAAATGATCCGGAATTGAATTTTTATTTCTGCCAATAATAAAAATCAACACATCAATACCTGCGGCAACGGCTTCTTCCGCAGCAAATTGGATCAATGGCTTATCGACAATGGGCAGCATTTCCTTGGGGTTTGCCTTGGTGGCGGGTAAGAAACGTGTTCCTAACCCGGCAACAGGGAAAACCGCTTTTTTAATCGCTTTCATTGATTGCTCTCCTTTATATTGAATCAGTTAGGATAAGAAATTCATTAACCAAACAATCATTCTCGTAATCACTTCTGATAACCATTGGGATTCCTGCTCTGCCAGCGCCAACTGTCTCTGCACATGGCTTCTAAACTTAATTGCGCTTTCCAGCCGAGTATTTTGTATGCAAATTGAGGATCTGCGTAGCAAACTGCAATATCACCGGAACGGCGCGGAGCCATTTGGTATGGAATGGAATGTCCGCATGCCTTCTCGTAAGCATGTATGACATCCAATACGCTGTGACCTTGCCCGGTGCCTAGATTTACGGTCATGCAACCGAAAGATTGATCATTTCGCTCGTGATCGATATTTTTTAAAACCGCCAGTGCCTGAAGATGTCCGATGGCCAAATCAACCACATGAATATAATCACGTACGCCAGTTCTATCCGGTGTTGGATAATCATTACCCCAGATATTCAGTCGCTCTCTTCGCCCCACCGCGACTTGAGCGATGAAAGGCACCAAGTTGTTCGGGATACCTTGCGGATCTTCGCCGATCAATCCGCTGTCGTGCGCACCTACCGGATTAAAATAACGCAATATGCAAATCCGTATCGAAGGATCGCTGCGGTAAACATCGCGAAGAATTTCTTCAATCATCCATTTACTGCGACCATAAGGATTAGTAGGCGATAACGGATGATCCTCCGTAATGGGCAAATGCACCGGATCACCATACACTGTTGCAGATGAGCTAAAAACGATCGTTCGGATATGGCACACCTGCATAGCTTCCAATAACCGCAATGTGCCAACCACGTTATGATCGTAATAATTAAGCGGTTTAGACACCGATTCACCAACAGCCTTTAAACCTGCGAAATGAATCACAGCATTGGTTTGACTCTGCTGCAATGCGGTGATCAGAGCATCACGATCCCGGCAATCGCCCCGGATAACCTGCAAATTCCTGCCGGTAATCTGCTGCACGCGAACAAGTGCTTCCGGACTGCTGTTACTGAAATTATCGAAAACCGTGACATCATAGCCCGCGTTCAACAATTCGACGCAGATATGCGACCCGATATACCCTGCTCCACCCGTGACAAAAATCATAATAAATTCAATAAGAACGATTGATGATCGCAATTGAACATCTTGCTCAATCTACTTGATACTTAGATATTAATAAGCGTTGAAATAATGCTTAAAAATTATGACAAAGTGATGTAATACATTAATCTGAGATCACAACATGAATTACATTTACTCGTAGCGGATGTTTTAATATCTTGCCGCTAGTTTATAAATTTTCTTAAGTTTTAAGTTATTTATAAGATACAAAGAATTACCGATTATTTTTACATTATCTCACAAAGTTTCGCAAGGTAAAATGCAAATATGACGCACTTTTCCCCGATGACAGCTTGCTGAATCGATACCATAACCTGCTTTGGCGGAATTTATGAATCGACATAGTCGGTCGGCGCATTATCCAGCGCTCCTACTTGTGAAATATAAGTGATAATCGTCTCAACCGCTTGCTCGGGTGTTTGTCGCAAGGTGTTGATATGAATTTCAGGATTTAGCGGAACTTCATACGGAGAATCAATGCCTGTAAAGTTTTTTAATTCGCCCTGGCGCGCCTTTCGGTACAATCCTTTGGGATCGCGTTGTTCCGCCATATGTAAAGGCGTATCCACGAAAATTTCAAAAAACTCACCATCTTTTACCAGCGCCCGGGCCATCCGGCGTTCTGCAGTAAATGGAGAAATCAAGGATACCAACACGATTTGTCCGGAATCGATCATCAACTTCGCAACCTCTGCGACACGGCGCATATTTTCAACCCGGTCGGCGTCGGTAAATCCTAAATCCTTACTGAGACCCCGGCGGATATGATCCCCATCCAACAAGTAAGTATGCTTACCCATTGCATGCAGTTTTTTTTCCAATAACTTGGCGATCGTCGACTTGCCGCTACCTGATAGGCCTGTAAGCCAAAGAATAAATGTTTTTTGTTTTTTCATGACGGCGCGGATATGTTGACCGTGGCAATACTCCGGTTATCCCGATAAAAATCGAATGCAGTAACTTGATTGACGCTGAAATTACGAACACCGATTGCATTCAATTCCAATAATAATTATTGGCTAATTTCTTTTATAAATAGGAAATTATACAAGTTAATTAGAGTCTTTACTAAAACTCTATGCTGCAACCTGACGTATTCTATCACTCTGTAATCGAATCATTCCCGCGGTTAGGTCTTTTATTACGACGGTCTAATCGGTATAATGCACCGCTTTGGGTCGTTAGCTCAGCCGGTAGAGCAGCGGACTTTTAATCCGTTGGTCGGCAGTTCGAATCTGCCACGACCTACCAAATTGAATAAGGGGTTAGTTAAACACTAACTCCTTTTTTCTTTTTGAACGTGACAAAAACGTGACAGATTCACAACATTCCCGCCACGTCCATCCTCGATTCTAGCCGCTGCAACCCGTAAATGCTCAGTAGCATACTTCGCATAGCGATCCACCATGATCCTGGATTTCCAGCCGCCTAAATCCTTCAGTTCATCGCAGCTCGTGCCAGCCTGACGATGCCATGAGGCCCAAGTATGCCTGAGATCATGAAACCGGAAATCCTCCAATCCTGCTTTAGCTAGAGCGGTATGCCACGCACTGTTCGTAATTTCCCAGAGAATCGGCTTACCTTGATAGGTAAAACAAAACTGCTCATGCTTTCCGAGTTGCTCTTCAAGAACAGCGATAGCATCGTAATTAAGCGGCACACCTCGCGGTGTTCCATTCTTGGTTTGGTTAAGCCAGGCCGTTTTACGTTGTAAATCAACCCGATTCCATTCCAAACCAGTAATCTCCCTAGCACGGCAGCCAGTAGCAAGAGCAAAACGGATCAATGCTGCTAGATGAGGAGGACTAACGGCTATTAACCGATTAGCTTCTTCTCTTGTTAACCATCGATCACGTTCCATCTCACCTGCTAAAAAGCGAATTTTTGGCATAGTTTCAATCCATTGCCATTCATCTCGAGCCATACGTAACAAGCTACGAATTAACGCCAGATAACGATTTACTGTAGCTGGCTTATTTCCTTTGGCAAGTACACCTTGTATAACAGACCAGATCACATCACCGGTAATTTGATCTAAAAATAAGTGACCTAAAAAAGGATCAAGCTTGCGGCAAATGCGCTGAACATCATCAAAGCTTCGCAAATTCACTTTAATCGTGAGATACCGTACTACGGCTTCTTGCCATGAGCGTTGGGGTTTGAATCCGAAATGATGTTCCCGGAACGCTTCCAGCCGTATTTTGGCTAGCAGTGCTTCGGCATCTTGCCGGTTTTCAGTCCCAGCGCTTTGGCGTATTCTTTTGCCGTTTGGGAGCGTTGTTGCAATCCACCAGAAGCGAGAATCTTGTCTCCGGTAGACTCCTTCTTGGGTTTGGGCCATGTTGCCTCCTTCTTAGCCCGCCCGTGCTCGCCTTGCTTATATTCTTCTATCCAGGCATCCAGGTCAACCCTGTCGTATAAACAACGACGACCCAGCTTGATATAAGGAATCTCCAATTCTGTCAGCAATGTAACGCCAATACCGAGATATTGCGCCGCTTCTTCTTTGGATAAGCATCGAATGGCAGGCAGTGGCAGACTAACTTTATCCATTGTTATTCGCCGTCTGACTGTTTCCGGTACTCAGCAGCAGATTTATCCAGCTTGGCTTTTTCTTCCGCTTCGATAGAACGATTCAGGATGGTATTGAATTGACGCACTTTGATGGCCACCTTTTCTTTGATGAAATCATCGAAAGACAATCCTAGATTGAAGCTTTTTTCTTCGAAATGCTGACAGAAAGCCAATTTATAGGCAGCAAACCCATGATCGAAGTTTGTGATTTGCTCGCGCGCCATGAAGGAAACAAGAGAACTCAATGCGCCACGAAAAATCATTTCATTGCTGGGAATCCGTGCAGAATTGAAACGCGGCAATAAGGGATTGTTATCGGTTTGCCAATCCACTGATGATAAATAGCCCCATAATGGATGAATTGGCCAGCGTGAACGGGTTTTATCTTCTGGATTGGGCAGCGTTAACCGCAGCCATTCGGTGGTGGCATAGCTCCACAAGCCGTTGAGGTTATCAATCACCTCGGTAAGCTTGCCTAATCCCTTTTGGGTGAGTACTTCCCGTTTTAATTGAAATTCAAGCCGCCAAACCGGATCGTATCCATTCCACCCGGCTTTATGCCATAGTTCTAGCAAATAAGCTTTCTTGGATTGTTTTATCTCCAGTGTCTTGTTATACAAACGGCAACTGATAACGCCTCCCGCCCCGATCATCCAGCCGGAGAATTCCCGTTCAACCGAATAAGTATTGATAGCTGCTGCACGCGTGACCCAGGCATGACGATCCCAGCTTTCCATATTTTCCGAAGTGACAAAGTCTACAAACAGGTCGATCCGGCTGACATTGGCGGATTCTTCGATTGTTCCAAGCCGCTTTAGAACAAATTGCAAATATTTTTCCGCATCCAATGGGGCCTTATGCGTCAGGTATTGGCTGGAAAGCTGCACATAGGCAAACGGAATAGACCGGCTACGGGATAATTGAATGTGAAAGGCATTATCTTTCAGCACATAAGGAAAGAAACCTTTGCCGCTACTTTTTACTTCAAAGATATGCTCATTTATTGGGTACTGAGCAAGCGCTTGTTCATGCAACTCAGGCGACTGCGCAACCTGCTTTAGCTCTTTTAACTCTTCATCCACTTCCGGCAATAACTCACCTGGATAGGATAAATAAAGACTATCAACCCCAAATCTTAAAAGCTTGAAATACTCCCTATTGCAGTTATTGGGTACTGTGTTACTAGGGGGCGTACCCTGTGGGGATGAATCTGACAGATGTAATGCATCCGTCCAATCCTTTTCCACCTCGCCCTCGCATCTCTCCTCCTCGCTGAAGCTCGTCGTCTTCTGCGTTGGCTCGGCGGATTGGTAGCTTTCTGCTAGTCCAACTTCAAATATCGAAGATTTATTCTCAGTTTCAGATTGTTTATTGAATTTCATTACTGCCTCCATAAGTTAAATGAAGGAAGCAATATCTTGTTTCTTGACTTTATTGACTATTACGGCTGCATGCAAACGCAAATACGCCTACACAAAAACAGCGATTTAATTGCCTATATATTTAAATCCATTTAGCCATACATCTGCATGCATATGTATATTGAGATTAATAAGATTTTGTTTGCTTACCGTGTTTTCTCAGAGCATTCAAAAGAGTGCGTGTAGCTGTTTCACGAGTATCAAAAAGTAATTGCTCCCGTTTATCCAGAGTACAGAAGAACTGTATTGCCGCTGCTGCTTTGCTAGAATGTTTACTGCCTTCAGCAAAATAGTAATCAATGAATCGATCTTTAACAGCATTTCTTGGTGCATGCTTAACCCTTGCGGCTTTAATAGCATTGCTACTAACCGACAAGGAAACTGATTGCTTTACCTCTGATTCTGAGTCCCTTTTTCTCACTCCATCATATACCATTAAGAACTCATAACGATCAGCACCTTCCATTTCCTGATTCTCTAAATCATACGGATACATGTCATTATCGGGAAACCAGAATTTAGGTAATGGCTCATTATTCTCGATGCACCAACAAGCTAATGTATTACGAGTTATAAGCATGCTATTGAAAAGTCTCTTATCGAACAGCTTGTTATCTATAGATTTTTGTAAGTTCTGCAAAAAACTTTCAGTACAAACTTCTTGTATATAGCGAAAAATTTTAAATAAATACGCATTGCGCTTCTCTACATATACACTAAATTTCTTACTAGGAGTTTTAATAAGTACCAATAAAGTGTCGCGAACTTCTAATGGAATTTGATGAGTACTGGACAGTCTTGGATCACAATCATGCCAGTAATGAGCAATTTCCCATAAGGATAAAGTATTGACATGCACAAGCATATTTCTGTTTAAGATTGGAGCAAATATTAGAAAATGTTTATTAATTACGCCAGAATTAATAAATTCTTTATCTTAAAATTCAAAAATGAAAGCTGACAACAATAGGAAATACTTATTAATTTTTTCAGCAATACTTATTGGGTTTCAATATTTTGGATTGGAACTTGATGGCAATATTCCATTCACCCAAGTGAGAGTTTCCTCTCACGCAAGTATCCCTTTTATATTTATAGTATTAATATTATTCTTTGGCGTACAGTTTGTTTACTATTGGCTAACACAAAAAAGTGATAGGAGTTTATTTGAATTCATAACTGCTATCGTCATAGCATTTTTTGCAATTTCTCCAGTTCTTTACGATTATTTTAAAAACTATCCACTTGACTGGAAAGTAATTACTACAGTAATTACTGTACTGTTATTGGGTTTTCTCTTGGCTATTACAGTTGACTTTATAATATTCATTTTATTTAGTCTGAGATCCGTAGAAGAAATGAAAAAAATGGGACTTGGAAGAGTTCCTTCAGCATCAAAAGCTCTCATTAGGAGTTTATTTCTCCTGATTCCACTCAATGTCGGCATTATCATCTCTCTCATTAAGTATGAGCATTTATTACCAATAATATCACCTAATAATCATTGGATTACTATTTTTATAATTCCCACAATTCTTATTAATACTAGCAATTTCTTAAATTTGTTACTCTGTCTCGGACCACAAAAAATACGAAAGAAAGCTTTGGATAAGCTGAGAAGGTTTCGTAAAGCCACAGATTTACATGAAATGCATTATCAATTCATTGGAATTGAAAATCTTAAAAACTATGAAATAATTCCGATTTGTGCGTTTGCAAAGAATGGAGAACTTAAAAAAGTAAAAGAACTCTTATTGAGCGGTATTGATCCCAATTCTCAAGATCCACGCGGGTGGAGTCCTCTTATGTATGCAACAGCAGAAAAGCATATTGATATTGTCAAGCTACTTCTCGAATACGGGGCTGACCCCAATATTGTTAACTACCTTGGAAGATCAGCAATTATGTATGCTGCAAATTATGGATTCTATGAAATCGCAAAAGTATTACTCGAAAATAAAGCTACTCCAAATATCTCCGGTTTTACTGATCTCACTCCTTTATCAGCAGCAGCTGACAAAGGCCATTTAGAAGTTGTAAAACTACTCGTCGAATTTGGGGCGGACGTGACATACAAAAACAAAGAAAACAAAACAGCACTAGATATAGCCATGGAATCTAAACAAGGAGAGGTCGCAAAATTACTTAGAACACACATGCTAAAGCTTGACGATACTAGACCTGAAGACAAAACAAATTTGATAAAGAATCTTAGCTGGATCGATAAAGATAAATAAACAAAAAATAGTTGATTCTATCCCTAGTATAGTAGAGAAAAAATCAAAAATTATCTAAATAAAGAGTCGTTGTTAAAAGTATACTATTCATGTGAATAATTCTTGATTATTTCTCGCGAACCAAATTGAAACCAGTACTGAAACTCATCAATTTGCATGTTGGAATAATTGTTTGCACCAGCCAGAAAATAAACGTATGGATTTTTGTGAACGGTAAATTCGTTATTTCGGTATAAACAGCTTGATCGAAATAAATGACTCTTGTTAATAAGTACTCCGTGCCAATTTGGAGTATATTCATAGTCATAAACATGGAGCGATACATTTGGAACGCCTTTAATTTGATTGCAAAATAGATTAGCACCATCATAAAAACTATTATTTCGTCTTTTCCAGTCAACCCCCATTTTTTCCCAGTGCACACTATCCTTTCTGAGTACTTTCAAACAAATTTTTACATTGGGATATGTTTTATACTTTTCCAAATGATTCTCTAGGCATTCACGAACAGTTTTCCATGATACATGGAGCGCCACCCCAACACATTGAAGCTCGGTTAATTCTGAATGAATGAAGCTATCAGAGATAAGTTCACGTATTCGAGGCTGAACTTGATCCCAATTATCATATCTGCGGGGTTCTTCTACAGATTCCAGTTTCTTGCTAATTACATCGAATTGTTTTTTTAAGCAAAAAAAATAATAAACAAGAATTCCAATTATAGTTACAACGCTGATAACCAGAACAATCAGTATAGTTTTCTCAGCTAATGTGAATTTTTCCCAATTTAATGCTCCCCATGCTGACCCAGCAATAGCAATAATAACTGCTGCGGAAATTGATGTAATATTTCCGCGGTAAAACCATGCATTTTCTTGAGGGTGTTTATCCGCCATCTATAACAATAAGACAGAATTAAATACTATTGGGTATGTTTTCTTCAAATCCACAAATATTGTGGCTGATACGTAATTGCATGATGTTAAAAACTTTCCACTAGCAGTGATAATATCACAATTATAAAATATCATTGATAATTGACACTAAAAACTCATTTCATATCTTGTTATCTTGTAAAAAAACATTTCAAAAATGGTGAAAGATTGTGCCAAATTTGTACAAAAGTACACAAAAACGTCACGGTATGTAGTTGTATGACACTGTTTTTACGCTCAGTAATCATTAGATCAATTTCTCAAAATTACTATAGGTACAAAAGCTTCGCTCTTATACACAGAATTAGGACAGACTGTGAATCACAGGTCGCAGGTAATTAGTTTCTCTAAAAATTGAAAACGTGACAAATATGGCGATTGCTAGCGAGCATTAGCGAACACTGGCGAGAATTATATTAATAAAAACAATTATTTATAATGACTTTTAATCCGTTGGTCGGCAGTTCGAATCTGCCACGACCTACCAAATAGTAAGGGGTTAGTTAAACACTAATCCCTTTTTTCTTTTTGAACGTGACAGATTCACAATATCCCCCCCATCTCCTTCGCATCCATCCTCAATTGATGAGAGAGCCAGCGTGCGGATTAAACATCCAACTAATAGCGATCGCAAACAGTCGGTGTTTTGATTAAACAAACAAGTGTATGTTATACAAGAGAGATTTGCTTTTTATGGTGACATAAAAATGCAAGAATGCAGAAAAGCCTGGAATTCTATTTTTTGAAATCTCTTTCTGCTCAATAATCTGCAGTAGTCACAATCCAATTCGATCAGGCCGTTGCATTGACTAGAGTGCCGGTGGCTTGATTACTCATGTGACTCGAAATATTTTTTTCTAACGTAGTTAAAAAATCTTTCAAGATGTCGGGGGATTACCTTATTTATTCATTGGCAATTATTTTCAGTAATCTTTTCTTGAATACTCTCGCAGTAAATTCTGTCGCAAATGATGTTGCTTCCAGTAATAAAGTTCATTCCACCATTGTGCGTTGCACTTGCATCGGCCAGATACCTTTTTCGATTACTTGCCGCCCATCGAAAGCCAGGTAGCTTTGCCGTCCGTAATGCGGCAGCGGACGCAGTAGCGCTTCGAGCGCAGCGGCGTCTGTTGCGGAGACAATCGCAAGTGTTGCGCCTTCGGGTCTTGCGACAGTCCACACTTTTGCACTGCCGTTTGCGGCGATTGTATGTGGAATCGGAGGAAGTGTTTGCTTAGATAGCCAGCGTTCGACATCCGTTTGCAAACCGATGATCAAAGTCGGAGCGCCGGAAAATGCTGGGGCATCCGTGAGCAATTTCGGCGTCCGGCGTTGCAGTCTCTCCGCAAGCGTTGCAGCAAGTTGCCGGATATCGTTTTTATCCGACAGAATCAGCGTTTCAGTTGCCGGATGCACCATCACATCACGCAGGATAGGTGGTGCTTCCTGCGATGCCAATCGGCGGAATAGACGCACATCCGGATCAAGCAATACGGCTTGCGGTTTTCCGGCAAGTTTCAAATTGAAGGTTTGTTGTGTTTGTTGCAAATCGAGCCGATGCGGGGTCGGTCCTTGATCGGTTTCAACCACCACCGGTACTTGTAATTGGTAAGCTGGCTCGGATTGCGTCAGATTCAGCGTTAATTCATAACCGTTATCCGATACATCGTTTGCCACTGAAGCGATTGCAATAGCCGGCGCACCGGCGCGTTCGAGCCATTGTGAGAAGAATGGCTGTAACGATTGTCCGGATACGATTTCGAACATCTTTTGCAAATCACTCCATGGCGTGATCTTGAATCGATGCGTGGTCCATAAACCCTGCAGACCCCGTTGAAACATCGCCGGCCCGAGTTGATCGCGTAACATGAAAAACAACATCGCTGCCTTGTTGTAACCGACAATCTTTGAAGCATCGTGCGTGCGCGAAGTAAATGCGGTGAGCGGTTGATCCTGCCCCGGCTGCAACGCAGCAAAATCCCGCAACCATCCCAGGCGCATTTCCCGCGCGGCTTCTTCGCTTTGATCTTCCTGATAAGCGTAATCGGCCATGAACGTAGTCAAACCTTCCGACCAGTTACCGCTGCGATAATCCGGATAAATTCCGTTACCCCACCAGTTATGCAACACCTCATGACCCAGCGAAGTATGACGGATAAACGGCAGTTTCAGCACATCGATACCCAAATATGTCAAGGTTGGCATGCCGAACCCGGTCGGTGTCGGACTCGATACCACGCTGAATTCGGAGTAAGCATATTCGCCGATTTGCGTTTCATAGCGTGCCAAATACTGTTTAACTGCCTCCAGATAATCATCTGCCAGATCGCGGATTGAGGGATGAAAATAGGTGCGCAATTGAACCGGTTTTTGCTTGATATTGCGATACATTTGCGTTTCGATCACGTACGGCCCGGCCATCAAATCGATGCCTTCGGCAGGTTGCAAAAATTCAAACGATGCGTGATAGCCTTGATCGGTATCGGATTCCTCGGCCAAACGGCCAGCAACTAACCCTTTGTAGCCGGGTGGCAGTTCGATTTTAACCTTATACTTGGCCAATTCACCGGCTATGCGTGGGTACCAGTTCGAGCCATCCGGCAGAAAAATGCCATCCGCGCCACTGACCGCGATCGGTTTTCCCAGTGTTTGGTGATGATCCAATGATGTATCGAGCGTATCCAGAACACCGTGCCAGCGGATCAAAAATTGCATTTTCTGGCGGAAATGAAAGGGAATATTCCAGATATGCGGTTGACCGGCTTGCTCACGCCCTTGCCCGAGCGGACCATCGTTGAATTCAGCCTGAGTGACTTCGTACGCGCCATCCAGCAGCAATTGCAATTCCCGCGGGCGCTCCACGGTAATCATGCTGACACCTTCAAGCGTGCGTTTAACGGGATCGATGGTCACCGTCATGTCGTATTCGATCTGATTGAATTGAAACGGTGCAGGGCGAGCCAAGACGTTATTGCAGCCGATACCCAGCAAAATCAGCAACAAAGTATTTCTGAGTAATGCCAACAAAGTCATAGAGTTAAAAACAGAATATTAAGTTTTGATTGGTGGAAATTTCGCGATAATTTCCATATCCTGATTATCGCGTTTAATTTTGATCGGCAGCCAGGTTCCCGGCGCTTGCCGTTTGACCACATTGATCACGTCGTCTGTTGCCTTAATGGATACGCCGGCCATTTCCACAATAACGTCGGAATCCATCAGATTGGCAGCCTCGGCAACGCTGTTTTTTTCAACTTGTAAAACCACTGCTCCGCCCCGCCCCATCTCATAACGAATTCCAAGCCGCTGAAATTGCGGGCGGAATAGCTCCGGAACATGCGGCAACACGCCGAAAACCGCATCCGCGACACCGGCTACCAGTTGCTTGCAAGATTTATCATTGTCCCACGGCAACAATGCTGAAACGTTTTTGATCCCCAAATCATGCAGCTGATGCGGTACGCCGAAACCGTGCAACACATGACCGGAGCCCATCACACCGACCACTAGCGGTTTACCTGATGCGACGGAATCGTTGACTGCTTGCTGCAATACTTGCGCCATAGCCCGGTCCCACAACAATTGACCATCGATAAACCGGCGGAAATCCGGGTCGTGTTGAGAGATCTCCCCTGCCGGTTTATTCTTCCGGTCATGCTGTTTATAAATCGGCATTAAATAATCCAAATAAGCTTGACTCGGTTCGGCTGGGCGCGTCAAACCTTCACGCTCTTCCAACGATACGCCGTAAAAACCTTTTTCCGCCACCTGGCGGCGCAATTTTGTTTCAATGTTCAATGCCAACATTGGAATCCGATTCATGCGGGCAAAATGAAACAATGGCAAATACAAATTCGGATCGGTATTCCATACATGATTCCAATCGGATGCGCGTAGAAATTCCTGCTCCGTCAGTTCGCCTGCAACCCATCGATCCAATGCGCCTTGCACCCGGCGCGGAAACATTTCAAAACCGATCACCATATTCGGACGCTGCGCGTGCAGCGCCGTCAGTGTTTGTAATTGCCAGCGATGATGATCGGCATTGACGTGCGTTTCACCTAACAACACCACTTCCGCCTCAGCGGCGCGAGCGATTACCTGCTGTTGCGAAACCTTGCCGGAGCCCGGCACTACCCAGTCTCCCAGCGGCACGCACCGATTCGAAACCGGTTTTTTTGACGGCGTGATCATTGCGTACGCTGGATTCATCGCCAGCCCGAGCACCATGACCACGAGTCCTAGAATGCGGTTACCGCGATTGTCAAGAAAATTTACCATTTGAATTGTTCTTTCAGTGAGTTAATAGGCATTTACAATTACCCGATCCATTTGCGCGCGTTACGGAACAAACGCATCCAGGGGCCATCTTCGGCATTGTCAACGCGTAAATCCGGATGCCAGGAATGCTGCGTTACGCGGAACACCCTTTCCGGATGCGGCATCAATACATTAAAACGTCCATCCGGTGTCGTTAAGCCGGTGATTCCCTGCGCCGAACCATTCGGATTATACGGATAAATTTCCGTCACTTGATCGCGATGATCGATATATCGCAGTGTCACCAGACTTGCCGATTGCCGCGATTGCTCTGTAGACGTAAATTCCGTTTTCCCCTCGCCATGCGCCACCGTGATCGGCATACGGCTTCCAGTCATGCCTTCAAAAAACAGTGATGGACTCTGTTGTACCTCCACCATGACCAAACGCGCCTCGAATTGTTCCGACAAATTGCGTTTAAATCGCGGCCATGCCGTTGCACCTGGAATGATTTCCTGCAAATTACTCATCATTTGGCAACCATTGCATACACCCAATGCGAAGGTATCGGATCGTCGAAAAAATGCTTCGAATTCATCGCGCGCGCGCGGATTGAACAAAATCGACTTGGCCCAGCCCTCGCCGGCGCCAAGCACATCGCCATAAGAAAATCCGCCGCAAGCGACAAAACCGTGAAAATCCTTCAACGATATCCGCCCGGCGATGATGTCGCTCATATGTACATCGATCGCGGAAAAACCGGCACGATCAAATGCTGCCGCCATTTCGACATGACCGTTGACGCCTTGTTCCCGCAGAATCGCGATAGACGGACGCACACCGGCTTGAATAAACGGAGCGGCGATGTCGTCGCTTGCTTCATAGCTAAGCGCAATCTTCAAACCGGGATCCTCACTATCGAGGATACGATCAAATTCCTGTTGCGCACAAACCGGATGATCACGCAACTTTTGCATTTGATAGCTGGTTTCCGACCAAGCACGCTGCAAATCGGCTCGTTTTTCCGACAAAACCGGTTTGTTGTTGCGCATCAAACGGATTTCGTCGATTTGATTCAAATGACCGATGATAAAACTATGATCGCGCAATCCGGCATCATTCAAGATTTGCACGACTTCATTGCGTTCTGTGGCAGCAATTTGTATCACTGCACCCAATTCTTCATTAAACAATACCGCCAATAAACGATCCCAAAAGCGTCCGCTTAATTGCTCGGAGCGTATTTCCAGTCCGTCGATATCGCTGCTGTGCGGATCGAAGCACAGTTGATCCAAGTTGACCGTCAGCCCTGTATGTCCGGCAAACGCCATTTCGCACAAGGTAGCCAGCAAACCGCCATCGGAACGATCGTGATACGCCAGCAGCTTCCCGGCTCGATTGAGGTGTTGAATCGCCGTAAAAAAAGCTTTCAACCGGGCAGCACCAAATTCACCGTCGATCGTCGGCGCCAAGTTGCCGATTTGCTTGTAAACTTGCACCAGAGCGGAACCGCCGAGACGGTTTAATCCCCGCCCTAAGTCGATCAGGATCAATTCGGTCTCGCCACGATCGGTGCGCAATTGCGGCGTCAGTGTCTGACGCACATTGGAAACTGTCGCAAAAGCCGAGATAATCAGCGATAGTGGCGCGATTACTTCCTTGTGTTCTCCCGAGTCTTCCCATGCGGTTTTCATGGACATCGAATCTTTCCCGACCGGAATGCTGATACCGAGTTGCGGGCATAATTCCATGCCAACGGAATACACCGCATCGTACAATCCGGCGTCTTCACCGCGATGACCGGCTGCTGCCATCCAGTTGGCCGATAATTTAACGCTTTCAATGCCTTCAATCGCCGCCGCAGCGATATTGGTAATCGCTTCACCGACTGCCATCCGCGCAGCCGCTTTCGGGTCGATCAACGCCAATGGCGTGCGCTCGCCGATCGCAAAAGCTTCCCCCAATACTGTCTGATAACCCATACTGGTTACCGCGACATCGGCCACCGGAATCTGCCATGGCCCCACCATTTGATCGCGCACCGACAATCCGCCCACGCTACGATCACCGATGGTAATTAAAAAAGTTTTATCGGCAACCGCAGGCAATCGCAAAACGCGATAAACCGCATCGGTTAATTCGATATGGCTCCAATCAAGCGCCGGTAATACCCGGCAATCGTGCATGACATCACGCGTCATTTTTGGCGGTTTGCCGAGCAACACCGGCAATGGCATATCGACCGGCAGAACCGGCGATTGCGGATCGGTCACTCGTAATATTTCATCGGCAGTGGCTTCCCCCACTACCGCAAACGGACAACGCTCGCGCTCACAAATGCGCTGAAACAACGCCAATGATTCCGGCTTGATGGCCAGTACATAGCGTTCTTGCGCTTCGTTGCTCCAGATTTGCATCGGCGACATGCTGGTTTCTTCCGAAGGCACAGCGCGTAAATCGAAACGCCCGCCCCGGCCGGAGTCATGCACCAATTCCGGAAATGCATTGGATAAACCACCCGCGCCGACATCATGAATGAACAGAATTGGATTTTCCATGCCGCAGCGTTGCAACTGCCAGCAGCGGTCAATTACTTCTTGCGCACGCCGTTGCATTTCCGGGTTGCCACGTTGTACCGAATCGTAATCCAATGCCTCGGTATTGACGCCGGTATCCATGCTGGAAGCCGCGCCGCCACCCAAACCGATGAGCATGCCAGGTCCGCCCAATTGAATCAGCAACGCACCCGATGGGAATTTTTCCTTGCGCACATGTGCATCCGTGATTTGACCAATACCGCCAGCCAACATGATCGGTTTGTGATAACCGCGCATTTCACCGCCGACACGTTCCTCATAGGTACGGAAATATCCCGCCAGATTCGGACGGCCAAATTCATTATTGAACGCAGCGCCGCCGATCGGACCTTCCAGCATGATTTGCAGCGCTGATGCGATACGTTCCGGTTTACCATACGGCGTTTGTTCATTGAATTGATTAATTTCCCAAGGCTGCACGAAGCCCGGAATATTCAAATTGGATACCGAAAAACCGCACAACCCGGCTTTCGGTTTTGCACCTCGTCCGGTTGCACCTTCATCCCGGATTTCTCCGCCGACACCGGTTGCAGCACCAGGAAACGGTGAAATGGCAGTCGGATGGTTATGCGTTTCCACTTTCATCAATACATGCGTTTTTTCGCGAGCGTAACCGTAAATTTGCTTGTCGCCAGGATAAAACCGGGCAATATCCGCGCCTTCGATGACGCTGGCATTGTCGGCATACGCCACCAGAGTGCCTTGCGGATGCGTTTGGTGAGTGTTGCGAATCATCGCAAACAGCGAATAATTGCGCGGCTTGCCGTCGATAACCCAATCCGCATTGAAAATTTTGTGACGGCAGTGTTCAGAGTTCGCTTGCGCAAACATCATCAATTCAACATCGGTCGGATTGCGTTGCATTTGCTGGAAGTGGTGCTGTAAATAATCGATTTCATCCGCCGACAACGCCAACCCCATTGCTTGATTCGCTTGCTGCAACGCATCGATACCGCCACCGATTATATCGATCGTATTGAGCGGTTTGGATGGAAAGTGTTGAAACAACCGCGCAGCATCACCCATCGACGCAAACACAGCTTCAGTCATGCGATCGTATAGCAACGGTTTCAGTCGAGCTTTATCGGTAGTTGATAAAGGCGATGTGGATTGAATGTAATAGGCGATGCCCCGTTCGATGCGTTCAACCGCCGTTAACCCGCAGTGATGCGCGATATCAGTGGCTTTACTCGACCATGGCGAAATCGTACCGGGTCGTGGAATAACCAGCCAAAATTCATCATTCCGCAAGGAATGGTTCAGCGGTTGCTGATGATTTAACAGCTTACGCAACGCTGTCAGCTCATCACTTTGTAAATCGCGAGTTACCGAGCAAAAATACCAGTAGTCGGTATCGATCTCAGCGATCGCAATATTTAACGCATTGAGTTGTCGTCGTAATTTATCCAACCGGAACGGCGACAACGCACGCCCACCACAAAATTGAAGCATCAAATGCAATCGTTCGAAGATTAAAAGTTTGCAATTTTACACGAGAAGATGTACTTATCGCTGACGATCCCATTTGTATGACTATTATGCCCGCCGCTGCCCCAATTTTTTTTACCACTCAGATCCGCGATATCGAGCAACAAGCGCTGAAATTGCCTAATCCGCCGCCGCTGATGGAAAAAGCCGGCTTGGCGGCGGCACAAGTGATTCGCGATCAGCTATTGAAGCGCTCAAATCAAGCGATCCTTGTTCTTGCCGGTCCGGGCAATAATGGGGGCGACGCTTTTGTCGTGGCGCGTTATTTGAAAGAATGGGGTAATGCCGTCACCGTAATTTTCGCTGGCGACCGCAATTGTGTTCCAATCGATGCCAAGCAAGCATTGCAAGCTTGGCTGGATTGCGGCGGCGATATCCATCACGATATCCCCGATGGCGATCGCAGCTGGAATATTGCGGTAGATGGATTGTTCGGCATCGGCCTGGATCAATCACGCAACCGGCCGATTGAGGGTCAGTATCGGAATTGGATCGAAATTGTCAACCGCATGGCGATACCTATTGTTGCGCTGGATATTCCATCCGGTCTAGGCAGCGACGACGGATGCATTTACGGCATTGCAATTCGTGCAACGCTTACGGTCACCTTTATTGGACGCAAACCCGGCCTGTATACTAATTTCGGGCCGGAATGCTGCGGTACAGTGGTGCTGTGCGATCTTGGCGTTCATTTACCGCCGGAACAACCACAACCGCAAGCTTGGCTATTGAACTACGCGTTCGTTACCTCCCTGCTGCCGCCACCGCGGCCAGCCAATAGCCATAAAGGTTCGTTCGGCAATGTTGCCATCCTCGGCGGCTCGACCGGCATGACTGGCGCAGCATTACTCGCTGGCCGAGCTGCATTGCATTTGGGTGCTGGCCGGGTATATGCGGGATTATTGGCTGAAAATGCGCCTGCTGTCGATTTCTCTCAACCGGAATTGATGTTGCGCCCGCCATCCGCATTAATGGAATTGGAATCACTGAATTGCTTGATCGCTGGTCCCGGTTTAGGGCAATCGGCGCAGGCACTGGCGTTGCTCGAAGCCGTGCTTGGCAGTCCACACCCGCTCGTATTGGACGCCGATGCATTGAATCTGATTGCTCAACATTCCAATTTAGCCGAAAAACTGAATCAACGCACCGCTGTCAGCATTTTAACCCCGCACCCTGCCGAAGCCGCGCGCTTGTTGAATACCGATAGCATCCTCGTGCAAAGTAATCGCATGCATGCTGCATTACAAATCGCGCATAAATTCAACAGCTATGTTGTTCTGAAAGGTGCTGGCAGCATCTGCTGCTTTCCCGATGGCGAACGTTACCTCAACACCAGCGGGAACCCTGCGCTCAGCACTGCCGGTACTGGCGATGTGCTGGCAGGAATCATCGGCGCACTTCTTGCGCAAGGCTTACACCCTGGTCAGGCTTTATTGCTGGCAGTTCATTTGCACGGCGCTGCGGCAGACCGCTGGGTATGCCATCATCAAGGAAAACTGGGAATGGTGGCATCGGAAATCATTACAGAAGCACGTTTGTTATTGAATGAATGGGTTTACCAACGCGCATCGCAGCCGTTCAACTGCTGATTCCAAGCAAATCCAGCGTCTTTTGATCTCGATTTCCCTGAAAATATCGATTCAGTAATTGCTCGAACACCGACCCTTCCGGTGTTATGCTGGCAAACAATGTCGCGCAGGATTTCAGCTTCATATCGTCTGGAGAATCGAAGATTTCGTACGCCGAGCGATTATCGATTGCAAGCAGCGCTTCGCAGCATCGCAGCAGCCGTGGCCCGAGAATTGGGTGATCCAAGTATGCACGCGCTTCTGCGGCACTGCTGATCGCATAACGCTGCGACAAGGCGCTGTATCCTAGTCCCGCGTATTGCGGAAAGATATACCACATCCAATGCGAGCGTTTGCAGCCGCTGATAATTTCAGCTAAAGCGGTTTCGAAAGCATGTGATTGCGCTTGTACAAAACGATCCAATGCAAAAGGATCATTCGAATCAGTGATCACGCAACGCCCCCCGCTCGGTTATTATTTCAATGAAAAAATAATGTGGCATCACAACAGGATTTATAATTCCGCATAATTTCAAATTTTGACTGTCACTTTAAAGGATATTGAATGATTGCTACATCGAAATTTATTAAACTTGCCTGCTTGCGAATATTATTAGCATCGCTGCTTTTATCGCCCCATGTAATCGCCAGTGATTTAGTGGAGTTACCGCAAGAAGCCATCCGAAAACTACAAATTGATGCCGGATTCGGCTGGGGGATTTTCAGCGGTACGATTTATAACGGCAACGATAATTACCATATCACACAACTCGTTGTCAGCATGACACCGATTCATGATCATCATCATATGCACATGCACCCGAACATGTCGCACGATCCGAAGATACATCGAATCAATCTCGATCTGCCTCCATCAAGCAAAGGTGCTTTATCTATGGCATTACCCGATGATGTGGCCGATGTGCATGACTTTAAATGGGAGATTCTCAAGGTAAGCGGCTTTGCCACGCGCTGACAATTTGGCAGCAAATCGCCGATTATTCATCGGCAAAGCATGCCAGTAAATGACAATTCCCATACCATGCTGATGGTGCAGATTTTTTCCGAAATCAATATGACATGAATATTTCTTACTGGAATGAACCCTCTTCCAATTCCGGGCGTTAATTAAAATTTATGCTTACTGTTTTTTTGAAACAGAAAAAATTCCCGATTCGTATAGATCCTGAAACAAGAGAATGCTTCACGCAACATAATCAGATTGATTTATCATGCTATTTTCAGTAAGTTAATAACCAGACATGCAATATTCACATAATAAAAATTATCTAATAACACGTGATGAATACCAATATTCCTATTGTCAGTGACTTATTCCAGAAAAATTTTACTCCAACCGACTATTTCGATCTAACTAAAGCCGAGCAAGCAAGAATTCTTCAATTTCAACAAGAAATTCTGCAGTTAGTCGTTTTAGGGGATGATTGCAAAGAAGTTTGCGAGACGGTTTGTTTGCTATTGGAGCAATTGCTGGATAACGCAGTTGCGACAGTCATGCTATTGGATAAGGAAAAACAATGCATGAATGTTTTTGCAGCACCGAGCGTACCTGAAGCATGTATTACGAAATTAAATGGTTTGCGCCCGGGACCTGAAGCTGGATCATGCGGCAATGCGGTTTTCCGGCAGGAGCCGGTGTATATCGAAAGCACGCTCGATGATCCGCGTTGGCAAAGCATCCGTCAATTAGCGATTGATTTTAACATTCTCTCATGCTGGTCTATGCCGATTCGGAGTAAAGGCGGTGAATGCGTCGGATCATTCGCACTTTCGAGTTTTGAACGTCGATTGCCCAGCTCATTTCACCGTAAGCTATTGGAAATAGGATCATTTATTATCGGAATTGCACTCGAACAACAAAAAATAAATGAACAATTAAATCTATCCAGCAAAGTCTTTGAGAATAGCCCCGAAGCGATTATGATCGCTGATGCCGACAAAATGATCATTTCCATTAACCGTGCATTGCACAAGATTACCGGATACTCATCGGAGGAAGTTGTCGGCAAACCGGTATCGATTGTGACTTCGATTCGCCACGGTACAAAATTTTTCCAAAAAATCTGGCTGAGTGTCAAACAATTTAACCATTGGCAAGGCGAGGTATGGGGCCGGAATAAACGCGGACTCGAGTATCCGGCATGGTTCAGCATCACCCCGGTACTTGGTAAGGATCACGTTATTAATTACTATCTGATCAATTTTTCGGATATCACCGACAAAAAGAAATCCTATGAAATTATTTGGCGGCAAGCCAATTATGATTCCTTAACCGGGTTGCCGAATCGCAATATGTTTTACGAACGGCTTGATCATGAAATAAAAAATGCATCGCGCGCTGGCATCAAATTAGCCGTATTGTTCATCGATCTTGATCGTTTCAAGGAAGTCAACGATTCATTCGGCCACAGTACCGGCGATGCTTTATTGGTCGAGGCAGCGAAACGGCTTAATCGATGCGTGCGCGAAGCCGATACGGTAGCGCGTCTGGGCGGTGATGAATTCACCATCATCTTAAATGGAATTAGCGATCAGCATTGTGCGGAAATGATTATTAAGATGATTCTTGTCGAGTTGGCAAAACCTTTTCATTTGAATTCCAAACAGGCTTATGTATCCGCGAGTATCGGTGTTACTTTTTTTCCGGATGACGCAAACAATGCCGAGTTATTGATGAAAAACGCCGACCAAGCCATGTATACCGCCAAAAATAGCGGCCGTAATTGTTGGAACTGTTTCACATCCAATATGCGCACCGCCATTGAGATTCGATCGCGAACAGCCTATGAACTCCGCCATGCACTGCGATCTGAGCAGTTTTTCTTAACCTATCAACCGATCGTCGAACTTGCGACGAACCGGATATACAAAGCCGAAGCGCTTATCCGTTGGCAACATCCGGAACGTGGTGTTATTTATCCTGCGGAATTCGTTGCCATTGCTGAAGAAATCAATCTCATCACTGATATTGGCGATTGGGTTTTTAAACAAGCAGCTGACCAGGTTGCACACTGGCAAGCTCATTACAACAGGGATTTTCAAATCAGTATCAATAAATCCCCCAAACAGTTCATCAGTAAGATGAGCGACTGGGTCGATCATCTGAATGAACGTAAAATCAGCGGCAAAAGCATTATTGTGGAAATTACCGAAAATTTATTGCTCGATGTACATGAGCTGGTAGTAAAACAATTACTTAACTACCGGGATGCTGGCGTACAAGTGGCGATCGATGATTTTGGAACCGGGTATTCATCACTCTCGTATTTAAAAAAATTTGATATTGATTACCTCAAAATCGACCAATCGTTCGTCGCAAATTTGGACAGCGAATCGTATGATCGTATTTTGTGCGAGGCGGTTATCACAATGGCGCACCGGCTTGGCATGAGAGTCGTTGCCGAAGGTGTGGAAACAGAGTTGCAGAAACAACTGTTACTTGAAATGCGGTGCGATTACGGTCAAGGTTATTTTTTCAGCAAACCGTTGACAGTCGATAAGTTTGAAGCTTTTTTGCATAATTCGGGCGATCAATAAGCTTCACCATTGCTTGCAAATTTCTGCGACTCAACAGAATGAAATTACTACATTGCTTGCAAATTTCTGCGACTCAACAGAATGAAATTACTATCGTGGTTTTTCCTTAATTTATTTGTTTTTTCTTCAGTTACCGGTTGTGTATCCCCCATTGCCCTGAATCGCGCAATCGAAGTTTACGACAATGCCGCGATTCATGCGGAGTCACGGCAATTACTCACCAACATTGCCCGCGCTCAACACCATGAGCCCTTGCATTTCACGCGCGTTTCAAGCATCGCTGCAACTTTCAATTTCAGTGCCAATGCCGGTGCAACCCCTGCATTAACCGGAGAAAGCGGCGGCTTGCTGGCACCGGTATTCGGCGCGAGTGTTGCAGAAAACCCGACATTCAGTATCGATCCGATCGCTGGCGACGAGTTTACCAAACGTATTCTCACTCCCTTCAGTCAGCACAAATTAACGTTGCTATTGCGCCAGCATTTCAATATCGACTTATTGCTCAGGATGATGGCACAAGAGGTACAGTTGCATCAGATTGAATCCCATGCGATGACTGGCGATACATTACCGGAAAAACAAAAACGTAAACACCGTTCGCATCATGGCCCGAAGGCATCAACAGGTTTCATGGTAATGGATTCTAATGAACAAACCGGAAATAAACAGTTTCTTCCCGGCATTCAGTTAACCAAAGAGCAAGAACACCGGCTTCGCAGTCGACAACATATTCATCAAAAACAAACCGTATATCACAATAACCCGTCCGATAGATCGGATTACGAAATGTTCCGACGAATTGTATTGCACTTAGCGGCTATTCAAAACCAAAAGCAACTGTATGCTGAACCGCTGACTTTCGAGCGTAACTGGACAATTCCGTCAAACGTCATTTCACCGGAAGGTTTGTTTCAAGCGATCGAAAAAGATTTCACAGTGAGTCATGACGAACAAAGAAATACGTATACCTTAAGCAAGCAGTTACCGGGCCCTATCCTGATTACCAACTATGATCCGAGCATACTCTGCTGCGAAGAGCGCGTGGCTTTATACGATTTGATCAACCCTTGGATAGAAAATGATGTTGCTTTCGATATCCGGCCTGGCTATCCGGGCGGTGAGTGGCCCATTCGCGGCGCTTTCCGCTTGAGAAGCTTTCATACTATCCTGAATTTTCTCGGACATTCACTTGGCGAACAAGCGGAATATTTTGTCGATAAGGATCCGCGCACGCCGCCTCTTATCAAAAATGTGAATCCAAGCCATACGTTGGGTCTGATTGTCGACGATCAATTACATCATGATACCAAGCTATACGCTCACTCTCATGGCAAATACTATGCGGTGGATACTACCGGCGAAAATGCGCATTGGAATCGCAATGCATTCCAGTTATTGTATATTTTGTTCCGTTTGACAGTCACTGATGCAAAATCACTTGGTTTACCGATTACTATTTCGAAATAGCCGCTCGCCAAATAGCATCTAAATCACAAATTCGATTACAGGAATCCGGTTCGTTCAGTCGGCTGTGGTTACCGAGTCCTGTTGCATCAATATCGCGGCATCAATAATTGGAATAGCACTCGGTTAATTCGGGGGCATTTTAGGAAGCCAGCAATCGAAATCAGCGCCGGCTTCTCGTTCGATCGATTATTATGGAAATGCAGGTACTCGAGGTTCCGTCTGTTCGACTTCGACTTGCGGCAAATGTTGTTTGATACGACTCTCAATTTCCGTTACCCGATCGGCCGATACATCGACTAGTACCAATAACTCACCGGCTTCAATCGCATCCTCGAATTCTTTGATTCGCCGGTTACCAACGTTCATACCGATCATACCACTCAACCACGAACCCACGCCGGCACCAGCCAGCGTAGTCGCCAGCAATACACCACCCGCGATTACAGTTGATGCCGGTGGCAGCGCAATCGCAACCAGGCCCGCAAGCAAGCCGGTTGCACCGCCGACCGCAAGCCCTTGCTCCACTGCAGGAATAAAATCGGATTTCTGCAGCAAATTCGCTTCCGGCAAATCTTCCAGCGGCGTACCGCGCTTTGCGATTACATGAATATGCTTTTCTTCTATTTTCGCCAGCGATAGATCAGCGACAATTTTCTTGGTGGTAGTAATGTCTGGAGCTAGAAAATATACACGGCGCATGATTCCCTCCTATCTGATTAAAAATTGTTCAACAAAGAATCTACAAATTTTCAGAATCGATCTCATCAAAGCTCTGGTGCTGGCCAATAGTACACCTTAATCATTACAAATACTCAGGTAATTATCTTCTAATATTAATATTTTAATTGAAACAATATGATAGATGATAAAAACCAATTATTTGCCATAATAAAGCTTTACAAAGAAAGAAGACTCCAGACCGCTTGAGTCATCATTGCAATTGCAACAATGATCGCCAATATTGCAAAGCTATACTGTAATTGCTGACCGGCAAAGTGTGCGGCAAACATTCTACCCAGCAACATGCCGGCAATCGTTCCGGCGCAAAACGGAATAGCAACCGACCATTGCATGGCATTAATCAATATCGACGAAACAACGCCGACAGAGGAAATCAGAACGATAATAGCCAGCGATGTTGCCATGATGGATGGCATGTCAAGATTTGTGGCTTTCCTAAGCGCAGGCACCACGACAAAGCCGCCCCCTACTCCTAACAAGCCTGATAAGAAGCCTGCCATTACACCTGACAAGGTGAGTGCTCTAAAGCATGAAAAATTCCACGACAAACGCCCGTCGATATCGCTGATTCGGCAAGGCGGTTCAACAAATGTTTTTACATCACCGTCATTGTTCAACCGATTGTATCGAAGCATGTGAATCGCCACATAAATTAACACGCCGGCAAATAATAAAGTCAATGGTGTATTAGGCAAACGCTGTGCGGCCCATAAACCTGCCGGGGCAGCCAGCGCACCTGTTAACGCGATCAAACTGGCAGCGCGGTATCGTACTTTCTTCTGCCGGAAAGCGATTAGCGCGCCAATTCCGGCCGATATACTCACGGCCAGCAGCCCGATTGGAGCGGCTTCCACGACAGTCAGATGCAAGCTGAACATGAGCAACGGTACCGCAATAACAGTGCCGCCGGCACCTGTCAATGCAAGCACAATGCCCGTAAATAAACCCGGCAGCATGCTGATTAAATAGATTTCCATCAATCGTCTTAATTACTGCCGGTTGAACGCGTGAGCCATTCACGCCCTTTCAGCATACCGTTCCAGTATAACCAGGGAAATAATTTGGTTTTTAGCAACCATGCGAATCGCCTGGGTACTACCGGATCAAGCGGAAAAGTAGGCATTAATTTACCGCCGAAGCCGAATTCGGCCAAGATCACCTTGCCATTTTCCACAGTAAGTGGGCAAGCGCCATAACCGTCATAGGTACTTGATAATAAGCGATCCTCTTTAGCAGCTAGAATATTCTCCGCTACGATAACAGCTTGCTTTCTGGCTGCAGCAGCAGTTTTGGCATTGGGAGAAGAACACGCATCCCCTAACGAAAAGATATTCGCATATCGTACGTGCTGCAACGTTCTTGGGTTTACCTCGCAAAATCCGGCGGCATCGGCTAATTGACTTTTCCGGATAAAATCCGGCGCTGCTTGGGGCGGTGTTACATGCAACATATCAAACGGCTTCTCCACGCGTGTTACATTTCCCTCACTATCTTTGATATCAAAAAAAGCAATTTTTCTGACGCCGTCGACTTTCGCTAACGTGGAATTAAACACCAAGTGCGCATGGTAACGCTTTACATACGTCATCAGCGATGGCACGAAATCGGCAACACCGAATAATACTGCGCCTGCCGTATTGAATTCGACATCGATAGTATCCAGTACATGTTGGTGTAACCAGTAATCGCATGACAAATACATGGCTTTTTGCGGGGCACCGGCGCATTTGATAGGCATCGGAGGCTGTGTGAATAAGGCTTTACCGTTTTTAAGATTTTTCGTCAACGACCAAGTATAAGGCGCCAACTCGAACTGATAATTGGAAGTTACGCCATTCTTACCGAGTGTTTCCTGCAAACCTTCGATTTTCTCCCAAGCAAGACGTATACCTGGACAAACGATCAATTGCCGATAACCAACAGCGCGGCCATCCGTCAGCTTAACCAGATTGCTGTCGGGATCAATTTCCGCGGCTGCTGCTTGTATCCATTCTGCTTTTGTAGGAATGACAGACGCCATATTCCGCACTGTCTGATTGATATCGTAAGCACCGCCGCCTACCAATGTCCAAGCGGGCTGATAATAATGCTTTTCACTAGGCTCGATAATGGCAATGCGAAGTGTTGACCGACGATGCAGAAGACTGGCGGTCACGCCGATACCCGCCGCACCACCGCCAATGACGACAATATCGAATGCATTACCCCAATTGCAAGCAGCAACTACCGAGGCCGATTGATTCTCCGATACATGAGAAATATGAATTGTTTCGGGCGCTTCGTCAGTCCAACTGCAAGCCGCTGTGACGGATTCGTCGTCGCTTTCGGATACTTGCGCTTGTCTGCTCAATTCGTATAATTTTTGAGAGCGATTGCCCGAGTTACAAAAAGCAAGGACAGGTCCCGGCAGTTCGGCAAGTAATTGATTGAATGATTCACTTTTTTCCAAGGAAATCGATCCCCTGGCGACTGGTAAATATACAAATTTAATTCCTAGCGATTGCGCTACTTTTTCCAGTTCCGCGCTGGCGGGTTGCGTTGCGCCTTCCTCATAGTCAGGGCGGTTACAGATAACCGATTGATAACCAGTTGCGGCAATTTCGGTCAAGTCATCGACAGTGATTTGTCCGGTAACTGACAACTTTTCATCAAGTTTTTTCGTGATCATGTTCATTTGATTCCTCCGCAATGAATCGATTCAGATTGTCTCAATGTTTCAAATCTCTAGCATGTGTTATGATTTAGTCAACAAAATCTGGTAGTTAAGAATATTTCTTATCAATAGTCAACATACATATTTTTCAAGGATTTCTATCAATAACATAACATTATCTAATATATCGTAACAATTGAATATTCTGAGAAGATTATTATGTAACCGACATAATGCATTCTTTGACTCAACAACACGGACTATCAGTTATGTGATTTATGATAAAGCTCGTGGACACTGTTTCATCATCAATCCGGTACTTGATTATGGCCCGAAACCGGACAGAACCAGAGTTCTATTCGCCGATCATTTGATCGCCGTATGATATCGAAGAAAAATTGGGAGGAAAAACCGCTACTGGTAATCATATTTCGCAATACAACAAGTAGTATTCAAGAAATTGCTCAATATGAAATCGTAGTTTTCAGCAGATGATCGGCAATTCAATCGTTTGCTGACCGATGACGAAACATTCAGCGCCGGTAAGTTAAGTGCCAAAGCTATTTCGAAGTATGCCTCCGCCAACATGGTTTACCAATTCGAAGGTGCGATATTTTGTTGGTCTACGCGCACTGATTTCCCAGGAGGCGATGCTTGCCAGAGCTCTATTAATCTATCCGTAAACTGCTAAAGAATAAATCTTCGAATACCTTTAGGAATCTACAAGACTTGGACGGCAGCAGCGGTTACGCCAGTACTGTCTGCAATACAAAAATTGAAACAAAATTAGCCATAGTGAGCCACCCTGGATTGGGTTACGCAAACTTTTCAATATGGAAACACTTCTTCCTTGAAATGTCATGTTGATGAACAAATCAAGCAATTATTCATTGTCAAGGGTGACTCTTATAACATTTAGTAACCGCCATGTCGGTGTTTCTTTTTGTCACTGTCATGCGAGCCATGATTGTGATCCGCTTGAATGGTTTTTAGCAGCGCTTTCTGCTGATCCGTTAAAATCGCACGAATAGCCTGGCGTTCTTTAATGTGGTGCTCAATCATCGCATTAAAGTCATCGATATGTTTTTTTCCTAAATCACGTAACTGTTCATCATCCGAACCTGGATTTATACCTACTTGCCGAAAAGCTTGTATATCTTTCTTCAGTCGCTGTTTGAGTTCTCCATGCACGTCCTTATTCTTCAGGTGAATCCGGACAATTTGCCCCAATTGCTCGTTGGTTAGTTTAAGCATGTCGGTATGCAAAATAATCGCATGCGCGTAATCCATAGAATGCCCATGTCCCCCGCCGTGTCGGTTCCCTTTACCATGACCACTCTGGTGATCACCGTCATGTTTATGCTCTTTCTCTTGGCTATGCCGGTGCTGTCCATCACCGCTTTTGGTAAGGTCTTTTTCATGCGTTTGCTGATTCGTTTGAGCAACAATGATCGAATCGCTTGCAAATAGTGCGGGGGCATAACCAACAATCAAAAAGAAAGTCAAAATTGCTACGTTTGTAAATAGATAGTTCTTGTTAATCATAAGATTTTCTCCTTAAAGAAATGTGATTGAATATACACGGGGTGTTATTCACAAAAATGCAAATAACTTCTGAAAATCGTTCGCTTTGAACTAAGAACGATCAATGCAATGAAAAAGATGACTCTTGAGTTCTTGCAATACCTAGATAATTTTTAAGTCATCGGAAATCGAAAACAGTATTGCGACGAAATCAACGCTTGTAAAACCTTCCTTACATGTAGCGGTTATCTATTTCAAAGTCCATAAAACATGCAACTCTGCTATCAATAGTAAATACAATCTGGGTATACTAAAAACCGGTCAAAAATTCATTGGAAAAACCGTTCGACTGTAAAGCGTTTCAAAAGTTTTTCCGCGAATCTGACCGGGTGTGCTAACGTTAAACTTTTGGAGGTTGTATGAAAGCAATTTTATTTTTCGCATTAATAGTAAGTTCCTATAGTTACGCGCAAAGCGGGCACGATCATCAAAGCGATTCAGATAAAAAGGGAGATCAGCACGGCGATATGCACGATAGCGATCATCATGGCATGGGAGGCATGGGTGGAATGATGCATGGTGGCGGTCATCACAAAATGGATAAAACGATGCTGAAGCATTTCTTTGAACCGCTACCGGCATCGATTATCGATGAAAAGAAAAACGCCGCTTTGATCGCGCTCGGCAAAAAATTATATCTTGATCCGCGGCTTTCGATTAATGATACGATTTCCTGTAATTCCTGCCATCAATTGACCAATTTCGGGGTCGATAGTCAACCCACCTCACCGGGTCATGACGGCACGCGCGGCGGCAGAAATTCTCCAACCACTTTCAACGCCGCACTGCATATTGCGCAATTCTGGGATGGACGCGCCAAAGATGTTGAAGAACAAGCGCTTGGTCCAATTCTAAATCCGATCGAGATGGGTATGCCCAGCGAAGAAGCTGTGGTCAGCAAACTGAAAAAAATTGATGAATACAAAACCATGTTTGCCGATGCTTTCAAAAGTGAAAAAGATCCAATTCAATACAAAAATATCGGTAAAGCAATTGGTGCCTTCGAGCGTACGCTTTTAACACCTTCACGTTTCGACGATTATCTCAAAGGCGATGAAAATGCCCTGAATGATGCCGAGAAACGGGGCTTGCAAAAATTTATCCACATGGGATGCGCCAATTGCCATAACGGCGTAGCTATCGGCGGTAATTCATACAAAAAAATCGGCTTGGTCGAACCGTATGAAACAAAGGATCTCGGCAGATACGAGGTAACCGGTTTGGAGACCGATAAAAAAGTTTTCAAAGTCCCAAGCTTAAGAAATATTGCTAAAACCGCTCCTTATTTTCATGACGGCTCCGTCGCCACACTAGATCAAGCGATCGAAGAGATGGCAGAGCATCAGCTCGGTCGTAAAGTCGGCCCTGGTTTTGTTGAAGATGTCAAAGCGTTTTTGGGTTCGTTGACCAGCAAAGGCAAGTAGTCTAATCAAGTATTGTTTAAAATTATTTACCCCCGCAAAGCCCTCGTTGCAGGGGTAATTTTTCCACTCCGCATCGCTTCGCTGCCCTTGCATGAAAAGTAATTATAGAAATATCACAGTAGCAAATTATTGCGTACTGAAAGAAATAAAAAGGATCACAACTATGAAAATACTGATGGCATTACTGATCAGTTTGGTTTTTATGAGCTTATCCGCTTGTTCAGCTACCGGTCCGGTCGTATATCCTAACTCGCATTTTCTATCAGTAGGTAAACAAGTAGCTGAACAGGATATCGAAGCATGCAGGCAATTAGCAGAATCGGCGGGAGCTAGAGAAAATACTGGGCAATTAGGTAACGTTGCTACCAATACGGCAATGGGTGCCGGCGTTGGTGCTGCCAGCGGTGCCGTAGGTGGCGCTATTTACGGAGCAGCAGGACGAGGTTCATTAATCGGCGCAGCCAGCGGCGCTACTGCCGGGCTCCTTCGAAGCTTATTATTTTCTTCAAGATCTTCAAAACCCAATCATGCGTACATTAATTTTGTTTCGCGTTGCTTGCAAGAAAAAGGATATGAAATAACCGGTTGGCAATAACTGAATTGATTTGGTTACAAATAAAGGAAGATATTCATTGATAGTTCAATGCAACTGCATTGAACTATCATTCTTAATGAAATCACTTTGCTAGGCAAAACAAGACTTAAAGCTATGCATAACAACGCAGCCGTTGAGAAAATGTTTGTAGAACTTCAATACCACTTTCTTCTGCACGCCGACACCAGTCTTCTAATTTTTTAACAAGTTCTTCAGTCGAAGCTGTTGAGCGTTGCCAAATCTCAGCTAGTTCTTCGCGCATGGTATAAACTTTATCGAGTGTCTTAGTATTACTCAAAACTTGATTCAGTTTCTCGCGCTCATGATCTTGCAAAGTTCTAGAATCCGCTAATATCCAACGCTTCAAAGTGGAATTATCTATTCCATATTCAGCGGTTGCTTCTTTCAAATGAATTATTTCTTGTGCCAACGTCGCTTTTAGCGACTTTGTATATTTCGCTAGCACTTCATAGCGATGAGATATTACTGCTTGCAAGGTATCCGAATCGCATTCGGTCTTGGCACTATCAATACGCAGTTTAGGTGCAATTTTTTTAACTTTTGCAAGTCCTGCCATTTCCAAAATTCTTATATAAAGCCATCCAATATCAAATTCATACCATTTATTGGACAATCGTGCAGACGTTGCATAAGCATGGTGGTTATTATGCAATTCTTCACCACCAATCAGAATACCCCATGGCACGATATTTCTACTGGCATCTTCTGCTTGAAAATTACGATACCCCCAATAATGACCTACGCCATTAATAATGCCCGCAGCAAAAACTGGAGCCCATAACATTTGTATGGCCCATATCGTAATACCGATCGGTCCAAATAAAATCACGTTAATAATCAACATTAACGCTACACCTTTGGCGCTATGTTTACTATATATATTACGCTCCACCCAATCATCCGGAGTTCCGTATCCATAACGTTTGAGTGTTTCTTTGTTCTTAGCTTCCTTTCGATAAAGCTCGGAACCTTCGGCCAATACTTTCCCAATGCCATAAATAACCGGACTATGCGGGTCATCGTTCGTTTCGCATTTTGCATGGTGTTTACGATGTATAGCTGTCCATTCTTTTGTAACCATGCCAGTTGTGAGCCATAGCCAGAAACGGAAAAAATGGCTCGGCAGTGGATGCAACTCCAATGCACGATGTGCAGAATGACGATGAAGATAAATCGTGATAGAAGCAATTGTGATATGAGTTAAAACCAGAGTAACAACGACATATCCCCACCATGGCATAACGATCACACCCGAAATCAATGTGAGAAAATCAGAAATCATATAATTACCATCCTTTTAAAGGCCTGCGATTTACAGATCTGACTAATAAAACAAATAAACTGTCAACTCTGTGCTATAAATTCTTAAAAAATACCTAATGTGCCATTTTTAATTTTATTATTTTCGATCAAAATTCTATACCACCTTATGTGGAAAAGAAATATTAATTAACTATTAATTTCTTTTTTGAAATTTATAAAACAAAAACAGCGCTCAGCAGATCACGGTATATAGATAAAGTACTCAGAAAACCATGCTGACCAAGTCAGTGTATTAATACAATAAGAATTTTGTGAGACATGAATTACCTCGTTTCTATTGAAATATTTCGATGATTTTCTTCAAATAATACACGTAAATCAATCTCCCAATTTTTTAACTTATCATGCACGTGCTGGCGTTGGATTTTATTCGCGCTATTATGCATTCGTGCAATAACATCACAAGTATACTCAGTCATTTCCACTTGATAAGCTCGATAATTAGGATCGTCTGAACGAACGGTATATTCAATTATGCTACGAAGTACGCTTGCCGTCTGATCATCCGAAATTAGCCCAATGGTCAATTGATTGAGTATCTGTAAAGTTATTCCCTGCCGACGCTGACGTTCGGCTAACCATAGCTCCGGATTGAATGGTGAGGTTTTGATACTGGTATCGATGAGTTGCTGTTGTGTTTCGGTAATATCCCCATAGAGATTTTTAATGCGTTTAACCGCGCGTTTGACAGATGCTTTATAACGATCGTTAAGATCAGGTTGCAGGAAGTTTTTTCGTAACTCATCGTTACTCTTAGCAAAACCTCGCTCTAAATTATCCCATTGCGCTTTATTTAGATTCATAATCAACGGCGTGCTGAGCTGTACAGCTTGATCAATGGCTGGAGCAATCAATTTCTGTAATTCATCGGACCATTGACAAATTTGAGCCGAAGTAACGGCGCTATCCATATGTTCACGCACCACCGCCAGCCAGTCTGCATAATGCGGTAATTGCGATGAGCGGTGCCAATCGAACCATTCATGTATCGCTTGCTTAGCAAGCGGTATTTGCTCATTGTTGAAACCCACGTAACTATCAATCCACCACCATGTCAACCGTGGTCCATGATCATAGCTTAAGCGCAGCAAGCTACATCCGCTTAATAACGTAAGAAAACAAATAATAGTGATTCTTGCAATCATCGCCCGTGTGATATGTGTGCACCTTTTAGATTCAGATATTTCTTCCTTGCTATTATCAGCCGCCAGATTTTTTCAATGTAACCAGCCCCTGCCGCTTAATGGAAACCATTAGATAAAAACCAAGGTTTCCCCAATATACTCATCGAATTACCAGCGTTAATATGACGTCACTTTAAGAAACAACATTCATTTACCGTTGGAGGGTACTTACATGAAAGCAGCAAAACTTATTTCGTTATTATCAGTATTAGCGTTTAGTCTATCAGTTTCTTCAGTATTTGCAGTGGATGGTATTGATGATAGCGACCATGCCGCGCTGACTTCATATTTCGAAAATCAAACAAAGGAAATGGAAGAAAAACTGCAAAAAAATAAAGAATACCTTGAGAAGTATGAAGCTCACCCTTACTACTACGGCAGACAAGGACAGAGTTTTCGAGCACACACCATCGCCAATATCCATGAATACGAGACACTTTTAGCAAATAGCCGGAGTGCTGTTGAATTTCACAAGAAAATGGCCTTAGAGCAAAGTAATGTTATTATTAATAAAGCACAAGCCAATTTTGGCCACGAGCAATCAGCAATCAGATAAGTAAAAACAACTAGTCATGTTTAAATAGCAGAAAAACAACCATTGACTAGCCAGTGGTTGTTTTTCACCGTGTTCAACTGTCAGTATCATAATCTGCAATCATCCCATTCCTTTCGTAGCAACTTGGAATAAATAATCTCACTTACTTTCGGCATTAATACCATCCTCAGAAATCAATCGTTTGGAAGGAAACAAGATAGCGAATCGACTCCCTTTGCCAACTTCGCTAGTTACCTCCAGGTGAGCATCATGACGGTTTAGTACATGTTTGACTATCGCAAGACCTAACCCGGTACCACCTGTTTCCCGAGAGCGGCTGCTGTCAACTCGATAAAAACGTTCTGTTAACCGTGGAATATGCTCGGGTTCGATGCCGATACCACTATCTTGTACAAAAAATAATCCTTGTCCGTTCCGCTTCTCCCAATTGATGCAGATCTCACCATCATCCGGCGTGTAGCGAATCGCATTACTGATTAAATTACCGAACGCGCTACGTAATTCTTCTTCACTTCCAAGCAATTGATCTTGTGAAGTAATATTTAACTTAATATGATGACATCCAGCATTGATGGATTCTGCATCCTGTAAAATGCCATGCAGCAACCGAACAACGTCAACTTTTTTCTCTTTAACTTTATTTTGTTCATTTTCCAGTCTCGACAAAATCAACAAATCTTCGATTAAATGCTGCATACGTGTCGTTTGCTCTGTCATTAATACTAACGCACGTTGAGTAAATTCCGGATTCAAGTTCTCACTGGATGATAGTGTTTCAAGAAAGCCGCCAATGACTGTCAAAGGAGTACGTAATTCATGAGAAACATTCGCGATAAAATCACGACGCATGGTTTCTATCTTCTCGAATCTCGTAATATCCCTACTGATCAATAGCTTCTGATTAAAGCCATAAGGAACTAACTGCAAAGAAATGATTAGATTTTGCATGCGGGTTTGCTTCAGAATCAGCGGATTACTATATTGACGGGCAGCCAAATACTCTACAAACGGCATTTGCCTCACAAGATAGGTAATTTGCTGACCAGCATCCATCAATAAGTCGATACCCAAATGCTGTTCCGCGATCGGATTGCACCATTCGATTCGATCGCTTTCATCCAAGATAACAATGCCATCCGGCATCGCAGAAGTGACGCTTTGCATACGTTTCAGCGCGAGGCTCAACAATTCCTGGCTTTGGCTATGTTGCCGGACATAGCGAGCCAGATGCGCAAAAACATCGTCCCATACACCAGATCCAGCCGGAATACTTGCTGGTGTGTGATCGGATAGCTGTAACCACCGTTCCAACATGACAAGATGGCGTATATGGTGAAAAACCGTCCACAACAAGGCCAAATTGAAAAAGACTAACGCTTTCACTGTACCAAAGATCATCCAAATGATAGAGGTAGCAAAAACCATTAACAGTATATTAGAAGAACGCTGCCAAATATCTGACACTTAAATTAATTCCAAGATAACGATGCTGAAAATTCTCGATTAACAATCGATCAGCGTATTTATAAAAAATGTAATCAATCGAATTCCGAAGCGGTGACTAAATTCCCTCATTAGAATCGCTTGTAGATAAATCGGGAGCAACCGAAAACCGGTAACCAGCACTTCTAACCGTTTGAATCCAATCATCCATTCCCGTTAATTGTAATGCTTTACGTAATCGCCGAATGTGTACATCGACTGTCCGCTCTTCGATAAACACATGATCGCCCCACACTCGATCCAGCAACTGGCCGCGAGAATAGACTCGGTCGGTATGCGTCATCATGAAGTGTAATAGCCGATACTCCGTTGGACCCAAATCAATTTCATGTTTATTTGCAGTAACACGATGATTCGACGGATCAAGTCTCAATCCTTTAATTTCAATCACTTCATCAGAAGCTTCAGGGGCTATGCGGCGAAGTACCGCATTAATCCGTGCAATCAGCTCACGCGGAGAAAACGGCTTAGTAATGTAATCATCCGCACCAATTTCCAACCCGGCCACCTTATCCCCCTCTTGTACGCGAGCAGTCAACATGATAATCGGGATTAAACGTGTACGTTCATTACGTCGCAACTTTCGTGCTAATTCAATTCCACTCATACCAGGCAGCATCCAATCAAGCAAAATTAAATCCGGTAGCGAATCATTAATCACAATCATGGCTTTTTCTGCATTTTCCGCTCGAATAGTGTCATATCCAGCCTGCTGCAAATTAAAAATAACCAATTCCAGAATAGCTGCTTCATCTTCTACGACCAGTATTTTTGCCGCCATAAAGAGATTCCAATTTTTGGTCAATTATTATTGACACAGTTTGTTACAATGAGAAGAACATCCTTTCCCGAATCATTCGTAAAGATTATATGGCAGGTTTGACAAAGAACACTCCTTTTCCTGTAGAAATCAAACTACATCAAAAATCGAGAATATTGGATATTTCTTTTTCCGATGGAAAAACTTTTCATTATTCATGCGAATTTTTGCGAGTTCATTCGCCTTCTGCCGAAGTGTGTGGCCACGGCCCAGGGCAGGAAGTACTGCAAACTGGTAAAAGAATGATCAACATTAAAGAAATTGAACCTGCCGGCAATTATGCCATTCAACTTAATTTTACCGATGGTCATAATACCGGATTGTATTCTTGGGATTTACTTTATAGCTACGGATTGAATCACGATAAAATGTGGCAACACTATCTGCAACGTTTATCGGAAGCAGGCGCTAGTCGGGATGCTGATTGAATCACATAGATCTGCAAATCGCGAACTATTTCAACCAAGTAATCGATATTCACTTTACATTTCAAATTCAATTAACTATGCGTAAGACAACCCATTTTGGCTTTAACACTGTTGCCGAAGAAGAAAAAGCCGGCAGAGTTGCAGAAGTTTTCCATTCCGTAGCCGAACGTTACAATTTGATGAATGACTTAATGTCAATGGGGCTTCATCGTATCTGGAAACGATTTGCAATCGAGGTTAGCGGTGTACGAAAGGGCGATAAAGTACTCGATATTGCTGGAGGAACTGGCGATTTAAGCTCATTATTCTTGCAAAAAGTCGGTAATTCCGGGGAGGTTTGGTTAACCGACATTAACAATTCCATGCTCTCTATCGGCCGGGATCGCTTGATTGATGATGGTGCACCGACCCCGGCTGCACAGTGCGATGCTGAAAAATTACCATTCCCCGATAGCTATTTTAATTGCGTCAGCGTCGCTTTCGGTCTGAGAAATATGACACGCAAAGATGTAGCACTTAAAGAAATGTTGCGTGTCCTCAAACCTGGCGGAACTGTTATCGTATTGGAGTTCTCCAGAGTCTGGAAACCTTTGCAATTCGCATATGATGCGTACTCATTCAAAATACTCCCGGTAATGGGAAAAGTAATAGCCAATGATAGTGAAAGTTATCGTTATCTGGCCGAATCTATTCGTATGCACCCTACACAATTGGAATTGCAAGAACTCATGCAACAATCCGGTTTTGAGCGTGTGGAATTTTTCAACTTGACAGCAGGTATCGTTGCATTACACCGTGGATATAAATTTTAATCGTGCATCTTCGCCATTTTCTTGGTTTTCTTGAGCGACTATTTAAAGAAAACTGACTTTAATTTTTAGCAAACTTAAAAAATCTAATCAGTACATACAATTGTTCAAATAACTACTTTTTTCCTATTATGCGCCGATATATTTCACATATTATTCACACACGCTGCGATATGATTGGGTATAATAACCCCGATTTGTAAGGGGTTTCTTAGTTACTCAAATCGAGGCAAGATAAAAAAGGAGGTTCATTATAATGGCACCAAAAATTGCACACGTTGACGATGACGCAGATATTCGAGAATCGGTTCAGCGGATTTTAACTAAAAACGGTTACGATGTTGATAGCTATCTATCTATGCAGGAATTCATTGACTCTTTAGAAGACGAAAATAAGCACCCGGATTTGGCTATTCTTGATGTTATGGTTGAATCGATGGACTCTGGCTTGACAACCTATGCAACGATTCACAAACGCTTTCCACGGATGCAAGCCATTTTCTTGACGTCTTTGGGCGATATGATCAGACCTTACTTTGAAAATGGATCGCATGAATGGGTTTGTATCATGGAAAAGCCCGTTGAGCCGATAAGTCTGCTCGCAACCATCAATGAACGCTTAAAGCACACCGGCGAAGCCGCATAACAGAGCTAACAATGAATGGCAGCGACCGAGTTTTCCTGGAATAAACCAAGTAATCAAAATATTCTTCTTGAAATTAAAGGAGACAAGCTAAAGCTCAGTGACGATGTTTTGATCAGCAATATCCGCTGGTTCATAACATTTCGCTGGATCCTGATAGTTACGCTGGTATTTTTCGAAATCTTGATGCTATCCGCGTCAGATACCCTGGCGCAATTTGGTATCAGTGAACAGAAAAAATGGCCGATCGCTATTATTGTAATATTGATTATTGCTAATATTACCTATCTGTTTGCCCTAGATCACTGTCGTCCCAGTAAATATAATTCACCCTCAATCAATTTATGGGTACAGATCATTGTTGATCTGCTCTGCCTATCCGTTGTCGTGCATTATATCGGAAGCACCACCACACCGATTTCCTTTTTCTACGTACTGCACATTGCTCTTGCATGTATATTTTTCTCAACAAGGGAAAGTTTGTATGTAACGATCTTAGTCTGTTTTATGGATACGATCGTAATTCTGTTGGACAATTTTTTTATTACACAAACACCCCTTTCAACGTTAATAAGTAGCCATCTTTCGATCGATACCGATCGCACAGAAAGTGCGCTACTCTGGATGTCCTTTCTCGACACGCTGTTTATTATCGTTTGGTACGTGGTTTCTAGGCTTTCATTGATAGTTCGCGCTCACGAACGCCACCTTTTGGAAGCATATAAGCAAATCAACCAAGCACAAGTCGAGAAAGATCAATATGCGCTACTCATTACGCATCAATTGAAATCTCCGCTTGATGCCATTCGCAGCAAAATCAATTTGATTAAAGACGGTTATCTTGGTGAAACCTCGGTGGAAGTTAATACCGCGCTTGAACAAATGGATGTTCGTGCAAAAAATATGTCCGGTTTGATTCTTGATTTGCTGAGGTTAGAGCGACTAAAGGATACTTGCCTTGATACGGCAGTTTTTGAATCGGTTGAAATCCAGGCTGTATTACAAAAATGCATAGAAAAATTAACGCCTGTTGCCAGTTCCAAACATGTCACGCTTAATTTATCCATTAAAAATTTTATTTGCGATGTAATTCCCGATCAATTAGGAATTTTATTGGAAAATATTATTTCCAATGCAATCACATATTCACATGAAAACACATCGGTTGAAATTACATCAGAAATTGATACATTGAATCATGGTGCTAATATCACAATTACTGATCACGGCATTGGCATCGAAAGTAAGGATTTACCCAATATTTTCAACGAATATTTTTATTCACCACGAGCGGCTATGCATAACAAAGCAACGAGTGGCATTGGCTTATCGATTGTTAAAATCGCCGCTGAAAATAATAAATTAAAAATTAAGGTTGCCAGCGAACCTGGTATAGGAACATCATTCTCTATCATATTCAATAACATCGAAATTCCTGAGGAGCATATTGTAACTGCTTAATCGGTCTCGCATTCACTGACATTACATCGGTTGAATTCTATGTACCGGATTTTGTAACAGGCTCTGAGAAACGATGGTGCCAGTAACGTTGATTGAACCTTCTCCAGCTATCAAACACTACTTTCTGCTCTGCGAAACGTAACATAATCGCTCCGTCTCGATCACTTCTCAGTAACTTGCTGCCTAACTGGTGATAACGCTGTGTAACCACAGTGTTTGGATGATCGTAGCGATTCAGATAACCAACTGCAAAAATCGCCACCGCAGGATCAACGGTTTTAACAAAGGCGTCGGTCGATGAAGTTAAACTGCCATGATGTGGTACAAGCACTACTGTTGCGGCTAAATTCTCAATACTTCGAGCAAGCAAAGCTTGTTCGTCTTTACTTTCAATGTCCGCAGGCAATAGTACACTACCATGTGCAGTTGTAATTTTTAACACACAGCTCTTTCTATTGGTTTTACGGTTAAGTTCGAAATAATCCTGCTTCAGTGGGTGTAATACTTCGAAATGCACTCCATCCCATTGCCAAGATTGAGGAGCATGGCACAGCGCATTATCAGGCACATACTGCCGGATTGGGTGATCATCATTGAGTGATGACAACACCTTCTTTACCGGCATACCCGACAGTACCGACAACGCCCCTCCGCTATGATCCGAATCGGCATGAGACACCATTAGGACATCCAGCTTCCGTATTCCTTCGTTGTACAAAAAGGGGATAATAATGCGGCGACCGCTATCAGTTTCACCTAATTTTGGACCAGTATCGAACAATAGCGCATGTTGTTCGGTGCGTGCAACTACTGCCAATCCTTGTCCAACATCCAATACCGTAAGCCATAACTCACCTGCTTTTGGTTTCGGCAATTGTACTAAGAACATCGGGCACATTGCTATGAGCCCTAACCAACGGGCTGGAAACCCTCTTAACCATCCCAATCCGAAACTTCCCGGAAGCAGCATCCACACAACTCCAATAAATGCCGTCGCTATCGTCCAAAATGGAGGAGAATGTTGCAACCATACGGCCTGCGGGAAATCACCGAGAAAACTGAGAAAACTCATCACAACAGTCAATGCACCATGAGCGAGTAGCAACAAAAAATCAAATGGCAAGATAATAGTCAATAACGTAAGCGGGACAACTATCAAACTGATGATCGGTATGGCAAACGCATTCGCGATGGGTGACACCAGCGACACTTGCTGGAATAAGACTAAAAGGATTGGTATTAGTCCTAGCGTAATTGCCCATTGTATCCGTACCCATTCTGTCAACCAATGAAGTTTTCCGATACGCCCGACTGTTACCAGCATGATGATTGCGACTGCACCGAAAGATAACCAGAATCCCGGAGAAACTGTTGCCCAAGGATCGAGTAAAGCTACCCAAAACAATGCCCACGACAAGATTCTGGTTACCGAGACTGACCGCCCTCTCCAGATAGCCCAAGCGATGACAGCCAGCATACAAAATGCCCGCTGTGCCGGAATAGCAAAACCGGATATCAACGCATAACCAAAAGCAACGATTAATCCTGCTAACACCGCAGCTCGTTTTGCGGATATTCGCAAGGTCAAGTAGGAATTCCAGCGCCACAACCAATAAACCAATCCAAAAATCAAGCTGGAAACCATCGTAATATGTAGACCGGAGATCGCCATTAAATGATTCGTGCCAGTCCGAATAAGCACCTGCCATTGCTCGCGTGGAATCCTATGTTGATCACCCGTAGCCAACGTGCTCAAGATGCCTGTATAAGTTCGATCGGCAAGATATTGAGACTGATTTTGCTGAATTTTCTCGCGAATTCTTTCAATCCAATAACCAGGTTTTTGAACCATGGCATCCAAACGTTTATTCTCATCAGATTTTCGAATATAGCCCGTGGCTCTGATGTTTCTTTCCAATGCCCATACTTCATAATCAAAACCATGCGGATTTGCATTGCCATGAGGTTGCTTGAGTCGTACGGTTAATTGCCATCTCTCTCCGGCTCGAAGCATGGGTCTTCCGGTCTGCTGATCGGTTGGTTGAGTATCCTTATACCAAGTTAAAGAGACATGCCTGGGAACAATTGCGTCTTCTGTAATAATCTTTTCAATATCAAAATAAAAATGTGTACCATAATCATTTGAGTTAGGAACACTGGCGATCACGCCAATGACTTGGATATCGCGCCGTTCCCAATTCTCTGGTAATGCATCGGATAAACGCCAGTGCGCAGCTGTAGCTGCCCAGAAAAACCCAATCATTCCTATGAAAACCGAAATTAAGATTCGCTTTATTACAATACTAATCTTCGATTGAGCACGCCAAAGCAATCGAATTAATAACACTATGGGCAACAACCACCAGGCTTTATCCGCTTCTGGCAAATTGGCTTGCTGCTGCAATAACCAAGTACCGGCTACAAACGCAAGAATATTCAATTGCAGAAACAAGTCTATATACCTCTTCAATGATTGAAACAGAAAAAAGTGCAATTATCATGAGTAAGAGCACAAAGTTCTATCGACTCTTAATGAAATAAGTAAAATTTTGGAAATATTTATTTTCTTGTCGAATGACTTAGCGTACTATCATCGCATCTCTAGTCATCAAGCCATCATCAAAACGAAGGAGCAGAAATGACAGGCATTACAGAAATCCTCGGCAATGAGAGTGATACATTGCTGAATCATATTTGCAGCACCATTCCTAAAAATAACTTGGAACTACCCGGCGCCGATTTCGTCGATCGAGTTATGAGTTTAAGCGATCGAAAACCCGGTGTGTTACGTAATCTTCAAGCACTCTACAATCATGGCCGTCTGTCGGGAACCGGCTATTTATCTCTGTTACCCGTCGATCAAGGTGTTGAGCATTCGGCAGGCGCTTCTTTTGCTCCCAATCCGATGTTCTTCGATCCCAAGAATATTGTTGAGCTCGCGATCGAGGGTGGTTGCAATGGCGTTGCATCGACACTGGGTGTATTGGGAATCGTATCGCGCCGATATGCGCATAAGATTCCAATGATTCTTAAAATCAATCATAACGAATTACTCACTTACCCGAACAAGTTCGACCAAACGCTTTTTGCCAGTGTCGAGCAAGCTTTTGAAATGGGAGCTTGTGCTGTTGGTGCCACTGTCTTTTTCGGGTCTGATGAATCACGCCGTCAAATTTTGGAAGTTTCAGAAGCATTCGAGCACGCGCACAACTTAGGAATGGTCACCATACTATGGGCTTATACTCGCAATTCCGCGTTTAAAACCACGGACAGAGATTATCATGTCAGCGCTGATTTGACGGGGCAAGCGAATTATCTGGCAGTAACTATCGGCGCCGATATCGTCAAACAAAAAATGGCTACGAACAACGGTGGTTATACCGCCCTAAAATTTGGGAAAACCAACCCCAAGGTATACAGCGACCTTACAACAGAACATCCTATCGATTTGGTGCGTTATCAAGTTGCTAATTGTTTTATGGGGCGGATCGGCATGATTAATTCTGGCGGTGAATCGGGTAGCGATGATTTGCATCAGGCTATCAGAACGGCGGTTATTAACAAACGTGCTGGTGGCATGGGACTCATTTCAGGTCGTAAAGCTTTTCAGAAACCATTTTCTGACGGTGTCAAACTGCTTCATGCCATCCAGGACGTATACTTATCTGACAAAGTGACAATTGCTTAGATTGATGCCAAGTACCTTTTGTTTTTTACAAAACAAAAGACAATTACTTTTGAGATGCTTTTATCGCCTCTAGATTAGCTTGAGCTTCTTCATTACCTTGGGCCGCAGCTTTCTCAAACCATTCAATAGCTTTATTGACATTTCGTTCCACGCCTTCTCCGATAAAATACATGGCTCCTAAATTATTTTGTGCATCGACATGACCTTGTTCAGCAGCTTTCCGAAATAATTCGACAGCATGCATAAGATCTTGCGACACACCTTCACCATTCACATACATCAATCCTAAATTGAATTGTGCGTCGGCATAGCCTTGTTCAGCCGAACGAAAAAACCATCCTGCTGCTAATTCAGGATCGTTATTCATAATCTGGCCGCTCGGACTTTTAGAAACCGCTTCTCCGGTATAGTACATGACGCCTAAATGATTCTGCGCCACCGGATCTCCGGCTTTCGCTTTTTCCGTAAGTGCCCTGAATTTTTCCTCAGCTACACTGACATCGTCGATATCATGCGGCAGGATCTGTTTCTTCAATTCCGTTTTTTCTTCATCAGATAGCCCTTCACTCATAAATGATGGAATTTCACCAAGTTTGGTGACCTCACTCAACGGCATCGAAGACTGATCGGTCTCCTGCTTACTATTTTTCGGTGACTCACCGCAGCCTACGATAAAATTAATTGCTGCCACCAACAATAAACCATACAAAAATCTCATGTGTGTCTTTTCCTTTATTATCCGAGATAAATACAGTACCGCTTAACTATTCCCATAGCCCATTGATACTGGGAATCGGTTGATTATTTACTATCTTGCACCTGCTTTTTTTAATAATTCTGAAATCTCCCGATGGCGATATTGATTGGCGAGTGTCAATGCGGTTACGCCGTTGCTAGCTTTCAGGTTAGGATCCGCTTTCGCGGCTATGAGCGCATAAACAGCGCCAAGATTACCATGCTGCGCAGCCATCATTAATGCTGTCGCACCATTTTCCAATTGATAATTGACATCCGCGTTCGCATTAGCCAAAGTTTGTATGGCTTGTTTATGACCCTCTTGCGCCGCCAATAACAACGCAGTCATACCATCGTTTCTTTTCGCATTTACATCGACCTTCGCCGCCAGCAACAAATCTATCACGTTCCTCCGGTCTTTCCCTGCTGCAAGAATTAAAGCCGTACTGCCATCATCGGATACAGCATGCACATCGGCTCCGGCTGCAAGTAACATCTGTACAATTTGTTCACGGCCATCACGTGCGGCTTGTAGCAATGGTGTATAATCACCATCGATCCGGCTATCGATGTCTACGCCAAGCTGTAGGATATATGCAGCTATTTCAGCACTTCCTCTTTTAACAGCAACCTGAAAAGCATGATTTAACTGCTCTTTCTCAAATTGATTGGTTTCTAAGATTATTTTTACGCGTGAAAAATTTAACTTATCAACCGCGTCAGTCAATTCGGTGTCTGCACTTTGCGACCATGCATTCTCACTCATAATGAAAATCGCGACTATCAACCAGCACAGTAACTTGTAATTCAGCAACTTCAACATACAAAATCCCTTTTTATGACAATATAAACTTCGTATACGCAAATACTCTAATGTATATGTATAGTACGCTTGAAGCTTATCAGCTCCCAATCTATGAGATAAGCGCAGGATTATACAATTTTAGTAACATTGCCGTCTCATCATTCATCAAACAATACCCTATCACCGATTCCAACAACAATGGCTCTATGTTATTCTTATGGGTAAACTGATTAACTGATATTGCTTAGCTGATATTGCTTGGTCGGTTTGATAGCTGTCTCCTGAACTTCCTTAGGTGGCATCCCTTTACAACTGAAATCCATACACTGTTAATATTTTCAAAAGTGCAAATTATATGATCACTGATCATTACGATGTCGCTATCATTGGCGGTGGTCCAGTAGGTATGGCCTTAGCGCTGGCTCTACGGCAAACAAAGATTTCAAGTATCCTGCTCGAAGCGCGCGGTATCCCAGAAAAAGAAGAAGATCCAAGACCACTGGCATTATCGTATGGAAGCCATCTTATTCTGGAACGGCTTGGAGTTTGGCGCGATCTATCACGGACCACAGCGATCAAGACGATTCATATATCCAATCGCGGTGTTTTTGGAAGAACCATATTAACATCGAGCGACGCTGATGTCCCTGCACTTGGCTTCGTAGTAAATTATCACGATCTCTTTTGCGCAATGCATCAGCAATTGATGACAAACAAGTCAGACTATATCGCCGGAGCAACGGTTACCCGACTCGAAACCACAAGAAACTTGGGAGAGGTTCTTTTTACTTATCAAAACGAAAAAAGAAACATTAGCGCAAAGCTTATTGTTCTCGCAGATGGCGGGCAATTAGCCAAACAAATCCCTAATTTATCATACAGAATCCATGACTATCAGCAATGGGCCATCGTAGCGAACATTCAAGCCACCCAACAGCAAACCGGTATCGCTTATGAACGTTTCACGTCTGATGGTCCGGTTGCATTGCTTCCCAATGCGGATGATTTCGCTTTAGTATGGACTGTTTCTCCTACTACTGTTAAAGAGTTCATTGCGATGGATGACGATACTTTTTTAGCTCGCTTACATCAGCATTTTGGCGACAGACTCGGAAAATTTGTTCGTGCAGGAAAACGCTCAGCTTTTCCGTTATCACTTAAATATGCACCCATAACAACCGCACAAAGGGTGACGTTGATCGGCAATGCGGCACAAACCCTGCACCCCGTGGCAGGTCAAGGATTTAATCTGGGTTTACGCGATGCTTATGAATTGGCCAGAGAAATTATTAATGCATCGAACCGATTGCAAGATATCGGTTCGGCAGCAATGTTAAGAAGTTTTTATCAAAACAGAAAAATCGACAGCAGTGCCAGTAGAATGTTTACAGATTCTCTGATAAATATTTTTTCTAATAATAATCGATTATTACAACAGGCATGCGGGCTTGGATTGAGCGCTCTGGATGGTATTCCTTCGCTCAAGCATTTTGTAGCTCGCCGCATGATATTTGGAGTGCGCGGCTAATAAGCTTCTTCATCTCGCTTAAACAAAAACTATAACCGGGAAAATGGAGGAATGCATTTGCCCATCAATCAAACTGTTTTTTTGAAAAATTTAATCTGATCACCATCTAACAACTTTATTGCACTATCACATTCTTATGCGAATCGGCTCCCATGCTTTGAAAAATAAACTGATTGTTGCTCCGATGGCGGGCGTAACCGATCGCCCTTTCAGGCAATTATGCAAGAAAATGGGCGCTGGAATGGCGGTATCAGAAATGGTATCAAGCAACTCTCTACTATGGGGTTCAATAAAAACCCAACGACGCGCTAATCACGATGGCGAAGTATCTCCCATATCAGTCCAGATTGCAGGCGCCGATCCACAGATGCTGGCTACCGCGGCTCGATATAATGTCGACAACGGTGCACAAATTATCGATATCAATATGGGTTGTCCCGCAAAAAAAATATGTAATGTAATGGCAGGGTCGGCTCTACTGCAAGATGAGAAATTGGTAGGACGTATTCTTGATTCCGTAGTTAAAGCAGTGGATGTGCCAGTCACACTAAAGATACGCACTGGCTGGGATAAACAGCATAAAAATGCATTATCCGTTGCACGCATTGCAGAAAACTCAGGTGTGCAAGCACTGGCCATTCATGGTCGCACCCGGGCGTGCGCTTATGCCGGCACCGCTGAGTACGACACCATCGCAGCGGTTAAAACTGCCATTAATATCCCGGTTATCGCGAATGGCGATATCACTACTCCAGAGAAAGCCAAAGAAATTCTATCGTATACAAAGGCGGATGCGATTATGATCGGTCGTGCCGCGCAAGGTAGGCCTTGGATATTTCGTGAAATTGATCATTACCTTACGACCGGACAAAAACTGCCATCACCAGAGGTATCCGAAATACATCACGTGCTAATTAAACACTTGTACGAGCTTTATGAATTCTATGGTGAGTATGCGGGTGTTCGCATCGCCCGGAAACATATATCGTGGTATACCAAAGGATTGATGGGTTCGGCAAACTTCCGTCAATCAATGAATCAATTGCAAACAAGTAATCAACAAATCTTCGAAACCAATACATTTTTCTCAAAATTGGCTGAGATTGGACACAGATTAAGTTACACCAAAGAGGAGAGTAATTAGTTTATGAATGCAATCAAAGAAAACGAAATTGCATCCTGTATACGTAAAGCGATTGGTTGTTATCTTAACGATTTGGACGGTGAGAAGCCCGGACATATTTACAATATGGTCATTCAAAGTGTTGAAAAACCGTTAATTGAAATTGCCATGCAATATACAAAAGGTAATCAAACACGAGCAGCCGAGTTACTCGGAATCAATCGTAATACGCTACGTCAAAAAATGAAACAATATCAAATTAAATGACTACAAAATATGCACTTATCAGTGTCTCAGATAAAACCGGACTCACGCAACTTGCTCGCCAGCTGATTCAATATGGCTTTACGCTGCTTTCAACCGGAGGTACTGCAAAATTATTACTCGAAGTCGATCTGCCGATACTTGAAGTCAGTCAGTATACTGACTTTCCGGAAATGTTAGATGGTCGAGTCAAAACACTGCACCCCAAAATTCATGCCGGCATTCTAGCTCGACCTGACTTAGCTGAACACCAAGAAACACTCAGAGCAAGATCAATCCCGAATATTGATGTGGTAGTAGTGAATCTTTATCCATTTAAGCAAACAATTTCAAAGCCAGACTGCACCTTGGAAGACGCCATCGAAAATATTGATATCGGTGGTCCTACCATGGTGCGCGCTGCTGCAAAGAATTATCAAAAAGTAACCATCGTAACCGATCCCAAAGATTATTCTTTACTGTGTCAGGAATTGGAGGCCAATCAGGGATCAACAAGCCTCGCAACACGTTTTATGCTAGCGCAAAAGGCTTTTACTCACACCGCCTCTTATGACAGCGCAATCAGTAACTATCTAACTGCTTTGGATGCTAACTATTGCCGCAAAGATTTTCCTGATTCTCTGAATTTGAACTTCAGTGTCGCCCAACATTTGCGCTATGGTGAAAACCCTCATCAGAAAGCGGCATTTTACCGGGATGAAATTACGGTTCCGGGTAGTTTAGCCAATTACCGTCAATTGCAAGGGAAAGAATTATCCTATAACAATATCGCAGATACGGATGCGGCGTGGGAATGTGTCAAAACTTTTGATCAGGCTGCTTGTGTAATTGTAAAGCATGCCAATCCGTGCGGGATAGCAGTTGCTGAAACCACACTGCAGGCTTATCTGCTCGCTTTTTCCACGGACCCGGTTTCCGCCTTTGGAGGCATCATTGCGTTCAATAGAACCATCGATGGTGTTACCGCAGAAGCAATTCTTAAACAGTTTGTAGAAGTGATCATCGCACCCGATATCTCCCCAGAAGCTCAACAACTATTAGCGCAAAAGAATAATATCCGGGTACTGATCATTCCATTGCAAACTGGATACCATAATTATGATTTAAAAAAAGTGGGCGGCGGCCTTCTGGTTCAGACACCGGATATCCTCAATATTACGACCTCCGATTTACGCATTGTTACGCAAGTAAAACCTTCCCAGCGTCAATTAGAGGATCTATTGTTTGCCTGGCGTGCTGCAAAATTCATTAAATCAAATGCCATTGTATTTTGCCGTAATGGCCAAACAGTCGGTATCGGTGCAGGCCAAATGAGTCGTATTGATAGTGCTCGTATTGCATCAATAAAGGCACAAGAAGCGGATCTTTCACTGATCGATTCAGTCGTTGCATCGGACGCATTTTTCCCATTCCGTGACGGTCTTGATGTCGTGATTAATTCTGGTGCCACAGCGATCATTCAACCGGGCGGCAGTATTCGTGATGACGAAGTAATCGCAGCCGCCGATGAACAAGGCGTCGCGATGGTTTTCACCGGTGTTCGACATTTTAGACATTGACGACATTATATGAAATTGTTGGTTATTGGTAATGGCGGCAGGGAACATGCGTTAGCATGGAAACTCAGTTTATCGCCTCGAGTACATAAAGTATTTGTTGCGCCAGGTAATGCCGGAACTGAATTGGAACCAGCGCTACAAAATATTCCAATCACTTCGTTTCCGGACTTGATTGATTTTGCAAAAAAAGAACAAATTGCCATAACACTGGTTGGCCCGGAGATTCCGCTTGCCGCTGGTATCGTCGATGCATTTCGAGCGGCCGGTTTAAAAATTTTTGGACCAACACGGCAAGCCGCGCAACTTGAAACGTCAAAAACTTTTGCTAAAAAATTCATGACGCGGCATAACATACCGACCGCCGCCTATGCAAGTTTTGAGCATCCGGATCTTGCTCATGCCTATATAGAAAAGCAGCATGGTGCGCCATTGGTAATAAAGGCTAACGGCTTAGCAGCAGGAAAAGGCGTATTCATTGCCAGAACTGCAGAGCAAGCTCATGCAGCCGTTAATGCATTACTCGTTGAAAATAATCTTGGCACAGCGGGTAACGAGATTATTATTGAGGAATATATCGAAGGAACAGAAGCCAGCTTCATCGTCATGACCGACGGTGTTCATATCCTGCCCTTAGCAACCAGCCAGGATCATAAACGTCTTTTAGATGGAAATCTTGGACCCAATACAGGTGGCATGGGTGCATATTCACCCACACCTTTTGTCACACCCAGCTTGCACGCTCAAATTATGCGCAATATCATGGATCCAGTAGTCAATGGGATGATGAAGGAAGGCATCACCTACACCGGTTTTCTATATGCGGGTTTGATGATTACACCTGAGAATCAGGTGAAAGTATTGGAATTCAATTGCCGCCTTGGTGATCCTGAAACTCAACCAATCCTGTTACGTTTAAGAAGTGATCTGGTGGCACTCATTGAACATGCGATTGATGGCACATTGGATAAAGCTAATATCGAATGGGACCGCCGAACTGCGCTGGGAGTAGTAATGGCTTCTTCGGGCTATCCTGAGAAACCAAGACAGAATGATGCCATCAGCGGTTTGAGAGAATTAATTGCAGTTCAACAGCAAACTGATAATTTTCATATTTTTCAAGCAGGAACTGCTTTGGGAGGTAAAGATGATGAAATTGTTACAGCTGGTGGTCGTGTTTTATGTGTAGTGGCGCTAGAAGAAAATATTAAACTTGCGCAACAATTTGCTTATAAGCTTATAGAAAAAATCCACTTTGACGGCTCTCAAATCCGCCATGATATCGGATACCAGGGAATCAATTATCAGAAAAAAAATATTCCGAATTAAAGTGATGCACTATCAAATATAATTAAATAGCGATAACCCGGATACCTTCACATAAGATTGTTGAGCCGCTTCCAGATAAAGTTGTTGCCTGTTTAGATCGGATATCGCTTTAGCAAAATCAACATCCTGCAGATTTGAAAGTAATTGCTCAAATTGAATGCTTTGATCATCGCCAACGCTTTCAAGCGTTTCGATTTCTTGTAGTCGAGCTCCTATGGATGCTTGCTTAGTCAGTACATGTTCCAAGCTATTATTAACATTTTGCAGCACGGAACTCAGGCTATTTGCCAGCCGTGTACCACCAGGCTGACCACTTGATGGTGTTTCAAGCGCTGTTATCAAATTACTCACAGTATCAAAAATGCTCTGATTTTGACTTGGTGACACTGAGAATTTATCGCCATTAGCGGGATCACCTTTAATACTCAACTGCATTCCAGCAAAACTAATTGTATTGTTACTTGTGTAAGGATTCCCTGATGAAATAGTTGTAGCAGTTGTAGTATCGACTATATCGTAAGTTGTCACACTACCTGATACATTAAAAGTCACCTCATAATTATCACCGGTAAGACTTGCTGGGGTTATCACCGAACCCACGTCAATGACTCCTGTACCAGTGTTTAAAGGATTTGCAGCTGTTGAAAAAACGCCATTACCATTCTTGATACGCTCAAAAATATCTGTACCCGAATCACTGATAGCAAGCTGTCGCGCAGAACCGACTTGATTCATTCTCTGCCCTTGGTCACCAGCATATGTAACCGAGAGCCCCGTCTGCACAAAAGGTTTCGTTTGTGCTTGATATCCCGAGAATAGATATTGCCCCTTTTCGTCCGTCGTATTTGCCAAACCCACGAGAGATTCTAAATTACTGCGTAACTCAGTCGCCAGAATTTTGCGTTCATTATCAGTTAATGACGAGTTTCCGGCATAGACTGTTGTACTGTGAAGGTCTTGAAGCGCCGTTGTTACTTGTCTCAATACGTTTTCTTCTAATGATAGCGATGAGCTGGCACTACCTCGATTTACGGAGTATTGCTCATTTAGCGAAGCTGATTGTGCGATATTTAACACTTGCGCTGCCGAAATAGGATCATCGGAAGGTGTAAGTATCCTTCTACCTGTGGAAAGCTGTTGTTGTGTTTTCATCAGCTTCTCTTGCTGCTGAAGCATCATATTAGTTCCAGCTTCATATATGGTATTAGTACTGATACGCATAATCCCGCCTTTCAATTAATAATATTTAACCAAATTGAAGAATAGAGTCAAATAAAGTCTTGCTTAATTCAATGACTTTGCTTGAGGCCTGATAAACTTGCTGGAATCGCAGCAGATTTGCCGCTTCTTCATCCAAATTAACACCAGAAACCGATTGAATCGAATTCTGAGTTTGCGTCAATAAGTTCGCTTGAGCTTTACTTGTAACTTCTAGCTCTCGAGTTTTATTACCAATCTCGCTAACTAACTGTCCATAGGCAGATTGGTAAGTTGCCGTACCATTTTGAATTGTATTGGCTGATTGCAATGCTCCCAGCTTCAATATATTCCGATTATCTGCAACACCACTGCTGTTGGGTATCACCGTAAAAACATCACCCGCTGCCGGATTTCCATTAATTTGGAACGTAAAACCATTAAAACTGATGTCTGTACCAGCATTATATGCTTGATTTGTCGCCGGTAACCCAGTACCAATACCCGTCACATCAAATAAACCCGATGCTGTAAATGTGATTGTGAGCGGTTGCAGTAGATTGGCATCCAGTGGTAAAGGATTGACTGAACCTGCACTAATCGTTCCTGTGCCAGTATTTGTCAATGCCGCACTAGTGCGATTAGGTGCAGCAGCTGCGATTTTGGTGGTATCAGTAATATTTACGGCAATATCCTTTGCGCCATTAACGGTCGGTTGAATACGAAATCTTTCACTTGGCAGCATCGAAGCAGTAGTTACCGTTACTCCATCAAGAGTTATCGGAAATGTACTTGATGGAGTAGTAGAAGTATTATCAGATAATCTCGTTAACGTGTAATTTGTACCATCATAAGAAAACTGATAATCACTGGTTGTTAAAGCACTATAGTCAGTTATTTGTGTAGTAATATTCGAAGCAACATTGTTGCTCAGCGCTGAGATAATTTTTGGAGCTGGTAGAGCGAAAAAATCTTTTCCCATGTCTCCATTCAGATCCATACCTAGCTGGTGCTGCTCATTGAATGATTGTGCCAGATTGATTGCAATTCTTCCCAATGTGTTTTGAGCTTTATCAAGTGTGTCGTTACGAAAGGCTAACAACCCACCTAAAGTTCCACCGGAAATCTGGTTTTCCGGAAGCCTAATGGTACTCGAACCATTCATAAGTCCGATTGTTAATTGCTCGGGGACATCGGGAGATTTGATCGCTTGGAGTGTCAGTGTTTGAGCACCAACGACTAACGCTTGACCTGTACCAACATATACATTCACAGTACCATCACTCTGACGTACCGTATCAGTATTTATTATTTTATTTAATTGATTAATAAGCTCATCGCGTTGATCCAACATGTCATTAGCAGGTTGCCCACTCGCTGCGCCTTCCGCCCAAATTATTTGTTGATTAATCTGAGAAATTTGACCAGCAAGAGAATTAATTTCTGTAACTGCACTCGTTATCTGGGTATTGATTCCATCTCTAATTTGTGTAATACGTTGATCCATACTATGAAAACGAGAAACAAGCGCTTCAGCATTACTAAGCATAGATTGTCGCGATGGAATTACCGATGAATTTGTTGCGACATCCTGTATAGCAGTAAAAAAATTCTGTAAAGTTGGAGAAAGTCCGGAAGTGGTTTCGGCAAACATATTATCCAACTGCTTTATCTCAGTATAGTTATTGTCTAGCGCTTGACTCTGTGTCTGAATTTGTAAAGATTGACCAACCAGAAATTGGTTATAAACGCGCTGAACAGTTGTTGCACTGACACCGCGCCCTATAAATCCTGAGCCAGTTGATTGAGCGGTGTTAGTGGTTAGCAGTACTTTCTGACGATTGAAGCCGGGTGTATTTGCGTTACTAATATTATGGCTTGTCGTCAATAATTGATTTTGTGATGTTAATAACCCCGAAAATCCAACATCAAGAATACTATTTCCCATGATTTATAACTAATTCTTTAAAAAATTAAATATAGAGTTGATATCGGCGCAAAAATAAAAGAGTTAAAAAATTCGCTGGTTAAATAAATTCCCGATTTTGTAATCTTTCACTATTAAGTATTCGAATCAACTTCTCCGCATATTTGGGGTCGGTCGCATAACCCGCACGTTGCAAGCCGTTTGCAAAAGACACCGCATCTGTTGATTGCAGGACTTTCGCATATCGAGGATTGTCCATTAGGAGCTTCGCGTAGTCATGAAAACCCTCAGCATAAGAGCTATAGGCGCGAAACTTTTCAATCGATTTTTGTGGTACGCCATTAATATATTCGGTAGTTACTGTCTCCACCACATCTCCCTTCCAATTTGCTCCAGCTTTGATACCGAATAAATTATAACTAGGGCTGTTATCAGCATAGCGTATCTCATGCTTACCCCACCCACTCTCAAGCGCAGCTTGTGCCAACATAAAATGCGGAGGGATTCCCGTCGATTGAGCGGCTGTTTTTGCATGAGGAAGAAGCATTTCAATAAAATTAGTCGATGAATTCGATGGAATTCTCAATTGTGGATCGTTCTCAGTTGGTTTATTAAAAACCTCACTTATTGATTTCTCGCTATATGCTGGAGTCATCGGTTCCATCGAGCTTAGAGAACCTGGCCATAAGTTTTCTGATTTATCATTGGGATGCCCATTTTTTGCCAGTGGCGATTGATTAATAGTATCAAGGGAAGACAAGATTGCATCCGTTTGGCTTATCGATGATTGCGATGAAATCGAATCACTATTCCGACCCAATTGTTTAACCATAATATTGGCAATGCCTATTCCACGCTTTGACAATTGTTGTGCAAGCTGTTGATCATACATTTCAGTAAAAAACTGCGTTTGTTGACTCTCAAACAGCCCATCTTTTGGGGTGGCGTCGCGCATACTTTTAAGAAGCATATTCATGAACCCTACGTGTCAGGATACCTTTCGCCTCATTTAAAACTTAAAAACCTGAAGGGCGAAGCGAGAGGATACGATGCAAAAATGTTATTCGAAAGAATTTAAAGATTCAGTAATCAAAAGAATGATGCCGCCCAACCCGGTGTCTGCCCCGCAATTGTGTAAAGAAACCGGCGTATCTGATGTTACGCTTTACAAATGGAGAAAAGAATATCGGAATGGAGGAATCGCAGTGCCGGGAGATCACAGCAAATCGGAGAATTGGACGGCGGAAGATAAATTAGCGGTTGTAATTGAAACGGCTGGCTTGAACAGTGCGCAACTGAGTGAGTATTGCCGCAGCAAAGGTCTTTATCCGGAGCAGGTTCAGCAGTGGAAAACGGCTGCTTTGTCAGGCTATCAACGTAACGCTCAGGTTGAGAAAGAGAAAAGTCGCTGCCGCCATGAAGACAAGAAACAGATAAAACGTCTTGAGTCTGAACTCAAACGTAAGGAAAAAGCGCTGGCAGAAGCAGCTGCGCTATTGGTATTGTCAAAAAAGTGCGAGGCCATCTGGGGAATAAGCGAGGAAGACTAATATCTTCGCAGGATCGCCAGATGGCCATAAAACTGATAGCAGAAGCAGTGGACCAAGGTGTGCGACAGCACCTGGCCTGTGAAGTCGTCAGCATCAGCTGTCGCACGTTACAACACTGGCGGGTTACAGGCACAGAAGATCGTCGGCAGACAATCAGGAAAACGCCCGCTAACAAACTCAGTGAGCAGGAAAGAAAACACATTCTCGCCGTTTGTAACAGCGAAGAATTCTGCAACCGGACACCCAAACAGATTGTGCCTGCATTAGCGGATAAAGCGATTTATCTGGCATCGGAGAGCAGCTTCTATCGTATTTTGCGTGACGCCGGTCAGTTACATCACCGGGGGCGTTCAGCTAATCCAGCCACAATAAAGAAACCGGCAGCTTATATTGCAGATGGGGCCAACCAGGTGTGGTCATGGGACATCACCTACCTGGCCAGCACGCTTAAAGGCGTGTTCTTTTACCTGTATCTGTTTATGGATATTTATAGTCGTAAAATCGTTGGCTGGGAAGTCTATGAGAATGAGTCGTCAGAGCAGGCAGCAGAGGTCTTGCGAAAGGCGCGCCTGACTGAGATATTACCTGCGGGTCATGAGGTCGTATTACATTCCGATAATGGCAGTCCGATGAAAGGTGCAACCATGCTGGCAACAATGCAAAAACTCGGCGTTGTTCCCTCATTCAGCCGTCCATCGGTGAGTAATGACAATCCTTATTCAGAGGCGCTGTTCAGAACCATGAAATATGCGCCAACTTATCCATCAAAACCTTTTGAAAACCTTGATGAAGCACGTCAGTGGGTGCTTCGTTTTGTTGACTGGTATAACGATTGTCATCGCCATAGCGGTATAAAATATGTAACGCCAGCGCAACGCCATAATGGTGAGGATATCACTATTCTGGAACAACGAAAACGCGTGTATGAGAAAGCAAAAAGGAAACATCCGGAACGTTGGTCAGGTAAAACCAGAAACTGGGCACACGAGCCTGTTGTGAAGCTTAATCCCGGTAATGAGCAACCCACCGGAAGTTGCGAGAAAAAAGTTGCTTAAATGATGTATTCAGGCGAAAAGTATGTTGACACCTACCGTCACCAGGCAAACCAACTATTGCAAATCCGCCATTTACTCATAGCGCAACACAATGCCATTAATGCCCAGAACCAGGCCGATGTCGACCAGAAAGCGATGTGGCAGGCCGCGCGGGAAGCAGCCACAAAACGATTGAGCCCGCAAACATTGCCACCCGGAAAAAAATGGTCAGTTAGGGATGCATATTAAATTCTGTTTAAAGGAGATCATCATGAGAACGAAACACCTGATTATTTTCATCGTATGTTTATTACCTTTGTTTCTATTACCGGCTTGTTCCAAGGATGGTGATGGGGTTATCGAAACAAAGGAGCCAAAAAAAGAATTAAGCGAATTACCAGAAAGAAAAAGTTGGTCTGTAATGGATATCGAAGAATTTGGTGAATAAACAGGTTAGCAATTGATTTGTAATTTAATTAGCTAAGAGGATAAGCAAATGCGAAAGATAAGTCTTATTAATTTTACAATCCTGATAATCCTGGCAGCATTTTCTGTCAATG
>NZ_JAHBZY010000012.1 GCF_019635155.1 Nitrosomonas sp. | reverse complement strand
ATTACGTGAATTACTCACAGAAAAGTGTATTTTAAATCTTCCTATTTGACTCAAAAGATTACATTCTTTATGAGAAGAAATCGCATTTACGTTAAAAAAAGACGATACTAAAAAGAAGTATATAAAAACGATCTAGGCTGCAGTTTCAGATGCTTTCTTGCGACTGTAAAAATAATATCCTGCACCACCACCGACAACAATTAGCAACACTAAAATTTCCATCATTCCCAAACCACCACCATGACCGGCATGCCCGCCGCCCATACCGACATTCAGCGGAATACTGACAACTGTTTTCATATTACCGGCGCCATCGTCCTCTTCCAACAGGATATTGTATCTTCCGCGTTCAGTCAGATTCGTCGCGATCACGATAATTCCGGATTTATGCGCCATTGGCGGCAAGTAATAATTGTCATGTTCCATGGCACCATGCGTTGGGTCAGCATGTTTGTCACCCACATGGGAGCCATGATCCATGCCTTCATGATCCGAATGATCCATTTCTTTTTCAGGCGCTTTTTGCTCAGCAGCCGTATGCTTTCCACCATGTCCGCCATGCCCCCCGTGCCCTTCCAGAACGACTCGAACCGCTAGAGGCGTATCGCGCGCACGTTGATCACGCGGCAATTCAATCGTTAAATTCACCTTGCCGGGGCTGGGCAAATTCTCGCAATAAGAATGCATCGGTGGAATGTTGCCTTCCGGGACTTCATATGCACTGAAAGTTACAGGAAATTCCCCGGTTTTAATTGTACAACCACCCGCGTCATGATGCCCTTCGTGCGCAAGCATCAATTGCGCATGAACCGGCAAGGCAAACAAAGAAACCAGCACCGCACCACCTAATTTTGCTACCCAACTTGCTTCAGAACCTGCCTTCATATTTTCTCCAAAAATTTAATAATCCACTATTAATCAATTCATTCTAGCATGCCCAGTTTTTCAGCCCGAACAATAAGCACAGGATTGTATAACAAATAATTCAGAATATTAAATGAAACGATCATTATTCAATCCGTAAAGCATCCGCTAAGCGGACAGCCATTGATCAATCAGTTCGATCCAATGCTTCACAGGTGTATCCGTACCATTTTGCAGGTGCATCAAACAACCGATATTCGCGGTTGCAATTTGATCCGGTTGACCGGATTCGAGCGCCTCCACTTTATTTTTTAGCAGTTGTTGCGAAAGCTCGGGTTGCAAAATGGAATAAGTTCCTGCTGATCCGCAGCAAAGATGCCCATTGGGTACGCTAGTCAAATCAAAACCGGCTGCAAACAGTATTTGCTCGACCACGCCGCGAATTTTCATGCCATGCTGCAACGTGCAGGGTGAATGAAATGCTAATTTCGTTTGATTGCGATTGATCATTGATTTGACTAATTCCTGCAGCCTGTCTTTTTCGGCGAACAATACTTCGCTAATGTCTTTGGTCATCGCCGATATTTTAGCGGCTTTCTCCGCATATTCCCGATCGTGATTTAACAAATGACCGTAATCCTTCACTGTAACCCCACAACCACTGGCAGTCATGACAATCGCCTCAACTTGCTGTTGCTCGACATAAGACCACCAGGCATCGATATTGCGCCGCATATAATCCAAGCCATCCGCTTGCGCATTCAAATGAAAAGTCACCGCGCCGCAGCATCCTGCTTTTTCAGCTTTGATCAGCGATATTCCCAGACGATCCAAAACCCGTGCGCAAGCCGCGTTGATATTCGGTGCCAAGGTTGGTTGTACGCATCCATCGAGCACCAGCATGGCGCGAGCATGTCGCGCCGCCGGCCAGGCTTGAGCAGCGCCAAGTTTTACCGGTATTTTTTTCTTCAGATTGGATGGCAACATGGGACGCACCAACTGCCCCGCCTTAAACAAGGTATTGAATAGCAATGCATTTGGCAGAATCTTGCGCAACGAATAGCGCACCACCTCTGCCTGCAGATTGCGTTTTACTTGTTTCTCGATGATGCCCCGGCCAATATCGACCAACGCACCATAACGCACACCCGACGGACAAGTGGTTTCGCACGCTCGGCAAGTCAGACAACGGTCCAAGTGCAATTGGGTTTTCTCGGTTACCGGTTGTCCTTCGAACAGTTGCTTCATCAAGTAGATGCGCCCGCGCGGACTATCCAATTCGTCGCCCAGCAGTTGGTACGTCGGGCATGTCGCTAAGCAGAAACCGCAGTGCACGCAACTGCGCAGAATTTCGTCGGCTTCCTGGCCTTCCGCAGAATATTTGATGAAATCGGCAAGCTTGGTTTGCATTTATAAATCCGGATAAAGTCTTCCACGGTTAAAAATTCCCGAGGGATCAAATTGTTGTTTCAACGAACGATGAATGGTCATCAGTGCGGAATCGAGTGGATGAAACACCGGCAGCGGCGATCCATGATTGCGAAACAATGTCGCATGTCCACCCACGTCTTTCGCCAATTGGCGAATCGTTTCCGCATCCAAACCGTCATCACCCGATAACCAACGCAAGCCGCCATTCCATTCGAATAATTGTTTCCCCGGCAACACCAATGGCGCGGCGGTAGATCGAACCGACAAACGCCACAGCGGCTGGCCGGGTTGAAAAAAACCATACGATTGCTCGCGTATCGATTGCCAAAATGCTTCGCTCTCCGGCAACACTTCACCACCCAGCTTGATTTGAGCGGTTCGAACCGTCGATTCCGCACCGGACAAGCGCACAAACAATTCACCGTCAACATAGCAGGTTGCGGAAACCGGCAACGGCTTACCGGCCCATTGATTCATTCGCTCGATAGCAACCGCTTCGTTCATTGAAAATTGCAGTGTCGTTTCAGCCGGCGGTTTCGGCAGCACTTTGAGTGACACTTCGAGTATCACGCCCAAAGTACCCAAAGCACCGGCCATCAGTCGCGAAACATCGTAGCCGGCTACATTCTTCATCACTTGTCCGCCAAACCGCAAGTCCTTGCCGGTTCCGTCGAGCAGGCGCAAACCCAGCACAAAATCGCGCACCGCTCCTGCAACTGCACGACGCGGACCCGACAAACCGGCGGCAATGCAACCACCCAAGGTCGCAGCCATACCGAAATGCGGTGGCTCGAATGCCAGCATTTGGCCATGCTCGGTCAATAACACTTCGACATCCGCTAATCGAGTACCGGCACGCGCAGTCATCACCAATTCGGTCGGTTCGTAATCGACAATGCCGTGGTATGCCGTGGTATCGAGGAACGCAGCCGGCTGTTCGGCTGGCGCGTTGCCATAAAAATGCTTGGTGCCACCGCCGCGTATTTGCAGCGGGGTTTTGTTGTCCGCTGCGGCACGAATAAGGGCTTGATACTGCTCAATGATCACTTGCATGATAGCTAGAATCGCGGCAAATCCGCGAATTTCAGCTCACCGTGGTGCACGTGCATCGCACCCAACTCTGCGCAACGATGCAAAGTCGGCACCGCCTTGCCGGGATTGAGCAACCCCAAAGGATCGAACGCCGCTTTCACCGCATGAAAAATTTGCAGCTCATCGGTTTTAAATTGAATGCACATTTGATTGATCTTTTCCATGCCGACGCCATGCTCGCCGGTAATCGTGCCACCGGCATGAATACACATTTCCAGGATTTTGCCGCCAAATTCTTCCGCCTTTTCCAGTTCACCGGGTCGGTTGGCGTCGTACAAAATCAGCGGATGCAAATTGCCATCGCCGGCATGAAACACATTCATGCACCGCAAACCATACTGCTGCGACAACTGATCAATGCCGTGCAACACCTCCGCCAGACGCTTGCGCGGAATCGTGCCGTCCATGCAGTAATAATCGGGTGACACCCGGCCCGCCGCGGGAAACGCTGCTTTGCGTCCGGCCCAGAGTTTGAGCCGCTCGGCTTCGTCGCGCGAGGTGCGGATGCCGGTCGCACCGCTTTGCTGCATGATGGCTTGAATGCGTTCGATTTCATCGGCGACTTCCTCGGCGCTGCCATCGGATTCGCACAGCAAAATCGCTGCCGCGTTCAGGTCGTAACCGGCGTGCAGAAATTCCTCGACCGCATGAATGGTGATTTTATCCATCATTTCCATGCCGGCGGGAATAATCCCGGCGGCAATGACATTCGCCACTGCGTTGCCCGCTTTCAGCACGTCGTCGAACGCCGTCATCACCAGTTGCGCCTTCTCCGGTTTCGGAAGCAGTTTCACGGTAATCTCGATGACGATGCCAAGCATGCCCTCAGAGCCGGTCATCAACGCCAGCAAATCGTAACCGGCGCTGTCCAGGCTATCGCCGCCGATTTCCAGGCATTCGCCTTCGATTGTCAATACGCGCAATTTGAGAATATTGTGCACCGTCAGTCCATATTTCAGGCAATGCACGCCGCCGGAATTTTCCGCAACGTTACCGCCGATCGAGCAAGCAATTTGCGACGAAGGATCGGGCGCATAATACAAGCCATAAAGCGCCGCCGCTTCGCTGATCGCCAGATTGCGCACACCGGGCTGCACCCGCGCAGTGCGCGCCAGCGGATCAATGGCGATAATTTTATTCAGCTTGGCGAGCGACATCAGCACGCCTTGCGCATGCGGCAATGCACCGCCCGATAAACCGGTACCCGCGCCGCGCGCTACCAGTGGCGTGCGGGTCGCGTGGCAAAGCTGCAAAATCTTGACGATCTGTTCCTCGGTTTGCGGCAACACCACCGCTCCCGGCAGTTGCCGGTACGCCGACAAACCGTCGCATTCGTACGGCCTCAGATCCTCGGCTTCGAATAATATTGCCTCGCGCGGTAGAAACGAGCGGAATTGATCAACCAAAGTTTGAACAGACATGCAATTATTCCGGATACTTGTGAATTTCGTGATTGGCTAGTTTTTCCAGCATTTTGACAATAGCGGAATTATCCCATGTTGCACCGCCGTGCGCGAGACAGGCGGAAAATAATTCGCGCACCGCCGCCGTAGTCGGCAAACTTACGCCCAATTCGGCAGCACTTTGCAGCGCGATATTCAAATCCTTATGGTGCAGTTCGATGCGAAAACCCGGCTCGAAACGCCGCTCGATCATGCGCTGCCCGTGCACTTCCAATGCTTTCGACGCAGCAAAACCGCCGAGCAATGCCTGCCGTACTTTGGACGGATCGACACCGGCCTTGGACGCGAACAACAATGCTTCGCCCACCGCTTCGATCGCTGACGACACTACGATCTGGTTGGCGACTTTGCACACCTGCCCGGCACCGATGTCGCCGATATGCGTCACACTTTTGCCCATCAACGCCAGGATCGGCTGAATCCGGTCAAACACCGCTTGACTGGCTCCGACCATGATCGTCAACGTCGCATCCCGCGCGCCGATATCGCCGCCCGACACCGGCGCATCGGCGTAATCGTGCCCGAGCGCGTTCAGTCGCGCAGCAAATTCGCGCGTCGCCAACGGCGAAATCGAACTCATGTCGACGATCACTTTGCGTCCGCCTGCTGAAGCGTGCAAACCGCTGACAACGCCATTGTCGCCGAACAATACCTTCTCCACATCCGGCGTATCCGGCAACATGGTGATAATAATATCCGCCCGATGTGCCACTTCCTCGGGCGAAGATGCAACGCTGCCACCCAATGCAACCAATTTATCCGGCACACCGCTACGCGTCTGCAACCACAAACGGTGCCCGCCCTTAATCAAATGCCCGGCCATGGGTTTACCCATAATGCCCAAGCCGATAAAACCGATATTTGCCATAAACTGTTTACTGTGAAACCGAAGAGTCGAATGATAAGTCGAGCGCGGTAATAACGAAAGAAAAAACTAGCATTGGGATGGCTGAATCCGCTCCGATATTCGGCAAGAAGGAGCACGCAAATAATAGAGCGCGGCGCTGCCCGCCTGGATGTGAAGAACGGGATGTTTTTCCAAAGCGCTCATGATACTGGCAATCGATTTTGCCGGTCAAAAAATGCGTGGTGATCTTTCAACTTTTACATCAACTAATGAGGAAAATGCCTTGATTTGTTTCAATGAATGGTTGTGTCATCGTTTAAAACCTTGTAAATTGATTGCCGTGGGTCACGCCACTTTTTTATAATCTTACTGATTTTATGGATAAAAATAAATTCTCATACTTGCGTGACGGCCTTGCATACGGTTTTTGCGCCAGTGTTTTTCTATTGAGCGGTTGCCAGACTTTCAACACCAATCCGGTACCACCGCCCGCTCCGCGAGTTCAATCGCTACCAATGCCGGTTGCCAGTCATGAATTCAGTTTCGATGCGGCGCGCGACGATGTCGTCGGCGCGTTGCAAATCGTCACCGCACAGCCGGACGATACGCTATCCGATATCGCGCGGCGTTTTAATGTCGGCTATGAGGAAATCGTCAGCGCCAATCCCGATGTCGATCCGTGGCTGCCAAAAGCCGGTACCCGCGTCGTGGTGCCGACGCAGTTCGTGCTGCCCGATGCGCCGCGTCAGGGGATTGTGATCAACCTCGCGGCGATGCGGCTGTTTTATTTCCCGAAAGCCAAGCCCGGCGAATTGCAGCGCGTGATTACGCATCCGGTCGGCATCGGCCGGGTGGAGTGGAAAACACCGGTGGGTGTAACTCGCATCGCGTCGAAAAAAGAAAATCCGGCGTGGATTCCGACACCTTCGATCCGCAGGGAACACGCCAAGAATGGCAATCCGTTACCCGCCATCGTACCGCCCGGACCGGATAATCCGATGGGTACGCATGTGTTGAAACTCGACTGGCCGAACTACGCCATCCACGGTACCGACAAACCGCCGAGCATCGGCTTGCGCGGCAGTCACGGTTGCGTACGCATGTATCCGGAAGATATCGTCGGTATTTTCAATAACGTGCCGGTCGGCACGCCGGTTCGCGTGGTGAATCAGCCACGCTTGCTCGGCTGGCGCGGCGAGGATTTGTACTTGCAAGCTTATCCGGTTCTGGAGGACGACAAGCGCGACCACGGTCAATTGCTAAAAAAATCACTGCGCGCCGTGCGCACGACCGCGAAAGCAAAACGTATCCCCCGGCCGCAAGCAAAAATCAATCAGGCTTTACTGACAGAAACCGCAACCAATCCGCGTGCTGTCGCAATGCCGATCACGCAACCTGAAATATCGATGCAAGCTTATCTCCGTCACGCCAAGCATGTGCAAAACACGCTGCCGTTTAACGCCACATGGGACGGCAATATGGAAGGACAGCTGACGGCAAGTCGGATATTGGAAATGGCCAACGAGGAGCCGCGGCAGATCCGCTGAATCCGCTGATATTGTCTGCTTATATCAAAGACAGGATCGCTTTACCCGCCATTCCAAGCGCTACCAGAATAGCGATCACTGCAAAGCCTTGCTGCAGCCGGGGCCCTTCTAAGCGTCTGGCAAACAGCCGCCCGGTCAGCATGCCGCCCAAAGCGCCTGCCGCAAACGGCAATGCCACCGGCCAATTCATCCCGCCCAGCGAACTGGCGGTGATCACGCCCATCGCCGAAACCAGCGCAATCACCGCCAGAGAAGTCGCAAGGATGGATTGCATCGGCAGGTTAGTGGCTTTTCGCAATGCCGGCACCACCACAAAACCACCCCCTACACCCAGCAATCCCGACAAGAAACCGGTAGTCGCGCCGAATAAAGCCAATATTCGCGCACACGGCCAGTTCCAAACCAATCGACCTTGGTCGTATTCCAAACGGCATGGCACCGAAACCGATTCGCAGGGTTGCTCTGCAGATGTATGGGGCGGCTGATTCGGGGCTTCACCGCGTAACAACATCCTGATCGCGACAAAAAACAGAACCGCGGCAAACAACATGGTGAGCGGCGTATTCGGCAAATGTTGCGCTCCCCAAATGCCGAGCGGCGCAGTGATGATACCGGTGACAGCGATAAACCCGGCAGCCCGGTAGCGCACTAACCGCTGGCGGTGCGCAATCAACGCACCAATCCCGGCAGACAAACTGACTGCAAGCAACGCAACCGGCGCCGCTTGCGCCACCGTGAAATGCAGACCGAAGATGAGCAATGGCACCGCGATGATGGTGCCCCCCGCGCCAGTCAGCGCCAGCACCAAACCGGTTAACGCGCCCAGAACAATACTGACGAGCGTAATAGTCACGGCTTCAACGGGGCCGGCTTGACCGGGCAAGCCATTCCTTGCCCTTTAACATGCCATTCCAATAAACCCATGGAAAAACAGTCTGCTTGAAAAACCAGTAAAGCTTGCTCGGTACGGTCGGATTCAATGGGAATGTGGGTAACAGCTTTCCACCAAAACCGAATTCAGCAAGGATTACCTTGCCGTTTTCCACCGTCAGCGGACATGCGCCATAACCATCGTAAAAGGCCGTAAATTCGCGATCTTCTTTTTCCGCCAGAAGATTCTCGGCTACCACTACAATTTGCTTTCTGGCAGCCGCTGCGGTTTTTGCATTGGGCGACGAGCAGGCATCTCCCAGCGAAAAGATATTCGGGTAATCGGTGTGCTGCAGCGTTTTTTCATTTACCTTGCAAAAACCGCCGACGTCCGCCAGAGCGCTGTTCCGCAGAAAATCCGGCGCCATCTGGGGCGGTGTCACATGCAGCATATCAAAAGGCTTTGCCGCGAGAGCCACGGTTCCATCAGTCCCCTTAATTTCAAAATAGGCGATTTTTTGCGCTCCATCCACTTTAACCAGATTGGAATTGAATACCAACTTTGCATGATAGCGTTTGACGTATTCCATCAAGGACGGAACAAAATCGGCTACGCCAAATAGCACGGCGCCCGCGGTGTCAAACTCAACTTCGATGTTATCCAAGCATTGCGAACGCATCCAGTGATCGCAGGAAAGATACATGGCTTTCTGTGGCGCACCGGCACATTTGATCGGCATCGGCGGCTGGGTAAAAATCGCTTTCCCGGTTTTGAGTCCTCGCACCAGTTCCCAGGTATAGGGCGCCAGATCGAACCGGTAATTGGAAGTAACGCCGTTTTTACCCAAGGTTTCTTCCAGTCCTTCGATCTTTTCCCATGCGGTCCGAATACCGGGACAAACGATCAGTTGCCGGTAACCTATTATGCGGCCATCTTCCAGACGCACCTTGTTGTGTTCCGGTTCAAATCCGGCTGCGGCTGCCTGAATCCACTGCGCATTTCCGGGAATCACCTCCGTCATCGGTTTCACGGTCTCGGCAATATCGTAAGCACCACCGCCCACCAGTGTCCAGGCCGGTTGATAATAATGTTTATCGCTGGGTTCGATAATTGCAATGCGCAGAGCTGGCCGCCGTTTGAGCAAACTGGCGGTGACGCCGATTCCGGCCGAGCCGCCGCCGATCACAACCACATCAAAAGCGTCCCCCCAATTACAAGCATCGACGACTGATTCCTGTGCTTTTGCTTCGCCGCTGGCACGCTGTTGGGTCATTTCATATAAAGCGGTCGCGCGTCTGCCGGAATTGCAAAACGCCAAAACCGGTTTCGGCAACTCCGCCAACAGCTTCTGAAAAGCCTCCACACGCTCGGCAGATATCACCCCCATATTGACCGGTAAATAAATGAACGTCACTCCCACCGATTTCGCCATCGCTTCCAGTTCTTCACTGGACGGCTGGCTCCCGCCGCCTTCGAAATCCGGGCGATTGCAAATAATGGATCGATAACCGGTTGCGGCAATTTCACCGATGTCATCGATACTGATTTGACCGCATACCGATAGCTTGTGATCCAACTTCGTAATGTTGACGGTCATACCCTCTCCCGATAGAAACGATCGTACGGTGACGCAACGTTAATCACTGTACGATTAATGTTGCACGATGATAGGGCGGAAAGCTGAATCTCCGGATCAGCTAGCCTCTTTACACGTTGAGTTACAGTACAGATCAACTAGAGTCTCCATGATCTTGATAGCTTCCTTACTCGCCAAACTGTAATAGATATATTTGCCTTTACGTTCTGTCGCCACCAAACTTTCTTCGCGTAACACGGTTAATTGCTGTGATAAAGTCGGCTGATGAATCTCCAATATCTCTTCCAGCTCCCCTACATTCCGGGTCCCTCGACTGAGTTCACATAAAATAAGCAATCGATCTTCATTAGCGAGAATTTTCAGCAAAGCACATGCATCCGAGGCTGACGCATGCAATGCCGCCATATCGTTTAATACCGGTTGTGTTTTCATATTGATTTATCATTATTGATGTAATTTTTAACGAGACCAAGAATCCTACAACGACTGCAAGGGTATTTATGCTAATTTATTTTGGAGTGATTGTCAGTAGAATCTTACCGATGTTTCTTCTCCGCAATTTCAAAAATACCCATCCCCAGTAGCATCGCCGCTAAAAAAACAAAAATTTCCGTTTCTCCGGAACCGGCCAGCACCAGCGCCGGGCCAGGACAAATACCGGCAATTCCCCAACCGATACCGAATAGGAAGCTACCTAATAACAAGCGCTTATCTATTTTTGTAGTAGTAGGCATCTGCATCGGTACCCCCAGAAAACTGACTTTCCGCCTCTTTGCCAAGGCGAACGCAATGGAGCCGATAGTAACAGCCCCCCCCATCACCCATAACAATGAAGAATCCCAATTACCCGCCACATCTAAAAAGGCCAAAACAATGGCCGGATTGACCATGCCGGACAAAATCAACCCCGCACCGAACACGAGACCTGCCAGCAATGCGATGATCATAATCATATCTGTTCTCCCCGGATTCAACCTTACCTCGTCTCAAATGCTCCATACGTGACGTATCAAATAAACCGTCACGAAACCCATGCCCATAAAAACGATAGTCGCCGCAATTGAGCGCGGCGATCGGCGCGACATCCCGCAAACACCATGCCCGCTGGTGCAACCCGAGCCAAGCCGCGTACCGTAGCCGACCAGCAGGCCTGCCAGCGCCAACATGCCGTAACTGGATTCGATTCTTATTTCCGGCAAAATCCAAAAGAATTTCCAAGCCGCTATAGACAAAATCAGTCCGGCTATAAAAGCAATCCGCCAACTGATATCGCCTTTTTGCATCCGAAACAATCCGCCTACAATTCCTGAGATACCGGCTATCCGGCCATTGAATAACAATAACACCGCCACTGCCAGGCCTATCACCGCGCCGCCGGCAGCGGCATGCCATGGCATCGATTCCAATGAAATATTCATAATCAGCCCTCAAATAATTTATAGTAAGTAATAATTTGTACCATTCTCATCAATTATAGTTGAGAATGATATATTAATAAATATATCATAAATTAGTAGTAATTTGATACTAACTACTTTAACAGGAGTCCCCTATGAAACCAAATATCCATGCAATCTTCGATCCCGCAACCTGGACCGTCAGTTACATTGTTTTCGATGAAGCCGGCGGAAACTGTGCCATTATTGATCCCGTACTCGATTATGATCCAAAAGCCAGCAGAACCCGCACACGCACAGCCGATCAATTGATCGAGTTTATCCGCACACAACGGTTGACCGTTCAATGGATACTCGAAACCCATGCGCATGCAGACCATTTATCAGCCGCCGAATACCTTAAAACCCAACTCGGGGGAAAAACAGCAATCGGCTTTAACATCCCGGCGGTGCAACAAACCTTCAAAAAAATCTTTAATCTCGGTGACGAATTCATTCCGGATGGCCGCCATTTCGATCATTTGTTTGCCGACAACGAAGTGTTTCAAGTTGGAAATCTAACAGCCAAAGCGATTTCAGTATCAGGTCACACACCCGCTGATATGGCTTACCAGTTTGACGATGCTATTTTTATAGGCGATACCCTGTTCATGCCGGATGTCGGTACGGCGCGTGCGGATTTTCCTGGCGGCGACGCTCATCAATTATTCCATTCCATTCAGAAATTATTATCTTTTCCACCAACGACACGATTGTTCATGTGCCACGATTATCCACCCGATAATCGCTCTCCCGCTTGGGAAAGCACCGTTGCTCAACAACGCGCCGAGAACATTCATGTGCATGAGGGTATTAGCAAAGAAGCTTTTGTAGCGATGCGCAACAAGCGGGATGCTACTCTGGAAATGCCTAATTTGTTGTTGCCGTCCATCCAGGTCAATATCAGAGCCGGCAGAATGCCTGAAGTCGAATCAAACGGCGTCGCTTATTTTAAACTTCCAGTTAACTTGATTTGAAACATGGCTACGCACTGAGGCCCGGAGAAATAATCATTTCAAAATATACAAATCAAACTTGCAGGGACACAAAATTACCGTGGCGTTGATCGAATTTTGCAGCTAAAAACCGTGTACCTATCGAAAACCCACCACCTTCTTGGCGGGTATGTGTGACTTCCGCCACCGCTTGGAAATTGGGTGCGTCGATTTTGATAATGTCGCTTCGATCCAGCATCACATTTGTCAAAAAACGAATACCGGCGGGGGATAAATCCTGGAAGATTCCTTGACATGGCCGCCCCGGCCAAAACAAATAATATGTCAATTGCCCGCGCACATTGATGCGGGTAAGCGTGCGAAAAGGAGATTCCAGATGACCTTGTTCGAAAGCCGCCAAAGGACTGCCGCACTCCAGGCAATTTTCATTTTGATAAAAACCAATCCGCGATACATACGGTGTTTTACAAAAAGAACAATAATGTGTAATGACAGCCCGATAGGGTTCGATTGAAGATCGTGCGGAACTGGCGATGGTTTCGAATAAAGCGGGAAATTGCTCTTTTTTGGCTCTCACATCTTCTTTAGCCGCTTGCCACAAGTCGCTAACCAATAAAGCATCATAATGCTTACGCGAGGCTGGATTGGATAAAATCCGGTAAGCTTCATCCAACAATGCGTGATTATTCGGAGAATTTTTTCTTAATGCCCAGTAGCTTGCCGTAATTGTCGTAATTGGCGCATCCGCTTGCACCTGCAAAATCCGGTAATAGTTGCGTTGCTTAAAATCCACGGCACCTTCGGCATGCTGATTATCCACGCCGGGGTTTACCGTAGGCGCACCCAGCGCGCCTTGGCTCAGTACTTTAATATGGTAGCGCTTCAATAATTCACGATCATATTCGATCCGCTTATAGGGATCCCGTAAGGTATTAAAAGCGAGATTCAATAGATCCGCATTCCAGTCCGCATTTTCCAATTCTGGATACGTTTTAAGTTTTTGCATCCAAATCCGGTAACTCTCGTCAATAACCGTCATTGGCGCATCGGGTTGAACATGCAGAATACGATAATAATTGCGCCGTTCAATCATGATCACTGGAAATAAAAGGTGCCTGGTTTATCCAAGAGTTGCTATTTTCATTCTATCTCAATGGCTTGCAATCATAATCGAAAGCTTGTTATCCGTACATAGGAATCGACGCTCTATTTATGAAATCAGCCTTCTTTTTTGCTTACAGAACAAGATCCAAACGAGTTCAAATCCGATAAGCCCCTGGAAAATTGGATTCTACAGGCTGTTGTAACACGCTTCCTTTCCTCAATATTTAAATACCGGCAAAAACCGTTGTTACTCCTTGATTTAGTTTGATTCCCGGCATGTTTTACTATAACCGTCACTACCCCTGAAGTAAGGAGATTTGTTATGTTCAGCAAAAAACTTTCTGCCGGAAAATCTGATGGTATCCACAGCAACAATAGCGATATTGACGATGAAGGTGTTTTAGCCGATGGCATGATCCCGGATAGCCGGATTATCAAATTAATCGATGAACTGGAAATTAACAACGATGACTTTGGTAGAAAAACAGCATCCGATGCCGTACAAGAAAACTTAAAACCGGATCCTCACAACGGAAAATAGCCTACTCAAAGCAACTACCTATCAAGCCCTTCACTCGCGCCACTGCCGCCAGCTGCTGAAAAATCCGAGCATACGCAATTACGGCCTTGTTTTTTAGCGCGATATAATTGCTGATCCGCACTCGCAATCAATTCGTCCAATGAAATATGATTGTTTTGATTGCTTACAACACCAAAACTAGCAGAAATTGTAAGTTTCTCACCTTTCTCGGACGACACTTGCAGCAAACTGATTTTATTACGCACTCTTTCCGCGATGGTTATTGCGTCTTGCAGCCGCGTTTCCGGTAAAAAAATTAAAAATTCCTCACCTCCCCAACGCGCCAGAATGTCACCGCTTCGCGCCTCTCTTTGTAATGTTTCCGCTAATTGCACTAAAACCTGATCGCCCAGCGCATGACCGTAATTGTCATTCAGCAACTTAAAGTTATCGAGGTCGAGCATGATTACAGAAGTGCTGCTTTTGCTTCGTAAGCTTATAGACCAGATCGGTTTTACATATTTATAAAAAGAGCGGCGATTATTCAAGTTTGTCAGTAAATCAATACCGGCCATTTTCTCGGCAGCCAATTTTTCCCTTTGATTCATTTCAAAGCGCGCGGCAAGCGCCAATGCCAGCAAGATCGCATCCAACGTCATGCCAATATCCACAGCGCGGTAAGTCAACCAGTTAAATGGAATAAAACCCCACACGGCATTGGCCGTGATGACGCCCCCGCATATCGTCAGGATTGACGCAATCAGAAAGTATTTCGCAAATTTATTCCCGATTTTCAGTGAAATAATTCCTAAAATCACAGCCGCCACATAGAAGCAGAAGATAAAAACAAACGATATCGCTAATGCAACGACCAGCTCATCCAGGAACATCGCCGCCAGCACTAGTGTACAAAAAAATAGGCAACCTAGAATGATGAAGCGATATACGCGCGGCCAGGTTTTTTTGACATCCAGGAACTGCAACGTGAATGCAAATCCGCTGGTAGTACCCGCCGCAATCAATACTGCGCTGGCCCAGCGCTGCCAATGGGGGGAATCCGGCCACAACCACTGATAACCGTGGCCCGTGTAAGCTAGATTTAATGCGATAAAGAACAACAAGAAGATGGAATACAACAGATAGGAACCGATCCGCAAACCGATATACAGGACCAAATTGTAAGCGACCAAGGCCACAATTGCACCATACATCAGACCGTAACTATAAGCATTCAGTAAATCCTTGCGCTCCAATTGTTCGGCATTCATGAAGTAAATGGGAAGAACCATGGCATCATCCGCTTCCACCCGAATTAGAATCAGCGTATCGCCGTGATTGAAAGTATGTTCAATTACAAAGAAACGATGATTGATCGGGCGTTGCGAGAATGGCAGACTATCCCCGGTATGAAAGCTGCTGACTAATTGGTTCTCTCGGAAAAAGAAAACATCGATTTTATCTAACCAAGCATTCTCCAGTAACAACTGACGTACAATCGGTTCATGATGCGCATTAGTGACATCCAAGGCTAACCACACCGGTTTTGCGCCGATACCGAAATTCATCACAGCGGACTGTGAGGGTGTGAATTTACCGCTTTTGAATGCCTGAAGCGCGTCATATACGCCCAAATCGCTGTTTTCAGCTCGCATGAACTGAAAATATTGACCAATCACCGCGGGATATTCTTCGGTCGCATGAATGGCAGCCCTAGCGTTCAAACTTGAAATAATTGACACGAGCACCAGGCTCAGCAGTATAAATGTACGTTTCATGAAAAAATTGAATAGCGCCGAAGCAATGAGAAACTATCAAATCGATGAGTCAACGGATACATCACACAAATTTACAGGGTAAAGCTCCGCAATAGATCATTCGAAAAACTATTCGAAAAAAATTTTCTAATACAATTGCACATCTTTACTAAGGCAAGTGAAAATTGCAACCATCATTCATTTTTTCTCATTCATTATGAAACCAACCACAAACAAAAGAAAAAGTATTCCCGCACAACCGGCTCCGGCCATCAACAAACAACGATCTGATTTTACCGCCCGGAGCATGAAAACGGCGGTATTTGCCGCCATCCTTGCTGCGCTAGCGATTATTTGTCACCGTCTGGTTTTGATCGATTACCGTATGGCTTTGTTAGGGCTCTTCCTAAGCGCCGTCAGCGGATTGCTCGCGATTTTTTTCGGAGCGGTCGGGACCTGGCGCGCCAGACAAGCCAAGGAACCGGAGCTTGCCGCTACGCTTGGCGGCTCGATACTTGCGCTGCTAATCGTCGTTCCGCTGTTCACAGCCGCACTGAGTGGCTTAGGGAAACCGCCTATTCACGATATAACAACCGACTTGCGGAATCCTCCCGACTTCATTGCCATTTCATCCATCCGATCGGTTACTGATAATCCGTTGAACCGGTCCGAACCGGAAGATCTAGCCAGTCTACAGCAAGAAAGTTATCCGGATTTGAGTTCATTAGTCATTGACCGGCCTTTCGAACAAGTTTTCGAGCAAGCGATCACGCTGGTAAAAAAACAAGACTGGGAAATCGCTTTGGCATCCGCCGCCAATGGCCGGATCGAGGCGACCGCTTCCACTTTCGTCATGGGTTTTAAAGATGATGTGGTCATTCGAATTCAAGCCGAAGGTCACCAAACCCGTGTCGATATGCGTTCAGTTTCCAGAGTCGGGAGAGGCGATCTTGGCGCTAATGCCCAACGTATCCGATCTTTCCTTTCAGCGCTGAAGCAACAACGATAATCTTGGATAGCGCCATGAATCAATAGAATAGCCGAATGCGCAATCGGTTTGAACAATAATGGTATCATTAGGCTTATTACGTTTCCGGTCTGGCTCGGTTGCAAATGACACCTGAAGAATTAATGCAATTCCGATCAAATACGCAATCAAAATAAGATTCAAACCGACTCATGCAGTCATCGTTAAATTGTAGCTATTGAATGAAATTTCATCTATTGAATAGACTTGCTTCCAGCAAGCCGATCTATCCGTTTTTATGAATTTACTGTTTGTCGCTCTGATACCCTTTGCCGGAGCCATTTTTGTAGCCTCCATCTCTCGCCTTGGCCGACTATATTCGGCATGGGGAGCCGGTACCGTCACTTTACTTGCACTGGCTTTCTTATATCCAACCATCGCTGATGTTTTTGCAGAACAAACGGTCATACAACGCCTGCGTTGGATACCCACGCTCGGACTGGATCTTACGTTTCGTCTGGATGGACTGGGTTTACTGTTTTCGTTGCTAATCCTCGGTATCGGCATACTGATTATTCTCTACGCGCGATATTATTTATCCGAGCGGGATGACATGGGCCGGTTTTATGCCTATCTGATGATGTTCATGGGCTCCATGCTGGGAATCGTTTTATCGGAAAACGTCATCCAACTGCTGATTTTCTGGGAGTTAACCAGCTTGTCGTCGTTCCTGCTTATCAGTTACTGGCAACAGCGGCATGAATCCCGTAGCGGCGCACGTATGGCGCTCGCTGTCACAGGCGGCGGCGGACTGGCATTGCTGGGTGGTTTTTTGTTGCTGGGTGAAATTTGCGGTAGTTATGACCTGTCCGTGATTCTGGCTTCCGGCGACATCATCTCTAATCATCCCTGGCATCTGCCGATGCTGTTATTGGTTCTATTAGGCGCATTCACCAAATCCGCGCAATTCCCGTTTCATTTCTGGTTGCCGAACGCGATGGCTGCTCCCACGCCGGTATCGGCTTACCTGCATTCAGCCACCATGGTAAAAGCCGGTGTATTTCTGCTGGCTCGCTTGTTTCCCGCTTTGTCGGGCACACCCGAATGGTTCTGGCTGGTTAGCATGACAGGCTTGGCAACCCTGCTCATTGCCGCCTACATTGCCATGTTCGAACACGACTTGAAAGGATTGCTCGCTTACTCGACGATCAGTCATTTGGGTTTAATTACTTTGCTATTTGGCATGGATACGCCTCTTGCAGCGGTTGCGGCGGTTTTTCATATTATCAATCATGCCATTTTCAAAGCATCTTTATTCATGGCGGCAGGGATTATCGATCACGAAGCAGGTACACGCGACATGCGCCGTCTGCGCGGGCTGTGGCAATTTATGCCGCATACGGCATCATTGGCGATGGTGGCCGCGGCTTCCATGGCTGGGGTTCCGCTATTCAACGGCTTTCTATCCAAAGAAATGTTTTTTGCTGAAACGTTGTACCACACCAATCAACCGTGGGGTTGGCTGATGCCCATTGCGGCTACCCTTGCCGGTGTTTTCGCCGTGGCTTATTCGTTACGCTTCATCCACACGGTCTTTTTCAATGGCAAGCCGGTCGATTTGCCCAAAACACCTCATGAGCCACCGCGTTGGATGAAAGTACCGGTGGAATTACTGGTTGCCTTATGCTTACTGGTCGGCATGCTGCCGACGCTTACCGTTGAACCCATCTTGAACATAGCGGCTATGGGTGTACTTCAAGGGCCGGTTCCCGATCATGATCTCGCAATCTGGCATGGATTTAACCCGGCATTATGGATGAGTATTATTGCCCTTACCGGTGGCATTATCGTCTATCTGGGGCGCAGGCCGCTATCCGTATTGCATGATCAAATAGGAAATCTTTTTGAATTCAAGTCGCTCTACAATAACCTCATTGATTTTTTGTTCCGAACCGCCAGTCAATTAACCCGGTTACTCAATGCCAACTCTTTGCAGCGAATGGTACTGGTATTCATGCTCTTCACCATGGTACTCGGAGTGACCAGCTTTATCGACAGTCCATCCGCTTTAACCGGTGATCGCGGATTGCTACCCATCGATGCCGTCAGTTTGTTGATAACCATCATTTTGATGATGGCGGCGCTCGGGACTGTCATCATGCATCGGCAACGTTTGGTGTCACTCATTTTATTGGGTGCAGTGGGTTTGGGTGTATCCCTGGTTTTTGTCAAATTTTCCGCGCCGGACCTGGCTTTAACGCAATTATCCGTCGAAGTGGTAACCATTGTCCTCATGCTGTTAGCATTATATTTCTTACCGCAACAATCTCCTAAGGAATCCAGTCATTCGGCGCGCAGCCGTGACGCGCTCATCGCGGTTGCAGCCGGCACGGGTGTCAGTTTGCTGGTATGGGCGGTATTGACGCGCCCTTATGAGACGATCGCGGATTACTTCCTGAGCAACAGCGTTCCTGGCGGTGGCGGCACCAATGTCGTCAATGTCATACTGGTCGATTTCAGGGGTTATGACACGTTGGGTGAAATCACTGTGCTGGCATTAGCCGGACTCGGTATATACGCAATGTTGCACCGGCTGAAACTACCCGGTTCCGCAGCAGATCAGCAAGGGCGCCCTTGGGACAGCGATTTGCATCCGCTCATCATGGCATCGTTTGTGCGATTATTGTTGCCTCTGGCGCTACTGGTATCGGTGTACATTTTGTTACGCGGTCACAATCTGCCCGGCGGCGGATTTATCGCCGGGCTGATAACCGCCGTAGCGTTGATTATGCAATACCTGGCCAATGGTGTTAATTGGGCGCAAACACGTTTGACCATCAACATGCACACCGTGATTAGCGCTGGATTATTGATTGCAGCGCTGACAGGCATGGCAAGTTGGGCATTTGACCATCCCTTCCTGACATCCACTTTCGGTCATCTGAATTGGCCGGTAATTGGAGAATTCGAGCTGGCTTCCGCCATGGCTTTTGACTTGGGCGTTTATCTGGTAGTTGTCGGCACTACGCTGCTGATACTGACTTATTTGGGTTTTGTTCACAAAGAAAGTCATACGACTCGCGTGAGAAAGAGAAGCCGCTAATGGAAGCACTGGTATCAATATTAATTGGAACACTCACCGGTTGCGGTGTTTATTTGATTTTGCGGAATCGCACGTTCCCGGTTGTTCTGGGTTTAACTTTTTTATCTTATGCAGTCAATCTATTTTTACTGGTGATGGGCCGGCTCACGATCGGCAAGCCACCCATCATCATGGAGCATATGACGGAATACGCGGATCCGTTACCCCAAGCATTGGTACTAACCGCCATCGTAATCAGTTTTGCCATGACCGCTTTTGTCATCGTGTTATCCCTCAAGGCGTATCTTGAAATGGGAAACGATCACGTCGATGGAAAACATAAATCATGATCAGCCATATCGCGATACTCCCCGTTATCTGCCCATTATTGACAGGCACTCTATTATTGCTGTTGCAAAAACGAAGCTTGCAAACGGTACGTCTCATCAGCATCGCATCGGTAAGTGTTTTGGTTGTTCTAGCAGGATATTTGCTCAATATCGTCAGCGATGGCGAGATTCTGGTTTACGAACTTGGAAACTGGCCGCCGCCTTTTGGCATTGTTCTGGTTGCAGACCGCTTGGCAGTGTGGATGTTGTTTATCACTGCATTGGTTTCCATGTTCGCACTGCTTTACGCAACCCAGGGTACGGATAGTGATGGGCCGCATTTTCATGCGTTGTTTCAATTGCAGTTATTCGGTTTGAATGGCGCATTTCTGACAGGCGATTTGTTTAATCTGTTTGTATTCTTTGAAATTCTCCTGCTCGCCTCTTATGGTCTATTGTTGCATGGCGGCGGGCGGCTTCGCACAATGGCCGGCTTGCATTTTGTCATCATTAATCTGGTGGGTTCAACGCTGTTTTTATTTGCTGTAGGAACACTATACGGCTTGCTGGGAACACTGAACATGGCGGATCTCGCCGTAAAAGCCGCTAGAGCCGCTGATGAGGATATCGCATTAATCCGTACGGCAGGTTTATTGCTTTTTGCAGTATTCGCACTTAAGGCTGCGTTGTTGCCGCTTTACTTGTGGCTGCCAGCCGCCTATGCACACACCACGGCGCCGGTTGCCGCCTTATTTGCTATCATGACCAAGGTTGGAGCGTACAGTATTCTGCGGGTTTATACTCTGATCTTCGGTTCACAAGCGGGAAACGTTTCCGATTTGATCGATCCCTGGTTACTGCCGTTGGCTCTGGCGACACTGATCGCAGGCGTACTCGGCGTTCTGGCAAGTACATATCTACGGCAGCAAATCGCCTATTTGGTCATTGCATCCATCGGTACGCTGCTGATCGCTTTTGGTATCAATACCCATACCAGTATCGCTGCCGGATTGTTTTATCTGCCTCATTCGACTTTTGCAGCGGCAGCATTCTTTTTGCTCGCTGATATTATCGCTACGCGCCGGTTAGAGATCAACGACCGGTTCGAGCCAGGTCCGGTAATCCCGCATCAACGGTTAACCGGCGCTCTCTTTTTTATTGCGGCAATCTTGATTGCAGGACTTCCTCCGTTATCAGGCTTCATCGGAAAACTATTAATTCTGCAAGCAGCCTTACCACATACCGCATTGCCATGGATCATGGGCGCAATGCTGATTACCAGCTTATTCACAATTATCGCTCTGGCACGGAGCGGCAGTATGCTGTTTTACCGCGCGCAATTACAACAAGCATCCCATACCGCAACCGGTATCAATTCCCAACAAGCATTAACACCCGGCTTTAGCGGCCTGGCGATTGTGGTTTGCTTGCTGGCGTTATGCGCGGCCTTAACGATCGGAGCCGGCATCATCAGCGAATTTACACTGGCCACAGCAAATCAGTTGTTGCAGCCGGAAAACTACATATATTCCGTGTTAGGTACTGCAAAATGACAACACGTCCCCGTTTTCTGCCTCATCCAATCTTGTCGCCCCTATTGACCGGCCTTTGGTTGCTACTGACAAATAGCGTCTCGCCCGGGCAGATTCTTCTCGGATTATTGTTGGGCTGGGTGATACCTTTACTGACTCTGCGTTTCTGGCCTGAAGCTATTACCATCCGCAGACCATTTACTTTAATCCGGTATATTGGTTTACTGTTGTACGATATCATCATTGCTAATTTCACCGTTGCACGATTGATCCTTGGCAATCCGGATCGGCTTAAGCCGGTTTTTATCGAATTGCCATTGGACCTGACTTCCAGTCTGGCCATCGGCTTATTGACTAACAGCATCACACTGACACCCGGAACCGTGTCGGCGCGTTTGTCTGAGGATGGCCGCTATTTATTGGTTCATGCGCTCAATGAAAACGACCCGGATAATCTGATCGCAACGATCAAGGATCGCTATGAGCGCCCATTAAGGGAGATTTTCGAACAATGCTAGATTTCGCAATTACAGTGGCATTTGGATTGGTCGTATTGGCTATCGGTATGTGTTGCTGGCGCCTGTTGCTCGGTCCCAGCGCGCCAGACCGGATTCTGGCGCTGGATACTTTATATGTGAATGCCATCGCGTTACTGATGCTGCTGGGTATACATCTGGGTAACGCGCTGTTTTTTGAAGCAGCTTTGTTGATCGCCTTAATGGGCTTTATCGGCACGGTTGCACTGTGCAAGTATTTATTGCGCGGTGATATTATCGAGTAAGTCATGCTGGAATATTTACTATCATTTTTGATTCTGACCGGCGCCGCCTTCACTTTCATAGGCTCTCTAGGGCTATTGCGATTAAAGGATTTTTATATGCGTCTGCACGGTCCGACCAAAGCGACAACCCTGGGAGTCGGCAGCCTTTTAATTGCATCAGCGATATTTTTCAGCAGCCGCGATACCGGTATCAGCCTGCACGAAGTTTTGATCACACTATTTCTGTTTATTACCGCACCGGTCAGTGCACATTTACTCGCTAAAGCAGCGCTTCATCTGGATTTGCATTCGCGCGCGAAAACGCCTGTTAAATCAACGCAGCAAGAAAAGGGAAACAGGCTCTGAAACCAACGCCTACCCGGCACTCGTAGAAGACAACAGTTCGTCGAATATTCATCCAACCTCATAAACCCGTCTAGCCCAAACAAACACTACCCGGATAAACCGTCATCAGCAAATCGGCAAGCAACCCGTTATTACGGGGTGCAAATAAGATTATGCGACGGGCTTTTCGATCAGGATGGAGAGATTTCTTCTGTTTGATCGGATGGTAATGACTTAGGCTCGTCATCAAACCAGCGATAGAGCATTGGCATCACCACCATCGTCATCATGGTTGCGGTCGTCAAACCGCAAATAACCACGATGGCAAGCGGTTTCTGTACTTCTGACCCCAATCCGGTCGCTGCCAGAAATGGCGCCAGACCAAGCACTGTCGTAGCGGCAGTCATCATGACCGGACGAAAACGTTGTGCGCAGGCTTTTCTTACAGCCTCTTCCACGCCAAAACCTTTCTCACGCAACTCACGCACAAACGAAATCAGCACCACACCATTCAGAATGGACGTGCCCCACACGGCAATAAAACCTACCGAAGCCGGAACGGACAAGTACTGCCCGGTAACAAACAAACCAACCACACCACCAACCGACGCAAACGGCAATACCAAATAAATGAGCACTGCCAGCTTGATCGAATTGAACAGCATGAATAACAAGAAGAATATAGCTGCCAACGTGATCGGCACAATCACACCAAGCGTTGCCATCGCGCGTTCCATATTCTCAAATTGCCCGCCCCAGACGAAATAATAACCGGATGGCAATTTGATTTCTTTTGCAGTCCGCCGCTGCAATTCTTCGACAAAACCTCCCATATCACGACCGTGGACGTTAGCACCGACGACCACGCGCCGCTTGGCGAATTCTCGCGAGATGATCGCAGGCCCGTCAACCACTTTAATATCAGCTACCGCACTGAGCGGCACCAACATGCCGCCTTGCGCCATACCGTTCTGCACCGTCGTATTAACCGGTCTCAATAACAAATCTTTGATCGCTTCAACGTCATTCCGGAAACGCTCAGGGAAACGCAACAGCAGCGTGAAACGGCGCTCACCCTCAAAAACCTGCGTCACGGCTTTACCGCCGACTGCGGTGGAAATCAATTCGTTGACGTCGGAAACGTTAATACCATGGCGCGCAATAGCGTGCCGGTCGATATTGATAGTCAATTCATGTTGCCCGGATAAACGTTCGATGCGAATATCCCTAGCGCCCGGTGTTGATTTCACGATGCGCGCAACCTGTTCGGAAAGCTTGCGTAGTTTTTCCAAATCGTCGCCAAAAATCTTGATTGCCACTTGCGAGCGCACACCAGTAACCATTTCATCGACACGCTGCGCAATCGGCTGTGATAACACGATATTCACACCCGGTAACGCATCAAGTGCCTTGCGAATATCTTCTTCGATCTCTTCCTGGGTACGCCCGGAACCTTCCAAGTCCAAGTCAGCGATCGGATCGGATTCATTCTGCGAAGCGGGATCAGCAGGCGTATCGCCGCGTCCGAGTTTGGAAACCACGGATTTCACACCTGGCACGGCAGCAATCAGTTTCATCGCTTCGGTTTCCAGTTTGATGGCTTCTTCCAAAGAAATAGAAGGCGCGCGAATGATCACGGGTGTTGTGGCGCCCTCTTTCATGATGGGAATGAAAGACTTTCCCAAAAACGGAAATAATACAAAAGCGCCCATCAAACAGGAAATGGCAATAATCATGGTCTTTTTCTGATTCCCCATGGCCAGGTTGAACACGCGCAAGTAAGCGCCTTTGAGCACGGCCACGATTTTGGTATCCTGTTCGCTGCCGCCTCTGAGCAGATAATCGCTCAACACCGGGGATATCAGCAATGAAACGAAGAGCGCCACCAACAATGCAATCGCGATTGTCACCGCTAACGGACTGAAAGTTTTTCCTTCCATGCCTTCCAGCGTCATCAGCGGCAAGAATACCAATATGGTCACAAAAACACCGAAAATAACCGGTGTACCCACTTCTGAAACCGCATCGACGATCACCTGAAATTTGGATTTACCGGTATCCTTCGCTTCGCCAAGGCGTTGATAGATGTTCTCCACCACCACCACGGTCGGATCGACCATCATGCCCAAAGCAATGGTTAATCCGCCCAATGACATCAAGTTGGCGGGCATGCCATAGTAATTCATCACCATAAAAGTGACCAGTGGCGTGATAATCAGCGTAAAACACACGACGATACTGGTGCGGACAGTACCCAGAAAAATTGATAGCACTACGATCACCAGAATCAATGATTCCATTAACGTACTTTGCACTGTCGCCAATGCACCATCCACCAAATCCGTGCGATCATAGAACGGTACGATTTGTAAGCCGTTCGGCAACAGGCCGCGCTCGTTAATTTCGGCTACTTTTTCTTTGACACGCCCAACAATTTCCTTAGCGTTACCGCCTCGCAGCATCATTACAATCGCAGCAACCGATTCGGTATCACCGTTTTTAATACTCGCGCCTTGCCGCACCTCGCCGCCAAAATTGACCTCGGCAACATCGCGCACGTAAATCGGGACACCGTCCATTTCACGTAATACGATATTGCGGATATCGTCCAAGGTCGCGATGAGACCGACACCACGAATTAGATATTGCTCGTAATGCAAAGCCAAAATATTACCGCTGGCATTGGCGTTATTACTGGCCAAAGCGCGATCCACATCGGCTAGCGTCAAATCATAATGCCGTAATTTATTGGGGTCGGCATAGACCTGGTATTCCTTAACATAACCGCCAATCGAGTTGATTTCCGCTACACCGCGAATCGAGCGCAGCATCGGGCGCACCACCCAATCTTGTACGGTGCGCCGCTCCATCAATTCTTCGAATGTCAATGGGCGTTTACCGTCGTCAGGATGTTCAATCGTATACTGATACACCTCGCCCAGCCCTGTTGAAACCGCCCCCAATACGGGTGTAATGCCGGGAATCAGACGCGGCGTCACATCGATGATACGTTCCATCACTAATTGCCGGGCAAAATAGATATCCGTCTGATCAGTGAAAACCAATGTGATCAGCGACAATCCGCTTTTATTCATCGACCGCATTTCAACCAACCCCGGCAAGCCGGTCATGGCAATCTCGACCGGAACCGTCACCAATCTTTCCATTTCTTCGGGGCTACGGCCGATCGCCACCGTAGCGACTTGTACCTGAATATTAGTGACATCCGGAAACGCATCGACCGATAGACTCTTTACGGCAAATCCGCCAGCCACGCAAAGCATGATCCCAATAACCAAAACCAGCAGGCGCTGGTTTAACATCGCACGTACAATAACGGACATGGCAATTATTCCAATTCAGCAAGCTTGCGCTCGCTATCCAGATGAAAAGCACCTTCCATAACAATTCTCTGATCGATGGTAAGCCCGCTCAATATCGGACGAAAATCCGCTACCTCATGTCCCAGTTCAACAGGTGTCCGCTGAAAATGATTATTATCGGTCACGACAAAAACATAATCCTGGTTTAACTCACGAACCACGGCAGCTTCCGGTACCACCAAAGTTTTATGTTGCGAGTCGGTTATGTGCATGTTGGCCAGCATATCCGGCTTCAATTTACGCTCAGGATTTTCCACCATTACACGCGTCATCACCGTGCGTGTCAGCCGGTTAACCGTATCGGAAACAAAAATGATGATACCGTCAAAATCGGTATCACCGATTGCCGGCACATTGATTTCCACATGCTGACCCAGCCGCACGTCTCGCGCAATCTGCTCCGGCACATCGCCAACCACCCATACATGAGAAAGATCTGCGATTTGAAAAAGCGCATCGGCTGGCTGCACCACTTTGCCGACAATCACCTCACGTGAAATCACATAACCTTCCCGTGTTGCTTTGATATCCAGCCACGGCAACACTTTTCCTTTGCGCCGCAATTCCTTCAACTCCGTTTCACCCATACCGAACAATCGAAGTTGATCAGTCGCCGCAGCGAGTTCGGCTTGCGCAATTTCCGCGTCAGATTGGCGGCGTTCCACCTCGGCCAGCGGAATCGCATCGGCGACAAGCAAATGTTGTGCGCGTTCCAATGCCTTCGTGGTGACAACCACTCGTGATAAAGCACGCAAAAAAGCCAATTGAGAATTCGTTAAATCCGGGCTGGTAATCCGTGCCAGCGGCTGACCAGGTTTGACATAATCGCCTAGAATAACAAATAGTTCGATAATCCGTCCGGTCACATAAGAACCAATCTGCGCAGTTCTTTCTTCATCGATCTGAACTCGGCTAGGCACCAATATTTTGTCGGTAAGATCGACCAAAAGCGGGTTGCCGATTTTTAGCCGGCTGAGCAATTCCGGGCGAACTTCAATGCTGTTGATATCCCGCTCTTCATCGAATTGCCGGGAAGCTTGTTCATCGCTTCTTCCACCGCAGGCGGATAATAACAACGCCGCTAATAACAACGAGCCAATAATTATCGGGGTGATTTTCATTCTGAAATTAACTCCTTAGGATAATGCGCACGCAAGCGATCAATTTCAGCGGCAGCTGCGTGAAGATCGAAACGGGTTTGCAAGGCATCGGCCAGAATTCCGCGCAGTATCCGTTGTGCATCCAAAAATTCGATTAAATTACGCTCGCCGAATTTATAGGCTGCTTCAGCAACTCTGACCGCATTTTCCGCTTCTTTAATCAAACCACCGTCAAACATGGCAACTCGTTGCACAGCGATCTGATAAGCTTGCCAGGCTGCTTCGAATATTTGTTCAATTTCATAACGGCGATACTCCAAGGATTCACGGATTCGCGCAGAATCGTGAATAGCCGTATCAATCTCGCCTTTGCGCCGGTACCAAATCGGAATTCTGACGCTTAAACCTGCGCTATTGGATTGGAATTGCTGATCCTGATAATTGGAATACATCACATTCACCGACGGCAAAATCGAAGCACGTTCTTGGCTGATGCGTTGATTGGCACGCTCTTGTTCCGCTTCCAAGCGCACCACATCGGGATTAATTTTGACGACTTGCTGGCGTAATTCATCCAGCGATGGTAATTCAATCGGGTCTTTTAATGAACCTTTCACCTGGAAATTGACGGGTAAAACTCCGGCTGTAAGCTGCATTAAAAACACTTTGGCGCGCTCCGCGTTCAATCGCGCAGCTTCCTTGCGATTAGCCGCGCTCTGCAATTCCGTATCGGCACGAATCAGTTCGAAACGCGCTGCTTCGCCATGCTCCACATTGGCCGCAATACGCTGACGTACATTTTCCAATAAATCGTATATCGATTGCTCCAGCGCTGCCTGATCTTGCCGCAATAACAACTCGTAAGCACGGACACGCAGCAACGCTGCAAGATCGGTGTTAACTTGATCAAGACTTGCGCGACTGGCGTCAACGGCAGCTTCTGATGCGGCAATACGTGCGCTACGCATGAAAGGATTTTCGATCGGTTGAATGACGGTAACAGATTGCTGATAATTCGATGGCCCTGTCAATCTCTCTGGCAAACGCCTGTCCATCGGCCCCACCATAAACATAACTTCCGGATTGAGATAAGCCGTGGCTGCAATCACACCGCCTTTTGCCATACCCACTTGCGAACGCGCTGCAAGAACCAAGCCATTCGCTTGCAAACCCAATCGCTGTATCTCCTCGATGGTATAGAGCACAACCGGCCCATGCGACGTTCCCGTCGGCACTGGCACGCTCGGTCTAGGTAATTCATTTCTGAACGGCGCCATGGATGGTGCCATTTCCCGTATAGCAGGTGACGATGCGGGTTGTCTGAATGAATCCGCTCCTAAAGGTAACGGAGCCACCGGTTGCGCGAAAGTGATTTTTGATGCGATTATGACGATTAAGCTGAAAAACAGATGCCTAAATAGAAAAGTATGCATAAAATCCTTTGAAAAAACTGTGATGCTCTTCACATCCTTTTCACACAAAATAGGCTGACCATCATATATGAAATCGGCAATTTCATAGTATCAATATCAGCTGAAATAGGGGTTTTTATCGTTGCTAAAGAACAACATCAATATTCGACAATAGAATCGCACTGGATTTAAACAAATAAAACCTGAACACTTGCTGAACAGTATTACTTCCATATGACCTTTAAGCATAGAAGCAATCATTGGTTAAAAAGATTCTTATTAACAACCATTTTATTAACGATAACCTGGCTGATCATCGGTGTCTCTTGGCGATCCTATGAATTACGTGATACCGATGCGGAACGAGGGGCGCTTACTGGCGGCGCGGATAAATTCGGCGATCACTTTTCACGAACCGTTTATCTTGATCAGGGCTGGTCGGCTGCGGATAGCCTATGGTTCTACAATGTTCCGCAAGGTTCCAATTTATTACCGTATAGCTTTTTTCTAGCACTAGAACAATCGAACTCCAATGACTTGTTCCGCAGCGATAACAACATGGATCGCTACGGTTATCTGCCGCAACGCCCTACTGCCAGCAATCCGGATGGGTTACCCGTCGGCATGGTGCGTGATGAGTATCATGGCAAAACTTATATGGGATTCACTTGCGCAGCTTGTCATACTACTCAGATCAACTACCAAGGCACCGGAATTCGTATCGACGGCGGTCCGGCCAATTCCGATATGGAAACCTTCATGGTTGACTTGGCAGCCGCTCTGCACACTACCCTGGAGAATCCGGAAAAGCGAGATCGTTTTGTTACAAATGTATTGAAACACGGTGACTATAGCAAAATCAGCGACATCTTGGCCGATCTCACGAAATATACCCAACGCATCAAAACTTACACCATCATTAACTCACCACGAGATAGCAAGCGCCCGTTGACGCGCTATGGTTACGCCAGATTGGATGCATTTGGCCGTATTTATAATCGTGTGTTGGAACATGTCATGAGTGCACAGCAATTACGCGAATTACTGGCTGACATCTTATCCCAAGATGAGCTGACAGTCGTCATGTCAAATGTCGAGCCGGTTCTTAGTAGCCATGATCGCGATCATATTATTGAGAAAATTCAGAATTATTTAAGCGACAAGCAATTAATCCGGTTACGCAACAAGATCTATAACCCGGCCGATGCTCCTGTCAGCTATCCATTTCTCTGGGATATTCCGCAGCACGATTATATTCAATGGAATGGCAGAGTCGATAATAGCGGATTGGGGCCAATGGCTCGAAACGCCGGACAAGTCATTGGTGTTTTCGCGACTTTGGATTGGCAAGAAAAAGACGGCTTCACATTATCTTCGATATTAGGTGGGCAAGGATTCGATTCCAAACATATCGATTTTCAATCCTCAATCGACATCCGCAATTTGCGTCGCGTGGAAAATCATTTGCGCAAATTAACATCGCCGCCGTGGCCCGAGCATATCCTACCCAAAATCGATAAAGAACGTATGGCAAGAGGCGCTGAGATTTTTTCTCGATATTGCGCGATTTGTCACGGTCACATCAAGCGCACTGACCCGGAACGACGCATTGTCGCTAACATGATTTCAATTTCTTCCGTCGGGACTGATTCAAAAATGGCCACCAATGCGATTGATTTTCTTGGCTATAGCGGTATCCTCAGGAATCAGTATGTGGGTGTTAGTACTGGAAATATTTTAATACAGCAACAGGCACCTGCGGTAACACTGCTAACCGCAGCAACCCGCAATGTCGTCACGACTCCTGACAGCGATAAATGGTTTATCCGCAGATGGCTCGAACGGTCATTCGATTTTGCCTATACTTTTTTTGATAACGAAGTGCGATCATCTTTAAAAAATGGCAACTATTCCCCTGATACCACCGAGTCACCCTTCGCGTCCATAATGGCTTATAAAGCCCGTCCACTCAATGGGATTTGGGCAACCGCGCCTTACCTGCATAATGGCTCTGTTCCAACATTGTATGATTTGCTCTTGCCTAAACGACGGCCCGATGATCCTATCGACGGTGAGTATCGGCCGGATGAATTTATGGTCGGCGCACGTGCATTCGATCCCGAAAAAGTCGGCTTCAGAACAACGGGATACCAAGGATTTCTATTCCGCACGCATATTTGGGGCAATTATAACGAGGGTCATGAGTATGCTTCCGGTCGAACGCCACTACCCGACGGCTCCATTCTGCCGGCACTTAATAAAGAACAACGATTGGATTTGGTTGAGTTTCTTAAATCGCTTTGAAGAATTTACGACACGAACATTCTGCCCGTTTCAGCGAGGCTAATAATTTTTAAACGGTATTCGCGCTTTCCATTGATGCAGCAACAACGCTAATATCCAGCTTTTTACAGACCATACTACTTCCGCTTCTTCAACGGTTTCTACAACAGTTTCTTCAAGAGAGATGCTTTCTCCAGTCGGGATTACTTGGAGCCGGTTATTAACCGCGAAATCCATAATGAATTGATAATGTGTCGCATGAATGTCACTTAATGATGTGCGTACTCGGACAGCCACTTTCCCTTCATAGATGACGGGCTGAACATAGTCAGAATACTCCCATCGCCCCTTAGCGTTATAGTTTGCAAGCGCTCCGCAAAGCCGTTCCGACCAATCACTCGGTCGAAATGTTCGACCTTCAGAAGTGACTCCTAGTATTAGCCATTCTTCAGTCAATATTTTCATAAAAAAATACGCATAGCACCCATAAAAACTAACAGAAAATTAAACGAATAAATTTTTCCTTTTAAATACGAACATTTATTTCGGCAGCATCCAAAGAAAATTTATAGCCCCAAAAATACGGCAATAAATTTGGAATTAATGAGAAAAAATAAAATCTGATAGTTTCTTTGCTAATAACTTGAATAAAAAAGATCAAACCTTATTGAGAAGAAATCTTGGAAAATAGTTAGAATATCCAATTAAAGCGCCATTCTTTTAACTTCATTGCTTTCATGAATGAACGTGATATTTCGAGCCTTCACAATTCTCAGATTTGTCATTACCTTGACCTCCGTCAGCTTGCTCAGTGCATGTGCGAATCTTCCTTATTATGCACAAGCGATCAATGGTCATCTTGAAGTTCTTCATCGAGCTCAACCAATCAGTTCTGTCATTGAAAATCCGGATGTTGATCCGGGTTTAAAAAATTCACTTACTAAAATTGTTCAATTGCGGAAATTCGCAAGCCGTGAACTAAAATTACCCGATAACCGAAGTTACACAAGTTATGCGAATTTAGAGCGCCCCTTCGTTGTTTGGAATGTATTTGCATCCCCGGAGTTGTCTTTTGAGCTCAAAGAATGGTGCTTTCTGAAAGTTGGTTGTGTTAATTATCGTGGTTTCTTTTCTCAAGCTAACGCAGAACGTTACGCCGAAGAACTCAGAAATGAAGGTTATGATGTTCAGGTCGGTGGAGTCCGCGCCTATTCCACGTTGGGCTGGTTCAGTGACCCGGTGCTCAATACTTTCATTAGCTACTCCGAAATAAATCTTGCACGGTTGATTTTTCATGAACTGGCGCATCAAGTCGTCTATGTGCCAGGAGACACCGTTTTTAACGAATCCTTTGCAACAGCCGTCGAGCAGGAGGGAATTAAACGCTGGTTTGCTCATAACGGCACTGTTCTCGAACAATCCGCATTAAATGCCCGGCAAGAAAGGGAAGCAATTTTTACCAATCTGATTTTCAAGCATCGCAAATACCTGCAGGAATTATTTCAATCCGATATCACCGATACGGAGAAGCGTGCTCAGAAAGCGCGTATATTTGATCAATTGCGGGCAGAGTTCTCTGACTTAAAAATTGAAAACCCCGAACTTAATCACTATGATCCGTGGTTCTCCCAACCTATGAATAACGCATTACTGGCGACGGTCTCGATTTATTCTCAATTGGTCCCCGCATTCCATGCAATTCTTACGCAAAATGCCCGCGATATGAAAAAATTTTTTGATGTGGTCACTGAAATAAGCAAACTTCCCAAGCAAGAAAGAAATTCAGTATTACAAAAAGCTACAGAAGATCACTCTCGGTGGAGTATAGTTGAGCGCTGATTTTCAACCGATCTGTACAGAGTCTTATTTTTATCACTTGATTCATTAAATCGATCTCAATGTCTGAAGCAACCGAACATGGCTCCGCGCAACCTGAACCAGTATCGTTTTGGCAAGCATTCCAATATTGGCTTAAGTTAGGCTTCATCAGTTTTGGCGGACCCGCCGGTCAAATCAGCATGATGCACCAAGAACTGGTCGAGCAGCGGCGTTGGATTTCCGAACAACGCTTTATGCATGCACTAAATTATACGATGGTATTACCCGGCCCAGAGGCTCAGCAGTTAGCGATATATATTGGCTGGCTGATGCACGGCACTTGGGGTGGAATTATTGCCGGTACGTTATTCGTATTGCCATCCTTCTTCATCTTAATAGCTCTGACATGGATATACTTAATTTATAGCGAAATTCCAGCAGTTGCCGGAATTTTGTACGGTATCAAACCTGCAGTTGTCGCCATTGTTGTTTTTGCAGCTTATCGTATCGGCTGCAAAGCTCTGAGAAACAATCTGCTGCGCGCCATCTCGATCATAGCCTTTGTCGCGATCTTTGTTTTTAATCTCCCTTTTCCTTATATCGTGGTATCGGCCGGCCTAGTTGGTTATATTGGTTCTTATTTCATGCCTGACAAATTTCAGATTGGCAAACACTCAATAAACTCAAAGCATACCTATGGTCCCGCCATAATTGATCATGACACGCCGCTCGCTGAACACACTCGTTTTAAATGGAGCCGTTTCATCATCTTTGCAGTAATCGGACTCTCTATCTGGGCCGCTATAATGACTTTGCTTTCCATGCAATTTGGTTGGAACGGCACCTTGACACAGATGGGCTGGTTTTTCACAAAAGCCGCTCTAATAACTTTTGGAGGCGCCTATGCAGTCCTTCCCTATGTTTTTCAGGGAGGCGTCGAGCACTATGCATGGTTGAATGCCACGCAAATGATTGATGGATTGGCGTTGGGAGAAACCACACCTGGTCCGCTTATTATGATCGTCGCCTTTGTAGGATTTGTCGGCGGCTGGACAAAAACGCTTTTTGGAGCTGACTTGCTATTTTTAGCAGGTATTGCTGGCGCATTCATTGCTACGCTGTTTACGTTTTTACCTTCTTTTCTTTTTATCTTACTAGGTGCTCCGGCAGTTGAAGCTACCCGCCACAACGTCAAATTTTCTGGACCATTGACAGGTGTAACGGCAGCCGTGGTCGGTGTTATTGCAAATTTAGCGGTATTTTTTACTTACCATGTACTTTGGCCACAGGGCTTTGAAGGATCTTTTGAATGGTTTTCGGCTTTGCTTGGCATCATCACATTTTACGCTTTGTTCAAATATAAAATAGGAATCGTAACGGCCATCTGCATTTGCGCAAGCATGGGACTGGGCTACTCCATTTTGACCGCTATCGGCTGAAGCCAAAGCGTCCAATTCTTTTACATTCCCCATGTCGGAGACTTCCGCCAGTATTTTGCATATTGCTCGCAAAAAGCATGGTCTGATCGAAATTCTTTGTGTATTAAGATACTCTGCGGTTAAGTATAGCTTCCAATACTAAAGAAAAATAACTTCAAATCGTTAATAGACAGTAACTAAATTGCTATCAAAAGAAAATGACTTTGTCTATTAATACAAACTTGGGAGCATTGAATACTTCACGGTATTTAACAGCCTCCACCACGGATCTTAGTCGTTCATTAGAACGGCTATCGTCGGGTATGCGGATTAATAGCGCGAAAGACGATGCAGCTGGTCTCGCTATTTCTGAACGAATGACCTCTCAAATAAGAGGCCTAAATCAGGCCACTAGAAATGCCAATGATGGCGTTTCAATGTTACAAACAGCCGATGGTGCATTGTCTTCAATGACGACTTCATTGCAACGTATCCGTGAATTATCCATCCAGGCTGCGAATTCAACGAACAGCCTTACCGACAAAAAAGCACTCCAGGAAGAAACCAATCAACTCATCCAGGAAATGGAAAAAGTTGCAACCACCAGCACTTTTAATGGAGATAAAATTTTTGATTTCTCTGGAAGCAGTGTCCTAGGCGATACCAATCAATTAGCAGTTGTCTACGGCTTGCAGTATGGTTGGCTCGAAGACGCAGAGAATATGATACAACAGTATTTTGGAATCTCTGCGGATGGTGCTGATATGAATATCGAATTGACAACATTCACCGATGGCGCCGGAGGCACTGCTGCCCGGGTTGTTGGTGCCGTACCTGGAAGCTACACAGGCAAAGCAACGGATGTCAAGCTGCAGATCGATATGAGTGATTTCACACCGGCCAATCTACCAAATGGCGGCAATGCACCATTCTACAACGACCGTATTATAGCGCATGAAATGGTACATGCCGTTATGTATCGAAGTATGAACATCGGCTCTATGTTCAATCCGACTACCGATCAAACCTGGTTTATGGAAGGCGCGGCCGAGTTTATCCATGGCGCCGATGAACGCTTGCAGGCCTCGATCAATAGTGTCGGCATTGGCGGTGTTATGGCCAGAGCCGCAACTTTTGGTTCAGCAGGTGCATCGTGGGGAGGATCATCGGATGATTATTCCGCCGCTTATTCCGCAGTGCGCTACTTACACCAAGTAATCAAAGATCATGGCGGATCAGGTATTAAAGACGTTATGGTTTATTTGAATCAAAACCAAAGCGCTACTTTAAGCGATGCAATTAGTGCTGCTACCGGAGGCTTATATGCAAACGCTGATGCTTTTAATGCGGATTTTGTTGCAAATGGCGCCGCTTATATTGCGAGTATGAATCTTACCGACAGCGACACCGGAGCAATCGGAGGCTTAAACGCTGATGGCGGCCCGGCCAGAACCGCTGAAAGCGTTATCTCCGATACTGGCTCGAGAGGTGGAACCAATCCTACAAGCGGATTCAATGAAATTTGGGAAGATATAGGAACAGCAGCTGTAGGCAATAACAAGCGCCTTCAAGTGGGCGCCAACAAAACAGATACATTGGATATCAGCTTGGGAGCAGTCAACACAAGCGCATTGAGCATTCAAGATCTGGATCTTATCAACAATGCCGGATTTACTACTTATAAGGTAGATTTGGCTCTCAATCAGATTAATGAGGAAAGATCCAAAATCGGCGCACAATTAAACCGTCTTCAATCAGTTATCACCAATAATCAAACAAGCGTGGAAGCTACAACTGCCAGCCAGTCACGAATTCAAGACGTCGATTACGCAGTAGAAACAACCTCACTCACAAAAAAACAAATCATGCAACAAGCAGCTACCGCAGTACTGGCACAAGCAAATTCTTCCCCGCAAATGTTATTGGCGCTCCTTTCCTAATTTCATCAGCATCGCACTCCCTGTTCCCTGGTTTCTCAAATTTCGGAAGCTCTTCATCATTCAAGTATAAAATGGATTACTTGTTATACTTGAACTGGTAGACTGCTTTTAATGCTACGGATAAGTTTTAAATTTATCTAAGAGAGATCCTGACTAATGATTGAGTTGAATTATTCACTATGCACACACAGACTTTCTCGCTGAAATTCTAAGAGTTAAATCATGCCAAACTTTAATTATAAAAGACGCCAATTCATACAATACGCAACGCTAGGTGCGCTGACCGCGGCAATTCCCGGTTTGAGTTTTGCAAAAGGACAGGAAGGTAACAGGACACCCAATCCTTCGTTCAAGGCCGATGTAGAAATCGCACTGGATGCTCAAACTGCCGATGTTCCCATTTTGCCCGGCCCGCATACACATGTTTTTAAATACATTGGCAAACTGCTTAAAGGCCCCTCATCAACGCTTAAAGAGTTGCCGGGTTATTTAGGCCCTATCCTCAATTTTGAGCGAGGTCAGAAAGTCCGAATCTATTTCAATAATCAATTGCCAGAGCCTTGCATCACACATTGGCATGGCATGCATGTTCCCCAACCGATGGATGGACATCCGATGTATGCCATTTCTCGGGGCGAGCAGTACTTATATGAATTCGAAGTAACCAATCCCGCCGGAACCAACTGGTACCATGCGCATACCCACGAATTAACCGCACCGCAAGTCTATCAGGGCTTGGCGGGCCTTATCACGGTATCCGATGAATTTGAACGGAAATTAGACCTACCCAGCGGCGAGTTCGATCTCCCATTGATCATTCAGGATCGCAGTTTTTCCAGCAGCAATCAACTTCGCTACATTCTTGGCATGCACCAAAGAATGAGGGGATTCCTTGGTGATGTCATTCTAGCGAACGGTCAAAAAGACTATACCATCCCGGTGAAAACCAGGGCCTATCGCTTGCGCATCTTGAACGGATCGAATGCACGAATTTATAAGCTCGGATGGAGCGATGGCACTCCGATCACCGCAATCGGAACCGATGGCGGACTGCTGGAAAGACCGCAAGACTTACCTTACGTCATGCTTGCTCCCGCGGAGCGCATTGAATTGTGGATTGATTTTAGCGGCCGTAAGCCAGGTTCTGACGTCACATTACAAAGCTTGGCTTACGGCACAACTTCGCATGGAGGAGATGCCATGCGTGGCGGAATGCGTCGCGGTATGGGGGGTGGTATGGGAATGATGGGCACCGCCTTTGGTCAGGATGGAGAAATCACCATCGCAAAATTCCAAATTACCGAGCATATCAGTGATTCCCCAAAATTACCGGATACGCTAGTGCCTATGTCGCGTTTAACGCTTCAGAATGTTACGCACCCTGACAAAGTTGTTCCAATCGCCATCGGCATGCGACACATGTCTTTCCAGTTAAACGGCAGGACATTCGATATGTATGATTACACAGAAGCTGAGCAAATCCCGGTAAATACCATTCAGAGAATCAAGATATTTCACCACAATCCGGGAATGAGCGGTGGCATGCGCCGCGGCGGACGCGGTGGTGGTATGGGAATGATGATGTCGGTACCGCACCCCATCCATTTACATGGTCAACAGTTTCAAATCTTATCGCGAACGCAAGTTCATCAGGATAACGGATACGATACTGTCAAACATGGCTTTATTAACAGCGGCTGGAAGGATACTGTATTAGTTATGCCGGGGGAAGAAATAGAAATCATAAAACCATTCAATGACTTCAAAGGATTATTTCTCTATCATTGCCATAATCTTGAACATGAAGATATGGGCATGATGCGTAACTTCTTTGTTAGTTGAGAACTAACCGCGAAAAAAACTCAAACAAGCTCATTCAATGTTGTCATCAATCGTTTAAAACGCGGTTCTCCAGGCGACAGCTCGTTTGCCGCTAGCAGACTGTTACGAGCTTCATCTATCAGACCGGGCACTGAGCCTTTTTTCTGTATATACGCAATAAACACATGCGCCAGGTTCAATAACACCCGAACATTCGTTGGCATGGCGGCGCGAGCTTCGCGCATTGCGCAGACTGCCTCTTCATATTGTCCTTTACTAACCAGCAACACACCGCGATTCATCATAAGAATCGCTTCCTGGCGCGTAGCCTCGATCAAGCGATTGCCTTCCTCACGCATTCCAGCTTGTTCAAAAATATCTGCAACAACTTTATGCAACATAGGACTCTCAGGATTATTCTTGATTTCGCTTTGCAGCAAGCAAATCGCTTTCTCCTTATCTCCTGCGACTAGCAGCAAGTGTGCTATTTCCAATGATTCTTCGCTGGTTAAAGACCGTTCATCTTTTTTGCTCAATGACTGATCCAGTTCAATAGCAAGTTGTGCGGCTTTCTCCGCCTCACCACGCTGATGATGAACCAATCCCGTTGCGGCTAAAACCCTGAGACGCACGTCATCACCGTTAAAATTTTTGGTAAGTTGACCTAACACTTTCATTGCTTCATCAGAATTATTTCTTGCACTGCATACTTTGACGAGCCCTAGATAAGTATCCGCTTTTTTTAACACTGAATTCTCGCTCAATGCAATACTCTTCCGGAAAGCTCGCTCGGCGTTCTCCAGCTTACCAATTTTTAGAGATAAACTACCGAGTGTCTGCTGCCGCATAGCAGAATTGGGCGACAGTTTCACCGCACGCTCCAGCACATCACCGGCTCCTGCTAAATCATCCATAACTTGCAGAGTCTGAGCCAATAAGTCATGCGTTTCTATATACGTCGCATTCACCGCAATTGTCTCCTCAAGCAACGTTTTCACCAACTTAAAATCGTTTTTCTTGAAAAATATTCTAGCCAACGCAACTTTGGCCCACGGCAACTCACGTTTTGAAAGAATATCTTTCAATAAATCTTGTGCTCGATCAAGTTCTCCCGTTATCCATAATAGATTGCATTTCGTACGAAGCAAATCGGACATATTGGTCTTATCGGATGCTAACCTTTGATCGCATAAATTCAATGCTTCGCTATAATCCGACCGCTTAATCGCTTGATGAATCTCAGCAAACGCTTTCTTTTTTAACCAGATCTTTTCCAGCCGTGTGCATAAGCTTACCTCTGTAACCGGTTTTATCAAATAAGCATCGGGCTGATATTCTGCGGTACCTGAAACAGACTCTGCGGCTTTTTCAGCGGAAATCATTATCCACAAACAGGAAGGCCCAACAAGCGAAAGATACTTTGCTTCTTCAAGCACTTGTTGACCACTTTTCCCCGTACCTAAAACGAGATCACATAAAACAACATCAAATTCCACTTTCTTCAGGATTGCAATCGCGTCTTCTCCCGTTGCAACCATGTGCATTTTCTTAACATCCGCACCTAGCGCGCGTAACATATCACGCAAAATTGTACGCATTTCTTGGTAATCATCGATAATCAGGATATTTTTCCCTGAAAGGTTGATGCTAACCGGAGAAAATTTAGTCGGGTTCGTTATCATGGCGTTAAATCTTGAAATTTATTATGGAAGAGATACGACAAAACAAGCACCATTCATAAAACCGCCGTTTTCCAGCGCCAACTTTCCGCAATCTCCACGGTTTTGATGCATCCGGACAACCATGGTTGAAAAATAAAAACCCAATCCAGTGTTATCGCTTAAGGGATCGATACGGTACATAAAATCATTGTTATTCCGAAGCATAGCAGCCGGATAACCGCATCCGTTATCTTCCACACGCAATAGCAATAGATTTTCCTTCTCTTCGGCGAAAATGCAAATACGATCTCGCGTATAACGAATTGCATTATTGATTGCATTACCGATAACCGCATTGATCAGATCTTCGTCAAAATACCAATGCAGCTCCGGGCTTACGTGGGTTTCTAGCGTAATCTTACGAAATCTCAGTAATTCGGAATATTGCGCAGCGATTCCGGATAGAAAATCACTCAGACAAATATATTGCGCATCAAAAGGATATATTCTTTGCCCTAATTTATAGAGAGTTAATAGCTGAGCTAAGTGATTGTTAATACGCCTTGCCTCTTCATTGACTCGCACGAGCTCAGTATGCGTAGAGAGTTTTTCAACATCGGTATTGGTCAGTGTTTTATCCAAGCTACTCAATAACATACACAACGAATTCTTCGTATCATGAACCGAAGAAATCAGGAAATTTACCAGATTTGGCTCAACGGAAGAGTGACCGGTAGTCGGATTGTGGTTCTCAGATATTCCCATTGTGGATATGCCGTATAGCCTACGTTCTCATCATTTTCATTACGCCTCTTAACGGCAACGCATAATGAATCTGTAGTTTTTACGATCATAATCAGAGAGTTCTAAGACAATCGATAAACCACTCCGCGTTTTCTCAGATCGTTCAAAATTTGAACTCCGCCGTGCATAACGGCATCGGGCTGCGGATGCCCCATTTCCGCGGCTATTTGTCGCAACAAGGCAAATCCGGATTTCAAACTATTTTCACCCACCAGATGCACTAATCGCGCTGTTATCTTGTTGACTTCAATAAACTGCACGTTGAAATGCTTATCCCGGTAAACGATCAGATTCGTTTCCAGGCCTCCGGGCACTTCGGGCTGGAAACTCTCACTGATTTTATGAACGGGAAACGAGTAACTGAGCAACCACGCTAACGGTGAAATGGCCGGAATTCCATCAAACAAATCACCTTCAGTATCAACTGCCATCTCTGTCTGGCTCTCATCAAAAATCGAGAGCGCCAGTTCCACCCATTCATAATGAGCCAATTCAAACAGAAAAGGTGGATCATAGGCACACGATTTTCGTTCAGACTCGATGTATCTTAGAAACTCTCTGGGTATCTCGGGAAACAACGGAGTATGCGACAAATGATCGGCAAAATAATCCCGGATTAACGCATGCCAATGACTATCCGGCATAATTTTCCGCAATACTGGAAAAGTATTGGCAATTAAATCCTCCACATTGTTATAAAACAGCTCGCAATAGATATTCATGCGCCGTTTTTCGATTGTTGACGGATGGGGGTTCTTTTCAGGATTACGGATATGCGCCGCAAACTCATATTGTTGCCGTACAAAACCCGGGCGATCAGGCGTGTTGTAGGTAACCACCTGTTTCATCTCGCCATTTGGTTTGAAGCGAATGGATTGTTTTCACTTCATGTAGCAATTCAGCAAACGGGGGAAAATTGAAATCCCGCTCAAGCAATGTCGGAATAACACCAAATTGTTGATAGGTTTTATCAAGCAATTGCCACACCGGATCGATAACATCGGTGCCGTGCGTATCGACAATCAAATCGACCGCTTCCTGATAATGCCCGGCCACATGAATATACCGGATGCGTTCAGCCGGTAAATGCTGCAAAAATATCCCGGCATCGTAGCGATGGTTGATACTATTGACGTAAATATTATTGACGTCCAGAAGCAAATCACAATCAGCTTCCAGTAATACAGCGTTAATAAAATCAATTTCTTCCAGCTGTTTCCCGGGTGCGGCATAGTAGGAAACATTTTCAACTGCGATTCGTTGTTCGAGAATTTCCTGAACTCTGCGAATACGGTCCGCTACATAGTGCACAGCTTCTTCGGTAAACGGGATTGGCAGTAAATCGTACAAATGACCGTCATCGCTGCAATAACTCAAATGTTCACTGTAATAGCGGATATGATGATCTTTCAGGAAACGCTTAAGCTTGTGCAAAAACGCCTCATCGAGCGGTGATGGACCGCCAATCGATAAGGATAGTCCGTGGCAGATAAAGGGAAATTGTTCAGTCAGCTCTCGAAATCTGTGACCGTACCGGCCACCCACGCCAATCCAATTTTCGGGTGCAACTTCCCAGAAATCGACGCATTGCGTGGCCTGACCCGTCAGCGAACTCAACATCGGGCGCCGCAGGCCCAGACCCGCGCCATGAACAGGGAATGATTGACTGCTCATGGTTTACATCACTTATTTTTTAGAGGAACCGCATTTGCCTTCGCCGCATTTACCTTCTTTTTCGGCCTTCTTACCGCCGCATTTGCCTTCCATATTCTGCTTCATCTCAGTTTTACCGCCACACTTGCCTTCACCGCATTTACCTTCCATATTTTGTTTGGACTCTTTACCGCCTTCTTGCGCTGGTTTATTGGCGCTGCTGGCATCGGCCAATTGCATATAGCCGCCGGATAATTCATTCATCGCAAACGGATTGTCGCCGCTATCTGCTAACAAATCGCCGGCACCGAGAGTGGTAACCAGCGCGGCACTCACAGCAAGTGAAACAGGCTTAACTAATTTTTTCGACATCTTAAGATCTCCATAAAATTAATAAAACATCAAACTGATATGATAACGCCGGATCAAAACGAACTGTGTTATTTCTTCTGTAACTGTACCATTCCTGCGCTAACACAGTATTGTATCAATCTGCGACAGCGAAGCCACAGTCTTTTAAGCTCCGAGCAATTTTTCCCTGCTGATTGACAGCTTTCTAAACTATCTTCCTTTTTTTGACTGCGCCTCTCTGATAAACTCAGTGCTTCGAAAATATTATAAAAATATGCCTGTTAACTAAGGAGTTCCGAATGTTTGACAAACCTAACCAGATTATTTTTTACCTCAATGTCGTCATGCTCGTCTTTGGCGTGTTAGTCGCGTTACTGACCGATTTCATAGTGATCGGAGCGATCTTTGCTATCTGCGCCGCACTGCTGATTGCCGATCAAATCAGACAAAACAGGTTTGAATTTTCCATCCCGGATTTAAGAAAACTATTGACCGTGCATGACACCTGCGGAAAAAAAGCGACGGTAACACAAACACAAATGACTACCGCATGTCATAGCGATAATTCAAAATACTGGTTCAAAAATATCCGTGCAATCGGCGGTATCAGCAATTTCCGCATCAATAACAACGAACCTGCTGAACAAAGAAAAGAAGGCGAAAATTATCAGATTTGCGTACAGTTTCCTCCTGAGCTAAAAGCCACTGATGGCACCGACTTAACGCTTACATACGAATATGAAGGTGCCTTCACCCAAAATGAAGGCATTCTCACCCATGTCATCGATGATGACACACGCCGACTCCATCTATCCGTCGTGCTGCCTGCAGGACGCGCACTATCGACCGCCCGCTTTTTTTGCATCCACAATGGCAAAGAAGAAGCACTACTGCCTCCGGTCATCTCCGGAAACACAAAAATCGATGCCGAAATCGATAATCCAAGAAGAGGAGCGGAATACTGTCTGCAATGGAATTGGGAGGAAGAAGGCCTGCTTAAGAAAGTCAGCTGTCTTTTTTAGGCTGTGATGCTGCTCACGCATAATATCGTGGCAAAATTAAACCAAACGCATCAGACTGGATTGAAAAATCCAGTCTGCACCATCTCACACCGCTGCCATTCATCGCATTAATATCTCAAACCATTGAATCTACTTAAAGCCCTCGCTGCAGTCAGCAGCATGACTTTTGTGTCGCGCATTCTCGGTTTCTTGCGTGACATCATGATCGCGCGAATTTTTGGTGCAGGAATGGCAACCGATGCTTTTTTTGTCGCATTTCGCATCCCCAATCTGTTGCGGCGGCTATTCGCCGAAGGTGCATTTTCACAGGCTTTTGTTCCGATCCTTGCTGAATATAAGAATACTCGCACACATGAAGAAACTCGCAATTTGATCGATCACATCGCGACGCTGCTTGGTGTCGTGCTGTTCTTCGTAACTGCCCTCGGCATTATCGCGGCGCCGTTCATCATTTACGCCAGCGCCCCGGGATTCACCACAGAACCGGAAAAATTCGATTTAACTGTGCAACTGCTGCAAATCACGTTCCCTTATATTTTGTTTATTTCGTTGGTAGCGTTAGCCGGCGGCATCCTTAACACATATGGAAAATTCAACGTGCCGGCCATCACACCGGCGTTTTTGAACTTATCGTTTATCGGTTGCGCATTATGGCTAACCCCCTTAATAGATCCACCGGTTCTGGCACTAGCCTGGGCGGTTTTTATCGGCGGCATTTTGCAACTGGTGTTTCAAATTCCATTTCTGTTGAAACTCAAATTAATGCCGCGGCTCCATTTTCGCAACCCGGACACCGGCGCCTGGCGCGTAATCAAATTGATGGGACCGGCGATTTTTGGCGTCTCGGTCAGCCAGCTCAGTTTGCTGATCAACACGATATTCGCTTCGTTGCTGGTTACCGGCAGCGTATCCTGGATGTACTATGCCGACCGGTTGATGGAATTCCCCGCCGGTCTGCTCGGCGTCGCGCTTGGCACCATTTTGTTGCCGTCGCTGGCAAAACACTACAGCACCAATAGCACCGAGGAATATTCCCGCCTGCTCGACTGGGGCCTGCGCATGACCATACTGCTGACGCTTCCGGCCGCACTCGCACTCGCCCTATTATCAGTGCCTCTGATCACCACGCTGTTTCATCACGGCGCATTCACGGAACACGACGTCTGGATGACACGCGAAGCGTTGGTTGCATATAGCGTCGGCTTGCTCGGTATCATTTTGGTGAAAGTACTCGCGCCGGGATTCTACGCCCGTCAGAACATCAAAACACCGGTTAAAATCGCCATCATCACGTTGATTGCCACACAACTGATGAACCTCGCCTTCATTTTTCCGCTCCAGCACGCAGGGTTGGCGTTGGCGATCGGGCTCGGCGCTTGCTTGAATGCCGGATTATTGTTTTACCAACTGCGCAAGCAAGCAATTTACCAGCCGCAACCCGGTTGGCTGATTTTCTTTTCCAAAATACTACTGGCATTAGCGGCAATGGGCGTTGTTCTATGGTTTACAGCAGGAAGCGATGCCTCGTGGTTAAACGGCTCAGCACTGTCCCGCGCCACGCAACTCAGCGGCGTAGTCTTAGCCGGCGCAATCAGCTATTTCGCCGCACTCTGGCTGCTCGGATTCCGCCTGAAAGATTTCATCCAACGGCAAACGTTGTAATTCATCCGTCCGATAGCCAATTCAATACGTGAATACTAGATTTTGGGTAATTTAATGCGAAGAAAAGCGCATGAGCAACCCAATACCCGCTACTAACCTTATCCCGTAATAACATATTTCTTAACTAAAGCCACACCACACCTGGTGACGGATGTGCTCAAGATGACTCCACCCAAACAGTGACCAGAATTGAAACTTATTTTCCATTATTCCATTAGGATCGCGGCAATCATTATTGCAGTCACGTATTTCAGAACATATTGGCAGCTAGAAGGGGTAAAGTCAATGAAAAAACCCTTTGAATGCAAATAGCAAATTGATTGAAGTTGCTCGTGAACAAGTTTTTAAGATAGCAGGTATTGATGACTTTAAAGGTATATGAGAATTATTCGAGATCACATAATATGATTTATTAAAATTACATTGCTAAAGCCGTCTTTGGCGATAATATCAAAGATATCCGTATCCAAAACAATGATTGATAACGAAATCGAATGCGACTTCGACAGCAGCGCAGAGACGTCGTTGCCGGGGCAACATGCATCAGTTGATTCTTCATCCAAGTCGGAAAAATCACCGAGTAGCTTAGACAAACAAGAATTTACTGCAGCTCAAACGACAAGCATTGCAGTATGAAATAGCAGCAACCCGACTGTCTGAATCCATTCTGTTTAAATAGTCGCCCTTGAAAAACAACACAACTAATTGATAGTTAATAAATATACTGTTATACAAGCTGATCGCATCGACCAGGGGGTAGTGAAATTACAGTTAATCTCCTGGCCGAAATGGTGATTACAGATGCTCACGCCAAGTAAAACTTTCCATCAACCGAGTTTGTTTGAAACGGATCTTTTATTGCAGCTCGACGCTACTGATCCATTATTGCGTCTTGCGGCGGAAATGCCGTGGCATGAGTTTGATGACGCATTTTCGGTTCATTATACGAAGGGGATTGGCGCTCCCAGCAAACCGATCCGGTTGATGGTTGAATTGTTAATTCTCAAACAAATGGAGAATCTGAGCGATGAAGCGATAGTGTTGCAATGGAAAAATCCTTACTACTATCAAGCTTTTTGCGGCATGAAAGGGTTTCAGCACCAATTGCCATGCCATAGTACAGAATTAGTACATTTTCACGATCGTATTGGCGCTGAAGGTGTTGATCGGATTTTCCGAGTGAGTGTTGATTTACACGGAAAAGCTGCACTGGAAGATACGGTACACATTGATACGACAGTGCAAGAGAAAAACATCACCTATCCGACTGACAGCAAATTGGCGATCAAAATCATCAATCGGCTTAACAAGCTGGCGGAAGTGCATGACATTCAGCAGCGACACACGTTCATCAAAGAAGTCAAATCGTTGCGCTTGGGCATCCGGCATTTTCGTCACGTTACCAAAAGAGCAAAGGCCAAACGTGCACTCAAGCGACTGAGAACTATTGCGGGTATCTTAATACGGGAATTGCCACAACACTGCTTGTTCGAATGCTTCCAACAGAATTTTCTGCTGCATGAGCGCATGCTAAAGCAATCGCCTAAAGATGCCAACAAGATCTATTTATTGCACGAGGCGCAAGTATACTGTATTGCCAAAGGGAAAGACCGCAAACAATACAAATACGGCAGTAAGGCATCAATTACCAGTACCGCGAAAAGCAATTTAATCGTCGATGTGGTCAGCCGTGATCAAAACATGCATGACAAACCGAGACCTTTGCACGACCAAAAGCAGACTTAGCTGAACGAGATGATATAATTTGTTTTTGAATCATGGTGTTGAACCAATCTAATGAGTTTCTCTGAACATGATGTAACCCGCCGAACCCGGAAAGGGAATTTCTTGAAGCAAATCGATGAATTGATAGACTGGGATTCGATAGAGAAGGCGATGTCAGTTCATTATGCATCGACATCGAACGTAACAGGGTGTCCTGCCTATCCTGGGTTGCTGCTTTTCAAAATGCTGTTGGAAGGAATCTGGAATGGTGGTTTAAGTGATGAAGCGGTTGAAGACATGGCTAATTCTAATTTGTACGTGATGCGATTTCTAGGATTGTCACTGGAAGATGAAGTACCGGATCATTCTGTGCTGTCACGTTTCAGAACCCATTTGACGGCAACGCATACGTGGAATGGCTTATTGGAGCGAATCAATCACCAAATTCAGCTGCTCAATGTTACTGTAGCCACTGGATGTCACGTTGACGCCAGCATCACGCATAGCCCACGTAAGCCCAAGACCCGGTCTGCCTATGAAGTAGTTAGTGATCGCGAAGAGCGAATGACGAAACAAGACGCACAAACATCCACGCGGGTCATTACAGTGACTCAACCTGGTGTCGATATTGAGGCACGTTGGGTTAAGAAAGGCAGCCAGTCGGTTTTTGGTTATAAACAGCATACGCTGGTTGATCACAATGGTTTGGTGATGGCCGTTGAAACAACAGCCGCTAATTGCCATGACGCAAGTTGCTGCTAACGCTGCTCGATAAAGCCTGTTGTAGTCAGAAACATCGTGAAGCCTTGAGATCGCGCGGCATCAAAAATGGCTCAGGATAAGTCCTTGAAGAACAAACCGCTGACTGCGCAGCAAATACAGCGTAATCGTTTGATTACCCAAGCCCGGTATGTCGTGGAACGTACCTTTGGCAATCAGGCACGCTGGTTTGGTAGCAAGATCCTACGTTACTACGGTCGAGCCAAAGTACATGCCTGGCATATCCTGCAGGCTATGGCGTATAACCTGAAAAGGTTACCAAGATTGTATGTTGAGAGGTTTCTACCACGACAACCACAAGCTAGTTGTGTCTTCTAATAAAGAAATGGCGTAATAATGTCTTTATCTCTTGGTTTTTGCAAAAAAATTCACCGAAATTCCCCAGAATTTCAACATTGAGCCGGATTTTTAAGAATCTGCAGCAGAAGTGGATAGTTTTGCAAAGGTCTCATGGAATATTGCAATCTTTCTCATTCAGTTCTTCGATTGTCCATTGGAAAAACTCTAAATCTTCATCTGTTTCCGTACCGCCCAGGCGAATAGCCGTCCGCCCAGCAACCAGCGGAAAATCACGGCGGTTTTTGAGTCCCAAGGTAATGCATGCCGAACAGGCGGGATTGATCGGGTCACTGCTTTCAGAATCGCCTTAGCGATGATCTCCGGGCTGGGGGCCTGCGGTTCTCCGGCCAAAAGCAGATGCAGGCCATCGACGATTTTGCGGTACACTGGCGGGTGCTTAACGGTCTCGAGCAGCGCAAATTCCTTCTCGGCAAATTCCGTTTTAATCAGGCCGGGAGCGATAACAACGACATCGATTCCTAGTGCTTTGACTTCGCCGCGCAGCGATTCCGATAATGCTTCAACTGCATGTTTCGATGCAGCATACCAACCGAAACCGGGCAATGATACTTTTCCAAGGATCGAGGAGATATTGACGATGCACCCCGAGCGCTGTTTGCGCATGTGTGGCAGGACAGCCTGGATGAAATAGGCGTAGCCGAATACATTCACTTCGAATTGGCGATGTGCGGCCTCCATCGAAACACATTCGAGCGCACCCAGTTGACCGTAACCGGCATTATTCACCAGCACATCGATACGGCCTCTGGTTGCGATTGCATGCGCCACTGCCGCATTGACCGCCGCGATATCGGTAACATCCAACGGGAGCGGTTCGATACGGTCGGACCGAATCTGTTCCAGCTGCTCTTCCCGGCGCGCCATCGCAAACACGTAATAGCCATGCTGCGCTAACAATTCCGCAGTCGCTTTACCGATTCCGCTCGAGGCGCCGGTCACCAATGCAATTCGCTGTATCATTTGTTTTTTTCAATATGAGTTGTTCATCTTTCCGGAAAAAACCGGGATACAATACGCCGATGCCTTTTAATTCAGCAATTCGGGTAAATATTTTATGGCACTGCAAAACATTTTTTCAGCGATTCCGAGCGACTTATCCGGTGAAGCTTTTGAGACATTGATCGAAAATGATTCGATCAAAATTGAGCGCATCGTTTCAAAAGGTCAGCAGACGCCTTGGTATGATCAGGCGCAAAACGAGTGGGTTATGATTCTGAAAGGACAAGCTGTATTATCGTTTGACGATCAAACATCGGTACAGCTCAAAGAGGGAGACTTCATCAACATCCCCTCTCATAAAAAACACCGGGTTTCTTGGACAAACCCCGATCAGGAAACAATTTGGCTGGCCATCCATTATTAAACGGGAAGTCAACCTCTGTTTCCGCTGATTTAATTCAGCGGTGATTAAAAATAGAAATTACTTGCGCGCCTGGCCATATTTTTGGCGGAATTTCTCAACCCTGCCGGCTGTATCCACAATTTTCTGTTTTCCAGTATAAAACGGATGACATTGTGAACATACCTCGATACTTAAAGGTTTGTTCATGGTAGAGCGCGTTTTAAACACATTTCCACAACTGCAAGTAACAGTAATCTCTTGATAGTCTGGATGAATTTCTGCTTTCATTTACTACTTCCTCAATGATTAATCCCCAAAAGGGAAGATTAAAAAATCGTGCATTATCCTTTATTGCGGAGACTGGTGCAACTATAGCAATCCAAACTCACACCCGCCGCATGGAGTCAAAGAAATCCGAATTGTTCTTCGTCGCCTTGATCTTATCAAGCAAGAACGACATTGCATCCATATCATCCATCGGATGCAGTAATTTACGCAATACCCATATTTTTTGTAATACCTCGGGGGAAATCAATAACTCTTCACGGCGAGTACCGGAACGGTTGACATTGATCGCCGGATAAATGCGTTTCTCAGCCATGCGCCGGTCAAGATGGATCTCCATATTGCCGGTGCCTTTGAATTCTTCATAAATCACATCGTCCATGCGCGAGCCGGTATCGATTAGCGCAGTAGCGATGATGGTCAGTGAACCGCCTTCTTCAACATTACGGGCCGCACCGAAAAAACGCTTAGGCCGCTGCAAGGCGTTGGCATCGACACCACCGGTTAATACTTTGCCCGAAGCCGGCACTACGGTGTTATAGGCGCGTGCCAAGCGGGTAATCGAATCCAGCAAAATCACCACATCCTTTTTATGCTCAACCAGGCGCTTGGCTTTCTCGATGACCATCTCAGCGACCTGCACATGCCGTGTCGCAGCCTCATCAAACGTCGAAGAAATCACTTCGCCCCTGACAGAGCGAATCATATCGGTCACCTCTTCGGGCCGCTCATCGATCAGCAATACGATCAGGATCACATCCGGATAATTGGCCGCAATGGCATGCGCAATATGCTGCAGCATGACGGTTTTACCGGACTTGGGGCTGGCAACCAGCAAACCGCGCTGACCTTTGCCGATGGGCGCAATCAAATCAATGATCCGGCCGGTAATATTTTCTTCCGCTTTAATATCGCGTTCCAGCAACAACCGTTCATCCGGAAAAAGCGGCGTCAGATTTTCAAAAAGAATTTTCTGTTTGGAATTTTCCGGCGGCTCGTTATTGACTTTATCCACCTTGACCAATGCGAAATAGCGTTCGCCGTCTTTCGGCGGACGAATCTCACCGTCGATCGAATCTCCGGTATGCAAATTAAATCGCCGGATCTGGCTTGGAGAAATATAAATATCATCAGGGCCGGCTAAATAAGAAGTATCCGGGGAACGTAAAAAACCGAAGCCATCCTGGAGCACTTCCAAAGTTCCATGTCCGTAGATATTCTCGCCTTTTTTAGCTTGATTCTTCAGCAACGCGAAAATCAAATCCTGCTTTCGCATTCGATTGGCCCCGTCAATTTCGTTTTCGATGGCCATTTTTACTAATTCGGTGACATGTAAGTTTTTAAGATCAGATAAGCGCATGAAAAAGCTCGTAAAAAAAGGGGGATTTACGTATCAAAAGATAAAAGTACTGGAAGAAAAACTATTACAGACGGGAGAGAATCATTTATGATCGTGGCCTACATCGAGCCCACAAAACTCATTGTTGCGTTCCGTTCAATGAACTAAATATGGCTATCAATAAACGCGGTTAACTGCGATTTAGAGAGTGCTCCCACCTTTGTCGCCTCGATATTACCGTTCTTGAATAACATCAAAGTCGGAATTCCACGAATGCCATATTTGGGTGGCGTCAATTGATTCTCATCTATATTAAGCTTGGCAACCTTCAAGCGTTCACCGTATTCATTCGCAATCTCGTCAAGAATCGGCGCTATCATCTTGCAAGGACCGCACCACTCCGCCCAGTAATCCACTAATACAGGAGTTGTCGATTGCAAAACTTCCACTTCAAAATTCGCATCGGTTACATAATGAATATGCTGACTCATAAAAATCCTCTTTTAAATTATTAGTTTCAGGAATAGCTAACTCAGCCATTATCGCTGAGATGGGTTTACTTGATTGCTTGGAAAAAAGCTATAAAAGAAAGGTATTAACACGAATTGGCAATGCTATAGAAAAATTTGCAAAAAGGGAAGCGATTCCCCTTAAAAATTCAATCTGGTGATCAAATATGCCAAAATTGTCGATATTTCTGACGAAACCGACTGATAATCACAATATCGGCTGCGGAAAAACCACCAGATGATGCGTTTCAAGTCTGATACCGATTTTCTCACCAACTTGATGATTATGATGACTGGGAACCAACGCCAGAATCCATGCGCCTCCGGCAAGACGTAAGGTATACAAAATCTCCGCACCTCGGAATGTCTTGCTGATAATGATTGCCTGTAACGGACTGGCATCATCGTGGATAATATCATCCGGTCTTAACAAGACCTCGACGATATCACCCGCTGCGCAGCGGAACGGAATTTCACCGTCAATCACCCCGAGTTCGATTTCAATTTGCCGTGAATTCCGCACCTTGCCGGTAATAAAGGCTCCTTGACCAATAAAATCAGCGACAAACCGATTGGCCGGACGGTGGTATAAATTAAAAGCCGTATCCCATTGTTGCATTGCGCCGTGGCTCATCACGCCGATCTCATCCGCGATCGCAAACGCTTCGGCTTGGTCATGCGTTACCAAAATTGCGGTTATCTTCTGATGCTTCAGAATTTCACGAACTTCCATGCTCAGGCGTTCACGCAAGCTGACATCCAGATTGGAAAAAGGCTCGTCCAGTAGCAATAACTCCGGCTTGGGCGCTAACGCTCGCGCCAGCGCCACGCGTTGTTGCTGGCCACCCGATAGCTCATGAGGATATTTTTTCGCGACCGTGGCGAGATGAACAACATGCAGCAACTCTTCAACACGCTGTTCGCGTTCGTTTTTGGTTAACTGATGCAGGCCAAAACCGATATTTGCCGCGACATCGAGATGCGGAAACAACGCATAATCTTGAAAAACCATGCCGATTCGCCTGCGTTCCGGCGGCACTAAGACTTTCGGATTACTGACACACACGCCATTCAGCAAAATCTCGCCATCAGAAACCGGTTCAAATCCGGCAATACAGCGCAACGCCGTGGTTTTTCCGCACCCGCTCGGACCCAGCAGGCAACCGATTTGCCCCTGTTGCAAGGTCAGCGACAAATCCTGAATCACAGCCTGCGACCCATAGGCCTGGTGCACATGATTCAACTGCAACAGAACGTTACCCATACGATTACTTTTCAGTTTGGCGCATCAATAAGAAAATCGGTATTAAACCCGCCAATACCAAAGTAACAGCCGGAAAAGCCGCTTGCTCCCACTGGCCTTCGGATGTCATTTCGTAAATACGGACCGCCAGCGTATCCCACCCGAACGGCCGGGTCATCAGCGTGATCGGCATCTCTTTCATGACATCGACAAACACCAGAGCAGCCGCGGTAAAAATACCCGGTTTCAAGATCGGCACGTGTACTTTCTTGATCATAGCCCAACCGTGCACGCTCAGACTCATCGCCGCTTCATCAATGCTCGGTGTTATCCGCTGCATCGCGCTATCTATCGGATAGTGACTGACCGCCATGAAGCGGATGATATAGGCTACCAGCATGGCGATCAGCGTGCCCTGTAAAATCTGACCGGTATCGATCTGAAACCAGTTCAACGCCAATTCACTCAATTGCGCATCCAGCCAGGTTAGCGGCAGATAAACACCGATCGCCAGAACCGCACCGGGTAATGCATAGCCGATGGTAGCAACGCGCACGGCATTTCTTGTCGCAGCGTTCGGATAGCGCCGCGCCGCGTAGACCATGGCAGTCACCAGTGTACAAATCAACAATGCCGCCATGCCGGACAACGACAGCGAGCGCCACAGAAAATCCAGATAGCGGGAAAAATCATAATCATGCGTCAACGAATCGACCGCCCAATAGCTTAACTGCAAGACTGGTAACAAAAAAGCCAAGAACAGCACGCTGAACATAAACCCACTCACCAATCCTCCGCGCCATCCGCTGAGCGTGATGCGTTGCCCGCGCGCGCTTCGTTTGGATTCTGCATAACGCATGCGTGAACGAAATTGCTGCTCCAGCACAATCACCACAAAGACGATAATAATCAACAGAGAAGCAAGTTGCGAAGCTGCTTGCAAGGAAAACATGCTAAACCATGCTTTGTAAATAGCCGTGGTGAAAGTATTGTAATTAAACACCGCCACCGTGCCAAAATCCGCCAGTGTTTCCATTAACACCAGCATCAAACCACCGGCTATCCAAGGGCGCGCCATCGGCAACGCCACTTTGAAAAAGCCTTGTATTTTGTTTAAACCCAGAGATTGCGCGACTTCCAACGAACGCTTGCCCTGACTTAAAAAAGCATTTTTTGCCAGCAAATAGACATAGGGATAAAAAGCCAATGTCATCACCAGGATCACACCCGCTCTACCGCGGATATCCGGAAACCACGACAAATCCGAATCCAACCATGCGCGCAACGCCGTTTGCACCGGCCCGGTAAAATCAAACAAACCCAATGCGACGAAGGCTGTCACGTAGGCCGGCATTGCCATTGGTAACAACAATGCCCAAGCGAAGAATCGCCGCCCGGGAAATTCATAAACCGAAATAAACCAAGCCAAACCGATACCAATCACCGCGGTACCGCTGATCACACCTGCGGCGAGCCAAAAGGTGTTGACCAGTAAATCGGGTAGCGTGGTTTCAAGCAGATGCCGCCAGATATCACCGGCAGGCGCCAGCAATGACGACACAACCACAGCAACCGGCGCCAAAACCAACGCGGCTGCAATAAAAGGCACCAAGCGCCAAAAAGTTAAAAAACGATAGCGAGGAGACAGTGCGGCCAGCTTCTCACCGGAAAAAACATTATGATTGAACACGCTACAACTGGCTGATAACGCGGTGAATTGCCGATTGTTTAGCGATAACCTGCGCGATCCATCAGTTTTACGGCAGTTGTTTGCAATTCACCCGCTTTCGCCAGATTCATCGGATTCTGCTTAAATTCGCCCCATGATGCAACAAACGGATCCGCTGCAATCCTTGGATTGACCGGATATTCCATGTTCACATCAGCAAAAAGATTTTGCGCTTTGTCCGACGATAAAAATTCCAGCAGCTTAATCGCAGCAGCTTCGTTACGGCCGTAACGCGTCACACCGGCACCGGAAATGTTGACATGCACACCACCGTTATTCTGATTAGGCCAGAAAACCGCCAGCGGTAACTTGGGATCCTTACTCATCAACCGGCCAAAGTAATAGGTATTGACGATCGTGACATCGCATTTACCGGCGGCCACGAATTCCAAAGCGCGCGTGTCGTCGGATAAAGGATCGGTTGCCAGATTCGCCACCCAGCCTTTTACAATTTCTTCAGTCTTGGCTTCGCCGTGTTCGGCAATCATCATCGCAACCAGCGATTGGTTATAGACTTTTTTAGACGTGCGCAAACATAAGCGCTTGCGCCATTTCGGATTCGCCAAATCTTCGTAAGTCGATAACTCCTCAGGTTTCACTTTCTTGGTGTTATAAATCAAAGTCCGCGCCCGGATCGACAAGCCGAACCATTCGTTAGCGGGATCACGCAAATGCGCCGGAATATTGCTCTCCAGCACATCCGATTTAACCGGTTTCAACAGTCCCGCCTGCGCTGCCGCCCAAAGATTACCGGCATCGGCGGTAATCAACATATCAGCCGGCGTATTTTTCCCCTCAGCTTCGAGCCGAGCCAGCAATGCGCCTTCATTATCAGTCGTATATTTGACTTTAATGCCGGTTTCCTTGGTAAAAGCATCGAACATCGGTTTAATCAACTGCTCGATACGCGCGGAATAAACGACCACTTCCTCCGCATGAGCCGAATGAATAGCAACGAGTGTAAACAGAGAAAAAAACGCAGCCAAGAAACGGCATTTAATAGAACGGGACATGAGAAGCTTCCAAGCAAAAAATGTTGAGATACCGGATTAACCTACGAACGGTACTATAGTACGAATAAGAATAATTATCAATTATCCGTTACCGGCTGAAACCAGGTATTGAAATTCTTGCGCCCGATCAGCGGCAACTTCACTGCCAACGGATCCCAGTCGACGCCGAAAGACAGACCAAGAAAATTAAACTCGATACCTTCGACTTCACTGATCAATATCCCCATCAAACCAAATAAGGAAATTTGGAAACCGCTGCCGCTGGGCGCTTGCCCGAAAATCCGGTAGCCGAGGTAATCTTTGCCGATCGCCGTCGGCGGCAAATCCAACCGTAATTCCGGCACCGCGCGGGAAACCCAGGCGGTAAAGGTATTGGAGTTCGGCCCCGGCCAGATCGTATAATTCTTTGCATAAGGATAGTGACGCGCGGCTTCGTCAATTTTCGCAATCAACGCATCCACCCCTTCACCCCGCTTCTCCAACAATATTTCCGGTATATTGCCGTACCAGCGGCGGTCCGGTACGTTGTCATAAATCACCAGAACCGGCAATTTGCGGCGTTGCATCCAGCCGATGACTTCATAAATCGTGTACGACGGCGCTGCAGTGGGTTTCACCGCAATCCAGGTATGAATCCCAAAATAGCCGCGCCAGCTAAATGCACGCGCGCCGTAAACCTGTATGATCGCTTCCGGCGTTGTGGCCGGATCCGGCGCAATGCCGGCCGGTTCGCGGCTGGCATTCCACCAATATTGCGCCTGCGCTTGATGCGGCGTCGCGGCAATCAGCACTAATCCTAATGCCAGTAGTATAGAAAAAAAGATAACGATCCGTTTCATTCAATTATTGTTGAACTGTTTTACAGTCCGGTATGCTTCCCCAATATCTCCGGTAAATTGCGCAAAAACCGGCCGGCATCCAGCATCTGCCGCCGCAGCAGTTCCCAGTCCTCGGCGCGTTTCCTGGCATCCATGCAACGCATCATGCGCACCCGCAGGGCTTCATTCTGATGATTCAGGATCGCCGCCCACAAGGTGTCGTCGACATTATAAACTTTACCTTTCAATAAACAGACCGGGATCACCTTTTCAACCGGCACTGCCAGATCACCGGCGATCGCCTGCACTGCCGCTTTGATATTCAATGCCTTAGTATTTTCCGGTTGCGTCAAATCATACGGCGGCTGCCATTCATTCACCGGACGCAAGCGGTCGATAAAACTGGCGGCAACCAGCAGTGGCGGTGAATGCCGGTCGGTCCACGCCGCTTGCGCGGATCGCAATTGATCCAGACACTCGCGTTCGCTCTGCCGGTCCGGACGATTGGCCGCGCTGACCCATAAGATCAAGTCGGCGTTCTTTGCAGCCGCCAGCATTTTCGCCTGATCGAATCCGGCGCTATCGCATCCCGGACTATCGAAAATCAGAGCCTGGGTGAATCCCTCGCGCGTCAGCACAGACGGTTTAAAGGTCTGCTTGCCGTCCGGTAATTGCTCGGTAGTGGCTGCTAGATTGCCAAACAACGCGTTGATCAGGCTCGATTTGCCCGCATTCGTTCTGCCGAGCACCAAAATCCGCAACGGTTCCGCCGCCGCTGCGGCCGTTTCCTGAGCCGCTTCTTGAGCCTGTTCCAAATCCGTTTTGGATTCCGGCGTGGTCGATTCCATCAATGCTTCATCCGTCAACGTCAAGCGGCCGCTATACAAATCGACTGCGTAATAACCGACCTTGCACACATATGCCCGCAATAGCCAGCGATGCAGCTCATCCCTGGCTTGATCGAAACTGCGCTCGCGCATATGCCGCCACGCCTCACCCAGCAACGCATTGAGCGGATTGATGAGCATACTGCCGGCGCGATAGATGTCGACAATTCGCTCCGCTTTCGCCTTCCAGCGTTGAATCCGGAAAAAATCACCGATGGTCAGGCGCGTGCTGAACGGTATTTTCTCGGCGAAATCGCGGCGCAGATCACGGCTCGCGCGCTCGATGATCAATAAGGTATGCGGGAACGTCAGTTCCAACAGCGGTTTTTCGACATCCGGGTGATAGCAATGCGCGACCGTCTCCAAAGTCTTCTGTCCCAATGCCAGCATCCAAGTACCGTCTTCGAGTGGCCAATCCTGCGGATCACAAGTCTCGGCGAGCGCCTCCACCCGCTGCCATACCGCATCCGCACTCGGCGGCCACTGCGGATTCGGCTCCGTCACGGGTGCGTTCAGCAGTTGCCGCTGTTGCCGCACCAACCACTGCTGTAAGCCATAGCCCAAACCACCGCATAGTACCAAGGCAATCAGCCAATATTGCAGGTTGCCGCTTTGCCACAACCAGAAAAAGCCAAAACCGAATAAAACCAGCACCGGCAACAGCATCAAAACGAATACCAGCAACCATAATGCATTGATTCGCGCGAGCGCCGGCTTCATCTAGACTTGTTCCCGTAACCGGCTTTTCAGCACGGCAGCGCCACGTTTCAGTTCCTCGGCATAAATATGGCGCAAGGTATCGGCATCGACGTTCAAGCCATCTTTACGCCGCTCGAAAAAATAAATCGCGATTTTACCCAATGCATAGGTGGTCGCACCGCTGGAGCTCGCGCCCCACACCGCGCCTGCCGTTTGCCCCCAAAATGGAATCACCTTGATCACCGCCCGGCTGAGCCATCGCGCCACATAACCGGAAGCGATCCCGGCGCCCGCCAGACCGAGAAACTCGGTAACCGTGCTGCGATCCCAGCGCTGCCCATAGAGCGAAGCCAGGCTATGCAATAATTTCGCCTGCACCGCTGATACCGCGACCAAATCGACCACCGGCAAAGCACCCAGGCCAGCCGCCGCCAATGCAAAACCGACGATATGCGAATGCGCGGTACGCGCGTATAAATCCTGCACATCCTGATCACCGCCCAATTGGTGCTGCAAACCGAGCGATGTCATCGACTCGATCGCTTGCCATAAGGCTTCCAAACCGTAATCCGGCGGCTCGAAACCATCCTCTGGCAAGGTCAGATCGACCGCCACCCAGTTCACGGTGCCGAAACCCGGCAGCGGCTTCAAGATTGCGCGTTGCGCCTGGATCGCACGGCGCAAATCCAGCGGTATCGTTTCCGGCAGCGGTTCAGAACCGTAAGGCCATGGCTGCAGATGTTCACAACCATCCGGATAAAGATCGTGCAGACCGGTTTGCACCAGCAACACCGGCCATTCCGGCTGACGCTTACGGATCGCATGCAGCACGTCGAATATCACAGCTTGATCGAAATCCGCCACCTTCATTACCGCCACCAGCAAATGCGCCTGTGCTTCGCAATATTGCATATCGTCGCCCGGATCGTACGACACCACGCCCAAACCCGGCGTATCGAGAAATTTAACAATGGGCGTTTCCGCAGGAAAATCATAAAACCGTGAACTGCGCGTGCACGGCTGAAAACCGTTGCCGATCTCGGCGGTTTCGCTACCGGTCAATGCGCGAATGATCGAAGTCTTGCCCGATTGGGTTTTACCCAACAACCATATCACCGGCACCGGCATCTTCGCGCGCGCATCGCGCAGCGAAGCTTCCAGCAACGTCGGATCGACTTTGGGTTCGAGCAATGCCGTCCTGAGCTGCTCCCAGTACCCCGTCCAGTTTTTCACATCGCTCAGTTTTATCATTCTGTCATCTTACCATCAGTACACCGTGGATTTATGAATAGAAGGCATAAAGCATCTTATTCCAACGCTATGAATAGATGGGCGGACTGCTACGATAGTAGTCAGTAAAGGAAGGCTACACGAAAAATCAATCACTTCATTTGAGTACAAAGGAAATTATTTATGCGATGCACAAAAAAAGCACAGAACATTTTATCGGTTACCGCTGCTCTGGCACTCTGGACTGCAGCACCGGACAGTGTCACCGCCGGCGCGGATCCGTTTATAGGGGAAATAAGCTACGTAGCATTTAATTTTGCACCGGAAGGATGGTTTCAATGTAACGGGCAAACGCTACCCGTTAATCAGTATGCCGCTCTCTTTTCCTTGATCGGCACTACATACGGCGGAGATGGCGTGACTAACTTCAAATTGCCTGACATGCGCGGAAGAGTACCTGTTCATCAAGGACAACATCCGGGCGGTTCAGTCTTCACCATGGGACAAAGCAGCGGCTCGGAAAACATGACCCTGACCATTAATAATATGCCTGTCCATAATCACTCCGCGACAGCCGTATCGGTATCGACCTCTACCGTTGCACCGGGCGCCACCGCCACGTCGACACTAAAGGCGGTCAATAGTGACGCCGATAAAAAAACCGCGGAAGGCAATTCATTGGCCAATGCAAAAGGGTTAAACAGCGCGTATTCCGCTGCTGCACCCAATGTCAGCATGAGCCCGGCTTCCATCGAAACAACCCTCAACGGTGTGAATGTAAATACCGCGACAACCACCACGGTCACGGTGGGTAATGCCGGAGGATCCCAGCCATTTTCAATCATGCAACCCTACACCACGGTTAACTGCATCATTGCATGGCAAGGCATCTTTCCGTCACGACCTTAAACTGCGGGGATATTTTAAACATGAAATACGGAAGCGCCGGATTAACGGGCAATCGGTGAATACACGCATCATTGACGGTCACTCCGCGTGATTCCTATCAACAAAGATGAGAAGAGCGTTACTGATATTTTTATCTGCTGTACTGTTGTCCGAAAGCAGCCCGGGCAGCGCAAATACGCAACCGAATAACAACCAGGTTATCAAGGATGCGCAAGTAGCGCTGGCAGCCGGGGAATACGAAAAAGCCTTTGCCGGATATGATAGCGCCGTCAGGAATGATCAAAATACGCTGGCGCAATTTTCCCTGGGTCTTTTTCATCAGAATGGTTGGGGACGGCCCATCGACAAGATGATTGCCTGCCAATGGTTTGAAAAAGCCGCGCAAGGCGGCATTCCTGCTGCGCAACATTTGACCGGAATTTGCTATGAGGAAGGCACGCACCGCCCGGCCGATCCAACCGCGGCAGCCAGTTGGTTCCAAAAAGCGGGGCAAGCAGGACATTTTCATTCCTACTGCCATCTCGGCAATCTGCTAATGACCGGTAAGGGCATTCCCAAAGACCCTATAAAAGCACTCGAACTTTGCCGCCCCGCCGCACAGCAAGGTTCGATTCCGGCACAGCTATGGCTGGGAAAGTTTTATCTGCAAGGCGATCCATCCATTCGGGATAAACAGGAAGCTTATCGCTGGTTTACAGCCGCCGCGGAAAAACAAGTCCCTGAGGGCTTCTATTATTTAGGTATGCTCATGCAACAAGAGCCGCCGAATGAACAGACGGCGGAAAAAACCCGGCAAATGTTTGAGCAGGCCGCTGCGTTACATTATGTGCCAGCCTATTTTCAAGCGGGCAAACATTTCTTCGCGGCAGAACCCGATCCGGAAACCAACCGACTCCCGGCAGAACACCTGGCCAAAGCATATTTGTGGCTATCCACGGCAATACAACGATCCGAAGATGCTGAAGAAATTCTTGCCGCCCGATCAATTCGGCAGCAAATACTCGCCATTATGCCGGAAACCTGGTTAGTCGAACTCGACCAGAAAATTGCACAGCATCTACAGCGAAAGCAAGCGGAAAACCGCTGATGAAATCCGGTCACAGCAGCAAAACGATTTTCCCGGCAGCGGTTACGCTTACGTGAAGTATTTCCCGAAGCAACGACTGACCTGAGTTCTAAAGCACTTACAGGAGTTACACAATGACGACTACAAATTTCGACAGCGGTTCGCTCGTCACTTACAATGGTGTTACCTCAGCCACCTACAGCGGATGGGAATTTGGCGCCAACAGCGCAGTTGATTTCGCAAATCCCAACAGCATAGAGTTTACCGTGCTTCTGAATCAATTCAGCGGACGATCCATTGTTTCCAATTATAATGGCGCCAATGTCACTGATTTCTATTTCAAATCTTCGGATGGCTCCGATTTCAAGCTCAATTCATTCAGAATTGACAACGGTCCGAATGGTAATTCAAGTTCTTTATCCATCACCGGTTACCGGGATGGCGTTCTGGTCGTTTCGGCGGAATCAGTCGATTTAAGCATCAACGATACGGCTGGAAATATCAGCTATACGCAGGAAGGCGTCCTCGGACTACTCTATAGCGGACTGCTGACGTTTAACTCCGCATTCAACAATGTTGACGAAATACGTTTTTCTTTTAGCAGTGCGGTAGAACTGACCATCGATGATATCGACACCTCGGCAGCGGTCGTTCCCACCACGATCACCTCGGCCACTTACGACGCCGGCACGAATTCACTGGTAGTCACTGGCACTAATATGGTCGCTACTGGCGGCGCAACCAACGATATTAATGTATCCAAACTGACGTTGACCGGACAGGGCGGTGCAACCTATACATTGACCTCGTCAAATGTTGAAATTGATTCAGCAACGCAATTTACCGTTTCCCTGAATACCGCCGATCAGATCAATATTGAAGGATTGCTAAATAAAAACGGTACTTCCTCAGTTGATTCGACTACTTATAACATCGCTGCAGCGGCTGACTGGAATCCGGCACAAAGCGGCAATGCCGACACGACCGGCAACGCAATCACTGTCAGCAATGTGCAAACACCCACTATTACGTCGGCCACTTACGATGCCAGCACTGGCACATTGACCGTCACCGGATCAAACTTTGTTAAAGCCAGCGGTGCGGCCAATGATATTGATGCTTCCAAGCTCACGTTCACCGGTGAAGGCGGCGCCACCTATACACTGACCGATTCCGCCGACGTTGAGATTACTTCCGGCACCGCGTTCACCGTCACTTTGAGCAGCACCGACACAGCCGCTGTCAGTCAAATCATCAACAAAAACGGCACCAGTTCCACCGGCAGCACCACCTATAACCTAGCCGCCGCCGATGATTGGAACACCGTCATCGGTAATACCGATATCTCGGATACGACCGGCAACGGCATTACCGTCAGTAACGTAGCCATACCCGCAATCACATCCGCCACGTACGATGCCAGCACCGGTGCATTGGTGGTAACCGGTACCGGTTTCTTGAAGTTAAGCGGCGCAACCAACGATATCGACGCCTCCAAATTCACGTTCACCGGCGAAGGCGGCACCACCTACACGTTGACCGATTCCGCCGATGTCGAAATTACTTCCGGTACCGCGTTCACCGTCACTTTGAGCAGTACCGATAAAACCGCCGTCAATCAAATCATCAACAAGAATGGCACCAGTTCGACCGGCGCCACTACTTATAATTTAGCGGCTGCGGAAGATTGGGCCGCCGGTGCCGATGCGGCCGTTGTTGTGGCGGACACCACCGGTAACGGCATTACGGTTTCCAATGTCGCGGTACCAACCATAACATCCGCCACGTACGATGCCAGCACCGGTGCATTGGTGGTCACCGGCACCGGTTTCTTGAAGTTAAGCGGCGCAACCAACGATATCGACGCCTCCAAATTCACGTTCACCGGCGAAGGTGGTAGCACCTACACGCTCACCGATTCCGCCGATGTCGAAATCACTTCCGGTACCGCGTTCACCGTCACCTTGAGCAGCACCGACAAAGCCGCCGTCAATCAAATCATCAACAAGAACGGTACGTCTTCAACCAGCGGCACCACCTACAATCTAGCCGCAGCGGAAGATTGGGCCGCCGGTGCCGATGCGGCCGTTGTTGTGGCGGACACCACCGGTAACGGCATTACGGTTTCCAATGTCGCGGTACCAACCATAACATCCGCCACGTATGACTACAACAGCAATGTGCTAACGGTTACCGGAACCGGCTTCCTGCAAAAAAGCGGCGCCAGCAATGACATCGATCTTTCCAAACTGACCATCACCGGAGAAAGTGGCGCAACCTACACGCTGACCAGCGCTACGGATGTAGAAATCACCTCGGGAGCCTCTTTCTCGGTGACGCTGACCGGCGCAGATTTAACCAATGTCGAAGCATTACTCAATAAAAACGGCACATCATCGGTCAATAGTACGACCTATAACCTGGCCGGCGCAGAAGATTGGGCAGCCGGCGCCGATGCCGCTGTAGCCGTTGCCGATTTGACCGGCAATGGTATTACGGTCAGTAACTATGCGGCACCCACCATTACTTCCGCTACTTTTGACGCCAGCACTAACGTACTGACGGTTACCGGGACCGACCTCGTTTCCAATAGCGGCGGCGCCAACGATGTTGCTGTTTCTTTGTTGACGATCACAGGTGAAGGCGGCAGTTACACATTAACATCATCAAACGTGGATATCACCTCGGCAACTTCCTTCAGCGTCACGCTGAACGCCGCCGACCAGTTAGTGGTGCACGGATTGCTGAACAAGAACGGCACGACTTCTTCCGGCGCAACCACCTACAATATCGCGGCGGCGGAAGACTGGATGGCTGGCAGCGCCACTTCGACCGCTGTCGCCGATCTGACAGGCAACGCAATCACGGTAAGTAATGTTCAAACCTCGACCATCACTTCAGCCACTTACGATTCCGATACCGGTATATTGGTTGTCACGGGCACCAATTTATTCAACAAGGTCGGCACCAATAACGATATTGACATCTCAACGCTGACATTCACCGGCGGAACCGCAAACGCAACCTATACCATTACCAGTTCCTCCGATGTGGAAATCACTTCGGCGACGTCTTTCAGCGTCACGCTATCCGGCGCTGACAAAACCAATATCGATGCTTTGCTGGACCAAACCGGCACCGTCTCTTCCGGTGGCTCTACGTACAATCTGGCTGCCGCAGATAACTGGCTATCGGGCGCCGATTCAACCCCCGATATCAGCGATACAACCAATGCGATCACGGTTTCAATCAATCCGCGCATTACTTCAGCGACCTACGATGCGTCATCCGGCACCCTCGTCGTTACCGGCACCAATCTGCAAGCTAATGGCGGTGGTTTTGACATCGACGCATCCAAACTAACTCTCACCGGCGAAGGCGGCACAACCTATACGTTGACCGACTCCGCCGATGTCGAAATCACCTCCAGCACAGCATTCACTGTCACGCTCAGCGCGACCGACAAAGCGGCCATCAATCAGATCGTCAACAAAAACGGCACGGCATCCACCGGCGGCACCACCTATAATCTGGCCGCTGCGGATGATTGGAACACCAATGTCACTACCGGCGACACCTCGGATACCAGCGGCAACGGTATCACCGCTTCCAATGTTGCCGTACCCGCGATCACATCCGCCACGTACGATGCCAGCACCGGTGCATTGGTGGTCACCGGCAGCGATTTCCTGAAGTTAAGCGGCGCAACCAACGATATCGACGTTTCCAAATTCACGTTCACCGGCGAGGGCGGCGCCACCTACACACTCACCGACTCCGCCGATGTCGAGATTACCTCCGGCACCGCATTTACAGTTACACTCAGCACGACCGACAAAGCGGCGATTAATCAGATCGCCAACAAAAACGGCACCAGCTCGACCGGTGCCACTACTTATAATCTAGCGGCGGCGGAAGATTGGGCCACCGGCGCCGATGCGGCGGTCAGCGTAGCCGATTTGAGTGGAAACGGCATCACCGTCTCCAACGTAGCGCCCCCTGCCATTACATCGGCTACCTACAATGCCGGCACGGGAATACTGGTAGTCACCGGGTCCAACTTGCTCAAGCTGAGCGGCGCAACCAATGACATTGTCGCCAATAAATTTACGTTTACCGGTGAAGGTGGCGCAACGTATACGTTGACCGATTCCGCCAATGTCGAGATCACTTCCGGCACAGCGTTTACATTAACATTAAGCTCGACCGACAAAACCGCTGTGAATGCTCTTTTGAACAAGAACGGTACGGCATCGAACGATGCCACAACCTATAACCTGGCCGCTGCGGAAGATTGGGCGGCGGGCGCCGATCCGGCCGTGACCGTCGTTGACGCCAGCGGCAATGGTATTACGGTTACGCTTCCCACCACTTCAACAGGAAGCGGAGGCGGCGGTAACAATAGTGAAGGTAATACCACTACCACAACCACCGATGGCGCGACGACCACCACCACAACGCAATCCGACGGCACTGTCGTTACGATCGTCTCAACGATCGAATCGTCAAGAAAAGATGATCCGAATTCATTATTCGGCAATTATGCAGATATACCCGTCATCACCAATTCGCAAGGCAATGCCCTACTGACAGTCAGTTTACCGGTTGGAGCCGGATTGACGGTTACAGGCCAAACACGGGAATTGAATCCGGAAGACGCCAAATCGAACATGCTGGCGGCAATTAAACAAATAACCGGGGAAAATAACAATGCTGCAACGCCGTTGAACGCTCAAGCGCAGCTTTTCTTAACGCAACTGAACGCGGGCGATCGAATCGGCATTCGCACAATAACCCCGGTTATCGCAAGCGATCAGGCGCCTGCGGCACCAATTATCATCAGCGGCCCGGAAATCGCAGGCGATACCAGGGTCATGCTGGTCATTGATGCCACACACCTGCCGTCCGGTACGATCATTCAGATGGACAACATAGCTTTTGCCTCCATTATCGGCGCCATCCGCGTAGTAGGCGGCGCCGGCGACAATTTCGCCGCGGGAGACGATCAGAATCAGTTTATCGTACTGGGACCCGGTGACGACACCTTGTCCGGCGGCGGCGGCAACGATACGATCGGCAGTCTTGGCGGCGACGATCAAACTTCCGGTGATGCCGGCAATGACATCGTTTTCGGCGGTGCCGGTGACGACCGGTTAAGCGGTGGGAGCGGAAATGATCGCCTGAATGGCGGATTGGGTTTTGATACTGCCGTACAGGAAGGACAACTGACGGATTATCGCATCACCATTGCAGGCAACGAAATCACCTTGACACGTGACGACGGCGAAACCGATACGCTCACGGATATCGAGCTGATCCAATTCGCCACAGGCCCCGCAATCGCTATTGCTTACTCCGAGCGTGAAGCGGTTGCGCATCATCTGGTAAAAAACTGGCTGGGGCGCGACTTGACGGCTGCTGAAGGCAATGCCGTGCAAAACTGGGCGGGTGCGACAACCGATGATATTTTAGCGGCTTTTCGCAACTTGCCCGAAGCCGCAGCGTTTCAGGATAAAACCAGTGAAGAATTACTGGCCGGGCTGGATACCAATCCCTACATTATCCGGCTGGATACATTACGCGACATAACCGGTACTGTCGGCAATGACATCGGTTCCGTGCCCTTGGGATTGGCTTTGAATGTCGATGGCGGCGCGGGTCATGATACTCTGCGCATGCCGGGCCAGCGTGACAATTTTCATTTGGAGTTTGTCAACGACCGGCTGGAATTGACGCGCCTGGATGACGGCGCCATGCTGAGTCTAAAAAACGCCGAAACCATTGCTTTTGATAGCGCCAAAACGGTGGTGATCGCGCATAACCAAACCGAAGCGATCGTGGCGCGCCTGGTGCACAGCTTCTTTGACCGCGACGCCACGGCCGATGAGTGGCAATTGGGACAGGAGGTATTACAGGCTGAAACCGGTCTTGATACGATCCTCGCTTGGTTTCAGCAAAATACCGACCTGAGCGCCGCATCCGATAGCGATTATGTGCAAGCGATTTATACCCGCACACTAGGACGCTCCGCCACGGACGATGAGCTCAATTTGCAACTATCCCGGCTGGAAAACAATCAAGTGGATCGCAGTGAACTCTCGGTTGAAATTGCAAGTAGCACCGAAGCTGCGGTCCATTTAATTGGTAGCGTCCTGTTACAGGAAGGCTGGGTATAATCGCGCAACGAAAGTTCCGAAAAGCTCCGGCGCAGCTTCATACTGACAGAGGTCGCTTGCAAGAAACAATCAATGCGGCGCCTGAAACGGCACGCCGAGAAAATGGCGCCGGGTGAATTCGGATTCGTTCAATGCTTTGTCGTAGCGAGCAAATGCAGCGACCTCATCAGCCGGTGAACCATTACTGCCGGAAAACGTAATCAGTCCGGTGCGGAAACGGCGCAAATCGGCACAACGACTCACCGCTTGATCTACGGTCATGTGACCGCTTTTCATGCCAAAATCCTTCAAGCTTTCCATTTTGATTCCAAGCTGCACGATGGAAGGATGAATACCCGCGCTGGTGATCGATTTCAGAATTTGCACATGCCGTTTCGTCAACGAATCCTGCGCTGTGGATGGCTTTCCGCTTTTTTCTCCGCCACCGGCTTGGAATCCTTCGTCGTAAGCCATAATCCGGGCGATCATGTTGGCACGCCCGGCAGCCAAACCGATCGGCTGCACCCGGGTATGCCCGAAAATATAAACACCGTCGTCGAAATTACCGGATTTAGCATCGACAAAAGCAGCGGTCGCATACGATACGAAACGCCCCTTGGTGATCAGCAGTTGCGCCAGCGTTTGATACAGTTTCTGCAGATTATCCGCAGCGGCCTGCTCTTTTTTTGCAACCGGATCGGATGAAGTTGGCCTTGCGGTCACCCAATCCTTGATGGTTTTTCCCTGCTTGAACCAAGCTTTCATGGTATCGCTTTGATCGCTCGGCCCGATACCGTTCACTTCGATATCGAAGCCGACACCATCAAAACTCCAGTTATCGAGCACATCGCGGATTCGCGTGGCATGGTCGGTCATATCGGAATTTCGCGAGGTAATGAACGAGACAAAATCACCTTGCGTCTGTTTATCGTAGTCGTCGCGCACTTCGTAGCCCGCAGTAACCTGAATACCTTGCGAATGGCACGCGCTGATCAAATTCTTCAGCACTTGCTCGACAAAAGCCCGGTCCTTGCTTGCCGACTTACCGACTCTGTGACCGAACACCGCCAGTTCCGGCGACAGATCCACCGAACCATCCGCTCGCCGGCTGATTGTCGCGATCAGCGAAAGATCGTCCATGCCGCCGCAAAATTTGCTCATGAATGCTTCGAATTGCTGCGCCGATGGGATCTTTCCGTCGATTTTGTGGAAAACCGCAACGCGCTTGGTGAAGTTCGCCAGACCGGTCCACAACGACAACCGGGCGCGCGCCGATACGACGGCACGCAGCGGCGCACCGGCTTCGACCTTGGGAATCAGCGCCGATTGACCATCCATGCGCCATGCATACGGTACATTCTGCACACGCCGGCGGATATCGGAGATGCTCCAGGAATCGGCTTTATCGCTCGACCATTTGCAGGAACCACTCGAATCCGGTTGTAAAACCTGGGATTCATCGGCGCCGCGAAACACCACGACTTCGCTGTTCTTCCAGCCGAACGCCGATTCCTTTGCCGACGGTTCAATAAATGACGGATCGGTAAATTGAACCTCGAAATCCGCCATGCCTACAACTGCCGTCCGGTTTTCGGATCGTAAGCAACCGGTACCGGCACGACTTGATCGGTCGGCAGTACTTCCACCCATTGATCGAATACTTCAAAATCCTCGCCGCCCTGCAACGCACGGAAACCACCCTGCAGCGGATAAAAACCGTGTTCGTACACCTTGTCGACCGGTGTCGCCGACACACGGTTATCGTCGTTGATTTCGTCGCCGGGATAACGCCCGACTTGCATCGACTTGGCATGTTTGTCCGCGACCATATCGCACAAATGATTGATGGCGTCGCGAATCGTTACGTTCGGACCGCCGTGCGGAATTCCGGCGAGCTCTTCCGCCGGCGCGACGTAATCATCGTCCAGACCGTCGGTACCCTCGACGTGCAAGCGTTGCAGCCAATTCATCGCCGCGTGTTCCTGACCGGGCCGGATCGGAATCACCGCTTTGACCCACGGCGCGTTCAAAAAGGCATTGCGCATGTTGTCGCCGTCAAGTTGCATCAACCAGCCGAGCGACGCGCCGAGCTTGGCGGGGGCGGATTCCTCGGTGATGTAATAATTATCGACGCGATTATCGTGCAAGCCGCCCCAAGTGACGGTATCGGTTACCGCAATCTGTGTATCCTCGGTTTTGATCGCAGCGGACGTCACCAGATTTTTGTTCAGTTTGCCTTTGATTTGCGAAAAAACCGAAACGCTGACAGCCGTCGTGTTTACCGGCGCGGGCTCAACGGTAGAAGGTTTGCGGATACCACCCAATCCTTGGTGGCTTTTATGCAAGCGCGGACGCCACCATTCCGGCGCGACGAAATACAGCATTTTGTCGATATCGAAAATCGTGCTGAGCAATTCCGACACCACATGCCGCGTGCGATCGTCCGGCATCGGCAAACCCTTGGTCAGCATGTCCTGAATCAGGCAGCGGTAAACCACGATGCGTTCTTCCTCGCGCAAATCCTCGTACTTACGCGACTCGATGCGCGACATTTTGTTGATGCGATCGCGCGCCGCTTCGACGAAGGCCTGCTCGAATTCCATTCGCGTTTTCTCGTTGAATTCGGCAATTTTCTGATCGTTCTGCGCGGTGATATCGTCGCGCAGTTTCTTGGTCGGCTGCCAGGTGATCTTGGCGATCACGCGCAACGGTGACACGTTGCGGAAATTGACGTGCTTGACCTTGACCGAGAAGCGGATCGAACCGGCTGAGACCTCCTCCACGCCATCGATCTGCAAGCGAATGTCATTGCCGCCATAATCGAAGGTAATAAAACCGTCCTCGCCGTATTCGTAACCCGGTTGATCGCACTGCGCCTTGAAACCGCCGAAATGCCATTGAATTTTCTCCGGTTCGCCTTCGTTGGTGTCCAGATTCACTTCTTTGCCTTCGGCGTAGACTTCATCCATATCGTCTTCCGGCAACGTGTCTTCGGTTCTGGGCACGAACGGAATATCCATGTTCAACTCGGTCGTGACCGCTTGCGGCATCGGAATCGCTTCCGGAGGCGGTGTTTCGCCGACTTCCGGTCCTTTGGCCAAATGCACCAGCTTGGAAATGCCTAATTGCCGGCCCGGATCGTCGACATACGTCTGCCAGCATAAATACGTGCCGATATCCTGCACTTGCACGCCGACCTGGCGCATCTTGCGGCGCATCTCGTAATTGAGCAGATCGGCGGTGGTATTGTTCAATACATAACGCTTACTCGACGTATCGGTGGTTTCGGTGACGGTGCGAAAGGTGGATTTGTAATTTTTGCGGATTTCGGTGGAAATTTTCTCGGTCTGCTGGCGCATGTGCTTGTGCGACACTTCGCGCGCCTTCGATTGCGTATTGGCCATATCGATACTGCTGGACGCGCTAGCGCTGCCGCCGATCCAGCTTTGGTTGGCGGTGGCGTTCATGCCGAATTTGGTATCGGATTTGTTGTCCTCCTTTACCGCTTGCGACAATTCGTCTTCCTCGGTCAACGATTTCTCGGTTTTGATCGTCGTTTCCAGCGAGGTCTCCAACGTGCGCTCAACCAAGGTGCGGCGCGTACTGACTTCGACCAATTCGACGCTGCTGCCGGGACTCAACCACACATGTCCGACCGCCGGACCGAGAAAGGTATCGAACTCGAAAAAATACTGACGGAACAAATGCACGATACCGATCGGCGACAACCCGGCGCGGCCAAGGTCCTTAAACGGGTCGATGTAATCGAGCGGGTCCTTGAAACTCAGCAGCTTTTGCAAATTGGCCCAGTGATTATCCGGTTTATAGAACAACTGTTTCAACGCGTCAAACTGTTTGGTTTGCTTCAGGTGCAGCACATAACCCGCCACCGCCGATTCGCGCTGTAACTGCTCGGCCGCCAGTGCGTTGGTCTGCTCCGCGCGGCTATCCGCACGCGCATCTTGCGCGCCGCGATACCACTCCATCACGTTCGGAATCACCTCGCGATCCAATGCGGTCTTAATGCGCTCCTCATCGATCAACCGGTCCCAAATGCGTTCGTCGTAATTTTCCAGCGGCGGCAACCCGCGCGCCAGATTCTCGATCACGAAACTCCCCATCGCCCCCTTGCGCGGCACCTCGTTGCTACCGATGTTCAACTGCGAAATCTTGTCGAGCATGCCGCGTTCGTTCAGCACCATCTCAAAATTGCCGCGATAACCCTTGAACAATTGATCGCGCACCTTGCTTAAATCCGCACTGAAACCTTTAGCGATGCGTTGCTGAATGCGCTTCGATTTCCACCCGATCATCGGCTGATAAACGCCAAAAATCTCGCTGTCGTAGGGAAGGATATTCTGATACTTGGAATAGTCGCTGATTTTTTTCATAACCGGCACTCCTTATGGTTGACGATTGTCATTGCGATGGAGAGAAATCTCTGCGGGTGACTATAGGGAAATGTAATGGAGACGTCAAACAGTAACCACCATATCTCCTTCATCCTATCAAAAGGCTAAGTGCCCGGGTTGCCACCAGGATGATGTTTCAAAGAAACTTTCTTTCCTATAGAGAGCGGGTAGCTATCAGCGCCATTCGCACCAACTCGGTAATGCGGCGAACTCCTGATTTCTGCCGGATATGCTGGATGTGGGACCGTATTGTTGTGAGACTCACATTCAACGTTAATGCAATTTCTTCCGGCGTGGCATCTTGCATCAAACCAAGTAAAACCTGTTGCTCGGACGCCGTCATGTTAAACAATGCACAAAATGCACGGAGGGTCTCTTGTTTGATTTCACCGTTTTTTTCAATCAATAGTAAATAATGCGCCTGATTCGCTAATGGCCAAACTACCACTTCATTAAGTGGTGTCAACCGTGCATGGTGCGTTTCTCTAATTGCACCAAGATGATTGGAGGTAAACACTATTTCTGCGTGATGCCCGCGATCGACCAACGCAATGGCTTCATCAATGCTGGGATTGGCTTGATACCCAAGCGCCACAAGCCGTTCATGCCTGATCTTGATTAACCCCGGAAAGCCACTCAAAAGCCGCGTTGCGGCAGCGTTGTGTTTGATAATTTTTCGATCTTCATTCAGAACGAACAGGGCATGACCAATTGAGTCGAAAATAGATTCTTCCAGTACGTTTTTCTGCTCCGAAAGCTTGAGCTGAGAAGTGATGCTAAACGCGCGATTAAGATGTTGCGCAAGATAGTGTAAATTCAACCGGTCGCTTTCATGGAAACTATCCTGACCGACACCACGGAAAAAACAAAGTATGACTTTCGGTGTATTGGGATTGTCATCCCATAGATTGGTGGAAAGCACATCGCTGATGTTCTGTTCCGCTAACCATTCATTATAAAAAGTGCTTTTCAGAAAACTGCGCCGATCCACCAGCATGTCGCCGGTAAGCGTCTTGCCGCCCCCATTCAAACCTTTATCGATACCCGCTTGGACCCAAATATCATGCTCCCGCCAGTAACTTTGATAATCTTTGCCGTAGTCACTTGGAATATTTTGACTGAGCAAAAAAGGATTATCGTAATTTTGCACCTGCAAACCGATCAGATTAATCGCACTGGCATTGAGATAAGTACTCAACTGATTGAGCGTGTCTTTCCATTTGACCGGATCAAGCGCTGAATCATAAATAGCATCAACCAGTGCATCATGCGTAGGCTTGTTGTTATTCATCGTGACTCCCCGTATCACAAATCTTCCCGCAGCACAACATCAGAATTGATGATGCCAAGCATATCATAGTATTGAGAGAATGGTTTTGCTGTGGGATAAATCACTTAAGTTTTCCGAATCATTAATCTGTGAAATTCCATACGCTGTTTTTACTTGTCAATTTGTTCGCAACCAACAAAGGAGGATATAAATGATGATCACTCAATGTAAAGACTGGCAGGCTTGGTTAGACAAAATGCCGCCGAAACCCGATGAGCTTAATGTGGTTGGAGATGTCATGGTTGGCAACCCAGGAGTACGGCCGATGCTAACCATGCGCAATCCACAAGGATCTAACCCGGTAGCTCTGATACTCGATCTTTTCTTGATTCAGCAACCGGGAATATGGCCTGATGTAAGAGTGTGCGCCCCTGCGCGGTTTGACAGAGTTATGCCGCCGAGTGCTCCAGATTACACCTCAGTTGAAATTTACTCGGATGGAAAGCAGATTGCGCAGATTGATGTTTCTATCGTCGAGTAACAATATTGCCAGCAGGATATAAGATCAACAGGTACCGGATTCATCAAATAAATACAACAAATTATGCAGCAAGTAAATCAACTTGCTGCGATTAAATTTATTTAAGGGGGAAACAAAATGAAAAAGCTTCTTCTTGTCCTGCTTGTCACGGCAAGCACGTTAACCGGTTGTGCAAGTTTTATACAAACTAAGCATGCAAGTTACGATAGCATCAACACGGGTATTTCATATTATCTCCCTAAAAGGATGCATCGCCTGATAGTAACTGCTGAGAATCTTAATGCCGAAGAAGAACTTAAGAAATTTAAAGAAGCAGAAGAAAATTTTGTTACAGCCAATAAAGAGGCAAAGCAGCTAGAAACTAAAATGAAAAATCTTAAATCTATTGCTGCCAATACGCCCGGAGATGAAAAAGCCAAAAAGACAGCAGTGGAAGCGGCACAAAAAGCCGAAGGTATTTATTTAGCGGCTAAAGAGATCGCCGATAAAGCAAAGAATGATATGGATACATCGAAGAACCGATACGATCAAGTCAAAGCTAAAAAAGATTCAAAACACTGCAATTACTTTATTGCGATGAGTATTACCCCCCAGGCACTCGAACCGGACACACAATATCCATTTCTATTGAAGTTCAATAACTCCCCTTTAAGAGACGATGAGCTCAAAATAAAAACCACTCAGTCCGGATTATTGACGAGTACCGATGCCATCAGTTCGGACAGAACCGGAGACATAGCAGTGGAAATCGCCAAAGCAGTAGCCATGTTTGGAATCGGCGGATTTCCAGCTCCAGTTAAATCCCCAGTAAGTCCTTTCATTGGAATAGATAAAAAAACCACCGGCGAGTCGACGAATTTAATGAAAGAATGCTATCCATCCACTATGAAGCATGATGCAATTGTTGATTTTGGCTCAGCTGATGATATGCCGATTGTCTTTAGGGATAGCAGCGGTTTTGCAGTTAAAGCAGATCAGTATGTCTTACCACCAAATCTGAAAATGAAGATAGTTACTCCCAAAAATGCTAAAAACTTAAAATCTATCTTTGAGACCGATGAAGGATTGAAAGAGGCTTCCTATCCACTAAAAGGCCATTATGGAATTCTTTACAGAAGGGATACAACGTATTTAACCAATCTTTGGGCTACTATAGATGGAGTAGACACAATAATCACAAGCAAGCAAATTTCCATGCCGAATTTGAGTCCTGTGACACTAGTTCCGTTTGAGTATCTCTCATTGGTAACTACAAAAAACAATGCAGCGTTTGAAAACGGTATGCTGGTTTCTTACGATACAAACCAACCGAGTTCTGCGTTAGCGCTTGCCAATCTGCCTGCTAGAGTTGCCGAAGGTTATATCAATGCACTAACCAATTTCTTGCAGCTAAAATTCAATTATTCCTCGAAAGCAATTGACGCTGTAAACAAAGAAAAAGAACTGGCCGATCTACTGAATACCATCAAAAAACAGGTAACTCCATGATGCTTAAAATAATCGTATTATTAACACTGATTCTATCCGGATGCAGCGCAAACCCTGCCAAATCTCAAAAGGATGAGAGCTTGGTTACCGGTGAACAAAAAATTGACGTGCTTTTTGTACCAGGCATGGGTATGGGGTTTCAAGCATTTATGAGACCCAAAACACCCCAAGCCAAGAATTATACGGAATGGGAAGAATTCAATCAATTATTCGAGGAAAAAGGATTTAATCTCAAGGTAGCGGAAATTCCTGCCCTGGCATCTATAGAGAAGTTATCGACTGCGCTTGAGAAATTTATTCGACGTGAATTTCCTGCTGATCAAGGCAGGAAATTTCATATAGTTGCAAAAAGCATGGGAGGGCTCGCTGTTCGCAAAGCTTTGTCAGATTCTTTCAGAGAAAGTGAGTGGAATTCGGAAATTAAGCCACTATCCGATCAAATCATCACTTTCACAACCATCTCGACGCCCCATAAAGGTTCGCCGGTGGCCGATATGCTTATGCGGGGGGAAGCTTGCACATTTGCAGGAAAACTATTGATGTTTTTCTCTCCTCTTGGGAAATTCTTTAATAATGAAGATGGTTTTGGATTTGATGCAGCTGGCAATGACATAACAACCTACTCCAGTGCGCTAAGAATTAAAGACGATCCAAAAATGACTGGACGCATCTTTAGTTTCGGTGCGAATTTGGATTGCGATGCTGCGTGCAGATCAGAATTCCACGATAGAAAAGAAAATTTTTCTGAGGTTTTGATGTGCTGGCACGATATGATGGTTAATAAATACGGAGAAAATGACGGTTTAGTACCAATAGAATCTGCAACTTATGGTCAATATGTCGAAACTTTTGATGGAGATCACATAGCAATCTCTGAGGACGATCCTTGGTATAAAGGTAAGCCAATCTGGAAAAAAGTTTTCTATCGGGTTTTAGACAACATTAAAGAATTTGAAGCATCATCTTCAAAATGAAGTCACTTAACTTTAAGTATTTGCACTCCCTAATAAGCATCAACAACGCCTGATTCAATCAGGTGTTGTTGCGTCTAGTAGACAATCTAGGCGCGTAAAGCCGCAATAAAGTCATCCGGCGATATTTCAGCTTACTTGCGTATTCCGGTCAGAACTCCGGTTTCGGAGTTGAAATCGCCATAACCACCTCCCGGCGCTGGCACCGATACTGCGCCATAGTTCCTTCATTCCATTCCCTTTCAGTTTCTCCAGGATTATACCGTAGTGAAACAGAATCCATTTTGCGTAGCAAGACGAGGAGTCGTGTACCGACGTTGATCGTTTGAGAAGCCGCTACTAGCCTGGTATTCAGTCATTAATGTTAAAATCCCGACCGAAACAATATGAAAACCAATCAATCAAGGAATTTCCGCGTGACCTGTTATCGACCGAGCGTTTCTTTATGGTTTATCCAGCTATTTTGTTGCACTTTTTTGTTACTTGATGCATCGGTCAGCCGTGCTGCGCGGGTGGATATCAAAACCATCGAACAGCAGCTCTCGAATCCCGCTACGCTCGGATTGAACAAAACCGAAGCCGCCGATTTGCAAAAATTCTATGCGCAGCGCGGTTATCAGCCGGTTTGGCTGACGGATGATCCCGGGCTGTCGTTGTTCGAATCCGCGATGACGTTTATTGCCAGCGCCGATGCCGAGGGATTGGATAGCCGCGATTACGGTTTGCCGGAGTTGCAGCAATTGCGGCAGCAGGCGGATCCATCGGATGCTGCGGCGGTGGCATTGGAGCTGCGCACCACGCTGGCGGTGCTGAATTTGGCACGGGATGTGTCGCGCGGACGGTTGACCGCGACCGCAGCCGACCCGGATTGGCATATCGCGCAACCGGATTTTGACGCGGTGGCATTTTTGCAGGCCGCGGTGCAATCCGGCCGGTTGCCGCAGGCGTTCGACGAATTGCCGCCAACCAAGCTGCATTACCGGCTGTTGAAGCAAACTTTGGCGCGCTACCGCAAGCTGGCGGACGAACCGGTGGAATGGCTGAAAATTCCGGATGCACCGTCGATCCATCCGGGCGATACGCATCCGCATATACCATTGATTCGTCAACGCATCGCGCAAGCGTTTGATGCCGACGGCATCGCCGAATTCCAGGCTGGGCCTTCTCAAAGCGAGCATTACGACGCGGAATTGGTCAGCGCGGTCAAAGCATTTCAAGCGCAGCATAATCTCAATACCGACGGCGTGATCGGCAAAAACACTTTGCGTGCATTGAACAGGACGCTGGCGTGGAAAATCCGCCAGTTACGCATCAACATGGAGCGTTTGCGCTGGTTACCGAAGAAGCTGGGGGATCGCTATTTGCTGGTGAATACCGCCGGATTCATGCTGACCGCCGCCGAACAGGATCAGGAAGTCTTGTCGATGCGCATTATTGTCGGGCGCGATTACCGCTCGACGCCGACCTTCAACAGCGCGATGTCGCACATGGTGCTGAATCCCTACTGGAATGTGCCGCACAGCATCGCCACCAAGGATTTACTGCCGAAGCAGAAAAGCGATCCTGATTTTTTTTCCAGCGGCGGTTTCAAGATTTTTCCCGGCAACAACCGCAATGCCGAACCGATTGATCCGGACGAAATTGACTGGCATGATCTGAAAGGCGGATTCCCCTATTTCCTGCGCCAGGACCCCGGCAAACACAATGCGCTGGGCCGGATCAAGTTCATGTTTCCGAATTCTTTCAGCATTTATCTGCACGATACGCCGTCGAAATCGCTATTCCGGAGAGACATCCGCACCTTCAGCTCGGGTTGCATCCGCTTGGAAAAACCATTGGAATTGGCGGCCTTTGCGCTTAAAGAACAAAGCCTTCCGGAAAAATTCATAACCGATTTGGATAGTGACAATACTAAAACCATACATTTACCCAAGCCATTACCTATTTTCTTAGTGTATATTACCGCCTGGGCCGATGAGCACGAAATGGTGCATTTTTCACCCGATATTTATGACCGTGATTTACGCGCATTGCGCTATGCTCGCTGGTAAATTATTTTTTTCGCACACAATCGGAGATTTTCAGGAGAAAGAATACGATGATACGAAAACTATTAGGGCAACACTATTTATCAGAAACAGAACCTGTGCCAAGCCGCCGCCGGTTGATACAAGCAGGACTCGGTGCTTGCGCCATGCTGGCGTTGCCGATGACGGCCACTTCGGTACATGCCGCGATCAGAAAACCCTATGAGAAAAAATTAAGCTTCTTGAATTTGCATACCGGTGAACGCACCCGTGCGACATACTGGGCGAACGGCCGCTATATTCCTGAAGGTTTACGCGCGATTAATCATGTACTGCGCGACCATCGCACCAATGAACGTTCGACGATCGATCCTTATTTATTCGATTTTCTGCATCAATTGCAGTACCGCCTCAGAATCAACCAGGAATTCCACGTCATTTCCGCTTACCGTTCCCCTGCGACCAACGCAAAACTAGCCGAACAAAGCAGCGGTGTTGCCAAAAACAGTTTGCATACTCTGGGAAAAGCCATCGACATTCGTTTGCCGGGCCGCAAGTTATCCGATCTACGGACTGCCGCATTGTCCTTGCAAATGGGCGGCGTCGGCTATTACCCCTCCTCCAACTTTATCCATATCGATTCCGGACGCGTGCGCTTTTGGTAGCAGATTAGCCGGCTTTTCCGGCAGGTTATCGAAGAACGTTTTTGAGAAAGCCGGTGCACGGCAAACACAGGTAAAAAAGATACGCAACAATACCGGTAAAACCCGGATCATTTCCCAACGACCTTAGCGATTGGAGCCGATATGCCGATTGGCCCATTTGTTGAGCGCCGCCACCAGAATATTCATATTGACGGGTTTGGAAATAAAATCATCCATGCCCGCTGCAAAGCAGCGCTGACGATTGTCCTCAAAGGCGTTCGCAGTCAAGGCGATGATCGGCAGGTGCGCGTTTCCGGTTTCCCGTTCCCATTGACGAATGGTTTCTGTCGCTTGATAACCATTCATCACCGGCATCTCGCAATCCATCAGCACAAGCGCCGGCCGCATTCCCTGCATGATCGCAGTTACCGCTTCCTGGCCATTCTCAACCACTTCGCAGCGGAATCCCTGTTTTTCCAGCAAAGCGATGATTACCGCGCGACTGATTGCATTATCCTCGACCACCAAAATCAATCCGGCATCCAGAGAAGCTTTCCTGATCGCTATTTCACCGGTAATGGCATCGTCCGTGATTAAATTACCCGCACTATCGACACTGACGGGGTTCGCGCGAATCTGAAACCATATTCTCGTGCCTTTGCCCTCGTGGCTTTCGATGCCGACACGCCCTCCCAACAGCTTAGCCAAATTGTGCACGATGGATAAACCAAGGCCGGTACCGCCGTATCGGCGAGTTGTCGAGGCATCCACTTGGGAAAAAGGTTTAAACAGCCTGTCGCGCTTGTCTGCGGGAATGCCAATACCGCTATCGGTGACCGTAAACTCCAGCAAAGTTTCCGCAGGCGGATTTTCAATTGCGCGCGCCTCGATCCGTATGAAACCTTGCGGCGTAAACTTAATGGCATTATTAACCAGATTAGCCAACATTTGACTCACTCTGACCGAATCCGAGCAATACCGCATTCGCGGCTTTCCATGCCACGATACATCAAGCACCAACCCTTTCGCATTCGCGCTTTCGGCAAAGAGCTCCGCCGTTTCCAGCATTAGTTGTTCGGGATCAAAAACATGACTCTCCAATTTGATCTGCCCCGCTTCAATTTTGGACAAATCAAGGATATCGTTGAGGATAACCAGCAGGTTGTTGCCGGAAGTGATGATCACCCGGGCATAATCCAGCCGTTCGCTATCTTTGATGTCCGGCGTCTGGAGCAGGTAAGCCATACCCAGAATGCCATTCAGCGGCGTTCGAATTTCATGAGACATGGTCGCCAGAAACTGACTCTTGGCCAGATTCGCCGATTCCGCCGCATGCTTGGCAAGCTGAAGCGCTTCACTGTTTGCGCGCAATTGCGCCGTCTGTTCATCGACAGTTTCCTGAATCAGCATGGTTCGGCCCGTCGTAACCAACATCAGCATCTGCAACATGCTTGCCACGAGCAGCCCGGCAAAACTAAGCGCCCAGGCATGCCATGGCCGATGCGCATTCAACCATGCCGTATCCGGAAAAATGATTAACTCCCAACTACGATCGGCCATCACCAGTTTTGTCCACCAATCGAAATGGGGTTGTCCGGAAAATTCCGGCGCTGAACTGAACAACAGTTGTCCGTCACCCTGAACTATAGAATCCCGTAATTGGAAAACGATACCCGGTGCAGCAAAATTCCCAACGGCCGAATTAACCATATCAGGAATTTTCAATGCGCCTACCACAAAACCGATAAATTCCGGATGTTTCGGACCACTTTGATCAAAATTCTGGCGATGAACAGGATGTAATACCAAGATGCCCGTTTTATTATGCTGATCCTGCACCAGATTGATCAAACCCGTCGCAGCCGGCTGGCCGGAATGCCGAGCGCGGTCAATGGCCTCAGCTCGAACGGGATTGGAGTAAATATCGTAACCGATTGCTCTTTGATTGCTTCCAAGCGGCGTAATATAGGTTACGACCATATACTCCGGCCGCTTGCTTGCAACCGTCAACTCACCCTGCGCGTCCATTTCGGTTATCCGGAACGGCTTCCCGGAGATACCTTCCGATTGGGTCCGCTCGAATAACGCACGATCCCTATCGCGGACAAGATAGTTGTAGCTTAGCCCTGCGATACCCTCGAATTCCTGCAATATTTCCTGAGTAAAGTAATCGAATTGCCAGTAGCTCATATCCGGATTCAACTCTACCAGACGCCGCAATGCCGATAGCATTTCATTGTAGGCGTTGAAACGTTCTTGTAACAGAAAAGCAATGCTTTGTCCGATACTTTGAATTTCGGTTTGCTGTTGCTTGCTTTCGAGTCTCGATGTGTTGACGAATCCCGCAACGATCAATACCACCAGAATCAACGTAATCGGTGCAATAATGGTTTTTCGCGTTTTCCAGCAGGATTGTTTACCGAAGAAAGCCAGCAGCAGCGGCGCAAAGACCAGCACGCCGAAGGTATCGCCGGCCCACCAATTCCACCAGGACCATGAGATATCATTCGCATTAATGGCTCCGGAAAAAAAGAGCGTCAGATGCGCGACACTGGCTGAAATCACGCAGGATACCGGACCGCCCAGCAGAAAAAAAATGAAGATCTCTTGTTCCCGCATCAACGTCTGCCAGCGATCTTTGATGAATCTACGAACAAGCCAAGCACCGATGGCCGCTTGCAGTATCGCACCCATACCTAAGAACACCGCAATCAGGATACTCTCCTGCGTGAGATCGTTTAGGTTCCAAGCAACCCAACTATTGAGCCCCAATGACCCGATCCAGATGCCCGGTAATAAGCGATACCCCGATACCAGAACCAGTGTAAGCGCCAAGCCCGCCGCAGGAAACACCGGACTCGCGTACCCCGGCGGGATTGCAAGCAATAATCCGAGGAAACCTAGCAGGAAATAACCGGCAGCCGCATAAGCATTGTGTTGTATGATTCTAAAAGTCATTCCAATGAATGTTTGGGTCTGATCCAATATGAAAATAACAAACTGTTATAAAAAGGAATTTTCGCAACCAATAGCGGACTAGGCTGTGCAGATGCTGTGATTATATTCGGAAACATAGCCTTGAAGTGATGGCTATGGATTTTTCTGATGCCGGAAGCAATGATAGATTCAGCGGATGCGCTTTAAAACAACAAGTACGGCGGTTAATTGGGGGTTATTTCTCAGACCATTTGGCGAATCCGGATTGATCGTAATTTCATGAATGCGAGATCGGTTTGAAGCGATCGCTCATGACTATCCTTGCTTCATGAGCGATGCATTCCCAATCACATCTGCGATTGCAGATAATTTTGCAGTCCGACCCTGTTAATCAACCCCAATTGCTGTTCCAGCCAATGCGCGTGATCTTCTTCGGTTTCTGCCAACATACCTTCAAGAATCTCCCGCGTTTGATAATCGCGTTCCTGTTCACAAATCGCGATGGCATCGCGTAGCGCGGTAACAACGGAACGCTCCAGCGCCAAGTCGTTTTGCAGCATTTCCGGCACGTCCCGGCCAATTCGCAATGGACTGCGGTTACCGATCACCGGTACGCCTTCAAGCAGCAGAATCCGTTTGATCAAATGATCGGCATGCTGCTTTTCATCGTCCATTTCGTGATTGATACGTTCGTACAGTTTGTTGAAACCCCAATCCTCGTACATACGCGAATGCGCGAAATATTGATCCATGGCGGTCAGTTCTTCGGCTAGCAGTTTGTTCAGCAAATCGATAATTTTTGGATTGCCTTTCATGATGGTGCTCCTCTAATCTATAGGATGACAGGCAGCCCTTGATGTTGCCTATCCAGGCACACAAGAGCCGTAAAGTATTGTGCAGACATCCGGCATTATACGAGCCAGAAATGATAAAAACAACAACAAATTATTGATTACAAACGATAATAGTTCTTGATACCGTTATCATTATTACCTTAACCTCAATTACCGGGGTTAAAACTTCCCAGCACCTCCAGCAAATAATCCAAATCTTTCTCGGTATGCTCGGCGGAAACTTGCAAGCGAATTTCCTGCTCGCCTTGCGGCACGACCGGATAATTCAGACCGGTGGCGAGAATGTTGTGATCGAATAAATGCATAACCAGCGCGGCGGTTTTGGCGGTGTCGCGGATAAAAACCGGCACAATCGGATGTTCGCCGGTTAATGTTTCGAAGCCGAGTTGTTGCAAACCGGTTCGCAGTTTGTGGCTGAAATGACGTAATCGTTCGAGCAGGCGCAAGCCTTCGGCGCTTTCCAGAATATCCAACGCCGCCAGTGCCGCAGCCGCTTCGGCGGGTGTGATCGGATTCGAATAAATATACAGCGGCGCGTTCTCGCGTAAGTAGGCAATGGCCGTCGCGCTGGCTACGGCATAACCGCCGTTGACGCCGAACGCTTTGCCGAGCGTGGCAACCATCACATCCGCCTGAACACCGGCCACTTCCTCGGTGCCGCGCCCGGTTTTGCCAAATGCGCCGATGCCGTGCGAATCGTCGACCAGAGTTACGATCCCTTCCGGATAATCGCTCTGATGATTGGCGCAGCAAGCTTCGAGCTCGGCAAGCGGCGCATGATCGCCACGCATGCTAAAAATCCCGTCAGTCACGACACACACACGCTGATAGCGATCGCGATTGGCGCTCAAGAGAATTTCCAGTTCGCGCATATCGCCATGCTTATAAATCGCTTTACCGGCGGGGTGCGCGAGCCGGATCGCGTTGATGATGCAGTTGTGATTGAGCGCATCGCTGACCACCAAAGTCTGCTCGGAAATCAACTGCGGCAACACTCCGGCCATCGTGGCATACGCGGCGCTAAACAACATCGCCGCTTCGCGCCCATGAAACGCCGCCAGCCGCCGCTCCAATTCGACATGCGGCGCATACGTACCGCTGATAAAGCGCACTGCGCCGGGCCCGGCGCCAAACTCTTCGGCTGCCCGCGTTTCCGCTTCGATCACCGCCGGGTGCCGCGCCAATCCCAGATAAGAATTCGAATTCATGCGCAAAAACGCGCGATTCTCATAGCCTTGCAGCCGGTAACGCGACCCGAGACCTTCGGATGGTGGCAGCACGCCGCTGATAATCTTCTCGTCCCCCTTGCGCACACCTTGTTGCTGCAATTGATTGAGTCTTGCTTGAAACAGCGGTTCTATTTTTGCAAGTGTCATGACACCCTCCGGTTATTCATTACGCAATTTCGCCGCAATATGCTGCAGCATATCGTCCACCATCGCCGCCAAATCGTAGCGCGGCTGCCAACCCCATTCGGCGCGGGCGGCACTGTCATCCATGTGGCGCGGCCAGGAATCGGCGATCGCCTGCCGCAGCGGATCGATCGTATAACCGATAGTGAAATCCGGCCAGTGCTGCTGAATCGCTGCCGCCAATTGCGCCGGGGTAAAACTCATCGCAGTGACGTTAAAACCGTTGCGGTGCGTCAACCGGCCGGCATCGGCTGCCATCAATTGCATCGCCGCCGCAATGGCATCGGGCATGTACATCATGTCGAGTTGCGTATCCGCGCGCAAAAAACAATCGTAATGCCGCAGCTTCACCGCTGCATAAAAAATATCGACGGCATAGTCGGTGGTGCCACCGCCCGGCAGCACCTGGTTCGAAATTAATCCCGGATAGCGCACACCACGCGCATCAACGCCATAGCGATGGTAGTAATAATCACATAATAATTCACCGGTCACTTTGGTAATACCATAGATCGTCGACGGATGCTGCACGGTATCTTGCGGCGTATCGAACGGCGGCGTGCCGGGACCGAATGCAGCGATCGAGCTCGGGAAAAACACTTGGCAGCCGTGCTGCCGCGCACATTCGAGCACATTGAGCAAACCATTCATATTGATATCCCAAGCGCGCAACGGCTGTTCTTCCGCCACCGCCGAAAGCAACGCCGCCAGATGATAAATCGCTGTAATGCCATGCCCGGCCACCACTGCTTCGAGCGCCGCAGCATCGCGCACATCGAGGCTGCAATACGATCCGGTCTGCGCCAGAACGCCGGACGGTTCGCGGCGATGCCCGGCAGCGATCACGTTGTCAGCTCCATAGCGCTCACGCAGCGCCAGCGTCAACTCGGTGCCAATCTGACCGGTCGCGCCGGTCACCAAAATCTTTGACATTCCCACCTCCCGATCTCGTATCATACCGGCTTCCCCGGACAATGTGCGTCAAACAATCAAGCAACAATGCCGAAGTCTAAGTAAGCGCTAAAAAAACTGTCATTCCGAATGCAGCGGGAAATTTATGATCGACTTATAATCGCAAGATCAAGACATCGCAAGCATTCATTATGCCGCCAGAAATCCAATCCTCCTCTCAGGTATTTATCAGTTACAACCACAGCGACCGTGCAGCCTGTGTGCAATTACGCACCGAGCTGGAAAAAGCCGGTTTGAGTGTATTTCAAGATGAAAAAAACATTCATCGAAGCGATCGGTGGCTTACCGAATTACAAAATGCATTGCAACAGTGCAGTGCATTCGTGCTGCTGATTGGAAAAGACGGCATCCGGCGCTGGGTCGGCGCGGAAGTGGAAGTCGCCTTGACAAGGCACTTGGCGCCACATGACGATGCCGAACGTTTACCGATCTTTCCGATTTTGCTGGACGATGCACAGCCGGAATCGCTGCCGCCGTTTTTAGCACTGTTTCAAGTGGATCGCTGGAAACCTTCCGATCCGCTGGCGGATGCACTAATCGAAGCAATTAAAACGCGTACGATCCGCTCCGACAGCAAAACAGTTTTCGAAGGTTGTCCATACCTCGGACTAAGCGCTTTTAGCCGGGATGATGCACGATTGTTTTTCGGGCGGCGACGGGAAACACTGGAAGCATTGACTTACCTCGGCAATCAGCAACAATCCGATCCTGAACAATTGCACCAGCACAAGGCAACGGCTTACACCCGCTGGCTGCAAATCGAAGGCAACAGCGGTTCCGGCAAATCGTCGCTGGTCAATGCCGGAATGCTGCCGTTGATCGAGCGCGATGCTTTATGGGCGCGCACCGGTTTTGAGCACTGGCACATTCTGGGGTCAATGATGCCCGGTAAGACGCCATTGGAAAAACTCGCGGAAACACTGGAGCAAGGATTGATCGAAGATCCCACCCGGCGCAATGCGCTGGGCCGATTGAAACGGCTCAAAGAAGATGCGCGCGCGTTGGCGTTTACCCTCAAGGATTTCAAGCGAGACAACACCGCTTTTCTGCTGATCATTGATCAATTCGAGGAACTGTTCACATTCGCCGATGAATCCGAGCGCAAGCAATTCGACGTATTGCTGACGGCTGCGCTGGCCGATCCGGAATGTCCGTTATTCTTAATCAACACCGTGCGCGCGGATTTTCTCGACCGTTTTGAATACCTGCCGCACCTGCAGTCGATTTACAACACGCAATGCAAACGCTATTTCCTGCCGCTGATTTCCGCGCAAGGCTTACAAGACTGCATCGAACAGCCCGCCAAGCTGGCAGATCTGGATGTCAGCGAAATCACCACCGCGATCCTGAAGGATGCTCAAGACGAAATCGGCGCATTGCCGCTGGTGGAAAATGCATTGTTACTGCTGTGGCAGCAGCGGCAAGACCACAAACTCAGCGGTCAATTGTATCAACAACAAGGCGGCATCGCCGGTATGCTGAGCAGCCAGGCCGATGCATTACTGGCGCGTATCGATCAGGCCGTGCCGCAAGGCAAATTGGCCGCGCTCGAATTGCTGTTACGCCTGACGCGAATCAACGACGAAGGCCGCCATACCCGCCAACGTGTTACCTTGGACGAAGCGATCTTTGTCGCAGGCAATGGCGACGACAAGACCGGACGTAAAGTTGTCGGCATGCTTTCCGGAGAACGCGACAATGCAGCCATGCATACCGAACATCACAATGTGCTGCGACTGATTACAATCAACCGGGAACAAGACCGGCACTATGCCGACCTGATCCATGAAACATTGATCCGCGTGCGCGGCAAAGACATTGCAACGGGAAAATTAATCGGTTATTGGCCGACACTATTCGATTACATCGACAACAACCACGATCGCGATCAATACCGCCAATTATTAGCGCATGAAAGCAAGCAATGGCAGCACAGCGAAGGTCTCGGGCGCATCTGGAACTTGCGTTGGTTCGGACTCAGTAAATTTCGCCAATTACGCACCCCCAAGCATTCGATCGAAGGGCGTTTTCTAGCGTGGAGCAAGCGCATGCAAGCCGGACTTCTATTGATGCTGGCGATACTTGTGCTGTATGGTACGGAATCCATCGTCTGGGTGCAGCGACATGATCTATCCCCGGATATGATCTGGACATTGCAACGTTTCCGTTTTGGAGGTCCCATACTGCCCGCTTTAACCGTTATTCCTTCCGGTTCTTTCAATATGGGCGAGCAAGATGCAGCATTTATCGCGGGACTTGGCGAAGCTAAAAAATACTTCGGAGTACCTGGTAAAACAATTCAAATAGCACAACCTTTTTACATGAGCACCACCGAAATTACCTATGAACAATACGATTATTACGTTTGGCAGCAACATCGCGCAGGTAATAAGGTGGAGTTTCCCAGCACTGCCAAAGGCGGGCGCGGTGACCAGCCGGTGGTCAATGTCAATTGGTTTGAAGCAGTAGCTTATGCACACTGGTTAAGTGAACAAACAGGCCAGCAATGCCGCCTGCCGACCGAAGCGGAATGGGAATACGCCGCCCGGGCCGGCACCACAACCGCTTATCATTGGGGCGACAAACCCGGCAGCAACAATGCCAACTGCGACGGCTGCGGCAGCCGTTGGGATAACCAGGAGGCGGCACCGGCGGGCAGTTTCTCCGCCAACCAATACGGCTTATACGATATGTCGGGTAACGTTTGGGAATGGACCTGCTCGAATTGGCGCGAGCGGTTTGATGGCAGTGAACAGCACTGCAACAATGATGACACTGACTCGCAATACCGCGTAGTGCGCGGCGGTTCCTGGAATCATAGCCCGGACCGCGTGCGCTCGGCGGTGCGCGGCCACCACCTCGACCTCCGCCCGGACCTTGGTAACTTCGATGTCGGTTTCCGGGTGTTATGCGAATCCTCCATCCAATAGCGGCATATCGTGGCCGGGCTTTGTGGTTTACCCCGCACTTCGCAAAGTGAAATCACGCAAAGTCACTCACGCGGTCACGCGGCTCGCCATTTGCGGCAGCATCAACCCCGCGCCAATCTGACCGGTCGCGCCGATCACCAAAACCTTTGACATTCCCACCTCCCGATCTCGTATCATACCGGCTTCCCCGGACAACGTGCGTCAAACAATCAAACAACGACACCGAAGTCTAAGTAAGCGCTAAGAAACTGTCATTCCGAGTATAGTGAGAAATTTATGATCGACTTATAATCGCGAGATCAAGACATCGCAAACTTCCATTATGCCGCCTGAAACACAAACTACCTCTCAGGTATTCATCAGCTACAGCCGAGCCGATCGTGCAGCTTGCGTGCAATTACGCACCGAATTGGAAAAAGCCGGTTTAAGCGCGTTTCGCGATGAAGACAACATTCAACCCGGCGATGAATGGATTACCGAATTGGAGAAAGCACTGGAACAATGCGCAGCGTTCGTGTTGCTGATCGGCAAAGACGGCGTGCAGCGTTGGGTAGGTGCGGAATATCATGTGGCGCTGCGGCGGCATTACGCCAAGGCTGGAGAATCGGAATCACTACCGATTTTTCCGGTTCTGCTGGAGGATACGCAATCGATACCATTGCCCGCATTTCTGTCGTCGTTCCAATCGGTTCGTTGGGATATATCCGAACCACTGCCACCTCAGTTAATTGCAGCGATCCAAAGCCGCGCCACCCGCAACGGAAATGCCATAACATTTGAAGGTCGCCCTTTTCTGGGTTTGAGCGCTTTTGGCAGGCAACATGCACCTTTATTTTTCGGGCGCCGCCAGGAAACGCTGAGAGCCTTGGAAGGTTTGGGCGATCAACATCGCATCGATCCGCAAAGAACGCAGCGTAGCCACGGCGAGAAATACTTTCGCTGGCTGCAGATCGAAGGCAACAGCGGTTCCGGCAAATCGTCGCTGGTGAACGCCGGCATGCTACCGCTGATCGAGCAAGGTTTCTTGCTGGAGCGCACCGGTTTTGCGAAATGGCGCATCCTTAGGCCGATGATGCCCGGTAAAAATCCAGTGAAAAGCCTGCGGGATGCGCTCATCTTTGGGCTGACCGATGAACCGTTAGAACGCCTTAAGCTGGCGGAAATGATTCAGCTCGAAAAACCGGCCTCTCTCGCTGATGCGATCAAAGCCTATCGCACTTCATCGACGCAAACCGCTTATCTTCTGATCGTCGACCAATTCGAAGAACTGTTCACTTTCGCCGATGAAACCGAACGCAAACAGTTCGATGCATTGCTCGCCCATGCGCTGGCCGATCCGGAATGCCCCTTGTTTCTGATCAACACCGTGCGCGCGGACTTTCTCGACCGGTTCGAATATCTGCCGAAACTACAAACGGTTTATAACGACTGCTGCAAGCGCTATTTCCTGCCGTTGATTTCCGCGCAAGGCTTGCAAGACTGTATTGAACAACCCGCCAAGCTGGCAGGTCTCGATGTCAGCGAAATCACCACCGCGATCCTGAAGGACACCCAAGACGAAATCGGCGCGTTGCCGCTGGTGGAAAATGCGTTGTTGTTGCTGTGGCAGCAGCGGCAAGACCACAAGCTCAGTGGTAAGTTGTATCAACAACAAGGCGGCATCGCCGGCATGCTGAGCAACCAAGCCGATGCATTGCTGGCCCGCATCGATCAGGCGGTGCCGCAAGGAAAATTGGCCGCGTTGGAATTACTGCTGCGCCTGACGCGAATCAACGACGAAGGCCGCCATACCCGTCAACGTGTTGCCTTGGAAGAAGCAGTCTTTGTCGCAGGCAATGGCGACGATAAAACCGGCCGCAAAGTCGTCGGCATGCTTTCCGGTCAACGCGACCACGCAGTCATGCATACCGAACATCACGATGTACTACGTTTGATTACGATCAATCAAGAACAAGACCGGCAGTATGCCGATCTGATCCACGAAACATTGATCCGCGCACGTAGCAAAGATACCGCAACCGGGAAATGGGTTGGTTATTGGCCGACGCTATTCGATTACATCGACAATAACCGCGATCGTGACCACTACCGTCAGCTATTGATTCATGAAAGCCAACAATGGCAGCACAGCAAAGGCTTTGGGCGCATCTGGAACTTGCGCTGGTTCGGACTCAATAAATTTCGCCAATTACGCATTCCCAAACATTCGATCGAGGGGCGTTTTCTGGCTTGGAGCCGGCGAGTGCAGCTTGGATTGATCTCCATGCTCGCGATGATAGCTGGATATGCCATGGAATCGATTGCCTGGGTGCAGCGGCATGACCTATCCCCGGATATGATCTGGACGTTGCAGCGCTTCCGTTTTGGAGACCCCATACTGCCAGCTTTAACCACCGTTCCTTCCGGTTCCTTCAACATGGGCGAACAAGATGCGGCATTTATCGCTCAACTCGACGAAGCTGAAAAACACTTTGGGGTGCCCGGTAAATCAGTTTCCATTGAGCAACCTTTTTACCTGGGTATAACCGAAATCACCTACGAGCAATACGATTATTACGTTTGGCAGCAACATCGCTCGGGTAATACGGCGATTACTTTTCCGAATACCGCCAAAGGCGGGCGTGGCGACCGGCCGGTCGTCAATGTCAATTGGTTTGACGCAATGGCCTATACACGCTGGTTAAGTGAACAAACAGGCAAGCAATGCCGCTTGCCGACCGAAGCGGAATGGGAATTTGCGGCACGCGCCGGTACCACGAGCGCTTACCATTGGGGTGACGAACCCGGCAGCAACAATGCCAATTGTGACGGCTGCGGCAGTTCCTGGGATAACCAAGAAGCGGCACCGGTGGGCAGTTTCTCCGCCAACAAATACGGTTTGCACGATATGTCAGGTAACGTTTGGGAATGGACCTGTTCGAACTGGCGTGATCGGTTTGACGAAAATGAGCAGCATTGCAACAGTGAAGTAACCGATACTCAGGCCCGCGTGGTGCGCGGCGGTTCCTGGTACTTTAATCCGGTCAACGTGCGCTCGTCGGTGCGCGACCTCATCCATCCGGTCAATCGTAGCAACCTTCTCGGCTTCCGGGTGTTATGTGAGTCCCCTATCGAATAACGGTTCGCTGGCGCGCTGAACGCTGATGCGCTGCAATGCTGTTCACTGTGCGCCGCGAAGCGGCGCCGCGCGATTTTTGCTTTATTTTCGTGTACGCCATATTTTGCAGAAAGCATCGCTTGCCAACGAATTCACGTCCGCCGATATTGCACAAATCGCGGAAAAGTATTTCGGCTCGGAGCATGGTGTATCGCTTGACTTGCCGAGGCGCGGCACGAAACGTCAGGCCGTTGATTTTGGCGTATGATCGCCCTGGATGCCAGCGTTATCTCGGAACTGATGCGCGAACAATCCGACGCAAAAGTCTTGGAAGCGCTAATGTTTTTTTAATAAGCGCTCTTCATTCGGCGAGATACCAAACTTTCTGGAATATTCCCTGCTGAATTGCGAGGGGCTTTCATAGCCCACACTGAACGCAATATCGGAAATGCCTTTTGAGTTGGACAATATTAATCCTCTGGCTTCTATCAGTCTTATTTTTTTCTGAAACTGGATGGGGCTAAAGCCCGTGACTTCTTTAAAAAATTTATGAAATGATGCCGTGCTCATGCCAGCCGCATGCGCCAATTCATCGACATTGAGTTTATCTTTGAAATTATTGGTGATAAAAGAAATCGAGTTTTTAATTCTTTGAAATTGACTACCCATCAATCCTAACTGTGCCAACGTTTGTCCGCTATCTATCTGTAGCAGCCGAAATAATATCTCCTTGATGTAGAGTTTGGAAAGAATAGGGATTTCATCTTTTGCATTGAGAGTCAGCAATAAACGTTTCGTGGCATCGAAGATTTTATTGTCAGCCGTGTTGACGACCAATGCCCGCTTTGGCGTCGATTTGTCCTTTTTATAAAAAGGCATGTCTTTTAAAACATCGATGATCAAGAGCGGATCGATTTCAATGATTATTCCGTAGAATGGATTCTTCTTGCTGACGTTTGTTACTCGACCCGTCAAGGCAAGCTCAGCCGATACTAGAATGAATTGTCCGGGGCCATAAAAATAATGTTCATCGCCTAAATCGATTTCTTTGTTACCCTGCAAATTAAGACAGAATAACGGTGTGAAGATGCTGTGCGCAGTGATTGACTCCGAATGTTTGCGAATCGTTAAGATAGGAATCGCTGTTTCATTGATTCCCTCGGACAGATTCAGTTTATCTACGATTTCAATAAGCTCTTTCAGGTTTTCTTTCATAGATAAAGTGTAACCGGATATTGCACAAAAGAATGCACTCTTCCTGATTCATAGACTTTTAGGCAAGAATCTCAGAGTTTTATGATAGGAGAGTTTTGATAAACGAAATAAGCTACTCAAAATCAGGAACCTGAAGGAAAAATGAAAAAAGTGCTGTTTTATACGATCTCCATTCTGATTCTGGCTGCAATCATTGCACCTGTAATCATTACTTCGATAGAAAGAAGCCAGTTTGATAAGAACAGCGATTTGCTTGCGAAATCACAATCATCGAAGCAATCGGATGTCGCCGTCATTTATTTTTCACGCTCGGGCAATACCGCGATTATGGCGAACAAGATCGCTGAAATGTTCGATGCGGAGCTCATCGCTATAGAAGCGCCCAAATATGAAATCGGCTTGACAGGATTAGCAAACGCCGCCATGTCTTTTCAGGATCATGAAGTTGAAATTACGCCACAAACTATCGATCTTTCCAAATACAACAAAATCTATCTGGGTTCGCCGATATGGTTCTATCGGCCTTCCCCTCCTATCTGGAAATTTGCAGAAAATAATCGCTTCGATGGCAAGGATGTGGTGTTTTTCAATTCTTACAACAGCAATTACGGGCAGGACTACATTGATGAATTCAAATCCCTCGTCATGAGAAATGGCGCCAAATCATTTGAGCATAAAGCAGTCATTCGAGGACGTATGGGCAGTCAACTATCGACCGAAGAATTTTTGAGCGAAGTTGCAGCATTGTTTGCAGAAAACTAACCCCTAACAAGGAGAAAGCCATGAGTAGAATGTCAGAAGAAAGAATGTCCAACGCCTTGGCGCAATTAAAGACAATCTCCGACGCGGATTATGCGAAGATCAAAGGCATGGTCAATGTAGTGAAGCCTTTCAGAAGCGTTCTTCATAAAACGCCGGACGATTATGGCATGACGGGATGGGAAGATATTTTCTTCCCTGCCGAAGACGGCGTACCATTGGAAGGCTGGTATATTCCTGCCAAAGGCGGTGAAAGCGATAAATTGGTTATTTTTAACCATGCCCTTCCGATGTGCCGCGCAGGCTTCCAAGGCCACTTCGGAGAACCTTGGAGCACATACGATGCCGTGGAAATTGATTTCGTCATCCAGATGAAACACCTGACCGATGCTGGGTATAACGTGCTTGCGTACGATATCCGGAATCACGGACGAAGCGGCGCTTCCAATAATGGCGTGAGCGGTATCGGACAGATCGAATGGCGCGACTGCGTGGGGGTAAAGAGGTATGTCGATCACCATCCGAGATTGGGCAAAATGAAGGTCGGCTTATACAGCCAATGCATGGGTGGCAATTCACAGTATGAAGCTATCAACAGGCATCCGGAGTTATTCGAAAATGTACGGTGTTTATGCAGTCCGATGGTGGTGTCCATGAGAGCCATTTATCAGGCATTTTCCGAACTGCAAGGTGTTGACCAGTATCTGGACTTACTGGATTTCGAATTGCTGAAAGCAGGCGCTTTTCTGATGGATGAAATGACACCGCATTTATCGGCTCATGGCGTAAAAATGCCGGTATTGATGGTTCAAGTCAAAGACGATGCGTGGACGAAAAATCCTGAGGACGCGCAAAAAACCTTCGATCTTTTAGGAAGCAAAAAGAAGGAGCTGCTCTGGATTGAAGGAACCACCCGGCGATTTAAGGATGGATACAATTATTTCGGAAAACACCCTGAAAAAATAATCCCGTTTTTTGATAAACATATGAAATAAAAACGGTTAATCAATTTTCATCAGCGTTTCAGATGGAGTACAGAAAACCAGGAATATCAATAGGATAAGAGATTTTCTGAGCACCGCCCGACGCAGCAAATCGTTTGCGCATGCATTCACGCCATACCGGTCCCGGTACTGTTGCACCGCATGCAAATGTTGCGACAGTTCCGGGTGATGGTGCAAATAGGCGACCAAATCATCGGCGTAACCGTCAAACCGTGCATCTGTTGCACTTCCTGCACCGCCGAGCGCTCACCGGTGCGGCTATGCGGATGCCCAATCATAGGTATATCCCAATCCCATTCACAGCAAGTCAGGATGATTGCAGAAATTTTTGAAGTAGAGATTCTTGTAGAAAATACGCTAAAATCCGAGCAATAGCTATCGTTTGTAAGCATTGATATTAACGACGATCATGCAGTTTTTTGTGCCGTATTTGATAACAAAAGAATATTCCCTGATTATGATTTTCAAATTTGAATGGCACTACCGATTCTGACAACTCAACAAACGGCCGATTCAGTTAAACCGGAAAACAAGAGTTGCCGGATTTTTGTGTCGTATTCGCATAAAGATTCTGATGATGCCCGGCAGTTTATGGATCATTTTAAGTTGCAACTGCAAGGTTTGCCAGAATTGTTTATCTCACCGGATCAAGTGTTTTTTGACCGCAATAAACTACGCGCCGGTAAAGATTGGGACGAATCAATTCAATCTGCACTTGATCAAGCGGAATATTTTATTTTTCTGGTGAGCGTTAATTCACTTAATTCAGAATTTTGCTATTTACGTGAGCTCGCCTTTGCAGTTAGTCGATCGTTACCCATCATCCAAGTAATACTAAATCCTTGCCCTTGGGAAAAATTGCCAATCCCGGGAGATCGCCAAAAGCGAAATCTTGGCAAACTGGGAGCTTTGCCCAAGGATATCGAATTTTCACTCAAACCGGTTTCCGACTGGATTGGAAAAGATCGTGCTCATGTATGGAACGAGGTCGCCAAACAAATTACCGCGGAAATTACCGCGGCAATATCCGCACAACCCACGCAACCGGAACAATCACAAACTATAAAAGCGGTGACATCCGCAGCTTCTCAGCACAAATTCGTTCCACTACTACCCTATTTTTGTAATCAAACCGCTGCGGTCAATGAATTCAACAAACGAGTCAAACTTTGGAGCAATACGGCGCTGCTGGTGTTGACAAAGGGTATCCACGATGATGATTTGCCAAATTTCTGGAAGCGTTTACACCACAAAAACCTTAGCGATTATTTAACCGTGCGCAATGCGCAATTGCTGGAGACAAAGCGCTTTATTTGGCCATTCAACAAAGAAGAAAAATCGAACGCTCAAGAAATGATGGCCACTATGATGAGCGCTTTGTCGGATGCATTGACGGGAAATCCCTATCAACTAACGGACGAAGCTACACTGAGTCGCTGGCTTTCCGCGTCGTCAGGCGTTATTACGCTGGTGACCGATCTACCTAAAGAACCGAAAAAAAATACTGCTGCAGGTATTCGTGTATTGCTGGATTTGCTTGAGCATTGCTCGGCGGAAGCACAGCTAAACCGGTTGGTCATTGCAATGATGCTGGAAGACAGCGAACTGATAACTGAAAAAGACCTTCAAAAAACATTGAAGATATCAGGTTATCAACGGACGCATCTTGTCGACATCATGCCACTCAGAGACATTGGCAAAGAAGATATCATCCAATGGTATCGTGTTCATGTCGAGAAATTACAACGTATCAGTGAAGAAGATTTGCTGCGGAATTTTGCGAATTTGCTGATCCAGCCGCTACGCATGCGCAAATTTGCCTCTAAAATTAACGAAATTTTGTAATCGATTAACAAGAAAAGGGCACATATGACATTCCATCAATTCCGGGGACAAGGACCGATCGAAGGCGCATCAAACAATCCGCTGGTAAGTGAAGTCGACTCCTTTCATGACCCACGCGGGTATCGGGCCGGTACTGATCTGGTCAATGCGGTCAATGTCGCTCTGGCGCTGAAAATGCCATTACTGCTAACCGGCGAGCCTGGGACCGGCAAAACGCAACTCGCTTACCGGCTGGCGACAGAGCTGAAAAAGACGGAAGTATTGCGTTTTGATACCAAGTCGTCCAGTCAGGCAAACGATCTCTTTTATCACTTCGACAACATCCGTCAATTCGGCCAATCGCAACTGAATGCAGCCGCCGGTAAACCATTGCCGCAAAACAAGGAATTCGTGCGAATTGCCGCAATGGGGCTGGCGATTTTGCGTACACTCGATCCGCATGTTGTGGAAGCACGTCTTGGTCCTGAATGGCAGCATGAGAAACCCACCGCCTCGATCGTCGTCATTGATGAAATCGACAAAGCCCCTCGGGATTTCCCTAATGATTTACTCAATCAGATCGAAAATTTGGAATTTTCCATCCCGGAGTTGAGTGTCAGCTTCAAAGCAGATCGAGAATTCAATCCGATTGTAATCATCACCAGTAATTCCGAGAAGCAATTGCCCGAACCTTTCTTGCGTCGCTGCGTATACCACCATATCGAATTCCCCGAGAGTCAAACAGAAATTGAAGAAATTCTCGGCAGCCGATTGCAGCAACTGCAACTCGACGAACTGGCGTACCGTGACGCATTGGCACTTTTCTTCGCATTGCGGAATCAGGCCGCATTGGCAAAAAAGCCTTCCACATCCGAATTGCTCGACTGGTTGTTAGCATTGTCCAAAGCGAAGCTAGAGTGGGATAAGCCGCTAGCGCAGCAACAGGAAATATTGACGATGTGTTTGGGTGCGCTGGTCAAAACCAGCGATGACATCAAGATTGCAAAATCACTGCTTACCTGACAAGCGATATGTCGTTTAATGATCCCAGCTTGGGCGCCATGCTCGATGCCTGGCTAAGCTATTTGGATCAAGCAGGATTCAAAATAGGTGTGCGCGAACGCTTGCAAGTGCAAAGACTTCTGGTACAGCTTTCCGTGCGTGGCGAGCTGGTGCAACACCGCTCAGCAACGGAGGTTCTGGCATTCATCAGGCCATTACTTTGTACCAAGCCGGAACAACAACGCCAATATGCGTCATTACTGGCGCAATTCACCACACAACAGCGCGCCGATGATCATTCGAGTGATCCAAATCCGGCGAATCGGAATTCCCCTCAGACTGACCCAGAATCACGCAAATTCAAGCGCTGGCATGCAGTCTTGCTTATAGGAGCGCTGGTATTGCTGACAATCATCGCACTGGGGATTTGGAACCCCTTTCAACCACCTATCGACCCCAGTAAAGGAGGATTCAGTGCAACAAACGGTGATTCAGCGCAATCCCTGCCTTCGCCGCCATTAACACCAGAACCGCCTCCACCCGAACTAACTTTTGAATTTGCGCAACCCTCAATTCCTGTTGCACCTGCAATACCCGAATGGTTTTCCGCAGCCCGACCCACTCTGTTGACGGTTGGCGGTGCTTCGCTGCTGATGCTGCTATGGCTGCTCTGGGCGCATTGGCGGCGTCAACTTTACCTACAAAACACCCGCACCGATCGGGAAATAGAACAGTTTTTCCTCACCGACCCCAATCCCGTACCGCTAGAACCAGCACCAACTATTATCCGAAGTGCTGCGCGGTTAATGCGTCAGCCTTATGCCGGACAACGTACTGCGCTGGATTCGCTAACCACCATCCGGGCTACCCTGCAGGCTGGCGGCGTATTGTCGCTCCGTTATCGGCTGTTGAAACAGACACCCGAATATCTGGTGCTGATCGATCAACGGCACCCGGCCGATCATCATGCCGCTTATAGCGATGCATTGATCGCCGCTTTGATGCAAAACGGCGTTGCCGCGGACGTACTGTACTTCGAAGGCGCTCCTCAGACCGGTTGCTGGCGCATGCGCACAGGTGCGCAAGGACGCGAACGTTTTGGACAAACCACCTTCGCCGAGCTGGCTGCACGTTACGCCGGGCACCGTTTGCTGATGTTTGCCGAAGCATTGGCGTTAGTGGATGAAGTTACCGGTTTGCCGCGTCATTGGGTCACGTTCTTGAATGCTTTTCCGCAGCGCGCCTGGCTGACACCCATGCCATTGAACGCTTGGAGTTGGGCGGAACAGGCTGCAGACGAGCAGGGTTTTCTGGTGCTGCCGATGCAACCCGAATCGCTCGCTACCGCAGCGGGTTGGTTCTCAGCAGGGCAACTCGGCTTGGCGGTCGGCGCCGATTGGCCGCTGAATTACCCATCTCTGTTGCGCGACAATGCGCTGGCCTGGGTGATTCAACGTAACGCACCGCCTGACACGGTTCAGGAAGAATTGCTGTTTCAATTGCGCGATTATCTCGGTGCACAGCGCTTTCAATGGCTGTGTGCCTGCTCGATTTTTCCGGCAATTTCGCCTGCGATGACGCTGGTGCTCGGCCGTGAAATAAATGCTGATTCCCGCGATTTAATGCTGGGTATGGCCGCGATCGGCGCTTTGCCTTGGTTCCGTCATGCATTCATGCCCGCCTGGCTGCGGCTGCAATTGGTTCATCGCCTCAATTCCACCAGCGAAGCGCATTTCCGCCAAATCATCGAAAAACGATTGATACATGCGATTGACAAAGGCAAAGGCGCGCCATTGCTGACACTAGCCCGCCACAAGCGATTGCTGGCGGCATGGTTACACCGCCGCCGCGGTCCGGCGCGCGATGTGGTACTGGTGGATTTTCTGCACCGTGGCCCGTTGGTGCGGCTTGCGCAGCGGTTGCCGGAAGTTTTGCGCAAACGGTTGTTTCATCAAGGCATGCCTGCCTACGGAATAGCCAAAGGGCTACTGTGGCTACTGCCTGCGGGTCTGTTGTTCGGGTTGTTGGGATGGAAAGGCGAATCGATCCTGATTGATCCGGTCAGTGCGCCTCCAGGCGATCCTGCGATACCGGTCACGCTGGTACTGATTCCCTCCGGCTCCTTCAACTTCGGCGACCCTCCCGGTAAATCCGTGCAAATTGCAAAACCTTTCTACCTGGGGAAATATGAAGTAACTTACGCGCAATACGATGACTATATCCAAGCGCAGCAACAAAAAGGGATACAGGTAAAAAGTCCCGATACGGCAACCGGCGGCCGTGGCAATCAGCCGGTCGTTTATGTGGATTACAAAGACGCAGTGGACTATGCCGCGTGGTTGAGTGAACGTACGAAGTTAAGCTGTCGCCTGCCGACCGAATTTGAATGGGAATACGCCGCGCGAGCCGGAACTCCCACAAAATATTATTGGGGCGGTGATGTGGGCAAAAATAACGCCAATTGCGATGGTTGCGGCAGCCGCTGGGATAATCAGCAGGCTGCGCCGGTCGGTCAATTCAAAGCCAATCCCTGGAAACTGCACGATATGTCAGGCAATGTCTGGGAATGGACTTGTTCTGATTATTCCAATGATTCACAGAATAATGCTCCGCAACAATGTGCTTCCGATAGTTTTGCCCGCGTGGTGCGCGGCGGTTCCTGGGGCAGTAATCCGGACATCGTGCGCTCGTCGGTGCGCTACGACTACCATCCGGACTTCCGTCTCGGCTTCCGGGTGTTATGTGAGTCCCCCATCGAATAACGGTTCGCTGGCGCGCTGAACGCTGATGCGCTGAGGTACTGCCCACTGTGCGCCGCGAAGCGGCGCCGCGCGCAAATTTTGCTTTATTTTTGCGGTTCCTATTGGCATACTGACAACGCAGAGTGCTGTTCTGCAGGATTCTCTGAGATGAGGCCCGCGTGGTGCGCGGCGGTTCCTGGAACAATAATCCGGTACACCATCTGCGGTCTTGTAGGCGCCGTTAAGCGCAGTACAACACAATGCACCAAGCGGCATCGCATGAAACTGTATCACGGTGGATGACGCTTTCTGATTCACTCTACAAAAAACAAACCCTCTCAGCAACCAACATCAGATACGCCGACTCCAGCCGAGCAAACCAGGTTTAATGCAAAAACTTGTAATACTTCCGCCCTGCCATTGATTTTATCGCTTGAGTTTGACATCATTGATTGCACTTATAGGCACTCAATAAGAGAAAAGCATGGCGAGCATCACGATCCGGGATTTACCCAAAAAAACCAAAGAACTGCTGTGCATGCGTGCGGCGCAAGCGGGCGTTTCACTGGAAGCTTATGTACGCCATATTTTGCAGAAAGCATCGCTTGCCAACGAATTCACGTCCGCCGATATTGCACAAATCGCGGAAAAGTATTTCGGCTCGGAGCATGGTGTATCGCTTGACTTGCCGAAGCGCGGCACGAAACGTCAGGTCGTTGATTTTGACGTATGATCGTCCTGGATACCAACGTTATTTCGGAGCTGATGCGCGAACAATCCGATGCGAATGTTAGAAAATGGATCAAAGCGCAAAAACCGATACATCTTGCTATCACCGCAATCACCATCGCAGAGATCCAGCGTGGGTAAGCGCCGGATCCAATTAACTGCGAGCTTTTCGGATTTTATCGCCGAAGCTTTCAGCGGCAGAATTTTCCCCTTCGACGAAGAAGCCGCTTATCGTTACGGCGAAATTGCCGCGGCGTGCGAAATCGATGGAATCAATACCGATGCCGTGGATCTGATGATTGCCGCCATCGCCAGCAGCAGGCGAGCAGCGATTGCCACACGAAATGTCAAGGATTTTACCGGTTGCGGCATTGCAATTATTAATCCTTGG
>NZ_JAHBZY010000011.1 GCF_019635155.1 Nitrosomonas sp. | reverse complement strand
ATGCAAATGTTGCGACAGTTCCGGGTGATGGTGCAAATAGGCGACCAAATCATCCAGATCGATGATCGGCGTGACCGTCAGGCCGTGCAAGTGAAATCGCGCAAAGTTACGCACGCGGCTCGCAGTCTGCGGCAGCGTTATCAAGCCTACTGCGACAATGAACTATCTTTTGCGGAATTCGACGCCAGCGTGCAAGGCTGGATCAATCATGTGCGTTTTGCCGATTCGTGGGGACTGCGGCAGCATGTTCTGCGGTTATTTCGGATCAAACCCGGCGATCTTCGACAAAAATCGAACACCGCTTTGCGGCGCTGCATAAAGCTGTATGATGGATGAAGCTTGACTGATCCACTCTGCCAAAGACCCAGCAAAAGTAAGGCGCGATAACCGCGAGACACTGCACCGGAACGGAAGATTGAACAGATACTTATTTGCGATGCTTCCAATAATCCGGATCGCGATGCAAGTTCATGATGGCCGGAATGAACAATCCATTAGGTTCAAGCGAATACAAAACACCGTACGGGAAGCGCCTGACCAGGCAACGCCGGATATCACCTTCCAAAACAGGCCATGCGTTCGGATAAATAAGCGAGCGTTGAATCGTTGCATATACTTCGATGGCAAAATCATAACCAAGTCCGGTTTCAATCTCCTCGTAATAGTCGATCGCTTGGTTAAATTCGCTTTCCGCATCAGAGTGAAACCAGTCATTTATTCTTGAAAACGCTGCCAGATCCTATCAAAGACTTCGTTACCCGGTATCGCGGCACCAACAGATCCGGCACGCATTTCCATCAAGCGCTGGCGAGCGGTTGCTATCCATTTTTTATCAATTTCGGATTCAGGTTGATTGAGACTGCGAAGCAGAGAATCGACGATCATCACGCGCTCTTCTACTGGAAGCGCAGTAATTTCTTCGATCATTTTTTTTGAATTCATTGTTATTACCTTTCTGCAAATCGGTCACATAAATTCACGCAATGATAACATCCAAACTGCTCACGCTTACCGTAATCCTGAACGGTTACCGGATGTGACGATCATTCTGTTACATAAAATTTTCGTGAATCGTCTTTTCGTGGTGGGCTGAATAAAGGTTAATAATTCACGCCATACCGATCCCGATACTGCTGCACCGCATGCAAATGTTGCGACAGTTCCGGGTGATGGTGCAAATAGGCGACCAAATCATCCAGATCGATGATCGGCGTGACCGTCAAGCCGTGCATCTGTTGCACTTCCTGCACCGCCGAGCGCTCACCGGTGCCGCGTTCCATGCGATCAAGCGCGATCACGACACCGCCGGGTATTGCACCCGCGGCTTTGATCAATTCGACCGATTCGCGCACCGAGGTGCCGGCGGAAATCACGTCGTCGACGATCAACACGCGACCTCGCATCGGCGCGCCGACCAACACGCCGCCTTCGCCGTGGTCTTTGGCTTCCTTGCGGTTGAAACAAAACGGATAGTTTTTGTCCATTTCGGCCAGCGCAATCGCAATGGTGCTGACCAGCGGGATGCCTTTGTAAGCCGGACCGAACAAAGTATCGAACGGAAGCTCGGCATCCATGATCGCTTTGGCGTAAAATTGCCCGAGTTTGTGTAAGGATTCGCCATCATTGAATAACCCGGCGTTGAAAAAATACGGCGACAAGCGCCCTGCTTTGGTTTTGAATTCACCGAAGCACAGCACGTTGCGTTCGATGGCGAATTGAATAAACGCTTGCCGGAAATCGGACATAACCAGGATCACTCTCAATAATAAAAAGAAGATGCAAATTATAACGCTGAACTTAAACGGCATTCGCGCCGCCGCGAAAAAAGGTTTTCTCCCTTGGCTGGCCAAGCAAACCGCGGATGTCGTATGCGTGCAGGAATTGAAAGCGCAGTTGCTCGATCTTTCCGCCGAGATGCAAGCGCCGGATGATTATCACGGCTATTTCCACTGTGCCGGGCAGAAAGGCTACAGCGGTGTCGGTATTTATACGCGCAAGCAACCGGATCGTGTCGTCGAAGGCATCGGCATCACCGACATCGATGCCGAAGGACGATTTCTGCAAGCGGATTTCGGCGATTTGAGCATCGTATCGATTTATCTGCCGTCCGGTTCGAGCGGCGAACACCGGCAAGCAGCAAAATTCTATTTCATGGAACATTTCCTCCCGGTGTTGCAAACCCTGATGGCCAGCGGACGCCAAATTATTTTATGCGGTGACTGGAATATCGCGCACCAGCAAATCGACTTGAAAAACTGGCGCTCGAATCAGAAAAACTCGGGATTCCTGCCGGAAGAGCGCGCCTGGCTGACGCATGTGTTCGATCAAATCGGTTTTGTCGATGTGTTCCGCCGCCTGAACAGCGATCCCGAGCAATACACTTGGTGGTCGAATCGCGGACAGGCTTGGGCGAAAAATGTCGGGTGGCGCATCGATTACCAAATCGCCACACCGGCGATTGCACAAACCGCACGGAGCGTTTCGATCTTCAAAGACGAGCGCTTCTCCGATCATGCGCCGCTGATTGTTGATTACGACCATACGCTATGACCGCTTCGACATCCTCCGGTTGGTTGCAGGCGTTGCGGGTTTATACCCATCCGCGCGTGCTTGGCATGCTATCGCTGGGTTTTTCCGCCGGATTACCGCTGCTGCTGATCATGGGTACGTTGTCGTTCTGGCTGCGCGAAGCGGGTATCGATCGCACCACCATCGGTCATTTGAGTTGGATCGGTTTGGCGTACAGCGTCAAATGGCTATGGTCGCCATTGGTCGACCGGCTATCGCTACCGTTATTGACTGGTCTTTTGGGACGGCGGCGAGCATGGCTGCTGCTATCGCAAATCGTTATCGCTAGCGCCTTGGTGGGGATGGCCATGACCGACCCGGTTATGAATCTTCAGCATTTGGTGTTTTTCGCATTGGCCGTAGCGTTTGCATCAGCCACGCAGGATATCGCGCTGGATGCCTATCGCATCGAAGCGGTCGCATTGGAACTGCAAGGCGCGATGGCGGCCACTTATCAAGCCGGTTATCGCGTCGCGATGATTCTGGCTTCCGCCGGAGTATTGTGGATTGCGGCGGCGGTCGATGTCAGCGCCGATGTGTACGATCATGCGCCGTGGCGCTTCGCTTATCTAATCATGGCGGCGAGCATGGCGGTCGGTATTGTGACTACACTCATCATCCGCGAACCGGATGTGCCTTACAGCCGTACTGTTTCCGAAAATGAACAAATCGCGCAACGCGCCTTGGCACATTGGGTCATGCCCGTTCGCGTTAAAGCATTGCTGGTTTGGTTATACGGCGCACTGATCGCGCCGTTCCGCGATTTTCTAACACGGCATGGCCGGAAAGCATTGCTGATCCTCGGTTTGATCGCGATTTACCGTATTTCCGATGTCGTCATGGGCGTCATGAGTAACCCGTTTTACGTCGATATGGGCTACAGCAAAGACGAAGTCGCCACGATTTCCAAAGTTTACGGCGTCATCATGACCATCGTCGGCGCCGCTATCGGCGGCGTGCTCACCGCAAAAATCGGCATCATGCGCACCTTGTTTCTCGGTGCGGTATTATCCGCCGCAACCAATTTGTTATTTGTCTGGCTTGCAGGACGTGGCCACGATGTCAGCGGATTGATTTTCACCATCTCCGCCGATAATCTTTCCGCCGGCATTGCATCCTGCGCATTCATTGCCTATCTGTCGGGCTTGACCAACTCAGCCTACTCGGCGACCCAATACGCGTTATTCAGTTCGGTCATGTTGCTGCTGCCTAAGTTTATCGCGGGTTTCAGCGGGCAATTTGTCGATGCTTACGGTTACGAAAACTTTTTCATAGCCACGGCCATTTTGGGTTTGCCGGTGTTGATTCTGGTCTGGCTCGCCGGGCAAGCGAAATTCTCCACTACTGATTCATAGCAGCAACTCATCATGTCTCATGTTCCTCATACAACCAGTCCAAAAATTGAATACCAGGCGTTGATACAAAACGCCGAGCTGAAACCCGACGCCGATCAAGCCAATGCGGTCGATGCACTTGAGCGCTTACACCTGGAACTATTTGATTTACCGCTTGACAGCCCGCGCGGCGAACGCTCCAAATCAAACTGGTCCACCGTTTTGTTTGGCTGGCTGAACCACGACAAACCGGTTCCGAAGGGCATTTATCTCTACGGCGGTGTCGGGCGCGGCAAATCGATGCTGATGGATTTGTTTTATGCCACAGCGCCGATCGCATCCAAACGGCGCGTGCATTTTCACGAATTCATGCTCGATGTTCACAACCGGCTCAAAACTTGGCACGAGCTTTCCGCACGCGAAAAAGTACAGCAAGGCGGGCGCGCCAATGATGACGATCCGATGCCGTTCATCGCCCGAAAAATCATCCAGGAAGCGCGATTGCTCTGTTTCGACGAACTCCAGGTAACCGACATCGCCGATGCCATGGTGCTCACGCGGTTGTTCAAAGAGTTGTTTACACAAGGTGTGATCGTGGTCGCGACATCAAACCGGCCACCGGATGAGCTCTATAAAAACGGCCTGAACCGCCAGCGGTTCCTGCCATTTATCGAGCAAGTAAAGGAAAAGCTGGAAATCATTCCGCTGCAAGGCCCAACCGATTATCGCTACGATCGTCTGCAGGGGGCGCAAACCTATTATTTCCCGATCAACGAAGAAACCAGTTCGCAATTATCGGCGATTTTCTTTCGTTTAACCGACCGCCAAATTAAAGATCGCGATAAGGTGCCGAGTGAAACACTCAATGTGCAGGGACGGTCATTATTCGTACCCAAGGCGGCGCGCGGCGTCGCGGTTTTCTCGTTTAAACGGCTCTGCGCCAACCCGCTCGGCACCGCCGATTATTTGGCTATCGCCCGCACTTATCACACCGTGATCATGGTTGCAATTCCGCAGTTCACTGAAAATAACAACGACGAAGCCCGGCGTTTTATCCATCTGATCGATGCATTGTATGAACACGGCGTCAAATTCCTTTGCTCCGCTGCCGTACCATTGCCGGAACTGTACGCCGGCGGCGACATCGGTTTTGAATTTGAACGCACTGTTTCACGCTTGACGGAAATGCAATCGGAAGCTTATCTCACCAGAGGTCACGGCAAAACTACGGGGGCTTGAGTAAGATTTGCCCTATCTGTAGAGACTTTATTAAATCGCAAAGCAAGCCAACACACCCAGATAGAAAGCAATTTCGGTCAACTGTTGCATGGCGCCTAAACAATCGCCAGTGTAGCCGCCGATGCGCTTATTCAGAATCAGGCTGAACCACACCCAGACAATCATCACCGGCACCATGCCCCAATACCAGGAAGACGGCAGCCAAAGCAGCGGCAATAAACCGAATAAAGCGGCAACACCGAGATGAACCGGCGATATGCGGGTCGCAATAGGTTTGGATTTTCCGGAATATTTCACATAGCATTGCGTTGCCATGACCATCACCGCACAAAAACGGCTCAAACTATGGCCCGCGATCAACAAGACCGGTATCAGCGCAGGCGTGAAATGGGTCAATGCGGTAAATTTCAACAACAATGCCATAACAATGCTCACCGCGCCATAGCTGCCAATCCGGGAATCTTGCATGATTTGCAATACGTGTTCCTTTTCCCAGCCGCCTCCAAGACCATCGATCGCATCCGTCAGTCCATCTTCGTGAAAAGCACCGGTGAGCCATAAAGTAGCGACCATGCTGAGCAATACCGCAATATCTTGCGGTAACACTTTGCCGGCAAGCATGTAAACAATGGCTGCAAAAGCGCCTACAATAATGCCCACCAAAGGAAAATACTTGGCGGCCAAATTCAGCTCCTGTTCCTGAAAATCAGGAAGCGCGGGTACCGGAATACGTGTAAAAAAACCGATGGCAAGCAACAAGCTGCGCCATTCTTGCTTAAGCAAGGAGCGATTCGAGGGGGGAAAGTTCGACGGAGTCGTCATGGAAACCGAGTGTAGCGGCAAGCGGTTTCTTTGGCTAGTGTCGGCGCGATGCGATTCGTACGATATCCAATATCATGACGTTGCCACCGTGTGATAAAAACCATAGCCCGCAAGTAGCGCATGCCGCATAATAACCCGGCATTGTTCCAGCCGTTCAATCCATCCTTGGCAATAAAGGAGAAAATCATGACAGTTCTCAGAAAAAACACGGTTTTTCAAGTTTTATTGATCATTGTAACGTTCAGCTTCTTTCAACCTGCATGGGCGGAAAAAGCATCCGGTGAATTCACCGCACAGCAAGCCTGCCCGGCTTTCGTATCAAAAAATAAATCGACCAACCCGGATAATGCAAAAATTCTGACCGGAAACAAATATGCGATTACCGAAGTCCTGACGGCAAATAATCCCAGTTGGTATCGCGTGGTTGTTCCTACGGCCAATCCGCAAGAACGCTGGGTCAGCGCAAGCTGCGGGGAAGCGGAGCTTAGCGGTGGTGGTGGTGGTGGCGGTGGTGGCGGCAGTTGCAATACCGCCGGTCAGGCCGATAGTTATGTGCTGGCGTTGACATGGCAACCGGCCTTCTGTGAAACCAAACCGGATAAGAAAGAATGTAAAATTACCGACCCCAAAGTTTATCAGGCCAGACATTTCACGTTGCACGGCTTGTGGCCTAACAAGGATGGCTGTCAGAAGAATTATGGATTTTGCGGCGACATTAAAAGCCAGAAACCTGAATTCTGCGATTACCCGGCTGTTCAGTTGGATGACGATTCCCGTATTTCATTAGCGGAAGTGATGCCGAGCGTAACCGCCGGCTCTTGTCTGGAGCGGCACGAATGGCATAAACATGGCACGTGTCAGACAAAATGGCCGATGGAAGAATTCTTTGATTTGTCCGCCGATTTGGCGCGACAGTTTAACGATGCCGGCATGGCGTATTTCATGAACCGCAGAATCGGCCAGCAGGTCCGCACCGAAGACTTTATCAACCGCGCCACGGCGGTACTGGGGCCGGCTGCCAAAGATCGCATTAAGCTGATTTGCGATAAAAATATGTTGGTAGAAGTTCAGATCAGTCTTAGTATCGATCTGGCGCCCGGTATCGATCTGGAGAAATTGCTAACGAATGCGCCGGCGCAAGATAAATCGCAATGCGGAAACACGTTCCTCGTGGATGCGATCGGTCAATAGCAGCCTATTGATACGGCCGACGGGAACCGGCATTCCCGGACAAATGGGTATATCCTGAAATAATCTTTAACCTATAACTGAAAATTAGATATGAACATACTGATCACAGGCGCAACGGGATTCATTGGCCGGCAGTTGGTGCGGCGCTTGCGGCAGGGGCATCATATCATCACCGTGCTCAGCCGCAACGCCCGGAGAGCCGGTGAAATACTCGGCGTACCGGCGTACGGTTGGGATTATGCCACGCAGGATGTCCCTTCTGAAGCAATAAAGGATTGTCAGATTATCATCAATCTGATGGGTGAAAATCTGGGCGAAGGCCGTTGGACCCAAGCACGCAAGCATGAAATTTACGCCTCGCGTATCCTTAGCACCCGCAAACTGGTTGCTGCCGCACCGGACAGCTTGCATACTTTCGTCTGCGGTTCGGCAATCGGAATTTATCCCGGTATCGGCGACGAATGCTACGATGAGTCGTATGCCGTGCCGGAACAGCTCGGTTTCATGCAATCGATTTGCCATGACTGGGAGCAAGAGGCGGCAAGAATCGAAAGCAACGGCGTTCGCCGGGCCAGCATCCGCACCGGTGTGGTACTCGGCGATGGCGGTATGCTGCGCAAGCTGCTGCCGCTATTCAAGCTGGGATTAGGGGGACCGGTCGGCAACGGCCAGCAATGGCTACCGTGGATACACATCGACGATATCGTATCAATTTACATTGCCGCCGCGCTGGATTCGCGTTATCAAGGCCCGATCAATGCCGTGGCGCCCAATCCGGTACGCTATCGGGAATTCACCGCGGCATTAGGTCAAGCGTTGCAGCGTCCGGCATTTTTCCCGACACCGACGTTTATTCTGAAATTGGCGTTAGGCGAAGCGGCGGCGCTAGCATTGAACAGTTATCGCATTGCGCCAAAACGGTTATTGGAAGAATTTGGCTTTCAATTCAAATTCCATGACTTACCAACGGCATTAGCCAATTTGTACCGGCAGCATTAATTACTTTCTCGCAGCGTATGACCATACCGCTCGTTGTCTTTTGGTTCCGGCGCGATTTAAGGTTGCACGATAACGCCGGCTTAGCGCAGGCGCTGGCATCCGGACATGCCGTGTTACCGGTGTTCATTTTTGATACCAATATCCTGACCGGATTACCCCAAGACGACGCACGCGTCACGTTTATTTTCGATACCCTGCAAGCGTTGCGCGCGCAACTCGAGCACAAGTATGACCGTTCGCTTGCGATCTATTATGGCAAGCCACTGGAGGTTCTCGAACGCATCTTGCATCTATACCCGGTTACTGCGGTTTACACCAACCATGATTACGAACCTTATGCACGTGAACGCGACGATGCCGTGCGGCAATGGCTCAGTACGCAATCGGTGGCGTTTTATAGTTATAAAGACCAGGTGGTGTTTGAAAAGAACGAGGTCGTCAAGGAAGATGGCAATCCTTATAGCGTGTATACCCCATATATGCGCAAATGGCGGTCGTTGCTGAATGACGTTGCATTAGCGATGAATCCGAGCATCGAGCGATTATCCGGGTTCGTCAAACGTCCGTCACTCCCCAATGTAACGCTGGCCGATATCGGCTTCATCCGTTCTGCAATTTCGGTTCCACCTTATCAGCTCAATATCGGCAAACTGCAACGCTATGCCGCGGACAGGGACTTTCCGGCACGGCAAGGCACGTCTCAGTTGGCGCCGCATTTGCGCTTCGGTACCGTCAGCATCCGCCAAATTGTGCAGCAGACGCTCAATATCAGTGATAGCTTTTGCAATGAACTGATCTGGCGGGAATTCTTCAGTCAGATTCTCTGGCATTTTCCGCAAACAGCATATAAAAGCTTCAAACCGCAATACGATCGCATCCGATGGCGCAACGATGCAGCGGAATTCCAACGCTGGTGCGAGGGTACCACCGGTTACCCGTTGGTCGACGCCGGTATGCGCCAGCTCAATGCCACCGGTTCGATGCACAACCGCATCCGTATGGTCACCGCCAGCTTTCTGTGCAAGCACTTGCTGATCGACTGGCGCTGGGGTGAGGCTTATTTCGCTCGGCAATTACTGGACTATGACATGGCAAGCAACATCGGGAACTGGCAGTGGGTTGCAGGCTGCGGTGCCGACGCGGCCCCTTACTTCAGAATTTTCAATCCGACCACGCAAATCGAGAAATTCGATCAACATTTCGAATACATCCAAACCTGGGTGCACGACTGGCATACTTTCACCTACCCCGCACCGATGGTGGACCACGCTACCGCACGCGCACGCTGCTTTGACGCTTACCGGGAAGCAATCGGTTAGGAGAAAGCGATAGTTTTTGTAACCCGAAGCATGTAGTAAATGAAATTTTGGTCCACTCAATCACTTATCAAAGTACCAAGGATAAATCACTAATTAGGTGTTTAGTGAACAAAATCTCCGGCAACTTCGCAAAATTCCACGAATTTCACCCCATTTTCTACGAGGAATATACGGTTATCCGATGCATTAACAATTCCATCCTTTTTTTTTTAATGTTATGCTTAATATGAATAAGTCGTTTTCTTATTCGATTTGAAACCATGTCTCTCTAATTTAGGAGATCAACAGGTTGCATAAGCAGATGATTTTCTATGACAATATCTTTTTACTAGAAAAAGACTCATTCAGGGTTACAGAAGAAGATTTTAGGAGATATGGCTTGTAGCTGATGAAGTTTCAACGTGACATTAAATTTGTTGATAAACATTTTTATTTTAATAACAAAGGAGATTCTCATGAAATACATACTTTTAGCTGCTGTTCTCTTAACTTTTACATTTACATTGACCGCATGCGGCAAAGAACCTGGCGAAGGTAAACCGGGTCAATATCCGCCTAGCCTGTATAAAGATGAATCAGGCGACAGATTAGGCGCTCCTTCCGGTCAGAAATAATAGACTGATTAATTTCCAAACGGCTCCTGTTTATTATCAGGGGCCGTTTTTATATCAAACCATAATGGCATTTTGGTTGATAACCTTCCACACGCGCATGAACATAAGTTATGAAGATGCGCTCTCCCGTAACTGCGGAATCACATTTTTTCCAGGCGCCAATTTGATGAGATTATCAACTACAATGCGATCTCCGGATTTCAATCCATCCATAATGATCCAATCTTTGCCGATCCAATCCCCTACGGTTACCGGTCGCTGCATAACCGCATTCGCTTCATCAATTACATAAACATACCGCCCAAGATCGGAAGTCAATACTGCAATTTGCGGCACCACAAAAACTGCTCTGGATTCCCCTGCAATCACACGGACACGAGCAAATTGCCCCGGCAGAATCCGTTGATCGGTATTATCGAAAGTAGCGCGCAATTGTTGCGTACCCAGCAGCGGATCGATTTTACTGGCGGCAAAATTAATGGTTCCCTCCTGCTGATACTCGGAACCATCCGGTAAAATCATGACCACTTTCCGGACATTGTTGCTATGCAAATGCCCGCCGAATTTCGTCAATTCATTATCCGAGAAACTGAATCGCACCCAGATTGGCGACAATTGCGCCAGTGTAGTCAACACGCTGCTATTAGCCGACACCAATGCACCTTCAGAGAAAAGCGATCGGCCCGTAACGCCCTGAATGGGCGCCGTGACAGTGGTATACGATAAATTAAGCTCCGCTTGCTGGGCACGAGCTTTCGCCGCTTGCAAGCCAGCCACCGCTAACGCCAAATCCGCCGCTGCCAAATCATAAGCCCGCTGGCTGACGAAGTTCTGCGCCAATAGTTGCCGTTGACGCAGTTCCTCACTTCGCGCACGCATGACTTGCACATCTTGTTCACGCAATTCCGCTCTGGCCTCAGCCAAAGCGTTCCGGAAAGGCTCCGGATCAATCAGATAGAGTGATTGACCGGCTTCCACCGCAGCCCCTTCTGCATACAGGCGCTTGAGGATAATCCCATTTACCCGCGGACGGATCTCTATCTCTTTCGCGCCTTCTGCTTGTGCGATTGTTTCGAGGCTCACCGGAATATTAACCGGTTGCGCACTGATATAGGTTACCGGTATCGCAGAATCTTGGCGTACCGATGGCTGATTTGAGTCGTTTGTTCCACAAGCGGACAATAATAATATGAGCAAGCTGCAACCAAGAGAAGTTGCGTATTTACTCGGAATTGACCGGACTGCATGCAAACATTCCCAATGAGCTCCAGTAATATAAAGATGATGATTCTTCACCTGAAAATTTTCTTCGGACATTAAAATTTAATATCAATTCACCAATGGAAAACCACAAAAGCATAATAGGGTTCTGTATAATAACCCATGACGATAGCATGATGGATGATGAAGTGTTGCACATGTGAAGAAAAGAATTCTTCGTAGTTTTGCCCGCTTGCGAATACGATACTGAACAAAGCTTATCCCTTCAAAATTGTCCTTAGCAATAAATCCCGGCTATTGGAACTGGTAACTCGTTAAAGAATCTCACAACCCATTTGTTAATTATTTTATTGTAATTAGATTATTTCTAAAGGTGCGTTGATATGCTTAACCATATATTTATTGCCCTATTGACTTTCTTCATGTCGACAGCAATTACCGCGCAAGCATCCCTGAAGTTGCCCAAAACCGTAAAAGTTGATCGAGCGGCATTAACCATCGAGGAACCATGCGATCCGATCATTTCACCAGCTTGGCGTGAAGCGCAGGAAATTGAGGGTGTGAAAATCGCCGCGTCACCCGGTTGCAGTCCTGATAACCCTGCGTGGATTGCAGCTGCGGTCAAAGGTACCAATAACATTTCGATGGACACCCTGATGAAGACCGGCTTGTCGCCGGATGCCATCATCAAAACCGACGATCTGGATGGCGATGGCGATCCGGACCGGATTATCATCAAACTGGAAATCATGGAATTAAACGGCAAATCGCCCGATTTCCCAGGATTGGTGCCAACATTTGACATTGCGCCCGGGATACAACCCGGTGCATGGGTATTTGCACCCAAAACCAGTGGCATGTCAACCGAGAATTTCGAGAGCGTCAGAGCTAACCCGCTGTTACGGCTTCCTTCCCCTGTCATCCGCGTTGAAGTAGGCGATATTGTACAAATCGTACTGGAAAACACTCACTATTTCCCGCATAGTATCCACCTGCACGGTGTCGATCATCCATTCATGCATGGGGAACATGGCGGTCAAGACGGCGTACCGCAAACCAGCGAAAGGGAATTGATGCCCGGTGAGCGCCGTGTTTATCAATTCCAAGCGCGTCAGCCAGGTACCATGTTCTATCACTGCCACGTGCAAACGCATACCCATCTTGCCATGGGATTGGGCGGCATGATCGTCATCGAAGAAAACCGACCGAATAATTGGCTGCAAACCCTGAATATTGGTGCTGGCCAAGTCCGTCACCCATCCGTTGCTGTTAAAGAGCAATACGATCAGGAATATGATCTGCACTATCACGCCATGGATAAAGAGCTTGGCGATATCATTAAAAAATACAACGACCCCAGATTGATCGCCCGCGACATGAATCAGCGTTACGACGCTACCGACTCCACTGAAGATTACTATACGCTGAATGGCTTATCGTTCCCGTACACGCTCAGGGAATCGCTGATCATCGTAGAACAGGATCAAAAGATTAAGCTACGCATGTTGAACAGCGGCGGCGAGTTAATCGCCGTCCATACACATGGCCATCATGCCACGATCACACATTACGATGGTGTCGAGCATAATCCGGTGGCGCAAATCATGCGCGACGTGTTTGACATCGCACCGGCGCAACGACTTGACTTGAAGCTGGAAACCATTGATGACGGCAAACATAGTTATGGCGAAGGCGATTGGTTGATTCACGATCATCGTGAAAAAGGAATTACTACCAACGGTATGGCCGAGGGCGGCAGCATGAGTTCTATCGTGTATAAATCTTTCTTGAATGGCAGCGGTATGCCCAAAGTCAGTCATTTTGGCATTGACTTAAGTGCATATTTCACCAAGGAATATTACGAAGGAAGATACCCGATCTGGCAGGATCTTGACGAATGGTCAAGCCTTGGCTCACCGGGTGAACGTGAAGGATTGACGCCTGCGGCGCAAACCTCACTGATCTATGCATTCATCGGTCTGCTGGCAGGACTTCTGATCTACTTGATTTTCGCCAAGCGGGAACAAATCAAACAAGGTGCTGTTGCAACGATCTCACGTCTAAAAAGCCCCAAAGGGAGTAATCAATAATGACTAAGACCACAACACTTACTTTCTTAATCGCCGGTATTTTCACTTTAAGTACAAGCGTATTGGCTCAGCAACAAACCGAATCAAGCGAACAGGATCATGCTCAGCACGATCATAGTGGACATGATATGAGTCATGACGCGCATGATCATAGCGGTCACGACATGAGTCAGGACAGCGGTGCCGCAATTGATCACTCCCAAATGGATCACAGCGACCATGAGCATGACCATGACGTTGATCATTCCACGCACGATACCCATGCGATGGATCACGGCGACATGCATCACCATCACCACATGGATCATGATCACATCATGGATCATGAAGGCACCATGATCATGGGGCAAAATCTGGATACATTACCGAGCAGTTGCCGCAGCATTTCCGAAGAAGTGGAAATTACCGTCCGCGCCGGCAGAAAATATTCCGCAAAATTCCCCGGAACAGCCTTCGCTTTCGATCAGCAAGAGTGGCGTGTCAAGCCGTGCGCCAAAGTCACGTTTCATTTCATGAATGAAGACAATATCCGCCATCAATTCATGATGCACGGCCTACCTAAGTATCTGTACAAATACGGTATGTTTCACCTGGAAGTCACCGGTCCCAAAACAGTATCCGGCACGATTATTGTTCCCGGCGGCGATGATACCTACCTTGTTCACTGCGACATTTCCCATCACATGGAAAAAGGCATGAAAGCACAATTGGTCGTTGGAAATGGCGGCACGGATATACCCGGCATTCCAGGATTAACACCCTACAATATCAACGATACTTACGAAGCGGAAAATTTGCCGACACTCTCGGACAAGGCCGAACAAAGCAAAATGGTCAGACAAATTACGCAATTCACGAACGATAATCTACAAACGTATGGCATGATGCTGATTGGTCTACTGCTTGGATTATTCTGTATTCCTTTGATCCGTAAAATTCCATTGCGCCGTAACAAGGAAAATAAATCGTAAGACAATAAACCCAGATTGATGTGATAACTGGCCGGTTGTGTAGTATTACAACCGGCCTCTTTGCTCTGTTGATTCACATTGACAATAAAAAGCCCCGCTGCCAAAAGCAGCGGGGCTTTTTTCAGTTAGAAAAATTAACTGTTTTTTCTTAACCGGCGACCGGCAAAACCGATTATCCCCAAACCCACCAGCAACATAGCATATGTCTCAGGTTCCGGAACCGGTGCGCTATATTCGACAATATAGGCAATTCCTGCATCTGGACGGTCGTTCCAAAGTCCGCCGCCCCATGGATTGTTGTAAACTGCAAAATCCTCGTTCCCAGCATTGTTAGGTTCTCCTGGTCCCCAGTTGGTATATGTCAGCAGCTGGCCCGCTTCCGGCCCGCTCACCCAGCGCCATTCACCCTCCACTACCGCATCGCTGGCACCCAACCAGGCAGCAGCACCACCTGTGAGTCCGTGTACAAAGGCATTCTCGTCAGCCGAAGTAACAGTAACCAGATGCCCTCCCAAACCGAGGTAGGTATGCGTCGCTGCATCCGCCACCGCATCGCCGAAGCTGAGCGGAGTTGATACAAATTCATACCAGTGACCATTTCCAACCCATTGCACCGGCGCCGCCACGGCACCGGTTGCGGAAAGTAATCCCAGCGATAAAAATATTGTTTTTAGTTTCATTTTAACTCCCATTTTTTCAAAACATGATTGACCAGACGGATATCGCATCCATCAATCTTGCATAGACTTCGAATTCGGCGAATCAATTCGGCCGCCCGATAGCATATGAAAAACCCTTTGCCTGATCGTTATTCATAACTTACTTACCTATGGAAAAAGCCTTTTTCCATATCGTCCTAAGTTTATCTTCTAACCAATCAGTTCGAATTTTCATTTGTCCTGATAAAGTACTAAATTTGTCCTACTTCGATATTTTATTTTGCAGATTGAAAGACGAATATGTATAAAAATCGTGCAGATCAATCAAACTATTAAATCCATTTTCCTTAATGCTACCTGACAATTACCGGCCCTTGACTTACGACCACTCAATCGTCACCGTTTTCAACAAACCATGCGCGCATCACGAAAAACCTTCAGGATTTCCTACATCCAGCCGTAATTAGATCCTACTAGCGATAAAGTCCCTGCAGGTTCTAAATGAAGCATTCCAGCATCCGATACTTAAAATTTTCAGTTGAACATTTTTTCGACAACTGTTCTCAAACCAAGCGTCAAGAGATTCTCTTTTCGCAACGCGCATTCACGCTCGTTGAATTACTGGTGACCATAGCGATTATCGGTGTACTTGCCGCTATTGCGGTACCCACTTACAGCGACTATATCGATAAAGTCAAAGCTATTCAGGCAATAGTCGATATCAAGCACATAGAACAGCTTTTGGAAAGTTATCAGAGCAGCAATGGCAAATTCCCGCCTTCTCTTAATGAAATTGGTGCGCAAAATCTTTTGGATCCATGGGGAAATCCCTATCAATACCTAAATTTATCCGATCCCAATATAAAAGGAATAACGGGTAAAGCACGTAAAGATCACAACTTGGTTCCGATTAACTCGGATTTCGATTTGTACAGCATGGGTAAAGATGGAAACAGCGTTTCACCACTTACGGCAAAAGCAAGCCGCGATGATATTGTCAGAGCCAATAACGGGCGATATATCGGGTTAGCGTCCAAGTATTAGGTCAATAAGATGATTAAGCTAGAAAAAAAATTTCTTCGCAGCAAAGTCGCTCGCCGAATGTTGCTTTTCTTCATGCTGGCTGCTTTTCTGCCTGTTTTGTTTTTAGCTTTCTTAGCTTACTGGGAATCAAACAAACTGTTGGTTACCCAAGCGCATACCCGCCTGGATGCCACCAGCAACATCTACAAAACTTCCATCTACGACAGATTGCTACTACTCAATCAAGAATTAAAAGAAATCTCGCAGCACATCTCCCAAGATCCGCTATCCACAGAACTTGAGGTACGGCTTAGAAATCGGTTCCATCACCTTGCCTTACAATCACCCAGCAGCCCCGCAGTAACACCCTACGAAAATAAAGATATCGGAATCGAGTCATTAAGCGCCTCGGCAATGCAACATTTATCGAGTGGCAAGCCGCTATTATTGACGCAACAACAAAACGGGAAAGCCAGAATTTTCATGGTGCTGGCGCAACAACCGTCCACTCGCGATACCGCTCTGCTCATCGCAGAAATTGTTCCGGATTACTTATGGGGAGATATCGATACTTTTGTATTTGATACCAACCTGTGCGTCTACAGTGAAAGTAACACCAAAATATTCTGCACACATTCACAACCTTACCCAAGCTCAGAAAATATTAATGCGCACACTCGGGGTACCAAAGGAGAATTTATCTGGCAAGAAAACGACAAAAATTATCTCGCCAACTATCATGAAATATTCCTTCAGGCAAAATTTCATACGCCGCGCTGGCTGATTGTAGCTTCTCAACCGGAAACAGAAGCGCTGAATTCTCTTAATAAATTCAATATGATTTTCTGGAGCAGCGTTATTCTTTCGATACTTTTAATTTTGCTGTTTAGCATGATTCAAATCCGGCGAGTACTTGTGCCGCTGGAACAACTGATCGATGGAACCCGTCGTCTCGGTGGTCATGATTTCACCACCAAAGTGACCATAGCAAGCTCCGATGAATTTGGTGAATTGGCATCGTCTTTTAATATCATGAGCGAGAAACTGGGAAATCAGTTTGAAATACTCGCCGCATTATCTGAGATCGATCGTGAAATCCTATCCACTCTGAATATCGAAAAAATTGCCGAAGATGTGCTCAAACATTTACAACATTCAACCGACATCCGCTCAGCAAGTATTGCGGTCATCAACGACAACGAATCGCAACAGATGCGTATTTATCGAATCGATGAAAAACAAAAACAACTTTTGGTCCAAACCGGGATATTGCAAGACACGGCTCGCCAATTGTTAATCCATCATTCCAAGGGCGTCTGGATTGATTACGGAATTATGGGGCAACAATTCGGGATAGAGAAAACAACAAAGATATCGCAGAATGTTTACATTCTTCCATTGAATTGGAAAGATCAAATGGTTGGTTTTATCGCATTGCAACCCCGGATTGATGGAAATTGGCAAATTGACACTATCAAATATATCCAGGATTATGCTGATCGTATTGCTGTAGCGCTTTTCACCAAGAACCGCGAAGAATTACTCGTTCGGCAAGCACGAATCGATGCTCTGACTGGCCTACCCAATCGCTTCCTCTTTATTGAACAGCTACAAAAAGAAATTGCACAAGCACAACGCGCTGAAGGAAAGTTAGCAATACTTTATCTTGATTTGGATCGTTTCAAGAAAGTCAACGACAGTTTTGGACATTCGATTGGCGATCAATTGTTGTGCGATGCAGGCAAGCGGCTACAACAATGTCTACGGGAAAGCGATACGGTAGCCCGCCTCGGCGGTGATGAATTTGCCATTCTCATCAATCAGCTTACCTCAGAGCATCAAGCCACATTCATTGCAAAACACATCATCAATGCATTGGCAGAACCGTTCTTTATTAGAGGTGAAGAAAATATTATCGCGGCAAGTATCGGTATCGCTATCTATCCTCAAGATGGCAAGAATATCGAGGAATTGATGCGTAATTCGGATATCGCCATGTATCGCGCCAAAGCAAAGGGGGGCAGCCAGCATATTTTCTTTGAAGAAAGCATGAATGATGAAGTCCTCAAGCGCGCAACCATTGAAAGAGAACTCCGCCGCGCAATTTCCGAAAAGCAATTCGTACTACATTATCAGCCGCAAATCGACCCCAGAACAAACCTTCCTCGCGGTGTTGAGGCTTTGGTGCGCTGGAATCATCCAACCAATGGTCTGATCGCCCCCGGATATTTCATTCATATCGCCGAGGATACCGGATTGATCGCAGAAATCGGTCAAATTATATTAGCGGAAGCCTGTTCGCAATACCGTCAATGGCTCAACCAAGGAATCTCGCTTGAGTATGTCGCTGTCAATGTATCCGTCAAACAATTTTGCCATCCCAATTTTCTGCAATCCGTTGAAACAGCTCTAAAAGAAAATGCCATGCCAGCACATTGCCTTGAATTGGAAATCACCGAAAGTGTATTGATGGACGATACCGAGGCAGTTTTAAAAGTATTGCATCAACTGAAACAACTCGGTGTACAACTATCAATCGATGATTTTGGAACGGGTTATTCTTCCATGTCTTACTTAGAACAACTGCCTTTCGACACATTAAAGATCGATATATCTTTTGTGCGCAAAATTCAGAACGACGAAAGCGGCGGTACTATTGCCGCCACCATTGCCGCTATGGCGCACGCACTGAGCAAAAAAATAGTCGCCGAGGGTGTTGAAACACAGACACAATTAGACTTTCTGAAAAAACACGACTGTGAGCTAATTCAAGGCTACTTCTTCAGCAAACCATTACCGGCTGAAGATTTGGCTAAATATGTCACCGATCGAATAGAAAAAGATACTGTAATCAATTCAACAACAAATATTGCATGCAATTTTGAGTGAATTGCAGTTACTCACTTGTTGCTATCGTTGTAACACCCGGTTGTCAGCAGATTGCAAATAACCCTGAAGAATTTCTGATGATCTTCAAACCTTAAACCGCACCTGCACGCCACCAATGCCGGGCAGACTCGCAACCGCCTGTTTCAGCTCCCGCACCAGTCCCTCTGCCTGATCAATAGTTTGCAAGATGCTGATCGGCAGATCGATGACCACATCAATCCGTCCGGCTAAATAATGCAATGTGACCGCTTCAACAGCCGCTGCCGGTAATTGCGGCCAGTGCTGTTTGAGTTCTTGAATAATCTGCTCACGCGGTGGCAAATCGCTATTTGGTGAACTGGTTTCGTCATTTTCCGGATCGATATGAATGATCACATCGAAGATTTCATCGACTTGTCCGAGCAAGCGTTGCCGCACCGCATCGCCGATTTGATGGCCTTCCGATACGCTTAAGCGGGGATCGACCTGAATATGTACGTCGACAAACGCATTACCGGCGCTTTTCCGGGTTCTGAGCGTATGAATCGAACGTACGCCGTTAATTGCATAGATATGCTCGCGGATAGCGGAAACTTTATCCGGATCCAAGGCTGCGTCGATTAATTCCTGCGTGCTGGAATGCACCAGACCCAAACCAATTTTAGCGATCATCGCCGCCACAATGATCGCCGCCACCGCATCGAGATACGCGTGTCCCAGCATGACACCGGCAATACCGATCAATACCACGATCGATGAAAATGCATCGGAGCGGCTGTGCCAAGCATTCGCCATCAACATTTCGGAGCGCAACCGGCGTGCGGCTGCAATCGTGTAACGATAAATCCATTCTTTGGAAATGATCGACAGGATTGCAACCAGTATCGCAAGATTGCTGAATTCCAGCAGCACATCCGACTCATTGAGCCGTTGCACGGCGTCGTAGGCAATACCAGTGCCGATTCCGATCAATACCAACCCAAGACTGACGGTTGCCACTGTTTCAATTCGTCCGTGACCATACGGATGTGTCTCATCGGCGGCTTGATGGGAATACTTGGCGGCATATAGCACCATAAAATCGGTCAATAGATCGGAAAACGAGTGAATGCCGTCAGCGATCAATGCTTGTGAGTTGGCCAGCCAACCAACCAGAATTTTCGCAACCCCCAACACAAAATCGAGTAACGAGCCGATCAGCGTGACTTTACGGACATCGCGATAGCGTTGCTGACTAATCGTTTCCACGGAAGTTTTCATATCGGCGATCTCGCTGATTGGTGCGAAAAATTTTTGAGCTTCTTTATCTGATACAGGTTAGTTCTATTTATCCAATCGTGATGGCAACCGCCGGTGCTCGGTTTTAGGATGCTGCGTTAACTGGCAAGCACGGCGGAAAGTCAACAATGTTTTCTGCGCATCCCCCAATACCGTATCTGACGAATAGCCATGCGTACGTGCTGTTTCCATATTTCCTGCCGGTAAACCTGTCAGCAATTCCAATCCTTGCACCACATGCGTCATTGTGTGAATCGCAAATAAACCCTGTGTCACAGCTTCGATCACGGCGCGATCCAGCATCAAGTGTTGACGGTTTTGGGCGGGAATCAACACACCTTGTTCACCGGTCAGACCTGTTTTTTCGCACAGTTTGAAAAAACCTTCGATTTTGTCGTTGATGCCGCCTACCGGCAGCACTTCACCGTATTGATTCAATGCCCCTGTAACCGCAATACCTTGTTTCAGCGGCACCTCCGCCAGCGACGACAATAATGCATAAAGCTCCGCGCACGAAGCCGAATCGCCTTCAATACTGGTATATTCCTGCTCAAACACGATCGAGGCACTGAGCGCCAGCGGCGCCATATGCGCAAATAAACCGGTCAGATAGTTTTGCAGGATCAGCATGCCTTTGTCATGAATCGGACCGGACATATCGACTTCGCGGGCGATATTGAGCACACCATCTTCTCCGGCAAAGGTACGCGCGGTTACTCGCACCGGTGTACCAAAACTATGATCGCCCAAATCAATTTGCGTCAATGCATTCAACTGCCCAATTTCCGATCCTGTTAACGCAATCGTGATTTCACCTTCCAAAATGGCTTCCTGCAAACGCAAATCCGGATAATTATGCCGTTGCAAACGCGCTTGCAATGCCGCTGCGATATCCATCACTTCCACCAAATGACCACGACGGACATTGCATCTCACTGCACTTTCCAAAATCAGCATTTCAGATCGGGCAAAAATCGCACTTTGGCGTTTTTGATCTTCGACTTCCCGATGCGATTCTTCAAGCAAGCACGCAACCGCTGCGGCGGAAAAATGCGGTAATTTCGCATCATCGCATACATGAGAGACAAAAACCGCCGATGCCTGATAAGTTTCCGGGCTGGCAATAAAACTCCCGGAAAAATCCACTTTTACACGGAAACGGCGCATGAATTCCGGATCAGCTTCTTGTAAATCGTAGTATTGATCACGTGATCCGATCAGGACGATTTTTACGTTCACCCCCACCGCTTCAGGTTCGAGCGATGGTGGAGCATTGGAAGCCCAGGCCGATCCCGGTTCTTCGATTTGCAATCGTTTACTGCGCAAAAATCGCCGCAACTTGACCCATAGCTGGCCATCGGTCAATAGGTCATTGAGATGCAACATCAAAAAGCCGCCATGCGCTTTCAATAAATTACCCGCCCGGATGCGCATGAAATCGGTCTTCAGCTTACCATTCTCAAATTGATAGTCGATGCTGCCAAACAAAGCATAAGTGGACGGATTATCCTCAATAAGGACCGGCGCACCGCACGCGTCCGCATTATCCACCACCAAGTTGATTTGATAGTGCGAAAAAAATTGACTTAATTCCGTTTGCCACCGCTCTTCATCGCTATTATCCGACTCAAACAGTGCTAAGTTGGCAAGAATATCCGACTCCATTTGCTCAAAATAACTTCGCAGCCGGTCTTGCTGCTCGAACTGTTTTTGCAAGTCGTTTTGTACTTGCTTTAATGCCTGATTAACAATCGGTTGCACAATACGCTGCCGTAACGCATTCAACGCTTGATCCTGCTCTTTTTCAATGCGTTTGAAGTCTTCAAAATACAGCAGAATCGCATCCCGCAACGCTTGTTCGGATTGTTCGAGCGCGGTCCGGCGTGCCTTAGGCAGCTTCAACATATTTTCCGCCGTCAGAATCTCGCCTTTTTCGTCCAATAAAGTAAAAACAATTTGCTCATCTTCACGATGAATCGCAAAGTGTAGCGATTCGGCAAATTTATCCAACTTGTTGTACGCTTGGTTTGTTTCCAGCTTAAATTTCTTTTCGGCGCGTTCACTTTTAAGCTTGAAATCCTGCCCGCCAAGGCATTGGGTAATTTCTGTCTGCAATGACTTGGTCAATTGCAGCAGCGATTGTCGCAACACACGGCCTTGACCCGCAGGTAACCTCAAAGCCAGTGGCTTTTCAGGCGCAATGAAGTTATGCAGATAGCATAAATCCGGCGGCACGGGTAGATTTAATGCTGTCGTTTGCATCATTTGATGCAGTAAAGAGGATCGCCCTGATCCTTCTTCTCCAAGCACGAACAAATGATAGTCCGGTTGCATCATGTTTAATCCAAAACGTGCCGCCCGTTCCGCGCGTTCCTGTCCGATCCAGGATAATGGATGCTGCAGCAGTACCGACGTATCCCGAAATCCAAAAGAAGCCGGGTCGATGGCAATACGTAACTGAGAGGGATCTAGGGATAGAGTCGACATGTTCATTAATCACAATAAGACGATGATATTTCGCCGCTTGTCGCTATTGTACCGACTTACGGATGATTACGTCACTGCGAAAATTCCGGGCGTCTATCGGATCTAAACAATCGTAATGAGCGAAGAGAAAAAATTAGGAAAGATCTTCTTGATTCTTAGATACATAAAAAATATGCAATAAAAAATTGAGAAAGTATAAAGTCACAATCTCAGCAGCGTTGGTAGCTTAACCTTAAGTCTGCCCCCGTTCATCCCGGCGATACCGATTTATCCCACATTTTATTAGGAAAACGCTGAGTCTTTTCTCATCGTGAGTACCAAATTATCTAGCATTTCCATCGCCCTCGGTTCCCCAATACAGATCTATCGAGTTCTATAAATATCGGAAAACATGTAAATTCTTACGTAAAGTTTTTTACAATCTGTCCGAATAAGCCATGGTAATAAAACATAAAAAAGCTCTAGGAAAAGTAGCGAACGATAATTAAGAAAAGCTGAAAACGTAGTTTACGAAAACAGTGAGTGCGTCTTGAAGCCTGATTCCAACGCAATATGATCGAACGCGCCAACTTCTCGGAGCTTTCTTTAAATTTGAGAGTTCTTACTGCTACTCAAAGAAAGTATCCGATCTAATAAAAATAAGTTTGAGGAATGTCGATGAATCGTGTTCTGATTTGTAATAGTCAACGTAATGAGCTCGAAGCCATTCAGGAAGTGTTGCGCAATAGCTGTATGTTGCATTTAATGTCATCATGGGATAACAACCCCTTGAGTCTCGAAAAAATTGACGCGATTGTTCTCGATGTTAATTTCACCCAAGCACAGGGACTCGATTTTCTAATGGAGATATGCAGTCACCACTATATTCCGGTACTCCTTATCTCCCCGCCGGATGATCCTCAATGCGCCATCGAAGCACGTCGCATCGGCGCCTTCAATTACTGCGTCAAAACCGAAAAGCTTTATTCCGTACTGGAAATGGCCGTACGGGAAATGATTTTTTCCTATAATGACCAGCAAGAATTGAAACATACCATCATGGCGCTTAAAGCGCGGGTTGCAATTCTGGAAGGACAATTGAAAGAAAAAGAAGCCTCCACGCCAACATCGCCAGTAACTGCCAAGGCACAGTCGAACAGCCAGCAGCAACGTGCATCCATGCTGCAGGAAATCGCCAAGCGATTGAATAACGGAGAAATAAATTTACCTTGTTTCCCGAGCATTAGCTATGAATTAGAAGAACTGGTACGAAAAAATGCCGGCATGGATGAAATCGCAACACTTCTGAAAAAAGACATGGTCATCAGCGCCAAACTAATCAGTGTTGCCAATTCACCGCGTTATGGCGGACTTCGCCAGAGTAGCACCATCGAACAAGCAATCAATATTCTGGGTCTCAACACTTCAAAAGAATTCGTAGACATTATCGCGAACCGTGCTTTGTATATGGCGCGAAATCCGAAATACCAGGAAACCCTCAAAAATCTATGGAAGCACGGTGTCGCCTGCGCGCATGCGTCATACTTGATTGCGGGGCTGGCAAAGTTCTCGAAACCGAGAGAAGTGTTCTTCATGGGCCTGATGCACGATATCGGCAAACTGTTTCTGATACAGGTCATTTCGGAATTGCAAATCCGGAATGCAATCGAACCGCCTGCTTCGAAGAAAGCACTGGATGATTTCCTGGAAAAACACCATGGACTTTTTGGCCGTAAGCTCCTTGAAATCTGGAAATTGCCTGCTGAAATCGTGGTTGTCGCGCAATTTCACGAAGCCATCGAGCAAGCGGATACGGTTACCCGTGAGTTACTGGCGGTCGCTTTAGGAAACTTGCTGGCAAAACGTGCCGGGTACGGCATCTTCAACGTAAACAAAGATGACGCGGCAGTTGAACGCATCGCCAAATCCATCGGACTGGATGCGACTCACATTCAGAAAGTCCTGAAAGAACTGATTGCATTCATGGAAGAAACCGGCTTGAGTTTTGACTAAACCCGGCCACCATTACCGATTCCACGAAACGACCGAAACACCATGGATTAAGCCGAATGACGCTGCCCCGCGCCCTCCGCATGACAGCCGATATATCGCTGGAATTTCTTTTCCTTAATGGCATCGATATGCACCAGAATCAGCGCATCGACACAGCTTGAAAATTGCGGATCGATATTGAATCCCAAAAACTCGCACCCACCCGGCTCGCACAATTCGACGTATTGTTTATATAACACCGGCACTTTGACACCGGATGCACCGAGTTTCTCTTTCAACAATGCAACCGCCTGTTTATATTCCGCTTCATCGTTAACGCGATCGTATTTTGCAAAATCTGTTGCGATACCGAATTCAAACGGTAATCTCGGCTCCACTAATTGTGTATTACTACCAAATAACGTGTCATAAAAACTGGCGATAACCTGCTGATCCGGTTTCGGCAGTGCGATGCTCATCGACACTGGTCCGGTCAGATAACGTATTCCCGGATGCCGGTGCAAATAAGCGCCAATGCCATACCACAAGTAATCCAGACTGCGTTTATTTTGATACCGGGGCTGGATAAAACTGCGCCCCAGCTCGATCGATTGATGCAAATAAGGCAAAAAATTATCACTGAACTTGAACAAACTGTGCGTATATAAACCATCCGCTCCGCGTGCTTTGAGAATTTCCGCCGCTTCACCGATACGGTACGAACCGATGATTTCCAACTCATCTTCATCCCACAAAATCAGGTGACGGTAGTAGCGATCATAACCATCGATATCCAGCGCGTTACCGGTACCTTCCTGCACTTGGCGGAACGACAACTCGCGCAATCGGCCTATTTCGCGCATCACGCTGGAATTAGGCAAATAATCGAACAGATAAATGTGCTTGCCGTCCTGCGTTTTACCGATCAACTGCGATGCTTTCAGTTCCTTGCGAATCTGCTTGGTGCGGACCGGATGAATAATATTCTCAATGGGCTTGAATAACTCTTTTTTCTTTTTCTTGCCGAGTAAATAGATCTGCTTGCGCATCAGCTTGGCCACGTCTTTTTTCGGCAAATCCATCGCTGCGATCGATTCCCACGGAATCGGTTTACCGATGCGGAACGGAATCTCACCGCCTTGCTTGTTGAACATCTCGTTGACCAGCATCATCGTGCCGAGCGGCTTGTAGATACTCGATAGCCCATAGAACACCGCGGAATTCTTACCACCGATGTGCACCGGCACAATCGGCGCATTGGTTTTCTTAGCCAACGACACAAAACCGGATTTCCATTTACCATCGCGTACGCCAAGCGGCGAAATACGCGACACTTCTCCGGTAGGAAACACAATCACCGCTTGTTCCGCTTCCAGCGCAGCCACAATCTGGTTCATGCTGTCGCGATGCTTTGTAACTTTAGAAAAATTATCAACCGATAACAACAAGCTTCTCAACGGATCGATACAATTTAACAAACTGGTCGCAACGATTTTCACATCGGTACGGATTTCCGATACCAGTTTCAGCAAGGCCAGTCCATCCAGTGAACCGAGCGGATGATTGGCTACGATCAATACCCGGCGCTGATCCGGAATCCGTGCCCGGTCTTTACTTGAAACCTGAAATGAAAAATTGAAATGCTCCAGCACCGCATCGTTGAACTCCAATCCTTCCAAATGCCGGTGCGTCTCGATAAAACGATTGATCTCATCCTGATGCAGTACGCGCTTCAGTAGCGAAGACGCCGCTTTCATCAGCGGCTTATCGCTCTGCACATCCGCTTCCGGAAAATAACCCTTTAACATCGCATCGACATCCAGCATCCAATGACTCCATTATGAAAATTGCATACTGGATACGATAGTGAATCAGTGTGACAGGATGATGACATTGGTTGAAACCTTTGCACGGTTACTACGCGGCACGGTAATTGCGTTAAAAATTTGCGAAAATGCTCATTTACCCCGTGTAAACTCCGCTTTTCGCAAATTTTTGCCTTATTCTCGTACCGCTCATGACACCGTGCAAAGGTCTCTGGTCGTTATTACAAACTTAATGCATTCACCAATTTGAGATACGCAGCCCAAGGACTGAAGTCACGGTTTGGAGTTGTGGAAGGAATACATAACAAATTACGCTTCTGGCCAAAAAATCCCATTTAGGTGTCCATCTTCGTCCTCCATTTCATGTCTTCATTTTATGAAACTTCGGACTCCATGAGAATCAGCATACCTCATACTTCCATTTGCTTAACCCATGAGTAACGCGATGAACAAAATGGGAATTCTGTTGCCGGATTACTTGAGCTTTCATTAAAACGAATTGGACCGATATATAAGTGCATAAGAGGTAACACGATGAAATATAAGATACAAATGATAAAAATGTATTGGTTGGGCACGGCAGTGATGCTGATCCTGTATACCTCGTCGGCTTGGGCCTTTACCATCGATGATGTCGCAAAACAGGCTCAATTATTAGCCGGCAAAAGCTATGAAACGCCGAAAAGCAACTTGCCCTCCGTATTCCGCGACATGAAATATGCGGATTATCAGCAGATTCAGTTTAATCATGATAAAGCTTACTGGAGCAGCCTGAAGACTCCATTCAAACTTGAGTTTTACCACCAGGGCATGTACTTCGATACGCCCGTCGAAATTAATGAAGTAACCGCCACATCAGTACATAAAATCAAATACAGTTCTGATTATTTCAATTTTGGCGATGTCCAGCATGACAAAGACACGGTGAAAGAGCTTGGTTTTGCCGGCTTCAAGGTACTGTATCCGATCAATAGCAAAAATAAAAACGACGAAATTCTCAGTATGCTCGGCGCCAGCTATTTTCGCGTGATAGGTGCAGGCCAGGTTTATGGTCTTTCCGCACGCGGCCTGGCTATCGACACCGCTCTGCCTTCCGGCGAAGAGTTTCCCCGGTTCCGGGAATTCTGGATCGAGCGGCCTAAACCGGCTGACAAGCGCCTGACAATCTATGCACTACTCGACTCTCCGCGCGCGACGGGCGCTTACCGCTTTGTCATGATCCTCATGGGCCGCGATATCGTGATCGACGTTCAATCGAAAATCTATCTGCGCGATAAGATCGGCAAGCTGGGCGTTGCACCATTGACGAGCATGTTCCTGTTTGGCTCTAACCAGCCTTCTCCGGCGACGAATTTCCGTCCTGAGTTACATGATTCTAACGGCCTCGCCATTCACACCGGTAATGGAGAGTGGATCTGGCGTCCACTGAGCAATCCGAAATATCTGGCCATCAGTAGTTTCTTCATGGAAAACCCGCAGGGCTTTGGTCTGCTGCAACGTGGCCGTCAATTCTTGCGTTTTGAAGATTTGGATGACCGTTACGATCTGCGTCCGAGCGCGTGGATAACGCCGAAAGGGGAATGGGGCAAAGGCAGAGTCGAATTGGTGGAAATTCCAACCAACGACGAAACCAACGACAACATCGTCGCTTTCTGGACGCCGGATCAACTGCCGGAAATTGGTCAAGAGATGAATTTCAAATACGCCATCACCTTCAGTCGCGATGAAGACAAACTGCATACACCGGATAATGCGTACGTCGTGCAGACTCTCCGCTCAACGGGTGATGTAAAACAGTCTAATCTGATTCGCCGGCCTGATGGCACAATCGCTTTCGTCGTCGATTTCACCGGCACGGAGATGAAGAAGTTGCCGCAGGATACGCCTGTTGCGGCTCAGGCCAGTATTGACGACAATGGTGAAATTGTCGAGAGCAGCGTGCGTTACAATCCGGTCATTAAAGGCTGGCGTTTGATGCTGCGTGTAAAAGTGAAAGATGTAAAGAAAATCACTGAGATGCGCGCTGCGCTAATCAGCGGTGACCAGATGCTGAGTGAAACCTGGAGCTATCAGTTACCTGCTGATGAATAAGGTAACTCAGTATATTGACGCGTTGCCGCTGACTGACGCTGAGAAAGCGGCGTTGCCGGCAATGAATATTCACGCCCTTCATGAGGCGCTGGATCCTGAACATCATCACTATGTGCGTGAAGATGATTCGCCGCTGGGGTCTGTGAAAGCGCGACTTGAGCAGAGCTGGCCTGATTCTCTGGTTGACGGGCAACTGCATAACGACAGCGAAGAACGCACGCAACTCGAGACGATGCCCAAAACGACGCGTTCATCGATGTTACCGGAACCGTGGCGCATCAATCCGATTAGCCGGTTCTGGGATCATCTGCGCGGACGCGATATCACGCCGCGCTATGTGTCGCGGCTGACGAAGGAGGAGCAAACTCACGAACAGCAATGGCGCACCGCCGGCACCATCCGCCGCTACATTTTGCTGCTGCTGACGTTGTCGCAAACCGTGGTTGCGACTTGGTATATGAAAACCATCCTTCCTTACCAAGGTTGGGCGCTAATCAATCCGGTCGATATGGTTGACCAGGATATGTGGGTATCATTTATGCAGCTGCTGCCTTATATCCTGCAAAGCGGCATTTTGATCCTTTTCGCTATTCTCTTCTGCTGGATATCCGCCGGCTTCTGGACGGCACTGATGGGCTTTTTGCAACTACTGATCGGTAAAGACAAATACAGTATTTCCGCATCGGCGGCAAGGGATGTGCCACTCAATCCTAAGCACCGTACGGCGTTGATTATGCCTATCTGCAACGAAGACGTGAATCGCGTATTCGCCGGATTGCGTGCGACCTGGGAGTCAGTGAAAGCGACAGGTCAACAACAGCACTTTGATGTCTATATTCTGAGCGACAGCTACAACCCTGATATCTGTGTTGCGGAACAGAAAGCGTGGATAGAGCTGATTGCAGAGGTTCAGGGCGAAGGCCGGGTCTTCTATCGCCGCCGTCGCCGCCGCGTGAAGCGTAAGAGCGGCAATATTGACGATTTCTGCCGCCGCTGGGGCAACCAATACAGCTACATGGTGGTACTGGATGCTGACTCGGTGATGTCAGGAGAATGTCTGACCAATCTGGTACGCTTGATGGAGGCTAACCCGAATGCCGGCATCATTCAGTCGTCGCCGAAAGCCTCAGGCATGAATACCCTCTACGCACGTTGCCAGCAGTTTGCGACACGCGTTTACGGACCGTTGTTTACTGCCGGCCTGCACTTCTGGCAATTAGGGGAATCACATTACTGGGGCCACAACGCCATCATCCGTGTGAAACCGTTTATTGAACACTGTGCATTGGCGCCGCTGCCGGGTGAGGGTTCTTTCGCAGGTTCCATTCTCTCTCACGACTTCGTGGAAGCGGCGTTAATGCGCCGTGCGGGGTGGGGAGTTTGGATCGCTTACGATCTGCCGGGTTCTTATGAAGAACTGCCGCCGAACCTGCTGGATGAACTTAAGCGCGACCGCCGCTGGTGTCACGGCAACCTGATGAACTTCCGCCTGTTCCTGGTGAAAGGCATGCATCCGGTACACCGCGCGGTGTTCCTGACCGGCGTCATGTCCTATCTTTCGGCACCGCTGTGGTTTATGTTCCTTGCGCTCTCCACCGCGCTGCAGGTGGTGCATACGCTCACGGAACCACAATACTTCCTGCAACCGTACCAGCTTTTTCCGGTGTGGCCGCGGTGGCGGCCGGAACTGGCGATCGCGTTGTTAGCCTCGACCATGATGCTACTGTTTCTACCCAAGTTGCTGAGTATTCTGCTTATTTGGTGCAAGGGAACGAAAGAGTACGGCGGATTCATTCGCGTCACGACCTCCCTGCTATTAGAGGTACTTTTCTCGGTGCTGCTGGCGCCGGTGCGTATGCTATTCCACACCGTATTCGTGGTCAGCGCGTTCCTTGGCTGGGAAGTGGTGTGGAACTCGCCGCAACGTGACGATGATTCCACCCCGTGGAGTGAAGCCTTTAGGCGTCATGGTTCTCAACTACTGCTGGGGCTGGTATGGGCCGTCGGAATGGCGTGGCTTGATCTGCGCTTCTTGTTCTGGCTGGCACCTATCGTCTTCTCGCTGATTCTGTCACCGCTTGTGTCGGTTATTTCCAGCCGCTCATCTGTTGGCCTGCGCGCCAAACGCTGGAAACTGTTCCTGATTCCGGAAGAATATTCGCCGCCTCAGGTGCTGGTGGATACAAACAACTATCTGGTGATGAATCGCAACCGCACGCTGGGCGATGGCTTTATGCATGCCGTGTTTCATCCATCATTCAACGCGCTGGCGACGGCGATAGCCACCGCGCGCCACCGCGAGAGCAAAGTGCTTGAGGTTGCCCGCGATCGTCACGTTGAACAGACGCTGAATGAAACCCCTGATAAACTCAACTACGATCGCCGTCTGGTATTGTTGAGTGATCCGGTCATCATGTCGCGTCTGCACTACCGTGTCTGGGCGATGCCGGAGAAATACGCTTCGTGGGTGAATTACTATCAGCAACTGACACTAAATCCGTTAGCATTGAAAGCGAAATAAACCGGGCATACTGGAGGGACAAGCCGATACAGCTTGACTCAAGACAAAGAATCCCCGGAAAATCCGGGGCGATTAATTAGTCAACTGCCGCAGCAAACCATCGCTGAATAATTTCAACCAACCACGCCGGCTCATCCAACGGCAAGTCATGCCCGGCGGATTCGTGTTCCACATAATCAGCATTCCAGGTTTTCGCCAGTCTTTGGCTACAACGGTAATCCACCAGCCGGTCCGCTCGGCTGGTGACGGCAAGCAGCGGTTGTTGCGGTTTTGTGGTCACTGAAAATTTCATGGCGGCGAGCAGTTGGTTTCTCGCGTTGGCTGGCGAGACCGGATTTTGTCGTTGCCAGTGCTGCCAGGATTCGAGCAGTTTTGTATCGTGTGGATGGCGATTGGAAGTCAATCGCAGAATGTCCGCTTCCCTTTGCGCAGCGGAACGAAAGATCAGAGGCAGAACCTGCGGATAAGCCATCCAGCGCAGGCGGTGGTAAAACGGCGACAGCGGTCTGGCGCTGGTGTTGATCAATACGGCTGCTTCGATTTCCGCGGAATAGCGGGTCATCCAGTCGATGGCGATCATGCCGCCCATCGACAACGCAATCAGCCGGATCGGTTGACTTAAATCGACCTGCTGACGCAGTGCTTCAGTCATACCGGCAATGGTGCTTGGACTGGCTTCCTGATAGCGCATACCATTACCGGGAATATCCGGCGTGCTGATCAACGCGCCGGGAAATTGTTGCTGTAAATGAATAGAGAATTCACCCCAATGCCGCGCTTCACGCCACAAACCGCGAAGCAACACGAAATGCGGCGAACGATTCATGAATACCATAATGCCAGCGCTTGTTGCTCCAACTGCGCCGCATCGCCGCGATCGAACCAGTGTTGGTACGACAAGGTAGCGTGCAATAAAAATTCCATCAGAATCAAATGGCTTCTTAACACCCGGTTAAGCCGGTGCGGTTTGATCGGATGATACAACCCGAGCAATTGCCGCAATTGCAGCGGATTCTTGCGAATCCAGCGCCACGAACCCATTTCCAATGTCAGCGGCAGAAAAACATTGCTCTGTTCCAACGACTGCAAATACAGAAAATCCCACAGATCGCCGTGCACCAGATAATGCTGCGATTGCGGCTCGAACAGGTAATCCTGATGCGGGTAGGTTTGCATAAATAAGCTGCGCAAATAACAAACTTCCTTCAGGTGCTTGATCGGTTCCAACCGGCTTCGTGCATATGGAAACCAGATTTGATTGCGAAAACCGAAACCGGAGTGGCAATCGAGCACGAGGCTGAACGGTGCGGGAAACACTTGCTGCGCGATAAAATCGCATAATGCTTGCGCCTCAGCTTGCATCGGTTCATTGCTTTTGCCGCGGTACCACGGCAAAGCGGGTGAAATCCGGTGTCCGCCAGCCAGCCAGATGGTCTTTTCATGACTATCAACCGGCGCGTTACGCATTAAATCAACTCCTTGTCCATTCGCGCGCGTGTTGTTTAACATCCCGGCGGGATTGACGATCGGCAGAAAATGAATCCGAACCCGCTGCAGCATATCAGCCAAAACCCGGTCCCATTTCAACCGCTCCAACAGTCCTTCGAGATACGCAATGACGACTTGCGTGCCGATACGTTCCAGCCCATGCACACCGGCAACATACGTTACACAGGGCACTCCCGGATCGTGGTTACCCAATGTCAGCGCATAAACCGGCAATGCACTTTCACCATGTGGCACCCGGCACAATACCCGGCTATGCAAATAGCCAGCATGATCCTCCTGCACAATCGCCTCGACTTGCTCTAATTCGGGAAATGATTGTTGAATCGTCGGCGGCGGGCGCATCATATCGAACGGAATCGGTCTCAGAAATATAAGTAACGATAAGAGGGCAATGTTACTCGAATCCTTTCGCCGGTATCAAAGAAAACCGCATTATTGCTCATCACTAATGAAAATATAATTAATATTTATATACTTATACGCAGATCCAAATTAATGAATGAATCAACCAAGGATCTTGTTCAACCTCATCTTAACCAGCGACATATTCCTCAGAATCAATTCAGAATCTGAATCAACTAACTCCGAGAATTAGCTCATTTAAAACGTGATTTTTCTCACATCAATATCATTTTTCTTAGCGTACGCTTGGTCAGTCTCATATAAACAAATTAACTCATCGCTGTTAAACAAAGTAGTTACTGCCACATTTTGGGGAGAAAATGTTATGCCTGCTGATTTAACGATCGAAGAACCAAATTCATTTGCGCAAAATTCAAAGGCACAAAATGATAATTTCTCGAGCTTAAATAACCGGAGCAGTTACATCTTGGATGTCCTGAAAAACGATCAAGGCGGTCAATCCAAAGTTCTATGGTCGTTAGATGAAGGCAGCGGTGCATGGAATGAACCATCCGATTTATTAAATCGAGACAGTGTCAATTCGATCGATAACAGTGAGTTAGGCGCGCAAATCTCGATTACTCAGGACGGCAAAGTATCTTACGTCATAACTCCGGAGCTGCAGTCAAAACTAAAGGACTTGGCGGTTGATGAAAGCTTAACTGATTCCTTCATTTACGCCATGAAACTGGGTCAAGGCGATAGTCCGCTGAATTGGGCTAAGGCGACCGTCACACTCAATGGTTTGAATCATGAGCCAGAGCTGACCGGAACGGCTGCCATCCTTCCCACCGGAACAAAAAATGCCGATTATAAAATTCTTACCAGCGATCTGCTGCAAGGATTCACGGATGCGGATAATGACGCATTATCGATTATCAATCTAACGGCAACGCATGGTCTATTGACGGAAACCGCCGATGGATGGATTTTTACGCCGGAAGCAAACTATGAAGGCAACATTGAACTTCGTTATGACGTTGTCGACGATCATGGCGGGAGTATCAGCACTACCCTGCAGTTCGCGTTGGAACCTTCCCTTTCGGACAATATACCGCCCAGTCTGATTTCCACACAACCTTTTGATGATTTTGATGCATATTCGGTTAACAATAATATTGTTCTGAATTTTGATGAGGCGGTTGTACCTGGTACCGGTCACATTATCATCAGTAACGGTTCCGATACTCGCGAAATTGCAGTCGATGACAGCAATCAGGTAATGTTCAGCGGTAGCAAGATCACCATCAACCCAAGTGCCAACCTGGTGCCGAATACAACGTATCATGTCGAGATTGCAAGCGGCGTGATCAACGATACATCGGGAAATTCTTTCGCAGGTATTACCGACCCTTCAGCTTTCAACTTTACCACCATCGCCGACACCGTTGCACCACAAGTATCATGGAGCTGGCCATACGATGGATCGTCATTCAAGCTTGATGACAATATCACTATCAGCTTCAATGAAGAGATCATGGCAGGATCAGGCGATATTATCATCAGCAATGGTAGCGATATCCGCACCATCGCCATTAATGACGCCAGTCAGGTAACCATTACCAACTACTTTAGCAGCGGCGCGGTCAACTACGGCTTCGTCACTATCAATCCCACGGAAGACTTGATTCCCGGCTCCACCTACCAGATTCAGGTTGCCAGTGGCGCAGTCACGGATACCTCGGGCAATGCCTGGGGTGGATTCAGTAACGCACCGAGTTTTACAACGACCAATTCGGATCCGCTTTTGAACTGGAGTAACCCTGGAGATGAAGCCACCGATTTCCAAGTTGATAGCAACATCGAACTTTACTTCGATGAAGCCGTTAAACCAGGCGGCATTGGCAATATCGTCATCAGCAACGGCTCCGATACCCGCACTATCGCAATCAATGACGCCAGCCAGATTACCTTCAGCGATTTCGGTCAAGTCATAGTCAATCCATCGGCTGATCTCATCCCTAACACTTCCTACAGCATTAAGATCGATAGCGGTGCCATTACCGATCTGGCCGGTAATCCCTACGCCGGTATCAGCGACGATACCACGCTCAATTTCTCTACGATTTCTTCGAATCCTCTGCTCTACTGGAGCAATCCTTGGGATGATTTCACGGACTTCCAGTCCGATCAGAATATCGAGTTGTATTTCAATGAAATGATTCAAGCCGGCAGCATTGGCAATATCGTCGTCAGCAACGGCTCCGATACCCGCACTATCGCGATCAACGATACCAGTCAAGTCACTTTTGACGGTTATAGTGGCGTTTCTATTAATCCATCCACCGATCTGGTTCCCGGCACCCATTACCACATCAAGATCGATAGCGGCGCCATTACCGACCTGGCCGGTAATCCCTACGCCGGTATCAGCGACGATACCGCGCTTGATTTCTTCACGATTACAAACGAGCCGCGACTATCCTGGAGCAACCCATCGGATGATTACACGGACTTCCCGGTTGATCAGAATATTGTGCTAAGTTTCAATGAAACGGTTCAGGCTGGCAGCAGCGGCAACATCGTCATCAGTAATGGTTCCGATACCCGCATCATTCCCATCACTGATACCAGTCAAGTTACTTTTAATGGCGGCAAGGTAACCATTGATCCCGCTGCCGATCTCATACCCAACACCAACTACAGCATCCGTATCGATAACGGCGCCATCACCGACTTGACCGGTAATGCGTATGCCGGAATCAACGACGATACTGTGCTCAATTTTTCTACAGTTTCATCGGAACCGCGGTTATCCTGGACCAATCCTTGGGACAACACGCCGGATTTCCCGGCTGACAACAATATTGAGCTATCTTTCAATGAAATGGTTAAGGCTGGCAGCAGCGGCAATATTGTCATCAGCAACGGTTCCGATACCCGCACTATCGCGATCAATGACAGCAGTCAAGTTACTTTTAGTGATTATGGCAGTGTCATTATCAACCCATCGTCCGATTTGATTCCCAACACTCACTACAGCGTTAAGATCGACAACGGCGCTATCACCGATTTAGCCGGTAATGCGTATGCCGGAATCAGCGACAACACGACACTTGATTTTTCCACGGTCACAACCGAGCCGCGGCTAACGTGGAGCAATCCCTGGGATGACTTCACGGATTTCCAAGCCGATCAGAACATCGTGCTGTATTTCAATCAAACAGTTAAACAAGGCGCTAACGGCAACATCATTATCAGCAACGGCTCCGATACCCGCACCATCGCCATCAATGACACCAGCCAGGTCACCTTTGACGGTGATCGTATTGTCACCATCAATCCGCTCACCGATCTGGTGCCCGGTACCCACTACAGCATTAAGATCGACAACGGCGCCATCACCGACTTGGATGGCAATGCCTATGCCGGGATCAGCGATAGCAGCACACTCGATTTCTTTACTATCACCACCGAACCTCGATTATCCGGAAGTTATCCTTGGGATGACTCTACAGATTTTCAAGTCGATCAGAATATCGAATTGTACTTCAACGAACTGGTTCAAGCGGGCAGCACTGGTAATATTGTCATTAGCAATGGCTCCGATACCCGCACTATCGCCATCAATGACACCAGCCAGGTCACATTCAATGGTTATGGCGGTGTTTCTATCAATCCGTCAGCGGATCTGATTCCCGGCACCCATTATCACATCAAGATCGATAGCGGCGCCATTACCGATCTGGATGGTAACGCCTACGTTGGCATCAGTGACGATACGACACTCAACTTCTCCACGATCACGACCGAGCCTCAACTATCCTGGAGCGATCCTTTGGATAACGCAACGGAATTCCAGGTTGATCACAATATTGAACTGCATTTCAATGAAGCGGTTCAGGCTGGCAGCAGCGGCAACATCGTCATCAGCAACGGCTCCGACACACGCACCATTGACATCCATGACAACAGTCAGGTCACAATCAATGGCGGTAAGGTCACCATTAATCCATCAGCCGATCTGATTCCCAATACGCATTACAACATTAAGATCGATAACGGTGCTATCACCGATCTGACCGGTAACGCTTATGCCGGTATCAACGACGATACCACGCTTGATTTCTCCACGGTTACAAGCGAACCTCGGTTATCCTGGAGCAATCCTTGGGATGATTACACCGGCTTCCAGATTGATCAAAATATCGAACTGTATTTCGATGAAGGGATACAGGCTGGCACTAGCGGCAATATTGTTATCAGTAACGGCTCCGATACGCGCACCATCGCAATCAGTGACAGCAGTCAAGTCACTTTTAACGGCAGCATGGTCACTATCAACCCTTTGGCTGATCTGGTTCCATTTACCGATTACAGCATCCACATCGATAATGGCGCCATCACCGATCTAGCCGGTAACATTTATGCCGGTATCAGTGACGACACGACCCTGAATTTCTCCACGATCACAACCGAACCGCAGTTGTCCTGGAGTAATCCTTGGGATGACTTTACGGATTTCCAAGTCGACCAGAATATTGTGTTGTATTTCAACCAAACAGTTAAACAAGGCGCTAACGGTAATATTATTATCAGCAATGGTTCCGACACCCGCACCATCGCCATCAATGACGCCAGTCAAGTGAGCTTCGATGGATACAATGGTGTAACCATCAACCCAATTGCCGATTTGATTCCTGACACCCACTACAGCATCAAAATTGATAATGGCGCCATCGTTGATTCAGAAGGAAATGCTTACGCCGGTATCAACGACGATACCACACTTGATTTCTCCACGATCACAACCGAACCCCGGTTATCCTGGAGCAACCCTTGGGACGATTACACCGACTTCCAAGTTGGCCAAAATATCGAATTGTATTTCAACGAGTGGGTTCAGGCTGGTAGCGCGGGCAACATCATTATCACCAACGGTTCCGATACCAGAACAATCGCGGCTAATGATTCCAGCCAGATCACATTTAACGGCAGCAAAGTTACCATCAATCCGATTCTGGATCTCGTTCCCAACACCGGTTACAGCGTCCTGATCGATAGCGGTGCCATTATGGATGTGGACGGAAATGCTTACGCCGGAATCAGTGATGATACCGCGCTTAATTTCACGACGGCTGCTGATGACGGAACCCTGATTGTCAGTCCGGTAATCATCGGATCGCCGGGATTGGCAGACTCTGATATCGCCGGATCCAATTTCCCCATTATTTAGTATAATAATCAGATAATAAGCGGTGTTATCGCGATGAGATCGCACCGCTTACTCGAGTAAACTAAGTTACAATCCAGTTGTAAATCATCGCTTGGGTATGAATCACTGATCTCACCAAACAGCATGCGACAACTTTCCGAAGCTCTCCAAGAAGCCGTCCGCTACCAGCAATCCGGACAATTTTCCGAGGCGGAAGCAACTTGTCTCGAGATTTGTACGGCGATTCCGGACCAACCTGACACCTTGCACCTATTGGCCATCATTTACGCGCAAACGCAGCGTTATCAGGAAGCCAATGATTATTTCCGGAAGGCGATTGCCAAAGCGCCTGCACGGGCGGATTTTTTCGGCAACTACGCGAATGCCTTATTGGAACAGAATCAAATCGAAACGGCGATCGGTTATTGCGAGCAATCGCTGGCACTTAACGCCAACCAACCTGAAGTACTGAATATTCTGGGCAATGCTTATATGACCCGGAATCTCAATGAGAGAGCAGCCGAATGCTTCCGCCGGGCATTACAACTGCGACCGCAATACCCTCATGCGCTCAATAATCTTGGTAATGCGCTGCAAAAAATGAACAATGCCGCTGACGCCATTCCCTGTTATCAACGAGCACTCGAATTGCAGGATGACTATGCCGAAGCCAGCAATAATCTGGGGCAAGCGCTAAAAAGCCTGGGAAGGATTGATGAAGCCAGAACCTGTTTCCGCAAGGCGTTACAGTGGAGACCCAGCTTCAAGCAAGCTCGCCATAACTTAGCCGAAGTCGATTCCAACTGGCTGGAACCGTTAGAAGGCAAAAAGCTCCACCTTCGCCGTTTTGAGGCGCAAGACGCCGCGTATATCAGCCACTGTCATCAAAATGATGGCTTTATGGCACAGTACAATCAATATATTCCCCGCAACCAATCGGTCAATGCCCTAGCCGCAAAATTACAACAAACGCACGAACTGCATCCCTGTCAAACGAAATCCGCCGATTGGGTCATTTTTCGGAGCAATGACTGTCAACCGTTAGGCATCGCGAATCTCGTGGACATTAACTTCCCGCATCGCCGCGCTGAATTTCTGATAGGGTTACCCAATCCCGGCGATCACGCGCGTGGAATCGCACTCGAAGCCACCTTACTGATTCTTGATTTTGCGTTTAACCGGGTCAAATTGAATAAACTGACCACCAATGTTTATACAACTAACGCCTATTCCCAGGAAAACACATTGGCGCTGGGTTTTATCCAAGAAAGTTTCTTACGCGAACATTTATTCAATCCTATCGATGGAAAATTTCTGGACGTTTACGGCAATGGCATGACATCACGCGATTTCCGCACCAGCACCAGAATTGCCAAATTATCGCGCCGACTGCTCGGTCAGGATATAACTGCACTGTTGCCGGATGATCCCATTCGTTCACGTACCCCTGTTTGTTAATCACCTGTCATCTTCTCATTCCATCCGAAGGTCACTGCAGCGCATCACGACAGATTTCCAAATCGCAGCATCAACCCTTATCGCGGTGCATCATCCGCGACATCTGCTGCTTTCCAGCAACGATCATTTCAACTGAAAGCTGAAATTGCGCTTCATAGCTCCTTTATATAAAAATGTGATAAGCAAATGAAAAACTATTAGTTCCTAATATAAGGAAAGATGTGTAAATTTGCGGCCTTTATCACTATGACCACTGCTGTAATGACACAACTTTCACCTTCATATAAAAGCAATCAGCTCAATACACCGACCCGCAAGGTCGGAGACAAGAGCAAAAACAACATCGGTAACTCAACCGGTAAAACGGAAGGTTTACTTAGGAGCATACAGTGAAGTTTCTTTGGTCTTCTTTATTTATTGCGGCAGCCGGCTTATCGACCATCATCCCGGCGGCAGCGTCTTCGGATGAAAAGTCCATCATAGACTTTCAAAGCATACAGAAAAGTATTGTTCAGTTGGCGCAGCGACAAGCTTCCGAGTCTGGCAAACCAACGGATAAAGCCAAGGAGGGTGAAAAAAATTTACCGGCTATAGAACCGCAAGCACAAAAACCAGCGACGCCCCCGGCAGCAATGCAATCAATCAGCTATCACCGCCGATCCGATAGTTACGCCACTAATCCGGAGTCGGATCCGCCGCGTTATGTGCGCCGTCTAAGCGATATCGGAGTTGCGGCTTTCAAGGATATCACTTGGCTGGATATCGGTCTCGAGCATCGTACTCGCTACGAGTGGCGTAACAACGATCTCCGGCGCATCGAAGGCGGAGAAGACAATCCGATCTTTTTACGCAATCGTGCATGGATAGGAATAAAAGACATCCTGGATCCATTTCGTTTTGCAGTCGAATTCCAAGACTCCCGGGTGGTAAACAATAAGCACGCGATTACCGATCAAGAAAGAAACGAGTACGATCTTATTAATGCTTACGGTGAGTTATATTTCAAAAAGGCGCTCGGTGCCGATGATCGGGGCAATGATCGCCCGGTTCGGTTCCGGGTTGGTCGAATGGCTTATGAAGCGACCGACCGGCGTTTTATCGCGCGTAATGAATGGCGAAACACGACCAATTCGTTCGAAGGCTTTCGTCTGAATCTGGGCCGTGAAGCGAACGATTGGGAACTGGATTTATTTGGTATGCAACCAGTAAAGCGCCTGCAAACCAAATTCGACGAAGCTAATGATCATTTGTGGTTCTTCGGCGGGATCGGTACCTGGCGCAAATGGTCTGACATCGCCACCATCCAAACGTACTACATGGGACAAAAACAAACTGCTGATCCAAATGGATTTACCGCCACCAATCGTTTGGACCGGGAAATTCACATGCCAGGATTCCGCATTTATGGCAAGATCAGCAGCTTATTCGATTTCGATGTCAGCTATAACCACCAACTCGGCTATAACGGCCCTCGGCGGCAGGATGCTCATGGCTATACCATTGAAGTAGGTAAAACTTTTGATCACCCCTGGAAACCCCGAGTCGGTTTTTTCTACGGTTACGCCAGCGGCGACAAAGATCCCAACGACAACGTTGATAATCGCTTTGATCGCTTCTTCGGCTTTGCACGCCCTTGGTCCGCCGATCATTATGTAATTTATGAAAACCTGAAAGCACCGAAAATCCGGTTTGACATTCAGCCGACCCAGAAACTGGGATTTGAATTGGGTTATGGCGGCTATTGGTTAGCCAGCAGCACCGATCGTATGTTCGACATCCTCGACGGTAACATCAGCAATACCATCAAGGATCCCGGATTCAATCGTGACCGCACCGGCAGAAGCGGTGATTTTGGTGGTCATGCTTTTGAAGGACGTATCCGCTTTCAACCGATCCCTCGCATCAATACTATCTTAGGTTATACCCACTTTACCGCCGGAGAATTCGTAAAAAACCGTATTGCTGCAAGCCCGCACTGCGATGGCGGCCACGTTTATCCCTGCGTCGACCAGCGCTCCGGAAATACCGATTTCCTCTACTTTGAGGTACTTATCAGTTTTTTATAAACCACCCCAATCTTCTACTGGAGAAAATAGCATGAACATCAAACAATGGCTTGCAATCAGCATTCTAACTACCAGCCTGACCATCAGCGGGCAAGTGCTGGCGGAAAAAACCATCCTGAACGTCTCGTACGATACAACTCGCGAGCTCTACCAGGAATTCAACGCCGCTTTTGCTAAATTCTGGCAAAGCAAAAACAATGAAGCCGTCAAAGTTCAACAATCGCACGGCGGTTCCGGCAAGCAAGCGCGCTCCGTCATCGACGGTCTGGAAGCGGACGTCGTCACATTGGCACTGGCCAGCGATATCAATGCCATTGCCGAGAAAGCCAAGCTGCTCTCGGAAGATTGGCAGCAACGCCTGGCACGCAATAGCACACCGTACACATCGACCATTATCTTCCTGGTACGTAAAGGCAATCCGAAAGGCATTAAGGATTGGGAAGACCTGACACATTCCGAAATAACCGTCATCACACCGAATCCAAAAACCTCCGGCGGTGCACAATGGAATTATCTGACCGCCTGGGAATACGGCAAACGGCGCTTTGGCGGCGATGATCAAGCAAAAGAATTTGTTACCAGTCTTTACAAAAATGTACCGGTACTGGATTCCGGTGCGCGCGGTTCTACGGCAACCTTCGCCGAACGCGGCGTCGGCGATGTGCTGATCGCTTGGGAGAACGAAGCATTTTTAGCGCTGAAAGAATATGGTACGGAAAAATTTGAAATCGTGATTCCTTCATTAAGTATACTGACAGAGCCGTCGGTTGCAGTCGTCGACACCGTCGTTGACAAACACGGTACCCGCCAAATTGCTGAAGCCTATTTGCAGTATCTGTATTCCGATGAAGGACAGGAAATCGCCGCCAAGCATTTTTTTCGTCCGACTAATGAAAAAATCGCTGCAAAGTATGCTGATCAATTCCCTAAACTCGAGTTATTCCGCATTAATGACGCCTTTGGCGGCTGGAAAAACGCCTACAAGGCACACTTTATCGACGGCGGACATTTTGATCAAATTTATTTGCACTAACATGTGATCGATATTTACCGGCAACCTGATTGAATGAACCGGAATTTCCAATGATAACTGCATTGGGATTCACCCTATCGGATCTGTAAATTGACAGCTCAAAGGTGCTCAAGTATTCACTCCCTGTGGTTCGATTTGTTTCCAAGCCATTCTCAAAGTAATATCGAACATTGAGTGGACCGGTCGAAGATTGCGGTGATTTTTTCTCACGGTCTAACAGCTTTTCGTCGTTGGATTCTTACCCGAGAGAAAGAAAATGAATTTTCAACAACTGCGCATTATCAATGAAACCGTACGGCGGAATTACAACCTGACCGAAGTTGCAAATGCCCTGTTTACCTCGCAATCGGGTGTCAGTAAGCATATCAAGGATCTGGAAGACGAGCTGAATATCGAGCTGTTCATCCGCAAAGGCAAACGGCTGGTCGGCCTGACCGAACCCGGCAAAGAGCTCGTTACCATCGTCGAACGGATTTTATTCGACACTAAAAATATTAAACGCTTGGCGGAGCAATTCAGCAATCACGATCAAGGTCAATTGACGATTGCCACCACGCACACGCAAGCGCAATACATCCTGCCACCGGTCGTCACCGAATTTAAGAAAGTTTTCCCAAAAGTCCATTTAATTCTGAATGAATCGAAACCCAGTGACATTTTATCGATGCTGGTCGATGGCCGCGCGGATATCGGGATCGCGACCGAGGCATTGGAAAATGCCGTCGATCTGATTTCCTTTCCGTTCCATACCTGGCAGCACATTGTGATCGTTCCCGCCGGACATCCGTTGGAGCATGCCCGGCCGCTCACGCTCGAAGCCATTGCGGAATACCCGATCATTACCTATCATCATGGCCTCACGGGCCGGTCGCGCATTGACCAAACCTTTGCCAAAGCGGGTTTGATACCTGATATCGCCATGTCCGCGCTGGATGCGGATGTGATCAAAACTTACGTGAAGCTGGGCTTAGGAATCGGTATCATCGCTTCAGTAGCGTTTACCGGCGACCAGGATTCCACGCTGGTGAAACTGGACAGCGAATACTTGTTTGAAAAAAATACCACCTTCATTTCAGTCCGCCGCAATCATTATCTGCGCGGCTACGCCTACCGCTTTATCGAGCTATGCATCCCGACACTCAGCGAAGCGGAAATACGAACGAAAGTCAACCCTCTGATTGACTCGGAGTAAAACACACGATTGTTATCATTGATCATTCGGAAAATTTCGCAACCATGAATGCGCCATTGCATTATTTGATCGAGAATTGCTGTGCCGGTACGCCGCGCAGCTCGAGTGAAATTTGTTGCATTGAAAACAATCGTTGATAGACAATATCCGATTTTATTTACTTTGAAAGGAGATTCAAAATGGCCACTATCCAAGTATTCGATCCGGCCTCATGCTGTAGCTCTGGTGTTTGCGGCACCGATGTTGATCAAGCATTGACTGCTTTTTCCGCCGATGTCGATTGGCTCAAACAGCACGATGTCGCCATCGAGCGTTTCAATCTGGCACAGCAACCCACGGCTTTTGCGGATAATGCCATTGCGAAAGCTTTTCTGGAGCGTTCCGGTGCGGAAGCGTTGCCACTCATACTCATCGACAATGAAGTCGCCTTGGCCGGACGTTATCCGAGCCGCAGCGAACTGGCGCGTTGGACCGGAGTCCCGCTACAGGAAAAAGCGGAAGAATCCAGTTGCTGCGGTGGTTGCTGTTAACGAAAAACCGAGTCAATTTTATGGTGCGAACCAAGTTTCTCGATCAACCACCGCGTTTCCTGTTTTTTACTGGTAAAGGCGGTGTTGGAAAAACCTCGTTGGCTTGCGCTTCGGCCATCACATTAGCCGATGCCGGTCAACGGGTTTTACTGGTCAGTACCGATCCGGCTTCTAATGTCGGGCAAGTGTTTGGCATAACGATCGGCAATACCATTATCCCGATCAGCACAGTACCCGGATTATCCGCTTTGGAAATCGACCCGCAGGCAGCGGCGCAAGTTTACCGCGATCGCATTGTCAATCCGGTGCGTGGTGTACTGCCGGATACGGTGGTCAAAGGCATCGAAGAGCAATTGTCGGGAGCGTGTACCACCGAAATCGCCGCTTTTGACGAATTTACCGCTTTGTTGGTCGATTCATCGCTGACCGCGGATTACGATCATATTATTTTCGACACCGCGCCAACCGGACATACCATCCGGTTGCTGCAACTACCCGGTGCATGGAGTGATTTCCTTGAGGAAGGCAAAGGCGACGCGTCCTGTCTCGGTCCGCTTGCCGGTTTAGAGAAACAACGCGCGCAATACAAAGCAGCCGTGGACGCGCTCGCTGATCCGCAGCGCACCCGGCTGGTATTGGTCGCCCGCGCACAGCAAACCACATTGCGCGAAGTAGCACGCACACATGAAGAGCTCACAGCCACTGGTTTGACTAATCAATATCTCGTCATTAATGGCGTATTACCGCAATCGGAAGCAATGCAAGATGATTTGGCAGCCGCTATTTTCCAGTGTGAGCAGAAAACCTTGGCGGCTATCCCGGAAATTCTCAAACCTTTGCCGTGCGATCACATCGCGTTGAAACCGTTCAATCTGGTCGGATTGACCGCTTTACGGCAGTTGCTGCTGGATGAATTACCCACCGTTGGTGATAGCAATACGACGCATCAAGCCATGCCGCTCCCCGGTTTATCCGGTTTGATCGACGATATTGCCCAAGATGGCTGCGGCTTAATCATGCTGATGGGTAAAGGCGGTGTCGGCAAAACCACGCTGGCAGCGGCCATCGCAGCCGATCTGGCGCACCGAGGCTTATCCGTCCACCTCACCACTTCCGATCCGGCCGCACATTTGAGCGAAACACTAAGCGGCGAGATGGATAATCTCCTGGTCGACCGCATTGATCCGCAAGTGGAAACCGAACGTTACCGTCAGCGGATTCTGAAAACCAAAGGAGCGCATTTGGATGCAAAAGGCAGAGCATTGCTGGAAGAAGATTTGCGTTCGCCTTGCACCGAAGAAATCGCGGTATTTCAGGCATTCTCACGCATGATCCGCGAAGCGGGAAAGCAATTCGTGGTGATGGATACCGCACCGACCGGCCACACCTTGTTATTGCTCGATGCCACCGGCGCTTATCATCGCGAAATCGCCAAACAAATGGATAGTCATTCCATCGCGAACTACACCACGCCGATGATGCAACTGCAAAACCCCAAGCAAACCAAAATACTGTTGGTAACTTTGGCCGAAACCACGCCCGTGTTGGAGGCCGCAAGTCTGCAAAACGACCTGCGCCGCGCCGGTATCGAACCGTGGGCCTGGATCGTGAATAACAGCATCGCTGCCACGACCATTCAGTCACCGCTTTTGTGTCAACGCGCGAGTAACGAACTCGCTGATATCGAAGCGGTATCGGCCATTCACGCCAAGCGCTACGCCGTCGTGCCCTTACTCAAAGAAGAACCGGTCGGCATCGAAAAGTTATTAGCTTTGTGCGAGAGCAAACGACCTGCAATCATTCATTGATTGAGAGTTTTTGATAAAAACACAACGCATTGCCTAACCGCAGCAACCGCCGCTACTTTTACCCCGCGCTTGGATAAACGGACATGGCACCGTGCCATAGGAACAATAGACACAACAATCACCCGGCTTCGGCTTAAACACAGTATGACATTGCTCGCATTCATAGAACCATTGGCAGAAATCCGTAGGCATGATTTCCATCTTGACATGACCGCACACCGGACAAGTCAATGCAGACTCAGCAATAACAGCATTCATGAACAATCCCTTTCAATCACGGCGACGGATGTTTCTTTGAATACGCGATCCGGCAACCACCATAGATAAAACACCATTCCGAACAATTCTACCAGCGACTGAAACACAATGATTACCGCAGTCATTTCCCATCCGGCTGGCAATGCCAGCGCGAACGGCAACACGACAAAGGAATTGCGCGTACCGAAGTTGAGTGCCAGCGTACGCCCGGAATTCATCGGCAACCGCAGCATCCGGGTGAGCAAGCGCGCGATCAACGCCGCCGCGAGCAAAGATACGGACCACCAGCCAAGCTGTTCGCGCCAAACCGAACGCCCGAGTTTTGTTTCGATCCAGTATTCCGTAAATGCTGCAGCCAGCAACGGTACACCGATCAGAACAAGCGCAGTGGGCAGCATATCTTCGATTTGCAGCGCTACGTTGAAGTCCACAACTGGCAGCATCAGCCACAGATAAAAAGGCAACAGCAGCAACTGTGCCAGCAGATTCAACGGCGTGACCGCAATCGCCCGCGCCGTGTTGCCGCACCCAAGCTGCGTGAAGGTAATGAACCAGTCAGTACAAGGCGCCAGTAACACCAACAGCACGCCGAGGCGCAAAACCGGATCACCGGGCAACCATTGCAACATCAGCCAGATCGCCAATGGAATCAGCACGAAGTTGCCAATCAAACTGGCAAGCACGAAACGCCGGTCACGGAAAACGTCACGGACATGCAACAGCGGCACTTGCACGAAAGTGGCATAAAGCAGCACAAGTTAACACAGGCCACAGCAACATCTCCAGATACGGTCCGATGCCAGACCGAGCAGCACCCAACATCAGTCCGCCAATCATAGCGGCAAGATAAATCCAGACTTGCCGCCGTTCGAGCGTCAGACGCTCCATCAGTCGCACACTCGTAACAAACGGTTAAACCACAATTACTTGACTATCGTTCTTCGACATCAGGATTCCCCGGCGATACCGAACTCAATCGGTGTTTTGACGTAGAACACCTTCACGCCCTCCTGCTTCAGATACGCGAATATGCGTTCCGCCTGTTGTTCGTTGACAGCCATTGCCACTTCGACCGGCTGATCCGCCAGCTCGAAGAAATGCGCCGAGTGCAGTTTACGATCATGCCCGAATCCCTGAGTTGCAACCGTCAGCGTTGCACCGCCGATACCCAGTTTCATCGCTGATTGCAGCAGCCATTCCCCGAGTGGCTGATGATCGTGTTGGCGGTCTTGTTGCGTGAAGAAAGTCAGTTGATAGCCCTTCATGGCATCCTCCTTGGAATCAGGCGGTTTTAAACGCGGCCACAGTCGCCAACCCCAGCATCGTCATCAGTAAAGAACCGATCACATGCACGCCGATCGCACCAGCAGCCCACAGTATGCGCCCTTCCTGGACCAGTGCTGTAACTTCAGCGGAAAACGTGGAAAACGTAGTCAACCCACCCAAAAAACCGGTAATGACAAACAAGCGCCATTCAGGCGTTAAACCCGGGTGATGAGCAAAGACAGCGAGCGCAACGCCGATCAAGTAACCGCCGATCAGATTCGCCGCCAATGTACCGGGTGGAATGGCCGGAAACAACGCGTTAAGCGACATCCCCAGCAGCCAGCGCAGCACGGCACCGAGCGATGCACCCAAACAAATGGCTAAAAGGGAATTGAAAATAAACGGACTCCCGATCAATTGAATTTGCAGTCAAGAATATACCAAATAAAACAATGGAAATACCCGATAATTAAGTGCCGATAGCACCGACACAGCACCACGCAATCAGTGGGAAAATCTGAAGTTTGCGCTCACTTTGGATGGTCGTCGTGATGATGGTGTTGATGTTTCTGGGTTTGCGCCGGTTGTTCAGATACCGGAGTCGCACGAATTTGATAAGCATCATGGCAGGCAACGCACTTGGCCATCGCATCGCTCAACTGCCGCAGCGTAAGCTTGGGATCTTTCTTGGATTCCGCATCTGCGGCAATCTGATCGAAATCCTGATGCAAGGACATGCCAAGCTGCATGAATTCTTTGGGCAACACGCCTTTGAGGTGATTCTCAGCTTTATGCGCCATACCCAGCCCCAAAGGACGGGCATACTTGGAAACCGATACCATGTCATCGGTTGCAAGCGCTGCCAGTATGTTTCGCGTACCCGACAATAATGCCCGCATTTCTTCCAGCACGTGACCGCGCTGCGCCTCGGAAAGCGATAGAATTTTCCGGTTGTCATTATCGGCTGCGATCGCCGACATAGAAATCAGCAAACAGGTAATAATCATTCGAGTTTTTCGCACTTGAAACTCCTTGATAGTAAAAATCAAGACCCGACTTTACCAGCCTAATACGTTTCACCGCAACCGCGCAGAATTCTTATCGAGCAGTTGCAATAGCCATCATGAAAGAGAAGCAATGTGCCCGTTCAAAGGGGAGCGACTCCAGCTCCAAATTACAACCAAGCAACTGAGAAACCCTTCAAACTTATCGACTTATCAACAGATGCGGAGTATTCTGTCCGCTGTTTCCCTTTGGTCATTTTTCCACTGTAATGAAGGAAACACTCTAAAAGGTATCATCAATTAATCAGTAAATTTATGCTACATAAGCTAGCACAATTTAGCTTGATTGCTTTCCTGTCAATTCTATCAGGAAGCATTATCCACCTCGCAACCGATGTTGACCGCGACTATGGTTTAAACAAGCTGTTCGAGATTCGCGGTGTTCGCGTTCCACCTGAAGATGTCGTGATAGTGGCAATGGATGAAGCATCTGAGTTCTTTTTTTCTGAGACTCACTCAAACATAACTCAAGAACAGCTAATTGACTGGCGTCCATTTCATGCAAAGCTGATAAACGAGCTGCAAAAACAATCGGCCAAACTAATCATCTTTGATCTGCAGTTCATTCAATCTTTCCCGGAGCAAGATCAGATAATGGCAGCGGCGATGCAGCATGCAGGCAATGTATTACTGAGTGAATGTATCCAGAAAATTACGTTATCTAATGACAAAAATATCTTTGCTGGAAGAGACGACTGCTCGAATAGGTATAGAGTACCTTTCATCAACAAGGAGGGTGAGACTGATCAAGTTGATGCACTGATGATTGGCTTGCGTAAGATCGCTCCCACTCATGTTATTGCCGATGCCGCATTGGATCGCGCGCCCTTTTATCTCCCTGATTATGTTCAGCATTCCAGCATCCAAGAAGCCTGGCTGTTTTTTGATGCGCTTGCTGAGAATCCAAGCCTGCCACTGGTAGCCTGGATAAATCACCTTCGTAAAAATGGATTATTGCTGAATATTATTCCCCAAAACCAAGCTGCTTCCGCCTGGCTTGCTGAACAAAGAGCAAGCTGCAAATCGAATCCCCATCAGTTTGCTTTGCGTGAAACTATGAATTCAAGCCTAAAAATCAAACTAGAGCAGCTAATATGTGATAGCGATACGCGGTATCTAAACTATTATGGACCTCCCAAAAGCTTCAGAACTTTATCGTATAAAACAGTTTACAATGGCCAAGCGGATGATCTACAAGGGAAGATTATATTTATCGGAAAATTAAATAGGCTCTTTGCACAAGGAAAAGTTGATTTTTTTCCCACACCTTTTACTAATGATCAAACGGGAAGAATGTCAGGTGTGGAGATTTTAGCAACGCAATTTTCCAATTTGTTAGATGATCGATTTATCGCCTCCCCCTTCCCTCCGATCCTGATTATTGTCTGCTTTGGTTTTGTCACCAGCTTACAGCTCGTAATATTTCGAAGATCAATCGGATTATCATCCAGCTTTGTTACATTTTGCATCTATGCAGGATTCAGTATTTATCTATTCAACAACGGAATTTGGTTGCCAATCGTAATTCCTTTTTGGCAGTTATTGACTAGTTACGTGATTTACTTCTTTTTGCAGATAAGTGGCTTATTGAAAGAAAGAAAATTTATCTATAATTTTATTAAAAAAATCTTCCCTCAGTGGGCTGACTCGATACCGCAGTTACCTCAGCTCTGGAATACCCAGGAAGAAAGGATTGAACGACAAAATGTGCAAAGCATATGCCTTGCTACCGATATACAAGGTTATACCAAAACAGCACAACGACTTGAAAAAAGTGGAGAACTAAGACAACTCCTGAAATCCTACTACCAAATGCTAGGGCAGCCGATTGCTGGAAATAAAGGTTATATCGCAAACATCCAAGGCGATGCCATGATGGCTATCTGGATCGACCAACCACCAGCCACGCAACGATATGCGGCGTGCATTGCTGCACTAGAAATACAAAAAGAAGTAAATAAATTCAATGAAACATCGTCTATTAGCGCTCTTCCCACTCGCATCGGCATAAACGCAGGCAGCATCAATCTAATGTGCATCAAATCTGCCGGATCCCTGTTTTATAATCCTTTTGGTGATACCCTCAACACCGCTTCTCGAATCGAAGGCGTTAACAAATATCTCAAAACACGTATCCTAGCATCAGGCCTTATCGTTACGGACTTGAGCAATATTATGTCCAGATCAGTAGGGAGGTTTCATCTAGTTGGCAAGGATGAACCGATAGAGCTTTTTGAAATTATTGGAATAGGCAAGCTGTTGACTCATCCCAACTACCCGCTCTATAAAAATTTTTCTGAAGGCTTACAGCTATTTCAGAAGGGTCAATGGAAAAATGCAATCATTATTTTTCAAAGTATTTTAGATCAATATGGAAATGATGGGCCGACCGAATTTTATTTGGCCAATGCACAGCGACATCAACAAAATGAACCAGCTAATTGGAATGGTGCACTCGTTTTAGAAGGTAAATAATGATCGAATAGTTTTTTAAAAACACCTATGAAGCAATCACATGGAGAAAGGAGGAATTTAAGACCTTACCAGGCCGGTGGTAACTTTTTATCGATAATAACTCGATCTTCCTCTTCAATAAGATAGCCACCTTTTAGAAGGCCATTATAGATCCGGCTTACATGTTCCCTGCTACAGCCAATACGTAACGCCATTGCTTGCCTGGTCAATGGCGATTCGATGATACCTTTTCCTCCTTCATCTCGTTTCGAGAGATCGTGTAATAATTTACATAATCGACCATAGACATCGAGTAGCGCCATGCTTTGGGCGATCGAGGTCACAAAACGAATTCTTTGACAGAGATAGTTGATCACACCTTTTGCAATCGTATGATTATGTTCAATAAGGCGAAGAAAATCCTCTTTATGTAACGCAATCAATATACTTTTTTCTAATGTAATGATGCTGGCTGATCGAGGATGATTGTCCAACAGAGACAATTCACCAAAATTCTCACCTTGTTTCAAAGTCGATAATACAAACTGCTCTCCCTTTTCATTGGTAACCATGACGTCCACTTTCCCTTCTTTAATCAGATACATGACATCCGACATATCGCCTTCACTGATAAGTAGGGTATTTTTTGGTACAGTTCTAATTTTAGTGAGTTCAGCCACCATTTTTAATTCAGCATCCCCAAGATGACTGAATAGCTCATTACTTCTTAATAGATCAACTGTTTCCATAAATTAAACCGGTTTTAAGCACTAATAATAGGTGCGAAACATCACAAATAGCCTGTGACTTTTATCACAGAAGAATTTAACACCTACATGTATATTTTTCTTAGTTTTCGTTCCTAGCTTCACCAGTAACTTTGATTCGTTATAAAACGCTTTAAGTTACTCAGTTTCAATCAAAATGTATTTTTCATAAAATTAAGACTCCTCCATTAATTAGGCAGTTTTCCAATCATATCTAACAATATAATTAATTTTAGTTTTTTAGGAAAATACAAGTAAAATAGCAAATATTACACTCGTACTCTAATGTGGCTAGGAATATTACCAGTAAGTTAAGCCTAAAAATGACTCAGCGTAATAAAAATAATTTCAAATCACTTTTATCTTTCTTTTTTCTAAATCTATTTATCTTCTTCCCACACAATTGTTTTGCAGAAATACAAGTCAACGTATGTACAAATCAAGCTTTCGCTCAATTGACTTCGATACAAGGAGAACTGTGGATTGACTTAGCTGGAACTGGAGAATGGCAATTAGTAAATCAAGATCATGTGATATGCGAAGGAAGTCGAGTCAAAGTAGGTAATAATAGCCGCGCCTCGATTCGATTACCCAATAACATCCTTGTCCGCCTCGATGAAGGTACGGTTCTAACCTTAAAAGGTATCACAGCCAATCAGCCCACGCTGCTTGATCTATTAAAAGGATTCATACATTTCCTAAGCCGCACTCCGACTCGCCTGGAAATTACTACCCCCATCGCCAACGCAGGTCCTGAAGGAACCGAATTTGCCATCAAAGTTGATGATCAAGAAGCTTTACTCTGGGTGTATGAAGGTCATGTCAAATTCTTTAATACGCAAGGTAGTGTTAATCTAAGCCCAGGAGAAACTGCGCAAGCTCTAATCGGTCAAGCACCACATGCGAAAATCGATATCAAACCCATTGACGCAGTGCAATGGGCGTTATATTACCCAACAATTATCGATACTCATGTCATCGAACAACAGCTTCCCCAAGTTTTACAAACAAATGTTCGTGAATCGCTGGAACGCTATCGACAAGACAAGATGTTTGAAGCACTTTCTTTAATTAAAGCACTTGACTTTGAAGCGTTAACGCCCCAGCTACTTACATACCGTGCGGGACTCTATCTGACCTTTGGTCGCATTCTAGAAGCAAAAAAAGATATCGATCTGGCCTTGCGATTACAACCCAATAATAGTGCAGCCTATGCTTTACAAGCAATCATCGCGGTTGTACAGAATGATAAAAAAGCAGCATTGCAACTCGCACAACAAGCCGTTGAAGTTGATCGTAATTCACCTACAGCGCGGCTAGCGCTCTCCTATGCGCAACAAGCTGATTTTCAGATTGAAGAAGCTTTAAGCAGCGTAGAGGAGACTATTCTGCTTGATGGCCAGAATGCTTTAGCTTGGGCGCGTCTTTCGGAGCTCCAGATGTCCACCGGTCATCTCGATCGTGCGCTGGAATCAGCCAACCAAGCGGTAAGCCTTAATCCTCATTTGGGTAAAACCCAAACGATTCTTGGTTTCGCTCATTTGTTGCAAATCGACACTCAAGCCGCGAAAGAAATTTTCCATAGAGCGATCGCATTGGATCAAGCCGATCCCATGCCACGGCTTGGATTAGGACTTACCTTAATTCGCGAAGGGGAGCTGGAAGCAGGTCGAATAGAGCTGGAAAATGCTGCCGGTTTGGATCCGGCAAATTCTCTAATCCGCAGTTACCTTGGTAAAGCCTACTTTGAGGAAAAGCGCTATCCGCTTGCCAGCACGCAGTTTGATCTCGCTAAAGAACGCGACCCTAAAGACCCAACTCCATGGTTTTATGATGCGATTCAAAAACAAACGCAGAATCGCCCGGTGGAAGCCTTGCGGGATATTCAGAAATCGATTGAGCTAAACAATAACCGCGCGGTATACCGTTCCAAGTTTCTGCTGGACCGCGATGAAGCGGCACGTGGCTCCAGCCTGGCACGAATTTTCGAGAACTTGGGATTTGAAAGACGTGCTGTGATGGAAGCGGCTAAATCACTGAGCTTCGATCCCACGAATCATTCGGCACACCGGTTTTTATCGGATACATATGCAAATACTCCACGACATGAAGCGGCCAGAGTTAGTGAGCTCTTGCAAGCACAACTGCTACAACCGATCAACATCAATCCCGTGCAACCACATTTGGTTGTAGCTGATCTTAATATCATTACCGGCACGGGCCCTTCCGCTGCAGGGTTTAATGAATTTACCCCATTGATGGAGCGCAGCAAACCACAATTTGTCGCTTCAGGCATTGCTGGAAGTAATAGTACCCTGGGAAATGAGCTGGTTTTCTCAAAATTTAATGAGAGAACATCAATTAGTCTGGGGCAGTTTCATTATGAAACGAATGGGTTTCGCAGAAACAACGACCAGAATCATGATATTCTCAATGCCTTCGTTCAACATGCATTAACCACTAAATTGAATATCCAGGCTGAAGTACGTACACGCTCATCGGATCAAGGAAATTTATTGCAAAACTTCGATAAGCCCTCGAATAATCCCAGAGATGCACAAAATAGAATTCGACGTAAAATTGATGACGACGCCGCCCGTTTAGGTGCCAAATATGATCTATCAACCAACCAGTATATTATTCTATCCGGTCAATTTAATGATAAAAAATTTGAAGACATCACCAACGTAGTAAGTCTCCAGCACAATCTTGTCAATAAAAGGATTAAAGGCTACCAAACTGAAATCCAATATCATTTTCACAATCATTTATTCAGTTTGATAGCGGGCTCTGGAGTTTTTCGTACGAATTTTGACCAATCCTCTCAAATAATAAGCGCGGTTAACAGCAATCCAATTGGTAATCCAGTACCTAGTACTGGAAACCATGATAAAACTAATGGCTATATCTATTCCAATCTCAACTTTGTTCCAAATCTAAATGCAACTGTGGGATTTAGCTATGATTCCTATCATCAAACAGATTTTCATACCATTGACGGATTTAATCCGAAATTTGGAATTCAGTGGGATATCCTCAATAACTTGCGATTACGTATGGCTTGGATCGAAACAATTAAAGCCCCTTTAGCCACTTATCAAACTATAGAGCCGATTCAGATTGCTGGGTTTAATCAACTATTTGATGATCTTGATGGTACAAAATCTCGTCGAATGGGAATTGGACTTGATGCGCATTATGACAGCAAAATATTTAGTGGTTTTGAAATTTCAGCACGTGATTTAAGCTTTCCGATTTCATCAAGTAACACATCATCAACCCAAAAACAAAAGGAAGAATTATATTCTAGTTATATTTATGGGATTTTACATAAAAACTGGAGCGCTAAAAGTGAAGCTCGTTTTGAAGCAATTTCTGGATTCTTTGAGCCTCACAAAATTGAAACTCTAAGTATTCCGACTAGTATTAACTACTTTAATCCTAACGGTTTATTTACCAGTATAGCTGGAACATATGTTCACCAAAACATAGAGCGTAACGGAGTGAAAAATGAGAAACCCGAAAAATTCTTCCTTATTGATGCGTCGATTGGTTACCGGTTTCCTAATCGAAAAGGTATTTTCAGTTTAGAAGCAAGAAACCTATTCGACGAGAATTTTTTGTTTCAAGACATAAACTTTCACTCATCTCAAACCACTGTTACTCGTTTTGTTCCTAGTCGCATAATCTTCGCAAGAGTCACATTAAATTTTTAATAAGGGAGCTGAAATATGTTAAATCGTTTGTTTTACGTAATGGTTTTATTCGGACTGGTACTCGGTCTAGCTAGTTGCTCCTCAAAACCTGTTCCTACTGATCTCGTTTCAAAAATTGAGAATAAACTTAAAGAGGATTCAGGAAAGGATTTTAACCTCGGATTTGTTACGCTATTCGATAGTGATAATAAGAAAACCAAATTCTTAGCTCGTGAATCTGAACCAGATAAAGAAGTTGAAAATGAATTTTTTATCAGACCGAAAGAGATATATGAAAATGCATTGAAGGACAATGCTTCAGAAATAAGAGAGCTGTCAACTATTACTGTTCTTGGGCTCTCTGGAGTTAAAATAAACGGCACAATATATGATTACTGCAAATATATTACTGTTGACAATCAAAGTCGCCCAGATCTATCGGAGTTAATTTGTAAGTTCAACGAAAAGCAAGAAAAAGAAAAAACCAATTTAAGTACAAATACTTTACAGGTACTTGATTCGCAATTTGTCAAAGAGCTTAGTAAAGTCTCAGATATTGAAAACATTGGGCTTGTTGTTTTAAATGATTATAAAACTGGACAGCCTCAGCTGTTTTTAGGGAAAGATAATTATTTCAGTCCAGAAATTAAAGTTAACTTCCCATTGCGTCTCGATAGCGGTACAAAGGAAAAAGAGGATGAAAAAATGACGATTACCAGCTTAAATACATGGACGGTAATTACCTATAAACAAAATCCATGCAAATCTTGTGGAATTAGTGGTGGATCAGGAGATTGCACACATGTTAAGGATAGTAGCTGTTGATGAGAAATTTTAAGATCCTTTTTCAGAATGAGTAGAATATTGATTCCGGGGTAATAGATTTAACCTATTACCCCGAAATCAATCAAATCATTGTTGATCTTTAAATATTTCCTAATAAGCCAAAATCAAATAAACCAGTACGGTAATCGACAAAATTAGTATCTGGGTCAACACCTTTCCAATAGTTTGCGATAGTATCAACTGTTTCATTTACTACTAAATTGGCGAGATCCGCATCATTTCTAGAGATTTCAGCAGGTGAGTTTAATGCATTGACAAGCAATGATTGGTATTCTCCACTTTCTTTATTTGGAAATACTTTAATTTGATTCATTTCAGCATCATCAAGTCTGGAAAATATGTTAATTAAGGAGCCATAAAATACCGATTTTAGGCTTCCCTCAGTCGCAGGAATGTTACCTAAACTGGATACACCTAATTCATCGGCATCATAAATACCATCATCATCTTGATATGATTTAACAGGTTGAAAGAAAGATTTGTAATCTCCTGGATCTATTATTTTTGATGAAACTAATTTTTCCAATGAGTCATTTGATAAAAGCCCTTCTTTTTGGTTAGTCGAAATCAAAGATTCTAAAGAGCCTAAGTCAGAATTTATCAGTATCTTGGTAAAATCTAACTGCCTGCTATTTACTTCGATACTATCGAAATATCCGCGTACATCATCCACTGAATAACCCGATAATTCACTCAGCATTTCAGTCGTAACGCCATATTCTCTTGCCGCTTGGAATATATCGCCAGGATTTCGGATGTTTGCATTGATAAAATCTTCCGCTTGCTGAACTGTGACTCCAAATTTAGCTAAGTGCGATTCTGCTGACATACATTACTCCCTTTCTTTGAGTTTTTAAAAATTACAGCAACTATCTAAAATAGCATAAAGTAGAATTCCTCATCAGATTTATAAATTTACTCATCCACGCAGCAGTATTTTGTCCATTGTATACCTGCAAAACAAGGACACAGCATGCAGGAATAGTGTTCTTTGATTAGAATATAAGAAAACTTAGGGTCATTTACATCTAAAGATCTAAAGCATTCCGCCAACCGCGTTACCTTCCAGACCCGGGTTAGGCAGAACCGTTATATCTCATGATAATCAAATAGAATCAATTAATTGCGTTTTATGTGTATATTCATCTACAAGCATTCCCTTGAATACTGTGAACACAATGCTAGAAATTCTTACACCTTAGTTTTGATGGCAAGCTGTACAAGAATAAGCAGATTGAGACATCATTGGTTTGATATAATGACCCGAAGGTTGCCTGGGCGCATTGAATAATGCGACATTAGTCTCAGCTTCAATAATACGTTGTTCTAAAATGCTAGCATATTGCCAAGTAGAATAACTTGATGCTAGTCGTGCATTTGCATAAATTTTCTGTGCGGTTTTCCAATCGCCAGATTTAACTAGCATATCGCCCATGTTCAAAAAAAAGCCTTCAAATTTATGCGGTGCCGTAGCGCTATTCCAGCATACTTTTTTTGGACCTGTATGTATTTCTTTACTTATATACATTGAGACATCAGGGTTTGAACGATCTACTTGACCATAACACAAATTTATAGTTTTCCATTGCCACTCTAGCGCAAGTTTAAAAATTTCCGAATCTACAGAGAAAGGCGACTCAATAACGCCACCGGTTATTGCTAGAGCCCCAGTAACATAATTGAATTCAGGAAAAAGTTTGGTGCTATTTACCAATGTTTCATACCCTTTCTTCATTAATTTTTCGTCTCCATGTACATCAGCCTCGGACATCATAAAACTTCCTAAAAAACCCATGAAGTGTGCATCGGTGGGTTCCATACGCATTTTCTCATCAAAATATTTACGAGCTAATGTTGCATCATCTGTAATTGTGGAAGGAATAGGATCCATTCGCTCTCTCTCACTTAAGCGCCAGGCGTGTGCAGCACCAATATGTGCAGCTGTTGTTGCATCATTCTTATCATTTAGATAGGCACCTGTTAATGCGTTGAGAACATCTGGAATAAGGAAATATAAACCATTATTCATAGCTTCCCAGAAAAAAGAACTTGCATATATTGCTTCATCACTACGGATCTGTGAGGGCAATTTATTTTGGTTTGCAGATGCAAATGAAGAAACTAACAGTACTGAGATAAAAACTATTTTGCGCAAAATGTTAATAACTCTATAACTAGTGCTCATCGACAGGTCTCCATTGTAGTTAATCTTGATAAAGTTCTAAGTGATTTGTATAGATCGCATACACTTAAGTAAATGCACTGAGAATTTAAGCAACAGCTAATCAAAATCGAATCGATACCCTATTGCTTGAATATTCACTCTTAATGCATAAACAAACATATTATCTGTTCAAGATATAGTTCTCTCAATGATCTTTATCACAAAATTCATTGATTCTTATCACAAAAATTAAATAACTTTGTATCTTCAATATTTCTTCTCGATTTTTAGGGAAAGATAAATCCGAACTGCTGAGCAGTTCCATATTCATCCACTGGAGCCGCTACAATAGAGTCAGAGTTGCTCCTTTGAGCGAACACATTATGTTCTGTTCAAAGGAGAGGAGATATAATGAGATCTTTGCAAGAGCACACGAAATTTTTATTTCTATGTAACTCTGAGTTTATTTTTGAGTGATCGGCTAATTTTTAGTCATTTTTCGAAAAATAAACCAAGAATAATCAATCCGCATCGGCTATTTCGGATCAACATGACGCAATATCCCTGTGTTTGCGTGATCAACTGACGACCGACGAAGAGTTTGGACAGTCTTTTCAAGTTATACGCCATCGCCAGAAGCAGGTGCCAGGTATGTAGTCCGATCTGAACAATCGATAACATTCTAATTCTGTGTACTTAATTGACAGGTTTGAGTGATTAAATTCACCGGTTTTTGGTAAAATTACTGCCATTTCTTGCGAATTTAGTGAGGATTATATGGGACCAAAGCCACACACGCCAAAGAATGACGACCTGTTCCGCCAACGGCTAGATGATCTGGTCAACCCAAGACATTCGTTGGTACAACTGGCGCAGCACATCGACTGGTCAGTGTTCGAACGCGAATGGATTGGTTTTTTTCCATCGCATCGCGGCCGTCCCGCGACGGCGCCGCGTCTAGTGGCTGGAATGCTGTATCTGCAACACACCTTTGCGCTATCGGATGAAGAGGTAGTAAGGTGTTGGGTAGAGAATCCCTATTGGCAATTGTTCTGTGGCGAAACCTGGTTTCAGCACCACCCGCCGATTGATTCCAGCTCACTGACTCGCTGGCGGCAGCGGATTGGTGTAGGGGGCATGGAATGGCTTTTGGCCCAGACTATCAAGGCGGCTGCATTGGCCAAGGTCATCCAGCAGCATAGTCTGGATAAGGTCATTGTGGACAGCACCGTGCAGGAGAAGGCTATTGCCTATCCGACCGACAGCCAACTGCTGAATAAGGGACGGCAACAACTGGTGCAGCTGGCGGCAGAAGCTGGGATAACGCTACGCCAGAACTACAACCGGCTAGCGCCCAAGCTGGCTGGCAAGATTAGCCGCTATGCTCATGCCAAACAATACCAGCGCATGCGTAGCCACTTAAAGAAGCTCAAGACGCTGGTTGGCCGCGTCTGGCGTGACGTATTTCGCCAATCGGCCAAGGTACCGCAGCCCCTTAAACCCAAGGTTAGCGGTTTGCTGCAGAAAGTCGAGCGCCTGCTCAAGCAGCAGCCGAAAGACAGCCATAAGCTATACAGCTTGCATGCGCCGGAAGTGGAGTGCATCGGCAAAGGCAAGTCGCGCCAGCCTTATGAGTTTGGGGTAAAGGTGTCAGTGATGACAACGCACAAGGAAGGATTAGTGGTCGGCATGCGCAGCCTGCCGGGCAATCCTTACGATGGGCATACCTTGCACCTGGCTTTGGAACAGGCGGCCATCCTGACGCAACGGCAACCGAAGGAAGTGTTCGTAGACCTGAGTTATCGCGGTGCAACCGTCCCGGCCGGGGTCAAGGTCTATCACCGCAAACTCAGACGCGGCATCACTGCGCGGCTGAAACGAGATATTCGGCGGCGCAGTGCCATTGAACCGGCAATCGGGCATATGAAAAATGACGGCCGCCTGCGCAGAAACTGGCTGCAAGGCGCAGCAGGCGATGCCTTTCATGCCATGCTCTGCGGTTGCGGACACAACCTGCGGATGATTCTGAGGAAGCTCCGGTTTCTTCTCGCCTTAATTCTCATGCCATTGCATCGGCTAACAGTGAATGAATACGGAATCACTCAGCGGCTTAGGCTTGCCTTTCCCTGAAAATAGAATTGTTCAGAGCAGACTATGTACCTTCACCAGCCCCCGGTAACACAGGATTTTGGCATATTGAACCAGCGACCTGGCTACCGAAGGCTCATCCAACGACATAGTGGGCCTTTGTGATTAGATTGGCAGCTACTTATAGCTGAATACCGGCTTGCTGCCCCTTTTAACCCAACGCGCTTCAGCATTCCACCAAAGTAACGTAATTTCAATGACCTGCCTGGAATCTGGCTCATCATCCTGTTCTTCCTGTCACTCACCTGCGCTAACAAACCATTCTACGCATGCGCCGGTTCATTGAATACAAAAGCACGATAACACGGAAGATCTGGCATATCGTCTTCCAACGAAAATCCCAGAAATCGCATCACGTGCAAATTCGAGCTCACCATACCATTCATCGACTCATCGCTTAAATCACCGTGCCAGATTCAATCCCGAATACGCCGAGCGGCCTGCTGCATCTGATACCAGTACGTAATGGATTACGATCACTTTCTCTCTCGAATCTAATCTGTCAACTGATCAATTCGCTTCAAGAAATTCCTTTTACAGGTACAGCAGACCACACCGTAGTCTGAAATACAAAAGCCTTATTTTTAATTCAAGATGCTAATTCTTTCTTCTTTTCCAACACGAGGCGCCGACCAATCCCAAGCCTGCCATGAACATGGCATACGTTTCAGGTTCAGGTACCGCCAGCATGATTAGGCGATCGTCGCCGCTGGTTGGATGTTGAATGTTTATATACGCGATATCCGGATTAAATTTATCAAAATAAAGGCCGGTTGGTTCTGCTCCTAAGGTCGATAGTGTTGCCCAGCGGCCAATCGACTCGGCGATACCATCGTTGTTGGTGTCGGCAGCAAACCAGATATCGGCGGAACCGCCTGGTTGATCTTCAACAATGTAAATATTACCTTCGGCATCGATCGCCAGATTATCCGGGTTGTGGAATACCCCGCCGACACTAAGACCGGTTGCTTGATCCAGTGTTGCGTTGCTTACAAACAAGTTGGCGGTATCCGTCGCCAGGTTGAAAGAATACACTTCGTCGGTGGTCGTTGTTGCTACGTAGAGAATCTGATCGCCATTCACCAATGTTTTGATTTCCAGATCTTCCGGCCGTTGATAATTGGTACCCAGCACAGCGTCGGCAGACAAGCGGCCATCGATACTGCCATCGGCATTGAGCACCGATACCCCCGGTATGGCGGCGCCATTGCTATCGGTAATAGGTTCCCAAGTTATGGCGCCGGTTGCATTGGCATTGTTACCGCCATCCACCAGCATCACAAAAGTTTGCCCTGCAGCAAAATAATCGTCGCCATTGGTTGCATTGGGATTGGCCGAAACAAATTTGTAAATACTGCCGCCATTAAACTCATCGATAAAATACAAGTTATTATCTTTATCAAACGTTAAACCTTCGTGCGATACGCGTGGCAACAGATTGCGATGAATAAAGTTTGAATCGCCGGAGCCGGTTGCTGCCACCGGATTGGTCAGTTCAAACAAACGTCCTTTGGTGCTACCAGAGCCCCAGAATTCCTCGGCTGTCAGATAACCACCCCAGGGCGTCCAGCGCGAAGCATCGCCAGAGACAAAATTCTGGGAACCGGGTGCCACCAGTGTTACCGTACGAGTATTGTAGTCCGGGTTCCACAAATCAACGCGCTGCATGCCTGCATTACCGGTTTCAAAGGGCATGAACAAATAGCGCCCGGCGTCAACGCCGGTTTCATTGGCGGTAATCATGTCCCAATTACCGCTGTTATCGATACCTTGTGCCAATTGGTTAGCACGGTTGGCAATCGATACTTGTGTCCACGAAGGATTGGCAAGCAACAATGGACCGGATTCCGGCAAGGAACCGCCAGCTACGCTATCGGTCAGCGCGGTAAAATTGTCGAAACCGGTGTCGGCAGCCATGGCTTGCGGTGCTGCAACCATGCTAACGATCGCGCCTGTCACCAGCGAATTGAGTAGTTTCTTCTTGAACATCGTGTATTCTCCCAAAAAAGTAATCGAACAATCCTTGCGTATAAGAGGTGGAGACTTTTGCACAGTGTCATGAGCGGTACCAGAATAAGGCAAAAATTTGCGGAAAAGCGGTGTTTACACGGGGTAAATGAGCATTTTTGCGAATTTTTAACGCGATTATCGTGCCGCGTAGTAACCGTGCAAAGGTCTCGGGTGATGTACAGGCAATCCGGCTGTCTGCACCATTCAAAAAATAGGTTTTTGTTATGCAGATCCTGAATTTTCCGGTAACCGACTCACGCCGGTGAAGGCTTTACAGTACGGAAACGAGTATAGGCAAGCGATATGACGCGGCTATTGCAAGGGCGTTACGTAACGGGATGCGCAACGACCAATTGTTTTTTGTAACCCATCGGATTATTTCAGGACAGGATCTGTCCGAATATACGGCTTTATTCCGATCAGCTATCGGCGTTTTAACTGGTAGTGATAAAATGCGATAATTAATTCTCAAAATTTCAAAGGACTGGTATCACCATGTTTTCGCAAAAACACACAATAGAAAATGTAGACCCGGATTTATGGCAAGCGATCAAAGGCGAGATGCAACGCCAGGAAGAATATATCGAGTTAATCGCATCGGAGAATTATGCAAGCCCTGCCGTGATGCAGGCGCAGGGATCCGTGCTTACAAACAAATACGCGGAAGGCTATCCCACCAAGCGGTATTACGGCGGCTGTATGTATGCCGATCAAGTGGAGCAATTGGCGATTGACCGTCTGAAAGCTTTGTTTGGTGCGGAATATGTCAACGTGCAACCACATTCCGGTTCGCAAGCCAATGCGGCGGTCTATCTTTCGGTGTTAAAGCCCGGCGACACGCTGTTAGGAATGTCCTTAGCCCACGGCGGCCATTTGACACATGGCTCAAGCGTCAGCATGAGTGGAAAAATTTTCAATTCCATTTCTTATGGATTGCATCCCGAGACTGAATTACTCGACTACGACGAAGTGGAACGTTTAGCGCATGAACACAAACCTAAAATGATTGTGGCGGGCGCTTCTTCGTATGCCCGGGTTATCGACTGGAAACGTTTTCGTAAGATTGCCGACGCTGTCGGCGCTTATTTATTCGTCGATATGGCGCATTATGCGGGATTGATCGCCGCCGGTTTTTATCCGAATCCGGTCGGCATCGCCGATTTCGTCACCAGCACCACGCACAAAACGCTGCGCGGACCACGGGGTGGAATCATCATGGCCAACCCCGAACATGAAAAAGCGTTGAATTCAGCTATTTTCCCGCAAACCCAAGGCGGTCCGCTGATGCACGTAATCGCCGCTAAAGCGGTTGCATTTAAAGAAGCCGCCAGCAAAGAATTTAAAGGTTATCAAGAACAAGTGATCGAGAACGCGCGCGTCATGGCGAAAGTACTCACCAACCGCGGGTTGCGGATTGTCTCCGGCCAGACGGATTGTCATATGTTTCTCGTTGATTTGCGCGCGATGAATTTGACCGGTAAACAAGCTGAGGAGTCGCTCGAACACGCGCACATCACCGTCAACAAAAACGCCATTCCTAACGACCCGCAAAAGCCATTCGTTACCAGCGGTATTCGGGTCGGCTCTCCGGCAATTACCACCCGGGGATTCCGGGAATTCGAAGCTGAACAATTAGCGAATCTGATCGCGGATGTATTGGCGGCACCTGAAGATTCTGCAGTTATCTCCAAAGTGGCTGCGGAAGCCAAGAAAATGTGCGCGAAATTCCCTGTCTATGGATAAATTTCCCTGATGAAGTGCCCATTTTGCAATGCGGACGATACCCATGTAATTGATTCACGGGTCAGCGAAGATGGTCACAAAATCCGCCGCCGCCGCCGCTGCCATGCTTGCGACAAACGCTTTACAACTTATGAAACCATCGAATTACGGTTACCGCAAGTTGTGAAGCACGATGGCAGCCGGGCGGAATTCGATCGGAATAAATTGCTGACAGGTTTCCAGCGGGCACTGCATAAACGGCCGGTTCCCACCCGCTATGTCGATGAAGCGATCGACCGCATCGTTCAGAAGCTGTTAGCAATGGGCGAGCGCGAAGTCTCGTCACGGAGTATCGGCGAAAGCGTGATGGAAGAACTTTATAAGCTGGACAAAGTCGCTTATATTCGCTTTGCATCCGTTTATAAAAGCTTCCAAGACGTTGACGATTTCCGCGATGCAATCAAAGAAGCGCAGAAACAATATCCGTCAATGCCATCGTCGAAGAAAATATCTTGATTCAGCCATGCATCATCACTACGGAATTTTTTCAACGCACATACGAATCGTAGCTCAGACATAGCTTCCCAGATGTTTTCTTCCGCCGATTATGCATTTATGTCCCAAGCTCTGCGTTTGGCGGAAAAAGGACTTTATAGCACGGCGCCGAATCCACGCGTCGGTTGCGTTATTGTTCGCGATAATCAGATCGTCGGCAGCGGCTGGCACGAAAAAGCCGGACAACCGCATGCAGAAGTCCACGCATTGATGAACGCTGGAGCAGCATCTCGAGGTGCGACCGCCTATGTGACCCTGGAACCATGCAGCCATTTCGGGCGCACGCCACCATGCGCCAATGCCTTGGTTGATGCAGGTATTGCGCAAGTCATCATGGCCATGCAGGATCCTAATCCGATGGTGTCCGGGCGAGGCCGTGCGTTACTGGAACATGCGGGAATCACTGTGGAGTCCGACTTATTGCAAGCACAAGCGGAAGCACTCAACATTGGGTTTATTTCGCGCATGGCGCGTAAGAAACCTTGGATCCGGTTAAAAACAGCCGCCAGCCTGGATGGTAAAACAGCATTAAATAATGGCATCAGTCAATGGATTACCGGCGCAGCCGCACGGCACGACGGACACCGGTGGCGAGCGCGTTCTTGCGCAATCCTGACGGGTATCGGCACCATTCTTTCGGATGATCCGCAACTTTCCGTCCGGCATATCGAAACATCGCGGCAACCTGGAAGAATCATTGTCGACAGTCATCTGGCGATACCGTTAAATGCGAAAGTGTTGCAAGGTAAAACTGACACTTATGTCTTTACGGCTAACGGCCATGATCTGGAAAAAATCTCCGCGCTCGATAACTTGGGCATCAGGACATTTATCTTGCCGAACGCTGCAGGATCGGTCGATTTATATAAAATGGCGGCCATACTCGCCGAATTGGAAATCAACGAAGTACTGGTGGAAGCCGGAAGCGGTCTCAACGGTGCTCTGATCGAAGCCGGGCTGGCGGATGAAATCATTATCTATCTTGCACCACATCTACTCGGCGATACGGCGCGGGGAATGGTTAAGCTTCCCGAACTCATGCGGCTTGAGCAGAAGATAGCGCTTAAAATTCAGGATATCCGGTTAATCGGCGAAGATATCCGCATCATTGCTTCCATCCACCCCGGTTGATCTCTTGTTATTCTCTCAGCGGCCGTTTGGCAAGTTTGCGTTGTAACGTCCGGCGATGCATATTGAGTATTCTGGCCGTCACTGAAATATTGTTGTCATTTTCAGTGAGAATTCGTTGAATATACTCCCATTCCAACCTGCCAACCGATAACGGATTCGCGCTGATCGGTATGCTGGATTCGCCGGTGATACGCTCGAAAGCAGCCATAATTTGATCCGCATCAACCGGCTTGGCCAAATAATGGGTAGCGCCCAGTTTAATCGCTTCAACCGCTGTGGCGATGCTGGCATACCCCGTTAGCATCACAATACGGGTCCCGGGATCCAGCGCCCGCAGTTTTTCCACCAACACCAGACCGGATTCACTGGACAATTTAAGATCCACGATCGCATATTCCGGCGTCGACTGCCCGGCCAAATTCAGTGCATCGTCAATCGTATGCGCGCAAGTGACATCAAAGCCTCTTTTTTTCATAGCTTTGGTCAATACTTCACAGAATACGGTATCGTCATCAACGATCAGTAAACTGGGTTTCTCGCTACTATCAATAACAATCGGATCATCCATGTCCGTGATTTCCAATCAACGGCAAAACGACTTGCGTGCAAGCACCGCCATCCTCTAAATTAAATAACCTGACACTGCCACCATAACGTTCGATATTGGCATTCGCGAGAAACAGACCTATCCCGAAACCTTGTCCGGGCGCTTTACTGGAAAAGAAGGCTTCTCCCGCGCGCTGCAAAGCTTCAGGTGACAGTCCTTTGCCATCATCGATAATGTCAAGATTCAGAATCTGATGGTCCCAATTGCTATGGATCGTTACGCATTCTGAAGATGCATCAGCGGCGTTATTAAACAAATTTAACAGTGACTGGCTTAATAATTGACTATCCATAATTTTCGGCGTAGGTTGCGTGCCAGTTGCTTGATAGGTAAATTTTGCAGAAGGCCGAATCAACTTCCATTTATCAAGTACTTGCCGTAAAAATTCATCAACCGGCAATTCACTGCCCTGTTCCGTTCTGCTTTGTCCCGCTTTAGCCAGCAAATGGGTGAGTGTTTGCTTACAGTGCGTAATCTGATCACGAAGAATATGAATACTGTTCTGGAATTCAGCATCCTCCCGATACTCCTGCTGCAATTCCCCGGTGATAACAGCCATCGTCGACAGCGGCGTACCCAGCTCATGGGCAGCACCGGCTGCTAACGTGCCGAGCGCTATGATCTGTTCATTGCGTAGGGCATGTTCACGCGCTTTGGCGAGATCCTGATCCCGTTCCCGAATGGATGCGCTCATTCTTACTACAAACCATGCAATGATTACGGTGCTTAAGACGAATGCCAGCCACATACCGGATACATGCAACGCAAACTCGACCAGATGCTTGTTATGATCATGCGGTAATGGCACATAATCAAATAACAATAGGGTATAGCAAGCGATCGTAATGGCCGCCATACTCCAGGTATAGCGCCACGGCAGCGTAGCAGCTGCAATGGTTAGAGGTAATAAATAAAGCGAGATAAATGGATTTGTTGAGCCGCCGCTAAAAAATAATAAAGCGCTGAGCGCCAAAACATCGATCAGCAACTGTACAAAGAATTCCAAATGCGATACCGGCCATTTCCGGCGTAATCGAATACACGTCAACAGATTCAGCGAAGCCAATAAGACAACGACAATAATCATTTCCGTCCAAGGAATTACAATATCAATTGTCCAATAAACGATTGCGAATGTGAGACATTGCGCGATGATGGCGATATTCCGCAGCAGAAACAAACGATACAGGTTCTTACTGAGTGGTGATTGACTTAGATCACTAAACATTCGATAGCAATTACAACAAACTTTGTCTTTTGGTTAATCTTGGAACATTAGCGCAAATTCTATATTTTGGCTATGCGACAAATTGTCTCAGGTCTTTCTCAAAATCAAAATTGAACAATGCTTTTAATCAATGTAGGCGATGTTCATCATATAGATAGAACTACCCCGAGTGGTTTGCATCAACTTGAGTACCTTTCAGAAAATGTTATAATCGCGCGCTAGTTTGATTAAATGTTAAATGCATTCGTGCAAGTCAAATTAAATTCACACATTCAGTTTTGTTGTTTCGATTTAAATCCGGAAATAGCAAAACGCGAATGGAGGCTCAATCCTAAAGGAGAAATTCATGTCAGTAACAATGCGGCAAATGCTGGAAGCAGGCGTTCACTTTGGCCATCAGACACGCTTCTGGAATCCCAAAATGGCACCGTATATATTCGGTCATCGTAATAAAATTCATATCATCAATCTTGAAAAGACTTTGGTGATGTATGAAGAAGCCATGAAACATGTCCGCCAATTATCAGCAAACAAGGGAGTTATTCTATTTGTCGGCACAAAACGGCAAGCTCGCGACATCGTACGTGAAGAAGCTGCACGCTGCGGCTCCCCTTACGTGGATCAGCGCTGGTTAGGTGGGATGCTGACGAACTTTAAAACAATCAAACAATCCATCAAACGCCTCCATGACATGGAAACGATGGTTAACGATGGCACATTGGATAAACTCGTTAAAAAGGAAGCTCTCGATCTGCAAAGAGAACTGGACAAACTCAACAGCAGCTTGGGCGGCATCAAGGAAATGAAGGGCTTGCCGGACGCACTCTTCGTGATTGATGTGGGCTATCAAAAAGGAGCTATTACTGAAGCGAGAAAACTGGGAATCCCTGTTATCGGAGTCGTCGACACCAATCATAATCCGGAGGGATTGCAATACATAATCCCAGGAAACGATGATTCAAGCAGAGCGATACGCTTGTATGCAAGGGGTGTTGCCGATGCCATCTTGGAAGGACGCAATCAATCCATTCAAGAAATCGTTGAAATGAGTGAAGAAGCTCAATAAGTTAACGCTTTTTCAATTCATTCTTCTTAGTCTTAGTGATTGCTGGCAACTCGGGATAGAGAAATTAAACCGTTCCCGGTGATTCAAAAAAATCATCGGTAATTTGCCAGCAACAAGAATACTTAGAGTTAATCGAACTACTCAAAAATTGCTTTTTCGACAGCAATTATTCATAAATCATTACTGTATCTGGAGCAAATATGGCGGAAATTACCGCAAGTATGGTTAAAGAACTTCGTGAGATGACAGGGCTTGGTATGATGGAATGCAAAAAAGCTTTGACTGAAACGAATGGCGATATGAAAGCAGCAGAAGATCTGTTGCGCATTAAAAGTGGTGCTAAAGCGAGCAAAGCAGCCGGCAGAATTGCAGCCGAAGGCGTGATTGGCGCATACGTTTCTGCGGATAACAAATGCGGCGCGTTGGTCGAAGTAAATTGTGAAACAGACTTTGTTGCCAGAAATGACGACATCATCAATTTTGCCAAGAATCTGGCGGAACTGGTAGCCATGAAAAATCTAACCGATATCGCTGCATTAAGCGATACCCCGTTGCAGAATGGCGAAACAGTTGAAGAAGCCCGTAAAGCTTTGATCATGAAGCTGGGAGAGAATATCAGTATCCGGCGCAGTGGACGGCACATAACCGAAGGCCGATTGGCCTATTATCTCCATGGAACCAAGATCGGTGTGATGGTTGACTATACTGGCAACGATGACGTTTTAGGAAAGGATATCGCAATGCATATCGCTGCAAGCAAACCGATCTGTGTATCGAAAGATCAAGTACCGGCAGAAGTATTAGAACATGAACGTCAGATTTTCACCGCACAAGCTGCCGAGAGCGGCAAACCTGCCAATATCGTTGAGAAAATGGTTGATGGCCGCATCACAAAATACCTTGCGGAAATAACATTATTGGGTCAGCCGTTTGTTAAAGATCCTGAACAGACTGTAGAGAAACTGCTGGCAAAAAAATCCGCCGCAGTCAATGGTTTCACCATGTTTGTTGTGGGCGAAGGAATAGAGAAAAAAATTGAAAACTTCGCAGAAGAAGTAAAAGCGCAGATGGGACAAAAAAATTAAAGCCCCCCTTTCACTGACTGAATCCACTATCAATGACCGCTGCTGTCTATAAACGCATCTTACTGAAATTGTCTGGTGAAGCCCTGATGGGTGAAGACAAATATGGAATAAACCATGCGGTTATGAGCAGGATTGTTGCCGAAGTCAACGAAGTCAGCAAATTGGGAGTTGAAATTGCTATCGTCGTGGGCGGCGGAAACATTTTCCGTGGCATGAAATCCGCGAATGACGGGCTCGAACGTGTTACTGCAGACTATATGGGAATGTTAGCTACAGTCATGAACGCTCTGGCATTGCAGGATGCAATGAAATTAGCCGGAATGGTTCCGCGCATTCAATCGGCTTTACGCATTGAGCAAGTGGTAGAACCTTATATCCGTGGCCGCGCAATACGTTACTTGAAAGATGGTAAAGTCGTAATATTCGCTGCAGGAACGGGAAATCCATTCTTCACGACCGACACTGCAGCGGCGCTGCGCGGCATGGAAATGAATGTTGATATCATGCTGAAAGCGACAAAAGTTGATGGCGTCTATACCAGCGACCCGAACAAAAATCCCAATGCCACCCGCTTTGAAAAATTATCATTTGATGAAGCCATTTCAAAGAACCTGCAAGTTATGGATGCAACAGCATTGACATTATGCCGGGATCAGAAATTACCGCTCAGCGTATTTAGCATTTTTAAGACCGGTGCTCTTAGACGTATAATAACGGGAGAAAGTGAAGGGACTTTGGTAACTGTTTGACTCTGAATAATCGGAAATGCTTGAGAATAGCTGTAAAAGGAATAGATACTATGATTGCCGATGTAAAAAAATCTGCTGAGCAGAAAATGCAAAAAAGCCTGGAAGCATTAAAGGTGGATTTGAGCAAAGTGAGAAGTGGCAGAGCACATACAGGCTTGCTGGATCACGTTACAGTGGATTATTATGGTGCGCAAACTCCGATTAACCAAGTCGCCAATATCAATCTCATTGATGCCCGTACAATTGGCGTCATTCCTTGGGAGAAAAAAATGGCTAACGCAATCGAAAAAGCCATTCGGGATTCTGATTTAGGTTTGAATCCGATGCCAGTCGGTGACACCATACGCGTTCCCATGCCTGCGCTCACGGAAGAACGCCGTCGGGATTTGATAAAGGTCGTAAAACATGAAGCTGAGACAGTGCGCGTTGCAATGCGCAATATCCGCCGTGATGCCAATGCGCATTTAAAAGAATTGCTGAAATCAAAAGAAATTTCTGAAGATGATGAGCGGCGCGGACAAGATGAAATACAAAAACTAACCGATCGTTTCATATCCGAAATCGACAAGGTTTTGCAGGTCAAGGAAGCCGAACTTATGGCTGTCTGATATGCTTGAAGGCCCCGGTTCAACTCACTCTCCTCCTGAAGCAAGCTCAGTACCGGCACATATTGCAATTATCATGGATGGTAATGGGCGATGGGCGCAAAATCGTTACATGCCAAGAATTGCCGGCCACAAACAAGGCGTGGAAACTGTTCGTGGTGTAATCAAAGCGTGCATGGAACGTGGTGTCTCGTTCCTCACGCTATTTGCTTTTAGTAGTGAAAACTGGCGCCGTCCGTCCGACGAAGTCGCTTCTTTGATGCAGCTTTTCCTAGGTGCATTGGAGCAAGAAATATCCAAATTGCATGAAAATGGCATACGCTTCAAAGTCATCGGCGATTTATCCAAATTTGAACCTAAAATCGTTGAATTCATTGATATTGGGGAAAAATTAACAGTCAATAATACACAGCTCACATTTACCATTGCAGCTAACTATGGAGGGCGTTGGGACATCATGCAAGCAATGCGGAAAATGATGGCCCAGTCAAGAGAATTGCCCGCTCATATTGACGAAGATACCTTCTCTCAATATCTTTCTATGAGCTATGCACCCGAGCCGGATCTATTCATCCGCACAGGCGGGGAATATCGAATCAGCAATTTCTTATTGTGGCAACTGGCATATACCGAATTGTATTTCACTAATACCTTATGGCCGGACTTTGACACGCAAGAACTGGAACTGGCCATTCAATCTTATCAGCAACGCGAGCGGCGATTCGGGCGTACCAGCGAACAACTGCAAATGGTATTATCTGCTGAAGGTTAACTAGAGTTTCTTCATGCTTAAAACCCGAATCCTGACAGCAAGTATCATTTTGCCTTTATTCCTTTCCGCATTATTCTATTTTCAAGATATCTTCTGGGCCATCGTTTTACTTGCACTGACAGTGATTGGTTCTCGCGAATGGAGTCGGCTCGCGCAATTTTCCGTAAGAAATACCATTATTTTTATGTTATTGACTACGTTATTGGGTGGCGAACTTTTACTTCAAGTGAGCGAAGCTGTAAAAATTAACCCGCTCTCTACGGAGTTAATCTGGGTATACTGCTTATCGGCAATTTTCTGGATCGTTGCGGCGCCGCTATTTCTGAAGCAATCCTATACAATCACAAAACCTATCATCTGGATGCTGATTGGCTGGATTTTACTGTTACCAACTTGCGTGGCACTTTATCAATTACGCGCGATCAGTCCGCTATTATTGCTGGGTTTAATGGCAACCATTTGGATATCTGACACTGCTGCCTATTTTACCGGCCGATCCCTCGGAAAGCACAAGCTAGCTCCTCAAATCAGTCCCAATAAAACTTGGGAAGGCGTCGCGGGAGCGCTTGTTGCGGTTTTAATTTATGGCCTTCTATGGGATCTTTGGTCAGAAACAGAATCATTAACGCTCACATTGGTACCGTTGCTGATAATACTGGCTGTTTTAGGCATTATCGGCGATTTATATGAATCATTAGTCAAACGCCAAGCTGGTATTAAAGATAGCGGCAACATATTACCGGGTCACGGTGGAATATTGGATCGAATCGACGCTTTGATATCCGCCCTTCCATTTGCCATATTGGCCATTCTTGTTTTTTATTCTCCTGCAACATGAAAACTATTCGCCAAATAACCATACTCGGCTCGACCGGCAGCATTGGAGACAGCACTCTGGATGTCATTGCGCGTCATCCCGACCGTTTTCAAGCGTTTGCACTGACTGCCAACCATAATGTTGAAAAAATGCTTTCGCAGTGCCGCCGCTTCCAACCGCGCTATGCGGTCATGCTGAATGAAAAAAGCGCGGAACAATTGGCCGATGCCATTCGGGCGGATGGTATCAAGACCGAAATATTATCAGGCATAGAATCATTGGAAAAAGTAGCTTCCCTGCCGGAGGTTGATGCAGTGATGGCCGCCATTGTCGGCGCTGCGGGAATCCGTCCAACTTTTGCTGCAGCACGTTCCGGGAAATTAGTATTGCTTGCGAATAAAGAAACCCTGGTAATGGCTGGACGAATTTTTATGGATTTAGTACGAGAAAACCGTGCCGCCTTGTTACCCATTGATAGTGAGCACAACGCAATCTACCAGTCACTGCCGCATCAATTCGACGGTGATTTTACCACTGCAGGAGTCAGCCGCATTCTACTCACGGCTTCCGGAGGGCCTTTTCGTTGCGCTCCGATCGATTCCCTGGAACAGGTAACACCTGAACAAGCGTGCGCACACCCCAATTGGGATATGGGGAAAAAAATCTCCGTTGACTCAGCCACCATGATGAACAAAGGACTCGAAGTCATTGAAGCGCATTGGCTGTTTGACGCTCCGGCAGACAAGATTCAGGTTGTCGTACATCCGCAAAGTGTCATCCATTCGATGGTTGCCTATGTCGATGGCTCAGTCATTGCGCAACTGGGCAACCCCGACATGCGTACGCCGATTGCGCATGCGATGGGTTATCCGGAGCGGATCGAAAGTGGCGTCTCGGCTTTGGATATGTTTAAAGTCGCTCAACTTGATTTTGAAGAACCGGATTTTAATAGATTTCCATGCTTGAGGCTGGCATACCAGGCATTGACTACTGGCGGCAATATGCCGGCAGTGCTCAATGCCGCCAATGAAGTCGCGGTAGAATCCTTTCTTCAAAGGCGTATGCCCTTCACGGCCATTCCGATAATGATTGAAAATGTAATGCGCACGATCAAGCCGGAAGATCTGACATCGTTGGACGATGTATTAAGAACGGATAGCCTTGCTCGTGAGAAAGCGCATGAATGGCTGACCACTTTGCAATAATGCAAAAAATATTCGCGGATCACAAGGGGTTTGGATTTCATTTTTTCCAATTAATGATAGTATTCGGAGTTCATACAGCACAATGCATAAAAATAATAAAGACATGCACTCAGCGAAACCTTCATCGACTTGTATTACCTTCTTAATCAGTTGATATGTCGATAACTTACACCATCATTTCTTTCGTTCTTGCTCTTGGCATCTTAATCACGTTCCATGAATTTGGCCACTATCTGGTTGCTCGATGGAATGGTGTAAAAGTTTTACGATTTTGTATCGGCTTTGGGCAACCCATTTTTCGGCGATATTGGGGAAAAGATCGCACAGAATGGGTGATCGCTGCCATTCCTCTGGGCGGATATGTCAAAATGCTCGATGAGAATGAAGGCAGAGTTGCTGCTGCGGATTTACCCCGTGCTTTTAACCGTCAACCGGTCGGCCGGCGTTTTGCGATCGTAGCCGCCGGTCCCATCGCCAATTTCCTGTTGGCGATTGTTTTATACTGGTTGCTTTTTATCCTCGGTGTCCATGGAATGAAACCCATCCTTGGACCGGTCGAATCCGGAAGTCCTGCAGCTTATGCGAACTTTGAAGAAGGTGAAACGATTACTCAGATCGAAGACGAACCCGTTTCCAGTTGGCAGGATGTACGCTGGACATTATTGCGATATGCGGTTGACCAATCCCCCAATGTAAAAATCCAAACCATCGATAAAAATGGTAGCACCTATTGGCGTCAACTGAATTTAAGTCAAATAGACCCGAATAAGCTCAATGAAAATTTTCCGGGAATCATCGGCTTAACAAGCTACCAGCCAGTATTCGATCCCATTATCGGGCAAGTGATTGCGGATGGCGTTGGTTCTCGCGCCGGCTTGCAGGCGGGTGACGAAATCATCGCCGCCAACCATACCGAAATCCTGACTTGGATGGATTTTGTTAAAGAGATCCGATCAAATCCTGGAAAAATGCTTGAATTGGAAATCTTGCGCCACGGTCAAATGATCACCCTCACGGTAACACCTGAAACAACCACTGAAAGTGGCGTTCAAGTCGGTAAAATAGGCGTTGCACCAGTTGTGAATCAAGCTGAAATCGATGCGCTACTTGTCACAGTCAGCTACCCGACCGGCCAATCGTTGCACAAAGCTATCTTGAAAACATGGGAAACAACTGTTCTGACATTGCAAATGCTTGGTAAAATGATCACTGGCGATGTATCTTGGAAGAATGTTAGTGGTCCGATTTCAATCGCCGACTATGCCGGTCAATCGGCTCAAATGGGGTTGGTATCCTACTTGGCGTTTCTTGCATTGATCAGCGTCAGCATCGGAGTTCTCAATTTATTGCCAATCCCGATCTTGGACGGTGGTCATTTAATGTACTATCTTATTGAAATTGTAAAAGGCAGTCCTCTCTCAGATAAAGCCATGTTAATCGGACAGAAGATCGGCTTGACCATGCTACTCATGCTAATGACTTTTGCCATTTATAATGATATCAATCGGCTTATTACTGGTTAAATGATGAAATTCCGGCTTTTGGTTGCACTTGTTTGCCTCTTTCAGGCTTTCTCAACCTGGGCCAATGATTCGTTCATCGTCAAGGATATCCGCGTTGAAGGCATCCAACGGACAGAGGCAGGTACCGTATTCAGTTACTTGCCTGTTAAAGTCGGCGACCTGATGAATGAAGAAAAAGCGACGGAGGCAATCAAGGCGCTCTATGCCACCGGGTTCTTCAAGGATGTTCGTTTAAAAAACGAACATGATGTTCTGATCGTAGAAGTGATCGAACGCCCTGCGATTGCTCAGATAATTATCAATGGCGCCAAGGAATTTGAGAAAGACAAGTTACTGGATGGTTTAAAACTGGCCGGTATTTCGGAATCGCGAATTTTCAGCCGCTCACTGCTGGAGCGTGCCGAATTGGAATTAAAACGCCAATACATCAGCCGAGGTAAATACGCCGTCAAGATTACAACCACCACCACACCGCTGGAACGTAATCGCGTTGCGATCAATTTTGATATCAATGAAGGCCGCACGGCAAGAATCAGAAAAATAAGCTTTGTCGGCAATGATAAATTTCCTGATAAAGAACTTCGTGGATTGCTCGTGCTTAGAAAACCGGATTTGTTAAGCTGGTTCACGAAAAATGATCAATACTCCAAACAAAAGCTCGCCGCCGATCTGGAGACACTTCGCTCATATTACCTGGATCGAGGTTATCTGGAGTTTAATATCGAATCCACGCAGGTATCCATTACACCGGATTTACGGGATATCTATATCACCATCAATCTGACCGAAGGCGATCAATACACAGTCTCCGATATTAAAGTTGCCGGTGAAACCTTGATTGGCGAAGAGGAAATCCGAAAATTAATTCTAATCAAACCAGGGGAAGTTTTTGCGCGCCAAAAACTGACCGAATCCATCAAGGCGATCACCGACCGTTTGGGCGATGACGGTTATGCATTTGCCAACATCAATGCCAATCCGGAAATAGACGCCGAGAATCGGCAAGCGGCGTTCACTTTCTTTATAGATCCGGGGCGGCGTGTCTATGTCCGGCGAATTGACATCGAGGGTAACGACCGTACCCGCGATGAAGTCATACGCCGTGAATTCCGTCAAATGGAAGGTGCATGGTATTCAACGAGTAAAATCGACCGTTCCAAAGTACGCGTCGACCGGCTGTTTTTCTTCAATAGCGTCAATGTAGAAACACCGGCTGTTCCGAATAAAACGGATCAGGTGGACATTAAAGTAAAAGTCGAAGAAAGACCCACGGGGTCCATCATGTTTGGTGCCGGTTATTCGGATCGCCAGGGATTAATTCTGAACGGTTCGGTCTCACAGAACAATATTTTTGGCACCGGTAACTTTTTCAGCCTGGATGTCAATACTGGCGCTATCAACAAAACCTATGCCGCGTCCTTCACCAATCCATACTTTACGATAAATGGCGTAAGTCTTGGTTTTGATATCTATAAACGTGATCTTGATACACGACCGTTGACCCAATTCGGTGAATTTAAAACCGAAACCGTCGGCACAGGTTTCCGTGTGGGCGTTCCCATAGCGGAAAATGACATCGTGTCATTAGGTCTGGCTGCGGAAAATACCAACATCAGTACCTTTGCGAATAGTCCGACGCGTTATACGGATTTTGTCAAAGAGTTCGGTCACTCGACAAATAACTTTCCACTCACTTTGAGTTGGTCGCGAGATCGGCGTGATAGCGCCATTTGGACCACTGCAGGCACTACGCACCGCTTGTTCGGTGAAGTCAGCGTTCCTGGAGGGGATTTAAACTATTACAAAGTCAGTTACCATCAGAAATGGTTTTATTCTTTCACTGATTGGATGACTTTAATGATCAATACCGAAATCGGTTATGGTGATGGTTATACTGGTCATAGCCTGCCTTTCTTCAAAAACTTCTTTGCCGGCGGTAATAATTCGATTCGAGGTTACGACTTAAATTCCTTGGGGCCGCGTGATCAATTTCTTAATAACATATCATCGGTAAACTCAAGGTTGTTCGCGATCGGTGCCAGCAAGCGAGTAGTCGGCAATGCGGAGCTCATGTTCCCTCTTCCTTTTCTTAAAGACGATCGATCATTACGGCTCAGTTTTTTTGTTGACGGCGGAACGGTATTCAATAAATTCAGCAAGCCTGGGCCACAAAATGACCTGGGTGAACTTTTGCGCTATTCGACCGGGATCGCACTCACCTGGGTATCGCCGATGGGTCCGTTAAAAGTCAGCTTTGCCGAACCGTTGAACGATATACCCAGCGATAATCTGCAAAGATTTCAGTTCATGTTCGGTCAACAATTCTGAGTTTATTTGAAATCCTGTCACACGTGAACAAGCTAATAGAGAGTACTCAACAACGTTATGCGATAGCACTGATACTCTTAGTCATCGCAGGATTTGTTGCAAATAGCCCCGTCTTAGCGGAAGCAATCAAAATCGGTGTGGTTAACACCGAAAGAATCTTACGTGAATCCATGCCGGCCATCCAAGCTCAAAAAAAAATCGAGCAAGAATTCATTCCACGTGATGAAGAAATTAAGAAAATGGCCCTACAAGCCAAGAATCTACAGGACAAGCTTGAGAAAAGCGGTATGACAATGGAAGAAAACGAACGGCGCAATTTGGAAAGAAATCTTGCCAATCTGAGCCGGGAGTATCAACGTGCACAAAGACAAATGCGAGAGGATCTCAGCGTACGCCAGAACGAAGAATACAGTACCATTCTGGAGCGCACTAATCGCGCCATCGATCAAATCGCGGAAAAGGAACGCTATGATTTGATCTTACAATTGCAAGACTCGGTATACCGGAGCCAACGCATCGATATCACCGACAAAGTTATTCAAGTGCTCGAAAACGAATAAAGCACGCGACCTACAAGCGGCACCAATAAGTATCGAGCAGCATCACTCAGGGCTAAAAGGAAAACACCATGAATATTCACGAAATTCTGAAATATTTGCCGCACCGTTACCCGATATTGCTGGTAGATAAAGTCATCTCACTCGAAGCAGGAAAAGACATCGTTGCGTTAAAAAATGTATCCATCAATGAACCTTTTTTTTCCGGACATTTTCCACATTACCCGGTAATGCCGGGGGTATTAATCGTTGAAGCGCTGGCACAAGCCGCTGCACTGTTGACGCTCAAAACCGAGAATGCCGTCAACAAAACCGACTCGGTTTATTACTTTGTCGGTATTGACGGCGTACGTTTCAAAAAACCCGTTTTGCCGGGCGATCAGCTTATACTAAAAGTGGCTATCGAACGTCAGATCAAAGGCTTATGGAAATATTCCGCACGCGCCGAAGTGGATGATCAACTCGTTACCGAAGCACAATTAATGTGCACTTCACGCGCCGTATAATCCGATTGGCTTCCATTGTATTCATTGCCAGCCACCGCCGGGAGCGACCGGGTCTGCGGCGTTGATGAGGCCGGACGCGGGCCATTGGCCGGACCGGTTTACGCCGCCTGCGTAATTTTAAACCCGGCCTATGCTATTGATGGCTTAGCCGATTCCAAGCAGCTCAGTGAAAAGCGGCGCGAGGCGCTGACTGTTGAAATCAAGCGACATGCATTCGCTTGGGCAATTGCACTCGCTACGGTACAGGAAATCGATCAGATCAATATCTTGCAAGCAAGTCTGCTCGCCATGCGGAGAGCTATCGAAAGCTTGCCGCTCTCACCGGCGCTGATACTGGTCGATGGCAAACACAGTCCGCGCACCGATTACGAAGTACAGACTATTATCGCAGGCGATCGTTTAATCCCGACAATCTCTGCCGCATCGATCCTCGCCAAAACCGCGCGCGACGCTGAAATGCTGCGATTACACTACCTTTATCCGCAATACGGTTTCGACCGGCATAAAGGCTACCCGACTCAAGCACATTTGAAAGCACTTCAACAACACGGCGCATGCGACATACACCGGAAAAGTTTTGCGCCGGTCAAAAGAATAATTGGAGAAAACAGGATTATTAAATGAGAAACCTGCCATTAAGGCGGGTTTCTAGCGACGACTTAAAAACAGATTCTATGGATTACTTTCTACGTTTTGCAGAAAAGCCGAGCAATCCTAATCCTACCAACAGCATTGCATAAGTCTCAGGCTCAGGAATAGGAGAAATCTCCAAAGACGGTATCAGGAATTGACCTCCGTAATAGCCTGTTAGATCATCAGGTGCGACGGTTGCTTCCAAACGTGCAGCGAAATATTGACCGCTTAATAGCGAGGCATTTAACAGTGCCGTTACATCAAAGTTACGAACTTCTCCGCCCGAATAAGTGAAAGTATCGATCGCAGTCCCCATGAAACGGTCACTGATTGAAATTACACCATCGGCATCGTTGCCAACGTAGAGCTTAATCTCCGCAGGACCCGACCCTCCATATAACGAACCAAAATTCCAGTTCAGAATAGCACTTCCAACCGAAGATACCGAACCCAAATCAAAAATCGCATATGGAATGTCAATAAAACCGGGATGATTCAATGCATAATTTCCCGTCCCCAGGCGATCTTCTGCTCCCTGACTGTAGAATGGGGAATTATCGACAATCACTTGATTATCGATCAAGGGCGCTGATGCAGCCATTACTGTTGCAGGTATTGTTACAGATAAAACAAGCACCCCAAACATTTTATTGTATATTGCTGTCATATAAATCTCCTCAACGAAATAGCACAATTTGATCGTCAACTAGAAAATCGCCGACTAGTCGAAATTAACTAATTATAATATTACAATCAATAGTATATTATTAGTACAGTTGTCCTGGTTTGTCCTAGAACCAAGCTGCAACCCTCTTCACGCGTCGATTATTTTGCACTCATATAAGGGAAGAAAACTTTAGGCGTATAATGCCGGTTATTACGCGTCATCTGGAGAATAAAAATTTGTCTTCATTTGACTTCAATCCATAACTCAATAAAGGATCCATATCAAATGCGCGTTGAAAAGAATACCGTAGTTTCAATTAATTACGAATTATCCGATGCTTCGGGAAAAATCCTGGAGAAAACCGATTCTCCAATCAGTTATTTACATGGAGGTTACGGTGGAATTTTTCCATTGGTCGAGGAAGCATTGCATGAGATGGAAGTCGGTTATTCCTGTTCAGTTTCGATGAAACCGGAAGACACTTTCGGCGAATACGACGCCGAACTGATTCGTGTTGAACCGCGCAGTTCATTTCCGGACAATGTAGCGGTCGGCATGCATTTTGAGGGTGGCGCAGAAGGTTCGGATGATTTTATTATCTATAAAGTCACCGACGTTTCCGACGATTCGGTGATTGTCGATGGCAATCATCCGTTTGCAGGCATACAAGTCGTTTTCGCCTGCACGGTCACCGATGTACGCCCTGCCACCCCGGATGAAATTGCGCACCAGCATGTACACGGGCCGCATGGCCATGCACATTAAGAACCGTTGAAGAATCTCTGTGTTGCCATTACAGCGTCAGAAACAGATTTAAGAGCGCATGCATGACTTATAAACTGCGCTTTTCACCTGTTTTTGGCTTAAGCAACTTTCCCGAACGTGCTTCTCAACAGTCTCTCAGTAAAAAACAATTGACTTGATAGTTGATTATTGCTTTTCAGTGGTTTCCAGCGTCTTTTTTAAAACGTAGAGCTGTTCCAATGCTTGTTTGGGGCTTAAGTCGTCCGGCGAAAGAGTATGCAACAGCGTAATAACGGGGTGTTGTTCCTGGACATCCTCGAACGGTTCAGGTTTCGAAATTGAAAATAGATCCATCTGCGGTACCGATTTCACGCTTTCCTGCTCCAGTTTAATCAGATGTTTTTTTGCTTGCCTGATAACCGGCTCAGGAACACCGGCCAGCGCTGCCACCTGCAATCCATAACTCTGACTTGCCGGGCCTTCGGCTACTTTATGCAAAAAAACGATGCGATGTTTGTACTCCACCGCATCCAAATGAACGTTCCACAATTGTTTGAATTCTTCCGCCAGTTTGGTCAATTCGAAATAGTGCGTAGCAAACAACGTAAAGCTACGATTCTTGGTCAAAAGATGCCGGGCAATCGCAAACGCCAAGGCTAAACCGTCAAATGTCGAAGTTCCACGCCCGACTTCATCCATCAGCACCAAACTTTGCGCGGTGGCGTTATGCAGAATATTGGCGGTCTCGGTCATTTCCACCATGAACGTCGAGCGCCCGCTGGTCAAATCATCGGCTGCGCCGATGCGAGTGAAAATTTGATCCAGCAAACCGATACGCGCATTTCTCGCCGGTACGTAACTGCCGCAGTGCGCCAACAACGCGATCAACGCGATTTGCCTCATGAATGTTGATTTACCACCCATATTAGGACCGGTAATCATGAGCATGCGTGGCTGGCCGGCATGTTCGGAACCCAGCTGCACATCATTGGCAACAAAGTTTTCCACTTGCCGTTCTACCACCGGATGGCGTCCTGCTTCAATCGACAACACATCGTCATCGCCCAATATCGGCGCCGTAAAATCCAGTACTTGCGCACGCTCGGCAAAGGCGCACAAACTGTCGATTTCGGCAATACTGGTAGCCACCGACTGCAGCAACTGAATGTGCTGTGCCAATGTTTCCAGCAATTCGTCGTATAAACATTTCTCTCTTGCCAGCGCCCGCTCTTGCGCGGATAACGCCTTGTCCTCGAATGCTTTTAATTCCGGCGTAATATAGCGCTCGGCGCTTTTCAGCGTTTGCCGGCGGCGATAGTCATCCGGGACTTTTTCACTGTGTGCATGAGTAACTTCGATATAAAAACCATGCACGCGGTTATATTCCACCTTCAGATTCGGAATACCCGTGCGCTCTTTCTCGCGAAGCTCCAGTTGCAGCAAAAATTCCCCGCAATTGTTTTGCAATGCGCGCAACTCGTCGAGTTCGGCATCATAGCCATTGGCAATGACATTACCTTCACGCAACACCACGCCCGGCTCCGGCAGTAACGCGTTATTTAAAAGCTCAGCCAAATCACGGTCAATTTGTAATACTTGCAGCAATCGATCAATATGCTCACTGGTACAAGCGCCTAATGACTGAATAATTTCAGGTAATAACTGCAGACTGTCACGTAAACCCGACAAATCCCTGGGCCGCGCTGTCTTGAGTGCTATGCGGGCCGTAATCCGTTCAACATCCGCAAGTCGGCGTAACAAGATTCTTGCCGCCAAAAAATGATTCTGTGCATTCTCTCCAAAGAGCGCCGCGATACTATCAAGCCGTCGCTGTATCCTTACCCGGTCACGTAACGGATGATGCAGCCAATGCTGCATCAATCGGCTGCCCATATTGGTCGAACAGGTATCCAGCAGCGATAACAAAGTGGGTGAATTTTCGCCGCGGATCGTTTCGGAAATTTCCAGGTTCCGCCGCGTTGCGGCATCCATCCTCACATACACGCTGGTGCGTTCGGCTTGCATCGACGTGATATGCGGTACTGCCGATCCTTGTGTCAAATGAATATAATCCAACAAGGCCCCAGCCGCGCATAAAGCGATCGGCATATCGTCACAACCGAAGCCGGACAGATCGTATGTCGAGAACTGCCGAGTCAAGCGATTGACCGCATTATCCCGGTCGAATTGCCATGCTGGCAGGCGTTTTATGGCCCAGGCTTTGCCTTGCAAATGATCTTGCGGCAACGACTCCGGCAACAGAATCTCCGAAGGCTGCAAACGCTCCAACTCACTCAGCAGTTGCGGCGGCGATATTTCCAGCATCCGCATTTGACCTGCCGACAAACTCAACCATGCCAATCCCAATGTCGAGTCCTGCGTAAACAGGGCCAGCAAAATACAATCACGTTTGTCTTCGAGTAGCGCTGCATCAGTCAAAGTACCCGGCGTAATAATACGAGTCACTTTACGAGCAACAGGTCCCTTGCTGGTCGCCGGATCCCCTACTTGTTCGCAAATCGCAATCGACTCGCCGGCTTTAACCAGTTTTGCCAAATACTGCTCGGCTGCGTGATACGGCACCCCCGCCATTTTGATCGGCTCCCCGGCGGAAGCGCCACGCTGCGTCAAGGTAATCCCTAATAATTTCGCCGCCTTCTCGGCATCGCCAAAAAACAACTCATAAAAATCCCCCATCCGATAAAACATCAACATATCCGGATGCTGTGCTTTAATCTGAAAATATTGTTGCATCATAGGTGTGTGTTTCTGCTCTATATCCATTAGAATTCCGGCCAATATCAATATAAAATCTTTAAAATATAGTTATTTGCAAAATATAAAGAGTTCCATAATATCTCACTATGTTCCTTAAAATCCCACACAATCTCATAAATTAGTGTAGCATTTAGTATAGCTATAATAAGTGTACTTTTTGTTAATCTAAAAAAACTATACTAAGCAGAATAAAATGCTTGGTTTGTTTAATCAAATATAAAACTAAATTAACCGAAACTGGAATCTTATTGTGAAGGATCAAGAAAATAATAAACCACTATCATCTCGTGAAATTGCAACAATGAAACCGGGTGATACTACAAAGTCCGATATCGGTGAGAATCGTGGGCTTAGGGTAAGTTGTGGCAGATCAGGCACAAAAACTTTTTTCTATAGATACCGAAGCCCTGTTACAAACAAACTTGTTCAAATGAGACTTGGACATTTTCCTACTATGTCACTAGCTGAGGCAAGGATCAAACTTCAGGAATTTAGAGCAATAAGAAATTTAGGGCGCTGCCCTGCGACTGAACTTAAATCGCAACAAAGACAAATAGCTCAACAATCACTACAAGAACAATCAATTAACGGTTTTACTGTTAAAGCAATGATTGAGCTATATCTTACCCAGCATATAGAAGATAGATTAGTTAACGGAAAGATAATTTCTGGGGCAAGAAAGCCAAAAGGGCAATCAGAGGTCAGGAGAACTTTATATGGAGACGCCGTTAGAGTACTTGGCAATATGCCTGCTTGTTTGGTTACACGAAAGAATGTTGTTAATCTAATCATGGAAATTGTGGAACGAGGTGCAAACGTACAGGCAGGCAATGTATTAAGAGAACTTTCAGCTGCATTTGATTATGCAATCGGCTTAGAGAAATTTAGTGAGGACTTTGCAAATCCTGCATTACTTGCAAAATCTGGATTGAGACAAGCAAAAATAAAACTCACTCATCAAAAGGGTAAACGTATTCTTAGTGACAATGAACTAAAAAAACTCCTTAGCTGGCTACCTGGATCAGTTTTCACTCCCACCCAAAAGAACGTAATTCGGTTTACTCTTTGGACAGCTTGCCGAACCGGTGAAGTTTGCGCCGCTTCTTGGACAGATATTGATCTTAAGAGCAAAACCTGGCACTTGAAATCAGATAAAACAGGCATAGAAAGATATGTACAGTTGCCATCCCAAGCTGTGGAATTTCTAATGCATTTGAGATTGTCAACCGGCGAATATTTATTCCCCTCTCAGAAAACTGGTTTACCAATTCAACAAAAGTCTTTGACTGAACAAAGCTGGCATTTGAGAGAATCCAAAAGAATGCTAGACATAGAACATTGGACCCCCCATGATTTAAGAAGAACTGTGCGAACTGGTTTATCACGATTAGGTTGCAGAAACGAGGTTGCTGAGGCAATCCTTGGTCATTCAAAAAAAGGGATTGAAGGAACTTATGATTTGCACAGCTATGAAGCCGAGTGCCGTGTATGGTTACAAAAATGGGCAGATCATCTCGATAACCTTATGTTGTCACCGTAATCAATAACCCAAAGCCAGTAATTATCAATGCTCAATCCCGATTCCACTAATTTTAGAAAGAACGTTGTTTTTTCTAAAACTTAAAATACAAAGGTGGCTGATATGTGTGGATATTGTTACGAATGCATCATATTGCATGTTGTGGAAACTGGCCATAGAGGTACTAAAGGTTACCGGTTTAGCTATCTCCAGGAATCGGAGGATATTAAAACTGAAATTCAACAACTGGAAGATCCCAACAATCCGGAGCCACTGATTGATCTGGCATTCTGCCGATTATATGACCATTATTTTGCCCACGGCTTTGATGTTGAATTATTCGATACCCTGCAAGACAGATTTGGACAGGAAGCCATTCAAGCCTATCTCAACAGAAGACAAGCCAGTTCCAGCGAAATATTGAAAGCGGAACTCAGTGATATAAACCTGTTAAGCGATGAAGCCTGCTGGAATCAGTTCATTACGGATAAAGAACGCATTTTCAAAAATGCCCTGGATTTGTTGAATTTCTATCACGACTGGTGGCTGCTTGGTATCGGTAAAGAAAAAAGTGAGCCACTTCAGAGGATGGAACAAACTGGAATCATGGATCCCATTGACAATACCACCCTCGCTGAATGGAATAGATTCGATGCGTTATATCCTGCGATATCCTTTGCCCTGTCATTTATCATCCACCATCACGGCAATTCTGAAATTATCCAGAAAATTGCATTAACAAACCTGGAAGACGTGCCTGATATGTGGGGCAAGGATTTGTGGCTACAACGGCGAGCCATGATTGCCTGTGTACAGCGTGATGGGCTTTCGTTTATCATGAATAACCTGAATCAAATCAGATATGAATTGATCTACTACATTTTGTTGAAGATAGATACCAGCTCCGCTGACTTGAAAAAATTAAAGGAAGCTATTCTGACTGAGGATGAGCACCCAATGCGGGGAATGATGGAATCCGAGCATATTATTGAATTGATGAATAAATTCGTTGATCAACCTGCTTAATTAAAGTTAAGCGAATTTATAAAATATCTGGAAGATGGTTTCTATCTTTCTGCTACCTAACTATCGTACTTGTTTCTCACAAAATCATTTAATGACTTTCGCGTCAAAAGGGTAGTGACGCGGTCTGTGTTGAATACTGATCCATTGATCAGTCGTGAATGCCGCCACGGCCCAAGCGCCATTGAAGCGGCCAACTCCTGAATTCTTTTCGCCACCGAATGGATTGTAAGGTAAATCATTAACCGGCTGGTCATTGATATGCGCCATGCCTGATTCGAGTTGCTGTGCAAAACGGAGGCCGCGCTCCACATCTTGCGTAAACACAGCGGCAGCCAACCCAAGGTCGGTGTCGTTAGCGATATTCAATGCATCGGCTTCGTTGCGTGCACGCAAAATCGGTGCAATGGGGCCAAACGATTCCGTCTGTGCCACTGGCATTTGATTGGTTACTTGAGAAAATACATGAGGTGGAAGTACTAGGCCTTGCGCTTCACCACCGACCATTTGATGCGCACCCGCTGAAACGGCGTCTCGAATTCGTTGTTGCAAGCCATTTAATTGGGATTTGTTGATGATAGGGCCGATCATCGTATCAGGTGCATCCGGATCACCTGCTTTCAGTTGGCGCACCCGATCGGCAAAGCGCTCCACAAACTCATCGTGAATCCGGTCATCAATAATAAAGCGATTAACGCTCATGCAAGTTTGGCCCTGGTGCAGAAATTTACCGAATACGGCAGCCTCTACTGCTTGTTCCAGATCGGCATCATTCAATACCACGAACGGGCCATTCCCGCCCAGCTCCAATTCAAGCCGTTTTAGCATTGGCCCTTCGGCAGCCAGTCTGGCAATATTGCGGCCAACCGGTGTTGAACCGGTAAACGATATGACGCGAGGAATAGGGTGGGTAACAAAGGCATCGCCAATTTCGCTGCCTGCACCCACGATAACGCTGAGCACACCTGGGGGTAACCCCGCTTCTTCAAGGATTTTTGCAAACAGCAATCCGCCCGTTATGGGGGTATCGCTCGCTGGCTTGACCACGACAGCGTTACCGACCGAAAGCGCGGGCGCTGCGGAACGAGCGGTGAGCTGGAATGGCCAATTCCAAGGACTGATCACACCGACAACGCCGACGGGTTTACGGTACATGCGGCTTTCCTTGCCGGGGATATCCGCCGGAAGAATCCGGCCTTCCACCAGATAAGGCAGCGTGGTTGCCTCGAGCAGCACGCCATGCACGGCGTTCCATTCCAGGTTGGCTTTAATACGCGTGCCGCCGGACTCATGAATGATCCACGATACGATTTCTTCACGGCGCGCTTCCATGATCTGCGCTGCGCGGCGCATGATGGCCGCGCGCTCGCCCGGTAATAATGCCGCCCATTCGTGCTGCGCTTTGGCGGCACCATGATAGGCTTCATCCATGTCATCGCGATTGGCATGTGGAATTTCGGCAAGAACAGTGCCATTATAAGGATTCAAGTCACTTAGAACCTTTGCTCCCTTGCCATGACGCCATTGACCATTGATCAATAATTGATCGAAATTTGAATAAGGCGGTGGAGATTCTTTTTTATTTTCCATCATGCACTCTTCCTGTTTGTTTTACCAAAATCCAGTTGAAGTTACTTGGAGGAACGTTGGTAAACGTTACTGCAGCCGGATAATCGGTTTAATCGTGATGCCCTTCTCACTATCTACAGCGGCCTGATTGATTTGATCGAGGGAATAGAACTTCACCAGCTTGTCAAAAGGAAATCTTCCCTGCTGATAAAGCTCAACCAGTGCTGGAATAAAAAGATCGGGTTTGCTATCGCCTTCGATGATTCCGATAATCCGTTTTCCTGCCGTCATCACCCCGTTCACATCGAAGCTCGCTTCGGTACCCAAGGCAGGTGCACCGACAATGCCGCATATTCCCCGGATAGCCAATGCATCAATGGCTTGACGCAATACCGCAGGACGTCCGCTCGATTCCAGCGTGAAATCAGCGCCACCATTCGTTATTTTGTGAACCGCTTCGACCGGGTCGGTTTCCCGGCTGTTGATGGTATGGGTTGCCCCGAGTTCCATCGCCAAGACCAAGCGTGAAGGAACCACATCGGCCGAGATGATGGTCGTAGCACCGGCAGCACGTGCCGCCATCACGGCACTGAGTCCTACTGCGCCGCCGCCAAAAGCTGCAAAAGTGCTACCCGGATTAACTTTGAGTGCGTTCATGACAGCTCCGGCACCGGTCTGGATGCCGCAACCTAGTGGGCCAAGAAGCTCCAAGGGTGCATCTTTGGGAACTTTGATGACGTTGCGCTCATGCACCAGCGCAAAGGTGCCAAACGACGATTGCCCAAAGAAATGATCGTGGATCGGTTCTGGTGTGTTGCCTGTTGTAAGGGTTGACGTGCTGCCGTCTTCGCGCGCACCATTGAAATTCAGCGCATAAAATTGCTCGCAATAGGTCAAATCACTGCGCAGGCAGGGCTTGCAGTGGCCGCACCACATATAGGTCAGCACCACATGGTCGCCAACTGCGACTTTCTTCACATGGCTACCAATCTGTTCGACCACTCCCGAGCCTTCATGCCCTAATACCACTGGCAGAGGCACTTCGTAGAGCTGATCGCGCGCAACCATATCGGTATGACACATTCCCGTCGCTACGATGCGGACGCGCACTTCATCGGATCGCGGATCATCCTGCATCAGGTCTTCAATCTGAAAAGGCCCGCCTTTCCGGCGGACGACGGCTGCCTTGATTTTTTTCACGGGTACCTCCGCTTTGGGATCGTTATTTTCTGCTCAAAGTCAAGATGAAACTATCGAATGCCTGATTTTCCCGGCGCAATGATGCCATTTGGGTCCAGTGCCTTTTTCAGTGTTTTATGTACTTTCCGTTGCACCGGGCCATAGGTTTCGGCGACTTTATCCATGAATGCCGTATTGACGCGATATGTTCCATACCCTCGCGCGGAGAATTCGGTCAGTAATTCATCGAAACATTGATAGGCTGCTTTCGTCTGTTCGGGATCGGTCTTGTCGTACAGTACATCGACGATATGATGCATATCGCGCATGCCGACGATGAATTCACCGGAATAATCCAATCCGTATTTCGCAAGAATCTGCTTGGTCAGTGCCATTTGTTTGAGAGTTTCGCTGCCGCGCGCTTGCGAGACCGGTGCGAACCACATCGACCCGCCACCTCCGCGCCAGTTGTATAACGAAAATTCCGTCAACGTCATTTCTCCACGCATGAGCTTGGCGCGGTAAGCAAATGCAGGATCATCGGCTGCTTCCTGCTCTGTCAGGATTTTTGCTTTTCCGGATTGACCGAATGCTTGTGTCACGATCTTCCAGTTCACATCAATCTGTTCCTGTGTACCATAGAGCGCCGCATACACGTTCCAGATTCCCAGTTTGTGATCTTTCATGATCCGATAAACTGCTTCATCCGGGATTGAACCAGGCCCGGAAACATAATCACTACGTTTGGCTTTTACGGGTGCCTCATAGAGCGCATGGGCGATAACCACAGCATTGGGAATGACTCCGCTGATACGCAATGGCCGGATCGTTTCTACGATTTCCACGATGTCTTCTTCGTGTTGGTATTGAATGACAAATGGCTTGAATGCCGGTGGTTCAGGCATCAACCAGAAACCGAATTTGGTGACGATGCCATAGTTGGATTGCGTAAAAATGCCGTCCAGATAAGGGCCATAGCCCCATTTGAATACCTGCCAGGTGTTGGAATTGGGCATTGAGCCCATGCCGGTACGCAGTACTTCTCCATTCGCCAGCACGACTTCCATGCCACAAGCGAACAGGAAGTGTTCACCGTAGGGCGTATAGCCGACACCGCGATCCAACGTATTGCCCACCGGCCCGGCAATGGCTGAAGGTGCGGGCATGGATAACCATAGGCCCAGCTTATGTTCCTTGATGTAATCGTAGAGCTGCTGATAGGTCACGCCCGGTTCGACCAAGGCAAAAGCTAGATCCTTGTCTACTTCGAGAATGCGATTCATGCGTTTGAGATCAAGTACCACCTGACCACGCTCTGCCGGGGCTGCCGAGCCGTAGCCCAGATTCTTTCCGGTGGAAATCATCCATATCGGTACTTTGTATTGATTGCAAACCGCAACGATTTTCTGGATTTGTTCGACGGTTGTGGCCAATAGCGCAGCGGATGGGGTATGGTCGGCATCGGGAACCGGCATCATCGTCTTGATGTACGGTGCAAGTTGTTCCGCGCTAGTGAGAACGGAAGCGTCACCCAATATCTTTCGAAAATCACGTATGGCCGCATCGAAATCTTTTTCTGAGACACCTTTGGGCAATGCGATATATTGACTGGTCATGCTGTTTTCTCCTACACGTCGATGACAAATGAAACGAACTGTTGTCCCGCCAATCCATCATGATCCAGATTGCGGTTACCCGGCCGGTGCACGAAGGCACGCTGGGCACAGGCTTCTTGGTGTATTCCCATCCCTAACGCAGCTGCCACCACCGCGTAACCCGTAGTTTCGATCCAATTCCCAAGCGGCAGGTGTTCAATAAAAGAAGCAGCCGGTCGAGTTGCTAAAGAATCCCAGCTTGTTGATGTTTCCCAGCCAGCTAATTGACTGGCTTCTGGCAGAGTTATGCCAGCGCAATGTAAATGGGTTGCAGATTGATTAGCCAAACCATATGAAGAAAATTGCGGTAACAAGGCATTCATCAATCCAGTTTCATGAGAGGATGCCATCAGAAAATTTTCTCTAATCGAAAAACTGCGCTTGTTTTGAACCAGCATGGATGCCAGCAAGCCGCCTGCACTGTATGCTGGCGATGCCGTTGTCCACCTATGCCGCAGCGATAGCGCAGCATCAGTATTTGATGCCGATACATGCGAACCCAAGGCCAGCAAGCGCCCGTTAGCATTGCGTACAAGTTCAGTGAAAATGGCTGCATGAGCGTAATCCATGACGGCAATCCAGCGCATGTACTTCGATTGTGCCAAAAGGTTGGCAGTGTATTGAGGATCAACCAACAACGTTTCCCCGAGTTGGGATGTGACTAATGAGTCTTGAGCGCCATGACCATAGTAAGCGCAAGCTGCACGCGCACCGGTTGCAAATGCTTCGCCAATAGGGGTGCTGCCCAGCAGTAAATGGCAATCCCGTGTTATGCCGGAAAACACCGCGCTGCTGGAAGCTGCCTGTACAATGCCGGGAATCCCCAAAACCAACAACGTTCCGCCGGTGAGCATGCCCTTGATGAGGTTACGACGAGTTTCATCCATGGATTGTGCCCTCCTTAATGTTGAGCTTCTTTTTTTGAAATGAAATCTGCCAGTTTGATTAATGATTCATCGTCGACTTCTGAGGGGCGAAAGGCGGGCATGGCCCGATTTCCGTTGCGAACGACGCGACGGATATACTCTGACGGCAATTCCCGATTGCGAATTTGCGGACCGACATGGGCTTCATGACAATAAGCGCAAATCTTGGCGTAAATTTCTGCGCCATCCTTCCACGCAAATCCTTGGCTGTTTTTCTCATCCTGCGCTGACCATGCGTTGCTTATCGTTAAAAAGATTGCAAATATGCAACCGGATACCCAATTTTCCAATTTTGTCTTTTTCATACGGATTCTCCATTCCATGATCCTGCTACCACAGAAAACTCGTCACTTTCTTTCCCATAATCCGCCCATTAAATACAGTCTTGGCTATGGGAGAACCGGCGCAAGCGATGCCATAACAAACATGCAATGGCAACAAATGCTCTTCTCGCGGATGACAAAACCGGGCAAACGGCGCTTTTTCCCATTCGATCAATCGTTTTTCGCGCTCTTCAGTTGAAATGGCTGGATTGGCGCATGTTTCAATCAACCATTCATCAAACGCATCATTCTCTTTGCTGCTATCGATATCGTTTGAGAAAAATGTTTTCAAATTATGAAATGACATACCTGAACCAATAATCAGAATATTTTTCTCACGTAAAGACGCAATCGCTTTCCCAAGCGCAATATGCAATCGAGGATTTAAGTTTTTCAGCAATGATAACTGGATGCAAGGAATCTGGGCTTGCGGATACATCAACTTGAGCGGCACAAACAATCCATGATCAAAGCCTCGTTGCTCATCAAGTCTTGCCTGTATTCCGTTCGCTGTTAACAGTGCGTAAATTTCATTAGCCAACTTGGGATTGCCAGGTGCTGCATATTGAATTTTGTAGGCCTCAGCAGAAAATCCATAATAATCATAGATTATTCCGGGGTAGCTATTACTGGTTATCGTTGCTTGTTCCTCTTCCCAGTGAGCGCTGATGACTAAGATTGTGGATGGTTCGCCCAGCGCAGTTGCGATTTCTTTCAGAAAAGAAACCATTTCTTCATGCCCTTTGTCACCAAGAATAGGTAACGGTCCGCCACCGTGCGGTAAATACAAAACAGGCGAAAGGGCTTGTGATACTTGGTTCGTCATTAATAATTCCTGCTAGCGGAAAGTGCGGAAATTATCTTTCTCAAAACCTCCCGTCATCGGGCAAGTTTGTTAGCTATTTGCGCGACATGAGCACCTTGAAAACGCGCAATTCTTATTTCATTGTCTGACGGAAGGCGTTTGCCATCACCACCAGCCAGCGTACTTGCCCCATAGGGCGAACCGCCGGTAATTTCACTCATGTTCATGATTTCCTGACAGGAATAGGGAACGCCCACAATGATCATGCCGTGATGCAGCAAGGTGGTATGGAACGATGTAATCGTGGTTTCCTGTCCGCCATGCTGAGTACCGGTCGACGTGAACACGCTGCCTACTTTACCAATCAGGCCTCCGCTTAGCCATAAGCGGCCAGTCTGATCCAGGAAATTGCGCATTTGCGCGCACATGTTGCCGAAACGTGTTGGCGTGCCAAAGATGATGGCATCATAGTTTGGCAATTCATCCACCGCTGCAATGGGTGCTGCCTGATCAATTTTTGCACCGACCCTTCGTGCCACTTCTTCCGACATGAGTTCGGGAACGCGTTTAACGATAACCTCGGTATTCTCGACACTGCGTACACCTTCAGCCACCGCATTGGCCATAATTTCGATATGACCATACATGCTGTAATACAAGACAAGAATTTTTGCCATGACACACCTCCTGACTGTTGGGGTTGTGAACTCAAACTTTGCCAGAATTAGATAGTACTCGCTTTATATAATATATAAAATTAAAAATTCAGAAATGTTGTTCTTATACTTTCCATGCTTACTCCAGCTTAGTTAAGCGTAGCCGCAATGCATTGACGATCACGCTAACCGAAGATAGCGACATCGCTGCCGCAGCAAAAATCGGGGACAGCAAGATACCAAAGAAAGGATACAGCACTCCGGCTGCGATCGGTATGCCCGCTGTATTGTAGATAAAGGCGAAGAACAAATTCTGGCGGATGTTACGCATGGTTGCTTCGGATAGGCGCCGTGCTCGGACAATGCCCAGCAGATCGCCGCGCAGCAAGGTTATCCCCGCGCTTTCAATGGCAACATCGGTGCCCGTACCCATGGCAATGCCAACATCGGCGGTGGCCAAAGCCGGAGCATCGTTGACACCATCACCCGCCATGGCGACCACTCGCCCTTGCTCGCGCAATTGCGTGACGATTGCCGCTTTTTGATCAGGTAACACTTCCGCTTCCACTTCGTCGATACCCAGCTGCCGGGCGACCGCTTCAGCCGTAGTGCGGTTGTCCCCGGTCAGCATGACGATGCGGATGCCATCGGCGTGCAAAGCTTCGATAGCAGCGGGTGTCGATTCCTTCACCGGATCGGCGATGGCGATAATGCCCGCAATCACGTCATCGACTGTCATGAAGATCACAGTTGCCCCATGTTGACGCAGTTCATCTGCTTGCGCTTCCAACACTTGGGTATCGATATTCAATTCTGCAAGAAACTTGCTATTACCCAGGACAATCCTCTGGTCATCGACGTTGCCGAGTACACCTTTGCCAGCTGGCGAATCAAAGTTGGTTGCCTTGGCCAGCACAATTGAGCGTTCCTTGGCTGCAGTAACGATAGCGGCAGCCAAAGGATGCTCGCTTCCCTGTTCTAAACTGGCCGCAAGGCGCAGTAGCTTGTTTTTACCGATATTGCCTGCGGTGTGAATTGCCGTGACCCTAGGTTTACCTTCGGTCAGCGTACCGGTCTTGTCAATCACGACCGTATCGATCTTTTCCATTCGCTCCAATGCTTCGGCGTTCTTGATCAAGACACCTGCGGTCGCGCCACGTCCGACCCCCACCATGATCGACATCGGTGTCGCCAGACCCAGTGCACATGGACAGGCAATGATCAGTACGCTGACGGCAGCGATCAGTGCATAGGTCATGGCGGGTGGAGGCCCCCAGATCGACCAAGCGGTATAAGCCAGGATAGCGGTCACAATGACTGCCGGGACAAACCAGCTGGCAACGATGTCCACCAAGCGCTGAATCGGTGCGCGTGATCGTTGTGCTTCCGATACCATACGGACGATTTGTGCCAGCATGGTGTCACGCCCAACTTTCTCAGCGCGCATCACAAAACTGCCTTGTCCATTGATGGTGCCGCCAATCACCTGATCTCCGGATTGCTTGCGAACTGGCATGGATTCGCCTGTCACCATCGATTCATCAATATTGGAGCTACCTTCGATCACTTTGCCATCGACAGGTATGCGGTCGCCGGGGCGGACTCTCAGGCGATTGCCAACGACCACCTGATCCAAGTTGATTTCCTCTTCAACATCGCCATCGTCAAGACGGCGGGCTGTGGTTGGTGACAAATTGAGCAAGGCTTTGATCGCACCGGAAGTGCGTTCGCGTGCGCGTAATTCCAGTACTTGACCCAATAACACTAGCACGGTGATGACTGCCGCAGCCTCGAAATAAACTGCGACCGATCCATCACTGCTACGGAAGGCATCGGGAAAGAGATCAGGTACAACGGTTGCGACGATGCTATAGACCCACGCCACACCGGTGCCCATTGCAATGAGTGTGAACATATTGAGTGCGCGGTTTGTTATCGATTGCCAGCCGCGTACAAAGAACGGCCATCCTGCCCACCAGACGACTGGTGTTGCCAGCAACAGTTGCAGCCAATTGGAAGTTTGGGGGGGTACTATATGCGCTAATCCGATCAGATGACCTCCCATTTCCAGGATAAAGACTGGCGCGGTCAATATGAGGCCAATCCAGAAGCGGCGGCTCATGTCCGTGAGTTCCGCACTCGGTCCGGTACTGAGTGATACTTCCGTCGGTTCTAATGCCATGCCGCAAATCGGACAGCTTCCCGGCCCGGTTTGCCGGATTTCCGGGTGCATGGGGCAGGTATAAATAGCGCCGGGCAGGGATTCCCCGGTTGGGGATTTGCCGGTTAAATAGGTATTGGGTTCTACCACGAATTTGCCGTGGCAATGAGCCGAGCAGAAATAATAAGATTTCTCGTCATGTTCAGCGCGGTATTTTGCTGTAGACGTATCGACATGCATGCCGCAGACAGGATCAATTGCCATAAGCGTGTGGCGCAAATGATGTTCATCGTCATGCTGCTCAGGTTCATGATGATCATGCGTCATAACTTGCAGTCCTTTTAGAACGCGAGAACACTGATTCCACTTTACAAACTTTTGCTGCTGATTGTATTTTATGCTTGGATAATTTCTCCCTTTAATCAAGAGTAAAGTGAATTAAGCTGGTTGTCAAATTATTAAAGTCCAGTGTTGCTGAATAGTGTTGCTGAATACTTTACTGTGAGTGTTACTTAGGACTATATTGAGGTATCGAATTGGAATAGTCCTATAACTTATGTCATAAGTAGTTGATAGAAATATCATTGCCATTTTGAGAACATACAATAACCTTTTAAAATGTAGCTGTATTGCAATTGCATGCGCAGATCGCTTTAATTCTATTATCTGCACACTGCATAACAAAAAAGCTGTTTCACTCAAGCAGCTTTCCTCGCAATACCAATCCGTACCAAAGTAACAGGTAGCACCTCAGCAGCACCTCAGATAAATCCCATTTAAACGTAGCAATCAGGATTGGCACATTTTTGTGCCCGTCAGCTTTTGCTCGCCCTAAAAAGGAGAAAAGAAATGTGTAATCCCAAATCAACAAGGGAGCAGCGATCTATTGCGCTGTTTCCATTAGGCCAGATCGTCGCAACGCCCGGCGCATTGGCGCTACTGGATCAGTATGCCATCAATGCGGCTGATCTAATTAAACGTCATCAATCCGGTGATTGGGGCAATGTGCCACCCTGTGATGCAGAAGAAAACCTGCGTTCGATTGAAAACGGCTGGCGCATCCTATCGAGTTACGCCATTAGCGATGATCAGAATTTATGGATCATTACCGAAGCGGATCGCAGTGTCACCACTTTGCTGTTACCCGAGGAATATTGAAACGGTTTTCTATGTTCTAGCTTTCGGATCGACAACAAGCTCTTTTCGGGTGTTATGGGAGCAAAATAAATGAAAACACCCAACGACTTGCCTGCCCGCAAACCCAATGCTGGCGGGCTTTTTTATTTGTGTTCAACTTACGATAACTGATCATTATGACGACCGTGATGATTCTGTTATCAATTACTTAGGAGTTATTTATGAAATTGATTGAGAAACCGGTTACGCCGTTAACCGATGCCGTAGTGGAATTAACCGGCAAAGACGGCAATGCCTTTTTTATTCTGGGGCAAGTACGGCGTGGCATCCTGAATAGCAATCGCCCGGAATTGGCTGAAGAATTCATGCGTGAAGCCACAGCCAGCGATTATGAGCATTTATTGAACGTCTGTATGCGCTACGTCGATGTCCGCTAGGAGTGTGCGATGAAAAATAAACTAATGCTCTCAGGTAATCACACTCGCAAAAAGGTAAACGAATATCTGGCCGCAACACGGGCCAAGAATACCCAACTGGCTTACCAATACGATATTGCCCATTTCCTGAAAAGCGGCGGCAAAATTCCGGCAACACCGCGATGCGTCGCATCCTATCTGGCCGTTCATGCCAATACATTGTCATTGGCGACATTGAACCGGCGTGTGGTGGCCATCAACCATGCTCATAAAGATAAAGGACTGAAATCGCCAACTCGCTCGGCATTGGTAACTGATACTTTGCGCGGTATCCGTCGCATCAACGGTTGCAAGCAACGGCAAGTCATGCCCTTGCTAAAAGCTGATCTGATGAAGATCACAAAGAGACTGAGTGGGTTAATCGGCATCCGTGACAAGGCATTACTGCTGATCGGCTTTGCCGGTGCATTCCGCCGTTCTGAATTGGTGGCGTTACAGGTGGAAGATGTGCGATTTGTAACGGAAGGCGTACTGATCCATGTCCGGCGCAGCAAGACTGATCAAAATGGGGTTGGACGAAAAGTGGCGATCCCTTTTATCAAAGGCCGTCATTGCCCGGTACGTGCATTAAAGACGTGGCTAGAAAAATCAGGCATCAAAACCGGCGCATTGTTTCGCCGCATGAACCGTTTCGATCAAGTCACTGACTATGGATTATGTGCGGCATCGGTGGCTTTGATCGTCAAACAGCGCGCGTGTGAGGCCGGTTTGAATCCGGAACAATATTCAGGCCATAGTCTACGGGCGGGACTGGTTACCAGTGCAGCACAAGCCGGGGTCAGTTCCTGGAAAATCCGCCAGCAAACTGCGCATAAGTCTGATCTGATGTTACAGCGCTATATCCGTGACAGTCAGTTGTTTGTGAATAATGCGGTCAGCCAAATTTGGTAGCCGGTATGGATGATGAGGAAAGTATTATGCCCATCCGGCAAGGTAGTATTGATGGATTGTGTGGCGTGTATTCAGTGATGAATGCAACCGAGATCGTCATTGGTAAATTTCACTATGATCCCAAACTGAAACACAAAGCCAGCCAACGAAGAGTTTTATATAAAAACCTGATTGGATATTTAGCTAAGCATGATCTACTGGAAGATGCGCTGATTTGGGGCTTTAGTGATATTGACGCCAAAGGCGGTTTCATTGATATCGCCATCAAATCCGTCAAAAAGTACCAGAATCGCAAACTGCGCAAACAAATCGCATTCGATACCGACGACGTGACACTGGATCAATACTGGGAAAAACTGACTGAACACCTAAGCCAACCGGACTCGACTGTCATTATCAGCCTGAGCGGTCGTATCAAGCATTGGACTTGCGTCAGAAAAATTACGCCCAATGCGCTGATTCTATCCGACTCATCGGGTATCCGGCGGATTGCCCGGGATCGCTGCACCATTGAAACAGAAAGCCGGGAGTTGTATACCTTGTGGCCGACTTTGACTTATTTGTTGTCGGTCGAAGAAAAATAGACAAAAGAGAAGTTCATGGCATCATCCTGACAGATCGGGGGTTCTAGGATTTATGCTATTCAGATGCGGCCCTAAAAGCGGCCTGTACGGCACGAACCATTGACGGGTGCAATGTACCCAATTTTGGAATCTGCCCATGTGGTGCTGTGGGCGGTACCGAGAACCATTCTGTCGAAAATGGCAATTCAAGAACTTGTCTTAAGTTGAACTTCGTATCGTAACTTAAATTGGCTTCTTCATAGGCTGCCAGATTCTTATCACGAAGAATTGCGAACTCACCTCTATAGAGCTTGGTTGTACGTTGACTGGTGCCATATGCAACACGAACCGTGAATTCTGGTGCATCGTCATCAAAGACCACAAGAATTAAAGCGGGTCTAGGTTTGGGACGCGGATTGATATTGTCCGGGAAATGACACCATACGATATCCCCAGCCGCTGGTTCTGGCCACCATCGAACCATTAAATGTTCTCGGGTTCAAGCAAACTGGAACGCACAGACTTCTTTTTTACCGAAGGTGCCAATTTTTTGATTTGACGCACTTGTGCAGCACTAAGAGGGCCATCGTCTTGCTCGTACTGAGGAAGGATCTTCACGGCAAGTTCATGCAGCGCCAAGTGAATCACTTGGGTTTCATCTACACCCAGACGTTCGGCAAGCTTTTTAGCTGTTTCACGAGTAACGCCGGTTGGACTGTCAAAGTTGCGATATCGAAATGGGATTTGTGGTGAAATGTTTTTTTCTGGCATCATAAGCCTCTGGTTGGTAGATATCAATAAGATATCTACCTATCAAGAAAAAGTCAATGATTTAACCGGCACCCGACTGGTAGCGATCAACATTTCCTGCCGTGTGTTCTGACAATCCCCATCGGCATCTATCCAATGCGGCCAATCTTTGCGATTGTAGGGGCTGATTTGAGCAGGGGCGGCAGTTGATTCGTGCTGAATCGGCGCAACCCGCTTTTCTACCGCACAACCAGAAATTGCCGCCAGAATTGAAACTAACAGGAATAGAACGATATTTTTCAACAGATATACGAATTTTGTTGCTGACGGTGAGATAACTGCAATTGGTATAGGCAGGTAATCGACAAAATAACAGCGGGCAATACAATCTATGTAATTACCCGCTGTTGTGCTATAAATCAGTTGCTTGGATTTTCATTGAACTCCGCGATACATTTTTTAGCGGCCTCAATATTCTCCGTTTTTCTTGGAAAAACAAAACAATGATAGCGACCGATTTTATTGCCTTTCAAAGAGATTTGTCGAGTACTGGTAGTCATTTTTGAATCGGGTAACAAATATCCCTTTGATTGATAATGTTTAAGCAATTCCTTGTAGAGAGATTTTGATACCTGCGACATCATAGTCTTCGGTTTTAAAGCAATAACTTTGGTGCCTTTTATAGTTAACGTAAAACCATCAATCTGTTCAATTTCATCTCTAGTCCAAGATTCTTTCGATCTTAGCGCTGGAAACTCATTCTCTTTCAAGTATTTGACAAACCTTCTGTCACATATATTCAGTCGCTCCTCGAGTGTTTTGGGTCTTATACCCAGAGCTGCTTTATAACAGCGGGAGATTCTGTTGAATATCTGCTTATTGTTAAATGGCAATACTTCATACTCAACCGCCATGCATAATGCAGCATATGCAAGTGCAAAACGGTCGCCAAACCGGTTTGTTGTTCCCTCTGTTGAATCAATATTGAGCTTATTATTAAACTCACTCATGTAGCATTTAATGCAATCACTAACCGTTCTCTCTGCATCTTGTGCATTATGATCAGCAACTAGCTTCTCGAGAAATTCGATCTGCGGTGTCCCGTAATATTTTTGGGTCGCTTCATCTAGGAATTTCACATAACTACTGGCATCAGTATATCCATCAGGTATTGTTTTAAATATACCCAAACCTTCACCAGCATCGGCAGGAATATCAATGATGCGAACTTCCTCACCTTTCATTCGAATGCTACCGCCTTTCTCTGCAAATTCAGCCAGACTAAGTTCTCCCGTGCTAAGCAGGACAACTCTCCAGTTTTTCAGATTAGGGTCATACTTTTTGGATCTGCTTTTTCCCTTTCCTGAGCTTATTACGTGAGTGAATGCAGATGCTTTCTGATGGGCTTTCTTGGAATCGGGATCCAATGTTTTTAACTCATCTAGAGCTAAGTGGCTATCATTGTGGCCATACGCAAGATCTTCGGCTCCTGCTTCAGTGAAGTTCCATGATCGCAAATTCGAGCGCGGACCTGAAATGGAAATCGCCACCTTCTCAGTGGTCGTTTTTCCAATTGAGCTTTTGCCAAAAAGATTGAATCCACCACTCTCAGCATTCACAAAATATAATAAGTATCCAGATAATGCGTTACCTATGGCTAGCATAATACAAGGACTATGCTGAGCTGCAGGTGCCACATTTTCTTTCCAATCCTGCAACGTACCACTTACGCCATAATGCGGCAAATGAGCGGCATGTTCGGGATCTAAGAATAGTGTATGCTTTTTCTGCGGTCCTATTATTTTGCCATTGGGAAGAAGATAGCTTGTTCCATGAAAACCGATTCGATCAACGATTTCTCCTGTTTTATCTGTTTTCTGTTCAAGCAATTTAATAATATCATTCCAATTTTTATCAGCAGGTAATTCGAAATGACGATCAATAAGCCATTCTTTTGATGCTTTGATGTTTAGCAACAGCTTAGTGGGAAACAAATCGATTTTTCTGTCACCAAATTTGTCAACAAATTCGATTGCTTTAAATGATCCTGGTAAATTGTTTTGTCTTTTTACGTCACATAAAACTTTTATATCCATGGTGTGTATTCCTTTAAAATGTATTGGGTTAAATATTTATCTGATCCGGTGATCCGCCGATCTGTGGAACACCAGATCAGCAGATCAGTTATTTATTGAATGCATGCAGATTTAATTACACATTGAAATTAATGTGTTTTTGGCTGAGTAGTGTTGTCAATCATCCCTCCGTAACTCACCCTCCCGTTAGCTCAAACAAGGGGTTATCAGTAACCTTTAGGGGTTTTTACCTTTTAACTCATAGACAGAAGGGGATACTTTGAACTCGTTATTAACAACTCTAACTTTGTATAAAATCATCAGATCACTAAAGGTATAACTATCCAATACAATGAGTGATAGGATGAATTTATACGTTTCTAGTCTATGTTTATCGGTTCTACGTTTACCCGTTACTATGGCTATGTATGCACTAATAGATTGCCATCTCTGTTTGCATAGATAGCTGAGTTGCTTAGGCGGACGTTTCAACCTCTGTACCATCATGGGTCTACTCGTGGGGGTGGTATGTGTACCTTTAGAAGTCGGGCGTTTTTCCTTTCTAAAATACTTTTCCCTTAATATTTCCAGGGGTTCAATGTCGTTCGTTACAAGTAAATGGAAATGGGGAATCCATAGATCAATATCCTCGTGGTAATCAAGTTCAAGGCCGCCGATAACTGGGTTCTGGAAGCCGCTACGGGTTAACTGTTTGCGTACCCTTTCTGTTAGCCGGTTGGGGTCGAAGCTTTCTAGTTCCTCATTTGTCATGGCTTCTGAGTAGTAAATCAGCGTAACTGTGCGTTGGTTAGCTCTGTCGTGCTGTTTAGAAAGCGCGGCCGCTGCGTCGTAGAAACCCCGGCGGTTGTGACGTACACACCGGGGGCAGGCGGGGCTTTCGCAACGGTAATCCTGAGCGCAGTCAGCTAGTTTCTCGGCTAGATCGTGATATCCTCCTTTGATTAGCGCTTTCTGCCTGATCTGTGATTCTTTTTTTGCATCTTCTAAGGTTTCAAAATTCGGCAGATCAGTTCTAATATCGTAGAAATGGCGGCTTTTGCTTTGTTTGTTTGGCGTGAAGGGAAAGGCCATCTTATTTGTCCCCCTTGCTGTTTAGTTGCACTCTGGGGCGAGATTCAACCCACTTTTCCAGCTCGCTTAGCTTGAAAGCGATGGCGCGTTTTCCGATGCGGACGGGAGCCGGGAAGGTGCCGTCGGCTATTCCCCTATAGATACTGCTGCGGGAGAAATTTGTTATCTGAATTGTTTCTTTTAAGCGAGCCAGCTGCGGCTTATTGTTTGTTTCCTGATCTTCATTCTGTTTGTTACCCATATGGTTCTCCTTTTGTTGTCGTAACAAGCAGGAGTGTGATCTTGCTGAAGTCAAGTGGACATGCGAATTAAGGCGTTACTCTTAATTTGTATTGACTTTTAATAACCGATATGGCAATGGGTCGAATTAATAGCGCGGTTTACTATTCTTTGCGAAGGGAAATTAGTTTGATTTCCATAGAAATCAGGAAAGTCACTAATAGTTGGAGGAATTTAGATTTGTAGTTAATACATTGGATGAAAAATATTGCATCAACAATTAATATGCAGATTTATTGTTATATATCTTTTGCAATTTTATTATTTATAATATTTCTATAACCGCCATCACAAAATCCTTCAGCTTGTGTTCTGTATCTACTTATTTCTTTGAGTTCTTTTGTTTGATCACCGAATATAGTGTCTAAAATAGTTTGATCGGTTGGTTTCGATGGATCCTGATCCGCATCAAGAATTCGCAAATAAACATCAAATGGTTTCTCTCTACCCCTAATATCACCATATATCTTCGTCTGTTTATCTTTTAGTAAATTTCCGATTACTTTAAGCTGCATATCTATATCGTGATCAAAGGAAAAATAAGCACATATTTCATTTTTTTCTAATCGTTGAGAAGGCTTTCTAGTAAATATTGTTGGATATATTTGCTCCTCGTCCTCAAAAACAGGAGGGGTAGATTGAAAAGGATCTGTAATCTGGGAACTAGAATGAATTCCAAAGTACTCTCGCATATCCAGAGCATTAGGGTTACCATTTGGAATCAGTGGGACAATTTCTGTTTTTTTATAAATTTCATAATTCCTTAGATATTCGCTGTTTCTTCGAAGGAATTCCCAAGCTATATGGTGTGGTTTTTTACTACTAAGATCATAGAATTTCGCAGTCTTCCAGTCATATCCAGGCCATTTTCTTTCTTTTTTCATATCTGAACTTGAATGTAAAATTTATAAATTAGGTTAATTTAAAAATACGGTATTTTATTTATCAGACTTTAGAAGGATTTAAAGTGAAACAGACACAGGTCATTTCTGTATAGATTTCTTAGAGGGGTTGGATAATCAGCTATGAATGACCGTTTGGATTATGGATAAATATTAGACATACGGAGAATCATTCATTTCCTTGCATTGATCAACTCTTAACCAGCGATAATTTATTTTATCGCTAGTTGAAGATGCCCGATATTTCTGGAATTATTTTGCTTAGCAAACGGTTATCACCTCAAGGTTCATATCGCATAGCCGTATTGTTGCTGGACAGATTATTAACTTTCAGAAAATGGAATTATCTTGGTATCCCCACGACTAGTTGCAAAGATTGAATCTGAAGAGCCGACTCTTCGATTGGCAGTTTTAATTGATGCTGATAATGCTCAGGCAGCCGTCATTGAAGGTCTTCTAGCCGAAATCGCGAGATTTGGGGAAGCTACTGTGAGGCGCATATATGGTGATTTCACTGCCACTGCTAGCTCATCCTGGAAGAAAGTGCTGCAAAAATATGCGATCAAGCCAGTTCAACAGTTCGCCTATACCACCGGCAAGAATGCTACGGATAGCGCTTTGATTATTGATGCGATGGATTTGCTCTATACGCGTAAGTTTGATGGATTCTGTTTGATTACAAGTGACAGTGATTTTACTGGCCTAGCCGTGAGGCTGCGTGAAGAAGGGCTTACAGTTCTTGGATTTGGCGAAAAGAAAACACCTGATGCTTTCCGCAATGCCTGCCACAAGTTTGTGTTTACTGAAATTCTGCGTCCAAGTACAGCAAGCGAATCGGTCGAACTGCCTTCAGAGGTTAAAACTAAAAAGGAGTCTTCCCCCGTTCAGATTTCTACTAAGGTAATTGAGCAAAAAATTCAATTTCCCAAAGAGTTTGTCCTGACAGCACTTGAGCAGTCGGTTGACGATACTGGATGGGCAGGTCTTGGTGCTTTTGGTAGTTACCTGACCAAATTGCAACCCGACTTTGATTCGAGGCTATATGGCTACAAGAAACTTTCTGATCTCGTCAAAGCCAAGACAGATCTATTCATAACAGAAGAACGGCAAGCATCGGGATCGAATCAGAAAGTTCTGTATCTTCGTGCCAGAATACTAGCACCCACTTAATTCCGGTTTCTTTCTACATTAAATTCTATGGGTTATGCGCTGTATTGTTGCGCTAATCCTTCAAGTGTCATGTTTTGTGCAATTGCGTTATGCGGGATCAAAACATAGCGCCAAGGTTTGCCGCCATTGGCCATGGCGTAGTCAGAAGCGTTCTTGCACCACTTGATGGCAGCTTCCATCTTGGCTATAACGATCTGATCGGTCATTTGATTGCTGGCCTTGGGTTCTAGCATGAAAATCGCGTTATTTGTCTCAGCAACAAAATCCGGCTGATATTCAGGATGATCAGCTCCTTGCTTGTAGAAAATCTGGAATTGTCCCTTTGCCGGTTTAAACCACTTGATAGCATCGCGGTCAAGAATGACTGCCAACACACGCTCTGCATCTGAAGCAAACTTCTGAATTGGATACAGACAACGTGTAAAACCGCCGAAAACGTACTTTGACATATTGCTTTTGTCATCAGGCGAGATTCGATAATCCGCAACTGGATCATTGATCGAATAGGTGTAGGCACTAGGTTTAAGTTCCACATATCCTTTACTTACAACCACTTCGTAATCAACTGCCTCTTCCCAACTATGATCTTGCATTTGTGCATGGATAAAGCGTGCAATATCGCGTTGATAACAGCGTAAAACCTTACGCGCCTCATCTTCCGACAGATAATTGCAAAAATGCTTAACGGTCTGCGCAGCCAAGTCATACAACAAGTCTGCTTGATCATCGTAAGAAACATCATCAAAATCCATCAGGCCGCTGACGACATAATCTTCTATCCGCTTTTCTTCAATACCGCCAGCGCCTAAAGTCACTTCATCTCGCTGACTGGTACGCAGGTGCTGTATCCATAATTCATCGGACACCGCGGGGTATTTCAATGTATCCAGTTTTAGAGTGAACGGTCTAAAACCAGCTTTCACTTCTCCCTTGGGTACGATTAGTATGCGTGGAATTTGAATTGATTGTTGGTTCACAAACTCCACCGTTTTAGCCACAACGGCTGCAAAATCCGGTAGTTCTGTCACTCCTTCCAATTCCAGTTGTATGGGGCGATGTTGTTCTTGCACTGCCTTGACGATAGCAGCCTGAACTTCTGGGTTTTTTAAGTGCGCCAATGTGGGCACAGCCTTCGGTTGATTCTCCATCTTGCGGATGATCTCATAAGCAATCTGCGCTACATTTTGTTCTTCTGGCTTGGTGAAAAAAGGCTGCACATCTTGCCCCGCAATTTGTGTGCGGGCAGTTGCATCTGCTGGCTTTATTCCTAATTGGGTAGCTACTTGGGATTGAGAAACAATAGTTGCTGTCTTTTGATCGAGTTCATCATTATCCAGTACCACTGCCTTTAGATGAATGGCGGAATCGGGTCGGTTTGCTTCGTCGATTATTTCCTGAAACTTATCATGTGCCACAATATTTAGCCTATCAACCGCCGTTACACCTGTACGCTTACCATAAGGCAAACGCAAACCACGACCAATGGATTGTTCAATCAGGGTACGTGCATTGGCAGCACGCAACGGCACAATAGTATAGAGATTGGTTACGTCCCAACCTTCTTTCAGCATATTGACGTGAATGACGATCTCAGTTGGCTCTTCAGTGTGCTCCACCTTCAATAGCCGCTCGATCATTTCTTCTTCATCCGCACCGGTTCGGCTTGAATCAACCTGAATGACCTTGTCTTTGTAGCGTCCTTCGAAGAAACCATCGGATTGGATCAACGCCAATAACTGCCCAGCATGAGTCGTATCTCGGGCAATCACCAGCAGGAATGGCTTAACGATAGGATTGCTGGTTTCTCTGGCATAAGTTTCCAACTCGACTTTTACGCTCTCGTGCAGGCGCATCCCATCTTCCAGTTTCATGCGTTCGATTTCTTCTGGCGACATACCTGTCGGATTGAAATTCTTGCGCGTCACCACGGCGGGTTCTTTTACAAAACCATCTTCCATCGCCTTTCCCAATGGGTAATCAAGAATGACATTCTTAAATGGCACCGCACCTCGAGTTCCTTCTACGAAAGGGGTAGCCGTCAACTCCAAACCAAGAATTGGTTTTAACTCGTTGATCGCTTTGATTCCTGCGCTGGCACGGTAGCGATGCGATTCATCCATCAAAAGCACCAAGTCGGGTAGTCCGGCCAGATAGTCGAAATAGCTTTCGCCGATATACTCAGATAATCGCTTGATGCGCGGAGCTTTGCCACCCCGCACCTCGGAATTGATTTTAGAGATATTGAAAATATTGATGCGTATACCGCCAAATAACGTGCCACTGACAGGATCATGCTGATTGTAATTGTCACCCGTGATAATGGCTGGTGTATCAATGGCAAATTCCGAGATACCCTTGAATACATATTTAGGATGCGTGCGGTCACTGAAATCCGTGATCAGTTTATTGTAGATCGTCAAATTCGGTGCCAGCACAAAGAAATTGTTGATGCCATGCGCCAAATGCAGATAACTGATGAATGCGCCCATCAATCGGGTTTTACCGACACCTGTCGCCAGTGCAAAGCACAATGACGGAAACTCGCGTTCGAAATCTGTGACGGATGGAAATTCACTGCGAATAATCTCCAATGTCGCAATTAGATTACTATCTTTTCTTGGCGGAGCAATCTCCGTGATCCGATCCAGAATTTCTAACGAACGGCGCTGCGGTGCACGCAAGCTGAGCCTTCCGGCAATGGCGTTGACATGACGATTCATCGCGGCTTTGGTTCTCCGCTTGGCTTTATATGCACACACTTACCATCGCGCAAGACGACGAGTTCAGTGTTTGTGTTGGCCGCCAATTGTCTCGCCCGCTGTGCAGCACGGCGAATTGCAACCAAAGAACCCGCTAAATCCGGATCTTTTGCCAGTTTAATACTTTTTTGGTTCATGCTTTTTCTCCCCAATTAATCAGCACCGGCTCATCGCCTGCATTGTCATACAACGCCCAAGCATCCACTTCATCACGATAAATCTGCTCAAATTCTTTCATCCGCAGATTTCGCAGATCCAAAACCAAGCGCTTCTGTTCGAGGCTTCTATTACCAAAATTCGGCAGCAATCCACGCGGCTTACCGCTTGTGCTTTCAGGTAATTAATGTTTTGTTTCAAAACAGCCCCTGTTGTCCGGGTTTAACTGGAGCTTTCGGCAGATTCTCCACCTGCAGCGAATAATCATCATGCCCCCATTCACAGCGCGATAGCACCTGCTTAGGGATTTTCTTTACGGTGAGATTCGGATAATCACCCCGGCCACGGAAAGCAGTACACAATACCAATAAACTTCGTTCCGCCCCCACTTCGTCGGAAAGCTGCTGCAATTGCTCGTGATTCAGATTTGCTGTGGTGACGTAGATAAAATCTCGTTCGGTGGAATGTCCGTGCATCCAGTAATGCACTTCAGAAGGCGCATAGGTGAATCCTTCCAGCTTGCATAAGGCTTGCGCCAGCATCTCGGCGTTGTATTCTTTGTTAATAACCCACTGCCCATAAGCATCCTGCTGCAACAGGCTAGGTGCGAGTTTGTAATAACGAAAACCACCGCCACCTTGCCAATTCACTGTCTTGCTGATGCCACCTTGGTCTTCACCATCAATTACTTTTTGCAAGCGCGGGATGATGTGTGTGTGGCAATGTTCACCCAATTCCACCATAATCCAGCGGCGATTCATCTTTTGCGCAACTGCACCAGTGGTGCCGGAACCTGCGAACGAATCGAGCACCAAGTCGCCAGGTTTGGTGGCCAATTCCAAGCATCTTTTGATTAAAGCTTCTGGTTTCTTACCTTTAGGAAATTCCACTCCGCCTTCATTGTGTAGATTATTCGAAAGCACGTCATCCCAAATGCTCGTGAGTGGCTCTCCTGCAACATATTCACCATCAACAATCTTCAACTTTTCTGCATAAAAAAGAATACGTTCTCCGTTTACGAAGAACATATCAGAATAGCCTTCTCTCATCAGTTTAAATACCTGATCTGGTTTACTCTTGGACTCATCAATCATTTTCCGAGCAGCTTCGCTTACGGCAGAATAGTCAGGTCTTGCCTGACGAATAACCCTCTGTGCATTTCTTAAAATAAACTCTGAGAGCTTCTCTTCGTACTCATCGCCAATGACTTTTTTGAGTCCCTTCTCGGGGAGCTTGAGATCACGAGCAAAAGCCTGTGTCAGCGTAATAAAACGCCAGCCCTCATAAGGTTTATCAAAATTTTCGATAAACTGTCCATATCGTTTATCTCGTTCGGCTCTAGCTGTATATAGACGACTTGGCATCCAAGCACTTTTTTTCTTTGCATAGATCAACAAAAAGTTTGAAGTGCTGACTACGCCTGGATTGATTGATTTATGCCCAGTAGCAGAACCTTGTTTGAAGGTAACTATGGACACTCGATTTGTCCGCTCAAATATTTCATCTAACAGAACAATTAAATAACCGAGTTCGTTATCGTCAATGTGAACAAAGAGAGTTCCATCGTCCGTCATCAGCCTCCAGATTATTTGAAGCCGATCTCGAACCAGGCCGAGCCACAAAGAATGCTCAATGCCATCATCATAGTGCTCAAATGCCTGCTGCGTATTAAATGGCGGGTCTATGTAAACGCACTTCACTTTACTCGAGAATTCCTGCTCTAGCGCCTTCAACGCCAGCAAATTGTCACCAAAGATCAGACGATTATCAAAGATGTCATGATCTGTAATCCGATGTTTTGCGTGATACGACTTCTCCGGACCTTCCAGCAGAATGCGCGGCTCCAGCTTAGGCCGGTTCTCCTTGCCGACCCAGGTGAGTTCGAGTTTTTGTTTTTTCTGCATAAAGTTCTTTCAATCAAACGCCAAGACGCACTCTAGCCTGCACCTGTACACGAACACGCGCTTGAATTTGAGTGTACAGACGAGCCTCAAGATTTTCGCGGTCGCTGACCGAGACCACCAGGGCGTAGTTTTCTTCATCCAGACAAATTGCGCGTCCCCACTCTTTGTCCTGGCGTGTAACCACGACGAACCATTTCTGCTTTGGTGATAGCTGTTTCAATGTCCAGATTGAGGACTGTACCGTGCATCGTTCTCGTTCTTGTGACGTAATAATCCGATTGCTTGCTGCGGAATCGCCGCTGGTGTCTTCTTCCTTTTTCAATGCTTGATTAAAATGCCGCTGCACCTCATCCAGGGAGTTCCCTTTGACCAAGCGATAGCTTATTTTGGTCGCTACATATTCCATGCGCGTGGTTTTTACGGGTGGACAATAAGCCAGTGTCACCCTGATCTGGCGTGTAGCGCGGTTGCTGCGCAAAAACTCATCAGGCAATGGCAGTTCGTAAAACTGATGGCTGTCGTTCTCGATGGCTGATTCGGTAAGGAGTACTACCTTGTCATCTGTAGAGCGAAACAGCGTGTCGGTATTGACCTTGCCGTAGCCCACAATATGGCGCATATGTTCTTGCATCTGTTTGGGGAAAGCAGAAATACAAGCGGATGGAACATCGGCGTGATTGACCAGCAATGCCCTCAGCAGGTTTGCCGATGCGCGTGGAAAACTGTTGAGCACGCGCCCTGCCAAATGAGTGACATAGGGTGCAGAAAAGCTCGTGCCGGAAATGTCTTTGAGCAGAGTAGAACCGATGAAGTTATGATTCGGAACCAGAACGCCAAGGCGACGATTATCTTTGTGAATCTGCTGCCCTTCATGCCGCATCGGTGATGCCAAGTTCCCCCCATGCGCAACCAGGTCTGGTTTGATTGCGCCCTTGATAGAAGGGCCGTGGCGTGTAAATGGGGCGGGCTGATCTTCCGATGCTGGGCTTAACGCATTGATATCCCTGTCTCCGTATCTCTGTTCGTCCAAATTTGCGGTGTGGTTTGCCAACGCGCCGATGGTCAGCACATTCAATGCTGGTGCCGGATCAATAATGAAAGACTCCGGGGCTAACAGGTATTCTGGATACTCTGCCCGCCAATCCGACTTGGGTATCGTTTCGGTACCGCGAAAGTTACCAGCCGAAACCACGAACAGAATGTCATATTCCCGCGCAAGTCTGTCTAGCGTATAGGCAATCCCACGAATATGTCGACCATCATAGGGAACGTTCTCGTTTCCAAGGGAAAGATTAAAAATCCTGCATCCTAACTCTCCCGCGAAATACTCGACAGCCTTTTCGATGGTCTGCTCGATGGTTTTCTCATCAAATACCGCCTCGTTTGTGCCGACAGCTTTGGTCATAATCTTACCACTGCACAGTACTAGCTCAGGCTTCCATTGATTTGCGGCAAGGCATTCCTCGATATTTCCGTACAAGGCAATCCCAGCCACGGCAGTACCGTGCCCGACGTCGTCTTCAGCGTCTTGGCCTGCTATGTAACTTTCGGCCTCACCGAATGCTGCTCGCAGCAAAGGGTGATTGCTGTTGATGCCGCTGTCGAGGATACATACTTTTGCTGCACCCGATGGAGGTGCACTGATCCCATCAATATGAGGCGTAACAAGTACATCCATTTGCTGGTAGGTAATTCCCGTGCGTGGCGGCAAGTCCACCAAACGAACATCTCTATGTTCCAAAAGATGCGCGACTTGTTCTTTCGTTACATCAAGCCGATACAATAAAAGGCTATCCCGGTTAATCCGGTCTATCTGATGAATACCATGAGTTTTGATCCATTCTTCAAACCGATGCACGGTTGATGTCCGCTCCGGGCTATGCACACCACCCAACGGCCATAGCTCAACATCTAGCTTGAACGTGGCCGAATCAGGAATGCCAAAATGTTTGATCGCCCAGCTTTCCCTGTCTTCTCGACGCCAATTGCCGATGCCATCAAGAGCGAGCAACAAATTCTGATAGCTTAGATCCTGACCTTCAGGAAGACCCAATCGGGCAAGATGATCGGCAAATTCAGCCAAGCCTTGTTCTGATGTGAAGACAATGCAAACAGTTTTGTCTTCCTGACTGATGAACTCGACACCATGCTTATTGAGCTTGCCGAGATCGAGGCTGCCGGAATAACTCAATTTGAGAACGAGATTTCCGTCTTCTGCTCCTGGCTGCGCTTTGGCAACTTGGGCTGCCTCACTTAATGCTGTACCTAGAAATCGTCCATGGGCTGCCGGATCAGGGCGAACAATTCCTTTAATACTTCTCTGCTTCGCTGTGCGTCGATCATTGATAAGTGGCTCTTTCTCAATGCGAATATGCTCATAG
>NZ_JAHBZY010000010.1 GCF_019635155.1 Nitrosomonas sp. | reverse complement strand
GCCGAGACGCCCATGTGGTGGTTGACCGGGGCGCCGCGCATCGACAGGCGGCGCGCGCCGCCGAGGAGCGTGCCCGCGGTGTTGGCCGCGGCGCCCGGCTCGCAGAGCGCGGGGCGACCCTCCATGCACGGCACGCAGTGCCCGCAACTGGGCACGAACACCATGACGACGTGGTCGCCCGGGGCGAGGGCGGCGACCAGGGGGCCGCACTCGACCACTTCCCCGGCGGCCTCGTGGCCCAGCGCCATCGGCACCGGGCGCGGCCGGTCGCCGTTGATGACCGAGAGGTCCGAGTGGCAAAGCCCGGCGGCGCGCACGCGCACGAGAACCTCGCCGGGGCCCGGCGGCGCGAGCTCGATTTCCTCGACCCGCAACGGCCGGCTCTGCGCGTAGGGCGGCGGCGCACCAACGGTGTGAAGGACGGCGGCGCGGGCTTTCAAGGCGATCTCCCCGGGAGGTGTTCGCACGAGGTTATCGCCCGGCGCCCGGGGGGCGCAAGGCGGCCGCCGGAAAGCAAAAAGCCCGATCTCTGTGGAGATCGGGCTTTTTTGTTTGTGGTCACGGTGCTTCGCAACCACGGGTAAGGCCCTGGCGATGACCTACTTTCTCACGGGCAATCCGCAATATCATCGGCGCGACGTCGTTTCACGGTCCTGTTCGGGATGGGAAGGGGTGGGGCCAACGCGCTATGGTCGCCAGGAATTCGGTATGTGGCCTGCGGTGCTCTGCGGCCACGGTCGTGGGTGCCCTGTTTGTTCGTGTTGGCGGTGCTTCGCAACCACGGGGGCATCCACGCGCTTGTTCGGGGGGTCATGAAGGTGTGGGTGTTGCATTGCGCCGGCGCTGTTTCCCGGGTGGGGGAGACGGCGCGCACAGGCGTCTGGTGCAGAGTTATAGGGTCAAGCCGCACGGGCAATTAGTACTGGTTAGCTCAAGGCGTTGCCACCCTTGCACACCCAGCCTATCAACGTCCTGGTCTCGGACGACCCTTCAGGGGGGTTGGACCCCCGGGAGATCTCATCTTCAGGCAAGTTTCCCGCTTAGATGCTTTCAGCGGTTATCTCTTCCGCATTTAGCTACCCGGCAATGCGACTGGCGTCACAACCGGTACACCAGGGATGCGTCCACTCCGGTCCTCTCGTACTAGGAGCAGCCCCCGTCAAATCTCCAACGCCCACGGCAGATAGGGACCAAACTGTCTCACGACGTTTTGAACCCAGCTCACGTACCACTTTAAATGGCGAACAGCCATACCCTTGGGACCGGCTACAGCCCCAGGATGTGATGAGCCGACATCGAGGTGCCAAACTCCCCCGTCGATATGAACTCTTGGGAGGAATCAGCCTGTTATCCCCGGCGTACCTTTTATCCGTTGAGCGATGGCCCTTCCATACAGAACCACCGGATCACTATGACCTGCTTTCGCACCTGCTCGACTTGTCAGTCTCGCAGTTAAGCACGCTTTTGCCATTGCACTATCAGCACGATTTCCGACCGTACCTAGCGTACCTTCGTACTCCTCCGTTACAATTTGGGAGGAGACCGCCCCAGTCAAACTGCCTACCATACACGGTCCCCAATCCAGCTAATGGATCTAGGTTAGAACCCCAACAACATTAGGGTGGTATTTCAAGGATGGCTCCATAGATTCTAGCGAATCTACTTCAAAGCCTCCCACCTATCCTACACAAATGTTATCAAAGTCCAATGTAAAGCTACAGTAAAGGTGCACGGGGTCTTTCCGTCTAGCCGCGGGGAGATTGCATCTTCACAAACATTTCAACTTCGCTGAGTCCCAGGAGGAGACAGTGTGGCCATCGTTACGCCATTCGTGCAGGTCGGAACTTACCCGACAAGGAATTTCGCTACCTTAGGACCGTTATAGTTACGGCCGCCGTTTACCGGGGCTTCAATCAAGAGCTTGCACCCCATCATTTAACCTTCCGGCACCGGGCAGGCGTCACACTCTATACGTCCACTTACGTGTTTGCAGAGTGCTGTGTTTTTATTAAACAGTCGCAGCCACCTATTATTTGCAACCTTTTTCTGCTTCATGCGCAAGGCATTACACATACCAAAGGCACACCTTCTCCCGAAGTTACGGTGTCATTTTGCCGAGTTCCTTCTCCTGAGTTCTCTCAAGCGCCTTAGAATTCTCATCCTACCCACCTGTGTTGGTTTGCGGTACGGTCTTTATTTAACTGAAGCTTAGCGGCTTTTCCTGGAAGCATGGTATTACTCACTTGGCACTCCGAAGAGTGTTGCGTTATCACATCTCGATTTAGTCACTCGGATTTTCCTAAGTAACATATCTACTTGCTTGAACCGGGATATCCAACGCCCGGCTGAGCTAACCTTCTTCGTCCCCACATCGCATTAAACAAAGGTACTGGAATTTTAACCAGTTTCCCATCAGCTACGCATTTCTGCCTCACCTTAGGGGCCGACTCACCCTGCGCCGATTAACGTTGCACAGGAAACCTTGGGTTTTCGGCGAGGAAGTCTTTCACTTCCTTTATCGCTACTCATGTCAGCATTCGCACTTCCGATACCTCCAGCAGCCTTTACAAGCCACCTTCACAGGCTTACGGAACGCTCTCCTACCATTTACATTGCTGTAAATCCCTAGCTTCGGTGTATAGTTTAAGCCCCGTTACATCTTCCGCGCAGGACGACTCGATCAGTGAGCTATTACGCTTTCTTTAAAGGATGGCTGCTTCTAAGCCAACCTCCTGACTGTCTATGCCTTCCCACTTCGTTTACCACTTAACTATATCTTTGGGACCTTAGCTGAGGGTCTGGGTTGTTTCCCTTTTGACACCGGACGTTAGCACCCGATGTCTGTCTCCCATGCTTACACTCTTTGGTATTCGGAGTTTGCAATGGTTTGGTAAGTCGCGATGACCCCCTAGCCATAACAGTGCTCTACCCCCAAAGGTGATACATGAGGCACTACCTAAATAGTTTTCGGAGAGAACCAGCTATTTCCAGATTTGTTTAGCCTTTCACCCCTATTCACAGCTCATCCCCTAGTTTTTCAACACTAGTGGGTTCGGACCTCCACGAGGTGTTACCCTCGCTTCATCCTGGCCATGAATAGCTCATCTGGTTTCGGGTCTACACCCAGCAACTTGACGCCCTATTAAGACTCGCTTTCGCTACGCTTCCCCTACTCGGTTAAGCTTGCTACTGAATGTAAGTCGCTGACCCATTATACAAAAGGTACGCAGTCACCCTTACGGGCTCCCACTGTTTGTATGCAAGCGGTTTCAGGATCTATTTCACTCCCCTTCCGGGGTTCTTTTCGCCTTTCCCTCACGGTACTGGTTCACTATCGGTCGATTACGAGTATTTAGCCTTGGAGGATGGTCCCCCCATCTTCAAGCAGGATTTCTCGTGTCCCGCTCTACTTTTCTCAATCTTAGTTCCACATTTGAATTTTCATCTACAGGGCTATCACCTACTATGGCTTAACTTTCCAGAAAATTCGATTAATTCAAATGCTAAATATTGAAGGCTGATCCCATTTCGCTCGCCACTACTTTGGGAATCTCGATTGATTTCTTTTCCTCTGGATACTTAGATGTTTCAGTTCTCCAGGTTCGCTACACTTAATCTATATATTCAATTAAGGTTGACTCTTGCCTAATAAGCTCTTTTATCTAATTCTCGAAGAACCAATTAGACAAGAGTCGGGTTTCCCCATTCGGACATCTCCGGATCAAAGTTTGCTTGCCAACTCCCCGAAGCTTTTCGCAGGCTTCCACGTCCTTCATCGCCTGTAATCGCCAAGGCATCCACCACTTGCACTTATTCACTTGATCCTATAACTTTAAAAATTATCAAAGCTATAAAAACCATATTTAGTTACTTTTCATATCTTCTTTCATTACAAAGATACAATCTTAACCCTTAGCTTCCATTAACATCAATGAAAGCTATTATTTTCCACATTTTTAAAGAACAAAAATACATAGACAATAGAGGAACCGTCACGAACCTATCATTCCCACCATTTTAATATTTATTAACTATTATTGGTGGAGGTGAACGGGATCGAACCGATGACCCCCTGCTTGCAAAGCAGGTGCTCTCCCAGCTGAGCTACACCCCCTTTTATGCCGTTGGTGGGTCTGGGTGGACTTGAACCACCGACCCCACGCTTATCAAGCGTGTGCTCTAACCAACTGAGCTACAGACCCAAATAAGTCTAAGCACCATTTCTCATAGATCATAAACTAGCAAAAACTCTGGCTCTTAGCTCTGTCTATAAAACAATCGATAGGTTGTGAGTACTTGACACAGTCATTTCTTGAAAGGAGGTGATCCAGCCGCAGGTTCCCCTACGGCTACCTTGTTACGACTTCACCCCAGTCATGAACCTCACCGTGGCAAGCGCCCTCCTTACGGTTAGACTACCTGCTTCTGGTGAAGCCCACTCCCATGGTGTGACGGGCGGTGTGTACAAGACCCGGGAACGTATTCACCGCGACATGCTGATCCGCGATTACTAGCGATTCCGACTTCACGGAGTCGAGTTGCAGACTCCGATCCGGACTACGACGCGCTTTATGAGATTAGCTCCCTCTCGCGAGTTGGCAACCCTCTGTACGCGCCATTGTATTACGTGTGAAGCCCTACCCATAAGGGCCATGAGGACTTGACGTCATCCCCACCTTCCTCCGGTTTATCACCGGCAGTCTCATTAAAGTGCCCAACTAAATGATGGCAATTAATGATAAGGGTTGCGCTCGTTGCGGGACTTAACCCAACATCTCACGACACGAGCTGACGACAGCCATGCAGCACCTGTGTTGCAATTCCCTTTCGGGCACTTCTTCATCTCTGAAAAATTTTGCACATGTCAAGGGTAGGTAAGGTTTTTCGCGTTGCATCGAATTAATCCACATAATCCACCGCTTGTGCGGGTCCCCGTCAATTCCTTTGAGTTTTAATCTTGCGACCGTACTCCCCAGGCGGTCAACTTCACGCGTTAGCTACGTTACCAAGCCTATTAAGACCCGACAACTAGTTGACATAGTTTAGGGCGTGGACTACCAGGGTATCTAATCCTGTTTGCTCCCCACGCTTTCGTGCCTGAGCGTCAGTGTTAACCCAGGGGGTTGCCTTCGCCATCGATGTTCTTCCACATCTCTACGCATTTCACTGCTACACATGGAATTCCACCCCCCTCTGCCACACTCTAGTCTTGTAGTTTCAAACGCAATTCCCAGGTTAAGCCCGGGGATTTCACATCTGACTTACAAAACCGCCTGCGCACCCTTTACGCCCAATAATTCCGATTAACGCTTGCACCCTACGTATTACCGCGGCTGCTGGCACGTAGTTAGCCGGTGCTTCTTCTGTTGATACCGTCATGAATTATGATTATTAGTCACAATCTTTTCTTTTCAACTGAAAGAGCTTTACAACCCGAAGGCCTTCTTCACTCACGCGGCATTGCTGGATCAGGCTTTCGCCCATTGTCCAAAATTCCCCACTGCTGCCTCCCGTAGGAGTCTGGGCCGTGTCTCAGTCCCAGTGTGGCTGGCCATCCTCTCAGACCAACTACTGATCGTCGCCTTGGTAGGCCATTACCCTACCAACTAGCTAATCAGACATCGGCCGCTCCAAAAGCATAAGGTCTTACGATCCCCTACTTTTCTCCTCAGAGATTATGCGGTATTAGCGCATCTTTCGATGCGTTATCCCCCACTTTAGGACACGTTCCGATGCATTACTCACCCGTTCGCCACTCGCCACCAGACCGAAGTCCGTGCTGCCGTTCGACTTGCATGTGTAAAGCATGCCGCCAGCGTTCAATCTGAGCCAGGATCAAACTCTTAAGTTCAATTCTGGTAAAACTTTCGCTTGACGTCGATTTTGATTAATTTATCAATTTCTACATTTTAGCGAATACTAATTAAGCTTTTAAGCAATAAATTTGCTCTTTTGACTTATCAAGTACTCACACCTATCGATTGTATTTTTTTAAAGAACATCGCTACTTTTTTGTTGCTCATGCAGCGAGAAGCGGAATTATACAGACTCTGAAGTACTGGTCAAGATTTTTTTTCATTTATTGAAAAATATTTAAAAAATGATTAACTGGCGTGTGAATTTTGAGTTCTCTAAAAAAACCACCGCTCATACTCTAGTTGTTTAGTCCCACGGTGTGCTGGCGTAATATACAATCAGGTACTGAAGGAGGAATTATGGGACAAATTCTGCATGGAAGCGCCCGCACGACGGAGGCGGTGCGTCGCACGATACAACATAGTCAAGAGAGCCTGAATGTTCTGGCGAAGCGGTACGGTATTAATCCGAGAATCGTATCCAAGTGGCGCAAGCGTAACTTTGTCCATGATGCGCCGATGGGGCCTTCGGTCCCTACCTCCACGGTTTTGAAGCCAGAGGAGGAAGCTATGTGTGTTGCTTTTCGGCGGCATACGCTCTTGCCTCTGGACGATTGCTTGTATGCGTTGCAGTCCACGGTCCCGCATTTATCACGCCCGACCTTTCATCGCTGTTATCAACGTCACGGCATTAGCCGGTTGCCGGATGTCGAGGGTGATAAGCCTGCAAAAAAGAAATTTAAAAACTATCCGATTGGCTATTTTCATATCGATATCGCGGAAGTTCAAACGGAAGAAGGAAAGCTTTATCTATTCGTCACCATTGACCGCACATCAAAGTACGCTTACACCGAGCTGCATGAGCGTTCCACAAAGATGATCGCGGCAGATTTTTTACGTAGCTTGCTTAAAGCCGCTCCTTACACAATCCATACTGTCCTGACCGACAATGGTATCCAGTTCGCCGACCGAGTCTGCGATAAATACGCCTTCATACATATCTTTGATCGCGTCTGCGTTGAGTATGGCATCGAACACAGACTCACGAAACCAAAACATCCCTGGACGAACGGACAGGTCGAGCGCATGAATAGAACAATCAAAGAAGCGACTGTGAAACGCTATTACTATGATTCACATGATCAGTTGAAGGCTCATCTACATACTTTTGTGATGGCCTATAACTTCGCTAGACGACTAAAAACCCTCAATAGCCTCACGCCTTATGAATACATTCGCAAAATATGGACAAAAGAGCCAGAACGATTTAACGTTGACCCATCCCAGCACACCGTGGGATAAACATCTAGGTAATCTTTTAGAATCATTTTGCTGTGCCTATTGCCATATATTTCCTTAATAATAAATAAAAAACCACATCCACGGTGAGCCATAACGATCATTGAATATTAAGAGAAAAAAATCAATCAGTAGCATCACATTTAACAACTTGAATCCCAAGATCCTCAGCACGATACACAGTTACAAAACAACTCAATGATTATATACATATAAATATCAGTTCATTACGTTTAAAAAGCATATATACCATTCAAGAATTATATTGATCACCCGATTATCAAATTTAGTATAGTTTCTATTCACAAAACTCAATGCAATGTTTCTTAAACTTATTCATCATAAATACTGATATCTATGCGATTAGGAATACTTGAAGACGAACCAACTCAAATAGCCATTTATGAACTATTATTTTCTCATGGGCAGTACGAATACGAAATTTTTAGCTCCATTGCCGCGTTTCTCGATGCACTGAAAGAGAAAAAATTCGACTTGCTTGTGTTGGATTGGATGCTTCCGGATGGTACAGCGGAAGAAGTACTTAAATGGATTCGAGGAAACTACAGCTGGCATATCCCAATCATTTGTGTGACATCACGCGATAGCGAATCGGATGTTGTACATGTTTTACATATGGGTGCCGATGACTATTTTGTAAAATCAACCCGGCACTTTGAATTGCTCGCCAGAATCGAATCACTCACACGCCGCAACCGCGAAAAACAATCCTCTGTACTGCATTTCGGACCCTACGCAATCGACTGCGGCAATCAAGAAATCAATATTTCCGGAAAAAACATCGGACTTACACAAAAAGAATTCGCGCTTGCCAACTATCTATTTCACAATAAAAACAAACTATTATCAAGAATTCACTTGCTCGAAAAAATTTGGGGATTGGCAGCTGAAATTGACACACGCACGGTTGATACGCATATCAGCCGACTTCGTAACAAACTTCAGTTTACTCCGCAAAGCGAATGGGATATCCAGACTATCTACGGTTACGGCTACCGGCTGCAAAACGCCAAGGTAGCGGAAATTGCGTAAACGCTCGTGCCTCGAACAAGAGAACGGGGGCCAATGTCCCCCGTATTACATTTGAGCAGTTGAATCCCGTCAACTAAACCGCAATTGCTCTTCTGCGGCACGCCACAAATCCAAGAAAGCCAAGACCTGCTAACAGCATCGCATAAGTTTCAGGCTCCGGAATATCGGTGCGGCATTAAATGCCACTTCGCTAAGAAACACCCAAGGCCCGCTCGAGTGATAGAGACCACCAGATCATTACCGCTAAACGACAAACCGTCTGTTACGAAAGCGAATGGGGCCGACCCAACCGGATCGGCAATCGCAAAATTAGTATCGCCAGCGTTCACATTTGACGGCGCATAAACGCCGCCTGCTCCGTTGGAATCGTCAAAATGGAACGTCACGGAGGTGATATTCACCGGCGTATCCAGTGAAACGTAATCACCGGATCGAGCGTCCAGCCGACATACGGACCATTGCCGACAGGTGCCTCGGTCACAAACCAGTTGTCCGCCGTGATGACGCCATCAGTCAAGTCACCGCGCCGCCGGTTAAAGCCGCATTGCTGCAAGTTACGCAACCGCTACCATTATAGGTTTCATCCCAGTAGTTAAATTACCTCCGGCAAAGCCGGAGGCTTATTGAGTGAACGCCTCAAAGGCGTCCTAAACCATGAGCCGTCCAAGGCGGCTAAACATCTAATTTCATTTGGTCGTAGCGTTCATCTTCATGCTCTTGGTTGCGGATATAGGCCCTGACTATTCCTTCATCAAGACCGACCGTAGAAACAAAATACCCTCGAGCCCAGAAAACCTCACCCGTAAAATTCTTTACTCGACCTCCGTAGCGCCTCGCTATCGCAATTGCACTCTTCCCCTTGATGTAACCCATCACGTTCGATACCGAATATTTCGGCGAAATACTGATGCACATGTACACGTGATCCAGCATAATGTACCCCTCTACAATATTCGCTTCCTTTGTTGTGGTCCAATAGAGGCGGATATCTTGTTAAGGTAGTTGGAAGACTAATTAACGAGGTGAAAGATGAAAGAATCAGAAAAGCGAAGGGTCTATTCAGCGCAATTTAAAAAGGAAGCGGTATTACTGGTTACAGAGCACGGCTACACCATAGTGCAAGCGGCTCAAGTAGTTGACACCAGTGAGAAGAATCTGCAACGGTGGGTGAAGCAGCAAGCGCAGGAGAGAGATGGGAAATGTCTGGATGCTGATGAACGTGCAGAACTGCAACGTCTCAGAAGAGAGGTAAAAACACTGCGCATGGAGAAAGAAATCCTAAAAAAGGCGAGCGCCTTCTTTGCGCAAGAAATGAAGTGAAATATGGTTTCATTCAAGCTCGGAGAAATCATTATCCAGTAGCTATGCTTTGCAGGGTAATGAACGTGAGCAGCAGTGCTTATTATGATTGGCGCAAGAAGGGTGCAAAGCTCATCGATAGCCAAACCTGGCATCTGTGTCAGCGGATGAAAATGCACTTTACCCAATCCAGAGAAAGCATGGGCAGCCGACGCTTAATGAAGCAGTTACGCAAGGAAGGTTTTCAGGCAGGTCGACATCGAATACGTTTTCTCATGAATAAACTCGGATTAGTTGTTAAACGTAAGCGCCGGTTTGTGTTGACCACAGACAGCAAGCATTCATGCCCGATAGCACCCAATATACTGGATCGGCAGTTTAGTCCGGGATGCCCCAATCAAGTATGGGCGACTGATATTACTTACATCTGGACATTACAGGGCTGGCTATATCTGGCGGTAGTCATTGATTTGTACTCACGGCGTGTGATCGGCTGGAGTATAGACAAACAAATGAAGCAATCGCTGGTGATCCGGGCATTATTGATGGCAATTAATTTACGTAGTCCGCCTGAAGGGTTGATTCATCATTCCGATCGCGGCGGCCAGTATGCCAGCCATGCATATCAGCAGTTACTTAAACAGCATGGCATGGTCTGCTCAATGAGCAGAAAGGAAAATTGTTGGGATAATTCTCCGGTCGAGCGTTTCTTCAGTAGCTTGAAACGTGAATGGCTGACAGGAAATAGTTATCAAACCAGAGAATCTGCTATTGCCGATACTCATGCCTATATGAGTTACTATAATTCTCAGCGTATTCATACGGCGATCGGTGATGTGACACCAATAGAATTTGAAAAAGGACTTAATAAAGTGTCCGGCTTTATTTGACCACAACATGAGTCCCCCGGCTTAGCCGGGGGCTTACCTCACTGAGTTATCGGCATTCACCTTTCTGCTACCTATCGTTAATGAATCTTTCCAATCCGCTTGACTACATCCGCATCGTACTCAGTCACACTATGCACCCCGGCAATATCGGCGCGGCGGCACGGGCGATGAAAACGATGGGATTAAGCTCGCTCTATCTGATTAATCCAAAATCTTTCCCTGATAAAGAAGCGAATGCCCGTGCGGTCAGCGCCCGTGACATTCTTGAGAAAGTCAAGGTATGCTCTGAGTTGGATGAAGCATTGGACACCACTGTGCTGGTCGCTGCGATTACAGCGCGTCCGCGCGATCTTTCGCACGATGTTTTCGATGCGCGGCAGGGCGCGCGGGAATTATTGTGTTATGCCCGGCATCACCCGGTCGCTTTACTGTTTGGCGCGGAAACTTCCGGCCTGACGACCGCGGAAGTAAACAAATGCCAGATGATCATTCACATTCCTGCAAATCCGGAATTTACGTCGTTGAACCTGGCCAGCGCAGTGCAAGTCATGGCATATGAGTTGCGCATGGCGCTGATAGAAGATGCAGAACCTGCAACCCCGATTGGGTCACCAGCCAGCTTCAATGATTTGGAATTATTCTACGCGCATCTTGAGCAAGCGATGATTGCCAGTGATTTCCTCGACCCGGAAAAACCCAAATTGCTGATGCAGCGTATCCGCCGTTTGTTTTCAAAGGCGCGGCTGGAGAAAGAGGAAGTGCAAATTCTGCGCGGGATTTTGACAGCACTGGGTAAGCGCTGGTGAAATTCGGCACCCAATCGATTAATTTTCTTTGATTAATGTACCGACCCCTTGATCGGTCAAAATTTCCAGCAACAAAGCGTGTTCGACACGCCCATCGATAATGTGACAGGATTTGACGCCTTTCTTGATCGCATCCAGCGCTGAACCGATCTTCGGCAGCATGCCGCCGGAAATGGTGCCGTCGGCAAATAGTTCGTCGACACGTTGCGCGGTCAGACCGGTCAGGAGCTTGCCTTCCTTGTTCATGACACCGGGAATGTTCGACAGCAAAATCAATTTTTCCGCCTTTAGAATTTCCGCCAGCTTGCCCGCAACCAAGTCGGCGTTGATGTTGTAGGCTTCGCCTTCGCTGCCGACACCGATCGGCGCAATCACCGGGATGAAATCCTGGGTGTCAAGCAACGCGATCAACGCCGGATCGATCGATTCGATCTCGCCGACCTGGCCGATGTTGATCCACTTGCCAGCGGTTTCACGATCCGGCATCAGCATTTTCTTGGCGCGAATAAACGCACCGTCCTTGCCGGTCAAACCAACCGCTTTGCCACCGTGGCGGTTGATCAGATTGACAATGTCTTTATTGACCGAACCGCCGAGCACCATTTCGACGACATTCATGGTTTCCGCGTCAGTAACGCGCATACCTTGAATGAATTCGCCTTGCTTGCCGACGCGCTTGAGCATATCGTTGATCTGCGGTCCGCCGCCATGCACTACCACCGGATTCATGCCAACCAGTTTCAACAGCACGACATCGCGCGCGAATCCGTGCTTGAGATTTTCTTCCACCATGGCGTTGCCGCCGTATTTGATGACAATGGTTTTACCGTGGAAACGTTGAATGTACGGCAATGCTTCCGCCAGAATCTTGGCTTTTTCTTTTGCAGCGATAGAAGTTATCGACATAATTTTACTGTTATCGGTTGGTTGATTTTATTGTCGTGTGCATAAAAAAATGATTTCTTATTCACTGCGAGCGATCTGCATAAATTTTTCGTCCCGGATCAAAGCAAATATGCTGAGTTCCTTCCAAATTCGTCCCTCGCTGTCTTGATAGTGCGCCAGGATGCCGGCAGATAGTTTCTTTTTGGGTGATTTAACCGGGGTAAACTCGGACAATTTTCGGATGCCGAGCATGCTATGCACGGCAAAACCACCATAGTCTTTATTGCCTGGAAATGCCAGTAATACGCGCGATTTCAAATTAAACGGCATCGATTGATGGCCAAGATACATCGATAAATCCGTAATGCCATAGAGATTACCGCGTACATTGGCTAAACCAAGAAACCAGGATTGCGTCAGCGGAACATGCGCAAGCTTTGGCATGACAATGACTTCATTGACTTCCGTCATCGGAATCAAATAACGCTCTTCACCGGCAGTCACGCCGATAACAGCCGATGTGCTTGTTTGCTTACCGGTACTTCCTTTCTGCTTACTTTGAGCCGGATTGATTTCTTCTATGCTCATGGATTTTGATCGCCGATGACGGCGCTCTCGCCAATTGTTTATTCGTAATCGCGTTATTTTACTGTATTATCGGCCTTGAAATTTCGAATTCTATGGAGCCCAGTAAATGAAATCTTTCAATAGGAACTGGTTGTTACTTTTTCTATGTCTGCCATTGTTGTCAGGTTGTCCGATGTACACTCTGAGCACAGCTTCCGGATCAGATTCTTATATTGCCGAAGATCGAAGAACCAGTGGCATTTTCATTGAGGACGAAGGTATTGAGCTCAAAAGCTCGCGACGTATTCATCAACAATTCGGTAATAGCGTGCATATCAATGTAACCAGTTATAACCGAGTGGTTTTGTTAAGCGGCGAAGCGCCATCTGAAGAGATCAAACATAATATTGAGCGATTGGTAATGGGCGTCGATAATGTACGCCGCATTCACAATGAAATCGCCGTAGCCGGAAATACTACACTGGCTTCGCGCAGTAATGACACATTGCTGACATCCAAAGTAAAAGCGCGTTTTCTCGCAGAGCGGAAATTTCAGATTAATCACGTAAAAATCGTGACGGAAAATGGAGTGGTTTACTTAATGGGCATTGTTAAGCGTGAAGAAGCCGACAATGCCGCGAAAATCGCCAGCTCCACTTCCGGTGTCCGTAAAGTTGTGAAAGTATTCGAATACATGAATTAAGATGCATCGGTTTATCCCATGTTGCCAGCCGACCTGAGCGCGCACTTAGATCGCATATTTCCACCCGAACGTTTTTATACTGATCCGGTGGATTGCTATGCATATGCCTACGATAACAGCCGCAAGATCTTCCCACCGGATGCGGTCTTGTTTCCTTTATCAGCCGATGAGATCCGGCAAACTATCCTTCTGTGCAACCAATACCGAGTGCCATTAATTCCTCGCGGCAGAGGCACTGGCACTGCAGGTGGCTGTTTACCTGAATTCGGCGGCATTGCCCTATCGCTGGAGCGCATGATCCATATCATGGCTATCGATCCTGCAAACCGCGTTATCGTGGTGCAACCGGGTGTTTTGAATCAATCCGTGCAGGATGCGGCCAAGCCGCATGGTTTTTTCTGGCCGCCGGATCCTTCAAGCGCTGCGTTTTCAACAGTCGGTGGTAATATTGCAGCCAGTGCCGGCGGTCCGCATGCGGTTAAATATGGCACCACGCGCGAACATGTTTTAGGTTTGAAAGCCGTAACGGGGGTTGGAGATATTATTACAACCGGCTGCTACACGACTAAAGGAGTGGTCGGTTATGACTTGACTCGCCTACTTATCGGTTCCGAAGGAACGCTGGCAGTCATCACGGAAGCCACGTTGAAATTAACCGCGTTACCCAATGCTGTCACCGGCATTACTGCTCACTACCGTGATCTTTCCAGTTGTGCCGCAGCGATCGTTAGAATCATGACGCTGCCGCAATTGCCAAGTGCTCTGGAATTTTTGGATGCCGGTTCTCTCAATTTAATTCGTGGCCGCTATCCCGATATGCTGCCTGCTGACACGCATGCCATGCTAATGATTGAAGTGGATGGCTCCAGTCTTGACATAGCAGAAGCGGTAGCCGCTATTTTAGCTGCTTGTCAATCTTCCGAGTTGATTTTTGCGGGTGAGGTCGACAACATTCCAGCACTGTGGAAAGCTCGCAAAGCTTTGTCTCCATTACTTCGAGAAATCGCACCGAAAAAAATTAATGAAGATGTCGTCGTACCGGTTGATACCTTGCCTCAATTTCTGACTGGACTGACACAATTGAGTCATCACTATCAACTGCACAATGTCAATTTCGGTCATGCAGGCAATGGCAATATTCACGTCAACTTACTGATCAATCCGGATAATCCTGACGAAGTAGCGCGTGCTGAACGGTGTTTGGATGAAGTGTTTAATTTGGTGATTAAACTGCGCGGCACTTTATCCGGTGAACATGGTATTGGCAGTGAAAAGCGCGCTTTCATTACGAAAGAAATCGATGCTTCAACGCTCAATCTGATGCGCGCCATTAAACAGGTATTTGACCCGAATAATATTCTTAATCCTGGCAAATTGTTTCCTGCTCCAAATTGAAGCAAACCGCCTGTTCTTAAAAATATAAAAGCGATTGCAGTTCCACCGCTATGGAAATACTGCAACCGCAGTTTTTGTAAATTGATCAGAAAATTCTAGAAATGAAAGTAATGATCAACCAGTAATGCGACAAACAGCAATGCCAGATATAAAATCGAGTAGCGGAATGCTTCGCGAGCCAGTTTATCGCTGTAATTGCGGTAAATTTCGATGGCATAGTATAAGAAAATACCATTCAATATCAACGTGCTTACCAGATAAATCATACCGCTCATTTGGGTCACGTATGGAAGAATCGTGACGGCACATAGAATGAATGTATACAACAGCACATGCAATTTCGTAAATTGATCGCCGTGTGTCACTGGCAGCATCGGCATGCCGATAGATGCGTATTCATTTTTGCGATACAACGCCAGTGCCCAAAAATGGGGAGGCGTCCAGGCAAAAATAATCAAAAACAGCAATAATGCATCGCTTGAAATTTCTCCAGTCACCGCGGTCCACCCCAAAACTGGTGGCATGGCACCCGATGCACCGCCGATCACAATATTCTGCGGCGTCAATGGTTTTAATATCACGGTATAAATGATGGCATAGCCGACAAAAGTCCCGAGGGTCAGCCACATAGTCAGTTCATTGATCCAGTAATATAGAATGAACAATCCCAAACCACCAACGATTGACAGGAAAAACAATGTTTCAGGAACACTGACTTTTCCTTGTGGCAAAGGCCTGCCTTTCGTTCTTGCCATCACCACATCCAGTTTGTGTTCAACCAAACAATTTAAAGCGGCTGCAGCGCCTGCCACCAATGCGATGCCAATCGTCGCTAAAATTAATGTATCCAACGGTACTGCTCCGGGAACCGCTAAAAACATGCCAATTACTGCAGTAAAAACTATCAGCGATACCACACGCGGTTTGGTTAATTTATAGAATTGATTGATACGCGACGCCGTTTCTTGCCATGTCATACTGGAAGCCATATCATTAATCTCCTTATACTTTTCTTTAATCTCTTACTATTGCTATAAAATTTTTTATAGCAATGGTTATTTAATGTTCTATTTGCGAAACATGAAGTAAACGTTTCAGATCATGCCCCATTTTTGTGCCGTCAACATCCTCCGGAAATCGCATCATCAAATTTCCGATAGGATCTATCAAATAAATATGCTTTATTTGTGATTCCTTGGTTTCGATCAATTCGAGCAACTCGCTATCTTTCGCGCTTACAAAATACGTCCCTTCATATTCCTTCAATAATTCTTCACTGGGTTTCGTATTATCGTTGATTAGCCAGAGTCGTTCGATTCTATGTTTTTCTTTACCTTGTACTATCCGAACTTGCCGCATGAAGTAAAGCTTTTTCATACATGCTTCGCTGCAATGTTCAGCTGAGTCCACAGTTAATAATACCCACTTTCCATGCAAATCTTTTATTCGAAGAATGGTATTATCTAATTGATTCGTACCTTTGCCTGCAAGCTTGACGATCGGTATTAGATCACCATAATTCTTGCTTTCCGGCCTGTATTCCATGAAATACAGTGCATAAGAAACAAAAACCGGTAGGCACATCAAAATCAACAGAAGAATGAATTTACGCCTGTTGCTCTTCTTTATTTCTTCGTTTGACATTCAATACTATAAAAATGATTATTGTTGTGGCTGCAAGCGAAAACCATTGAACTGCATAACCAATGTTTTTCGATGCTCCTGAATCGGGTTTATGCCATTCTCTTATTAGTCCGTCATCATCTTTGCTTTTTTGTAAAATCAACAAAGGCTGCATTTTTAATCCGACAAATTGCTGATATTTCTCAAATGAGAAACTGCTCCAAACTTGATTCTCTATTTGTTTATCAGACAACTCAAACGTTTTGATATCTGGTGAAACAACAGTGCCTATTATTTGTACTTCGTCTTTTATTTCCATAATAGGCGGCAATATTGACCTATCGTAACCCGTAGCTATCCAACCTCTATTTATAGCTACATGTGAAGAACTATTTGAAATTCTTAGCGGCGTAATAACATGATAACCCGCTCTTCCCTGATAAGTTTTATTGTCCAGATAAATTGTCTTCTCATTAACAAATTCACCTTGTACTTCCACATCCCGATATTCATAATCTCTTAGCTTAACCATACTGGCAGGTAATAATACCGGGGGCTGCTTTGCGAATTGTTCTAACTGCTCATGTTTGGATTGCTTTTCATCCGCCCTCGATAATTGCCATAAGCCGAGATTCATAAAAATTAAGATTGCTGCTATGGTTACAATAATTGACCATAGTCTTGGTTCAAATCGATATCCTAGAATGTTCATCAATCAGCATTGCCAGTAAATTTGAACAGATTCTTTGCGAAATTCTTAGGATTCATCTATAGCAGGAAAACTCAACAGCATTGCATTTTTACTCTCGATAATGACAAATTCCAGCTTTTTCACCTTTCAATTTCCTTTAGTGCAAAAGCTGGAATTTTGTAAGAAAAACCGCTGTTATTTCGTTACATCAGGTATACGAATACAAACAACCCCAACCATACTACGTCGACAAAGTGCCAATACCATGCCACGCCTTCAAATCCGAAGTGATGCTCGGGCGAAAAGTGCCCAGCCGCACTACGGAAGTAGATAACGATCAACATAATCGTTCCAATAGTCACATGGAAACCATGAAACCCGGTTAGCATGAAAAATGTCGCACCGTATGCACCCGTTGTTAATTTGAGATTTAAATCTTGATAAGCATGAACATACTCATAAGCTTGGCAAGCAATGAACGTTGCACCTAATGCGATCGTTGCCAATAACCAGAGTTTTAAACCATCACGTCTGTTTTCTTTAAGCCTCCAATGTGCGATTGTGCAGGTTACACCGGAAGTCAATAGTAACAACGTGTTAAATGCCGGCAATCCCCAAGCTCCCATTGGAGTGAATGGATCATATTCTCCAGGACCAGCCGTCGGCCACTTTCCATCATACGATGACCAAAAACTATTCCCCAACACAGTGCTTTCTTCTGCTAACCATGGTATTGAAAGATTACGCATGTAATACAGAGCGCCGAAAAATGCGCAAAAGAACATAACTTCCGTAAAAATAAACCAACTCATTCCCCAGCGAAAAGATTTATCGACTTGCGTCCCATATTTTCCGCCTTCGCTTTCTCTCGCTACCGTTCCAAACCATCCAAAAAGCATATATATCAGAATAGCAAAACCAATTGCCAATAACCAATATCCTGTTTCTATCTTGTTCATGGTCAAAGCGGCGCCTGATCCCATAAACAAAATCGCCGTCGATCCAATGATTGGGTACGTCGATGGAGCTGGGACATAATAATGTCCTGATTCTTGACTCATTCTTCTCTCCTCTTACTTATGTTTTTAATTTCTAACTCACTATCAATCTGACAATCAGCATTACACCAAGAACGAATAGTATCGCGCCAATAATTCCACCTAAAATCACTTGAACTGGTGTTAATGTTGCAGCATCATGCTCAAGATCACTTTTTTTTCGAATTCCCATGAACGCAAACATTACAGCTTTCGCAACTTGTAAAATACTTGCTTTTGCGGGCTTATCTGTCTGCTTGCTCAAAATGTCGCCTTACTTTTTGATAACATTTACGCCTTCAGGCAATTCAAAAAAAGTATATGAAATCGTTACTGTATTAATCTCAACGGGTAAGCTGGGATCAATTACAAACTGAACTGGCATTTGCCTCGTTTCTTTTGGTTTAAGCACCTGTTTTGTAAAACAAAAACATTCCAATTTCTTCAGATGTTTTTCCAGATAGCGTGGACTATAACTTGGTATTGCTTGCCCAGCAATCTCACGATCTGAATTATTCGTAATCTCGTACATCACAGTAATTGGTTCACCGGGATGGATTCGAGCATTGGTTTGAAGTGATTTAAAACTCCAAGGTAATCCTCTTGCATTGGCATCAAACTCAACCGCCAACCAGCGCTCTTCATCCACCCAGTTATCCTTACTTAATACATCAGGATTTAACAGATTATTAATGCCGGTAACTTCGCAAAACTTTTCATAAAACGGAACTAACGCATAACCAAATGCAAACATGATCAATGTGAAAATAAACAACTTTTTCAGCATTAAAACATTAGCTTTTGGATTACTATTTATCATTCCCATTGTTTAATGATTACCGTTAAATATAACGCAACTACCGTTATTAACAAAAACAGTGCTGTTTTAACTTTTTTACGCTTCAAATCTGTTTCTTGTGACATACAAAATTCCTAATTGCTTTTATTTACTTAACAATAGGTGGTTTTTCAAAACTATGGTAAGGCGCTGGTGTTGGCAAATGCGTCCATTCCAAAGTTGTTGCGCCATCCCATGGCATTTGAGGTGCTTTTTCTCCGCTACGAATACAACTAATCATAATGTAGAGGAAAAGAAGCTGAGTTAATCCAAACCCAAATGCACCAATACTTGAAATCATGTTGAAATCAGCGAATTGCAAGTTGTAATCTGGAATTCTACGTGGCATACCCGCCAATCCCAAGAAATGCTGCACAAAGAATGTCAAATTGAAGAAGAACATTGACAACCAAAAGTGCCATTTACCCAGCGTTTCATTGTACATACGACCTGTCCATTTCGGTATCCAATAGTAAGCTCCTGCAAATAAAGCAAACAAAGAACCAGAAACAAGTACATAATGAAAGTGAGCGATTACGTAATAGGTATCTTGTACTTGAATGTCAATTGGCACAATGGCGCAAATTACACCACTGAAACCACCGATTACAAATAAGAAGATAAAGCCAATCGCAAACAACATAGGAGTTTCAAAACTCATCGAACCACGCCACATTGTGGCCGTCCAGTTAAACACTTTTACACCGGTCGGTACAGCAATCAGCATTGTCGCATACATAAAAAATAGCTGACCAACAGTTGGCATACCGGCAGTAAACATATGGTGCGCCCATACCACACACGACAAAATTGCAATTGAAGCCGTTGCATAAACCATTGAAGAATATCCAAACAATGGTTTACGTGAGAAGGTTGGAATTACTTCCGACACAATGCCAAAGGAAGGTAAAATCATGATATATACTTCTGGATGCCCAAAGAACCAGAAAATATGCTGAAACATCACAGGATCTCCACCGCCTGCCGCGTTGAAGAAGCTAGTACCAAAATGGCGATCTGTCAAAAGCATGGTTACCACACCCGCCAATACAGGCATCACCAACACAAGCAAATAAGCTGTAATCAGCCATGTCCAAACAAACATTGGCATTTTCATCAATGTCATGCCTGGAGCACGCATATTCAAAATGGTGGTAATGATATTAATCGATCCCATAATTGAAGACGCACCCAAGATGTGAACTGAGAAGATCATCAGATCAACGCCCAATCCGCCCTGTGTTGAAAGCGGGGGATAGAATGTCCAACCACCTGCAGCCGCACCACCGGGAACAAAGAATGAACTTACCAATAGCGTAGCCGCTACTGGTAGCAACCAGAAGCTCCAGTTGTTCATCCTCGCAAATGCCATATCTGGCGCACCAATCATCAATGGCACTTGCCAGTTAGCAAAACCAACAAACGCCGGCATAATGGCGCCAAACACCATTATCAAGCCATGCAGCGTCGTGAATTGATTAAATAATTCCGGTTCTAATATTTGTATGCCGGGCTGAAAAAGCTCGGCGCGAATTCCCATTGCTAGCGTTCCACCCACCAGAAACATCGCAAAACTGAACCACAAATACATCGTTCCGATATCTTTATGATTCGTTGTTGTAATCCAACGCATTATACCGCTTGGATGATGATCATCATGTTCGTGACCGTGTGCGTCACCATGTACTGCTGCCATAATTATCTCCTTTTACTTGTTTTCTAGATGCATTGATGTTTTAACCGCAGACGATTTTGCTGCCACCCATTTGCTATATTCATCCGCATCCATCACTTCCACCACAATTGGCATATACCCATGATCCTTGCCGCATAATTCCGCACATTGACCACGATAGATTCCCGGCTTATCTGCGGTAAACCATGTATCACGAATAAAACCCGGGATTGCATCTTGCTTAACCCCCAATGCCGGCACCCACCAAGCATGGAGCACATCATTTGCCGTTAAAATAACCCGCACCTTCTTACCTACAGGCACAACCACATGATTATCAACTTCCAGCAGATAGTTTTCCCCTTTCGGCGCTTTATTTTCAATTTGCGCACGCGGTGTAGATAGTTTACTAAAGAAACTAATTCCCTCTCCTTCGCCTTGCAAATAATCATATCCCCACATCCATTGATACCCAGTTGCCTTAATGGTTATATCTGGACTAGAAGTATCTTTCATCGCAATAACGGTTTTGGTCGCCGGCCACGCCATCACCACAAGAATAAGACAAGGTATGACTGTCCATATAATCTCAACAGTAGTACTATGATGAAAATTTGCTGCTTTATATCCAAGAGATTTACGATGCTTTAGCACAGAATAAAACATAACGCCAAATACACCAATAAAAATTACTAAACATATCCACATCAACACAATATGTTGATCGTAGATATCTTGCGCTATCACACTCTGCGGCTCAGGCAAATTATATTTGGACCCCACCGCCATACTTGAGTACAAAGCGAGAGCGGATACCCCCGCCAGGGTTGCTGCTGATTTACTTCTCATATTTCCCCCCACATGATTACTAATTTTACAGATTTCAGGTACGACTTAGAACGCTACAAACCTGAACGCTTATCCTGTTCAGCCAGCTTACGGAAGTCATACGCCAAAATCTTGTCTTGTTAAAACCACACCATGATTGACGATAATTTCATTTCCTTGGCCGAATTTCCTTTTTATCCGCAACTTAGATTTTATTAGTTATAGAACACTTCTACATGCTAATTAATCGAGTGGAAATTCTAGCATGCTGCAGTTACTCAAACAAGGGAAAATCATGATTTTTATAGCAATATTCCCATGTTTATAAAATGGTATTGTTACAAATGAATATAGAAAAACGATTATTTTAATTATCACAACTCAAAGAATATTCGATTTTCACACCAGCTTTATCAGAAGTGCAATAAATACGATTACCGCAAAAATAGGGATTACGAAACTCATCCAGTCGGATGATGTGCCCTTCGGGCTATTTTTGATCATATACCGCGCTGACGGCAAGAGAATAACAATAAACGCCACTAACGCCAAAGCTGAAACAATCTGCATCCAATCCATCTCAATTCCCCTCGTCAAACTATCTGACAGCGCAAAAAAAGCCCCGGTTCTACCGGGGCTTTATTCATTCCTCATTAGGATTTAGTGATTAATCATCGTTACCCATAATACCTAAAATTTGCAACAAACTGATAAAGATATTAAAAATGGTCATGTATAAACCTATCGTAGCTAACACATAATTGGTTTCACCGCCATGAATGATGCGACTCGTATCATAAAGAATAAAACCGCTCATTATCATGATAACAACCGCTGATATCATCAATGACATTGCCGGTATCTGCAAGAAGATATTAGCTACCGCCGCTAATAGTACTAGTAAAAAACCTACCATCAAAAAACCACCTAAAAAGCTAAAATCTTTTTTAGTAGCTAGCGCATAAGCGGACAACCCCATAAATATGACTCCTGTACCACCCAATGACAAAGTAATGATGTTGCCACCATTCGGTAACGAAGCATACATGGTCAGCACTGGCCCCAATCCGAATCCCAATAGACCCGTAATCAGGAAAACAATCCCGATCCCCGCCGATGAGTTTGCAAAACGCGGTAATACAAACATTGCTATCACCATACCACCAATAACTGAAATCAAATAAGTCATTGGCGGCATTTTCAGCGCCATTGATAGTGCAGCAGTCAATCCGCTGAACAGCAGAGTCAACGACAAAAGCATATAGGTATTACGCAAGACTTTATTTGTAGCAAGCACCGATGAAGAGCTTTGAGCTACTGATGAAAAATTTTGATTCATTATGAAATAGCCTCCATATAAAAAACATTCTAACGGCAAATAGGACTACTATATCCCTGATATAGTTCAAGTCATAGTATCATGAATCTTGTGGTCCTTTTATTTTAACCACTACTTGGCTACTTTCGCCAAGGCAAAATTATATACAAGAAAATATCCGTCTCGTTCGATTAGTGTAATATTTAGGCTAGCCAATCCAGAATCAAATGTTGCTTCACCAGAATAATTAATGCGTTTCTCCCCAACCAATGAAAATGCACTCATAGTTCGCGAAAAACTCAGCTCGACTATAGAGTGAAAGCGGCCAAAACTTCGATAGTAATCCATCAATTTATCTAGCTCTTTATCGGTAAGTGTTTGTTTGGTTTCCGGTGCTAAATGATGCAAGAAGGTTTGTTTTTCCCAGCCAGAAATTTCAGTGAGTATTTGTTTTATAGCTGGTTCCGCACTTTTGCTATAGTAATCTTTCTCGCGATTGGTATAGAAAAACAGCATTACAATCAAAGTTAGCAATACGGCTACGACAAAACGTAATGTATGAACTTGCATTTGAATTAATTGATTATCAGTTTAACAACTCATTATTCATTGTTTCCCCAGAAATTTCCTATCGATCCGTTGGTAGTTGGCAATGCGAAACCAAAATGCTGGAAAGCCGCTGCAGTCGCTACTCGCCCCCTTGATGTGCGTTTTAAAAAACCTTGTTGTATCAAGTAAGGCTCCAATACATCTTCAATAGTATCCCGTTCCTCACCGATCGCTGCAGCAAGATTATCCACACCCACGGGGCCACCGTTGAATTTCTCCAACACAGTCAGCAGCAATTTCCGATCCATCACATCCAAACCTATTGCATCCACATCTAACATGCTTAAAGCTGCATCCGCCAGTTCACGGGAAATATGTCCATCCGCTTTAACTTCCACATAATCACGAACCCGGCGTAACAAACGATTTACTATACGTGGAGTCCCCCGAGAGCGTCGCGCGATCTCAAATGCACCATCGAATGAAATTTTCACATTCAACAATCCGGCGGACCGTATCACTATCTTAGAAAGTTCTTCCGCGGTATAAAATTCCAAACGAGACACAATACCAAAGCGATCACGAAGCGGGTTTGTAAGCATTCCCGCCCGAGTCGTGGCACCCACCAATGTAAAAGATGGCAAATCCAATTTGACAGATCGTGCTGCGGGTCCTTCGCCAATCATAATATCCAACTGATAATCTTCCAATGCCGGATAGAGAATCTCCTCCACTACTGGCGAAAGGCGATGAATCTCATCAATAAATAATACGTCGTTGGGTTCCAGGTTAGTCAACAAAGCTGCCAAATCACCAGGACGCTCTAAAACCGGACCAGAAGTCTGCCGTAGGCTGACCCCCATCTCTTTCGAGATAATATGCGCAAGTGTCGTTTTACCAAGACCTGGCGGACCAAACAACAATACATGGTCGAGTGCTTCATGGCGTTTTTTGGCTGCTGCAATAAAAATTTGCAGCTGTTCCCGAATTTTCTCCTGACCGATGTATTCTTGCAACTGTTTAGGACGTAGTGCCCGCTCAAGAATTTCCTCCTGGGAAGAGGAAGGTGCTGCTGTAATCAGCCGGTCAACTTCAATCATTTCAAAGTTCCATTATCATTTACGCTACCTTTCTTTGGATAGCAACTGTAATGCCCGACGTATTCCATCTGTTAACGATGCTTCCGGTTGAATTTGATCAATAGCCCAATTTGCTTCTCGGTCATTGTAACCTAGTGACAATAAAGCGTTCAGCATATCACTACCATTTCTCGACGAAGATGAGATTGCTTCAGCATCGATCACTTTAGAGCTGAGCTTATCTCGCAATTCAAGTAATAACCGCTCTGCAGTTTTTTTCCCTATTCCAGGAATCTTGATTAGACGTGCACTATCTTGAGTGCCTATCGCTTGATACAAATCTTGTACACTCAATCCGGACAAGAGAGCAAGCGCTGTTCTCGCTCCAATACCGGATACCTTTATTAACTGTCGAAAAACTTGCCGTTCGGGCTCTGTTGCGAATCCAAACAGTAAATGTATATCTTCACGTATCAAAAGATGCGTATAAAGGGTAACTTCCGTGCCATTTACCGGAAGATCATAATAAGTACTCATTGGAACATCAATTTCGTAACCAATACCTCGCACATCCAACAGCACGTGCGGTGGGTGTTTTTCTATCAACACGCCAGTCAATCGCCCTATCACACTAACCGTCCCCGCTTCATACGATATCCCGTGGTTGAAATTTTTCCCAAACCCAACCCTCCATGAGCATGACACACCGCACACGCCAGAGCATCAGCAGCATCAGAACTCGGATGAGCCGTTAGATTCAGTAATCGCATAACCATTTGCTGGACTTGTTCTTTGCTAGCATGACCTTTACCGACAACTGCTTGTTTGATTTGCAAAGCTGTGTATTCCGCCACCTGTAAATTATTCGCTACAGCCGCACAAATTGCGGCACCGCGCGCTTGTCCCAGCAACAAAGTGGATTGAGGATTTAGATTGACAAAAACTTGCTCGATAGCGACGTGATCCGGCTGATACTGCTCAATCACATCACGAATATTATCTAAAATTTCTTTGAGTCTCGAAGGTAAATCACCTTCACATGTTTTAACGCTTCCACTACAGATATAAGTCAAATGGCTGCCATTTTTCTCGATCACTCCAAAACCGGTGATGCGTAAGCCTGGATCTATACCGAGAATGCGAATTTTTTCACCTATTCAAAATAAAAACTAATCCTGATTAATCAATGCGGTAGTATAAACATTCTGAACATCATCAAGATTCTCTAAAGCATCTAACAATTTCTGCATTTTTACCGCATCCTCGCCAGCTAACAATGCCTCGCTACTAGGCTTCATAGTAACCTCTGCATGCTCGGCTTTAAACTCCGCTTTCTCCAATGCTTGTTTCACATTGATAAATTCATACGGAGCAGTAATCACTTCAATACTGCCGTCATCGTTGCTGATTACGTCTTCCGCACCGCCATCAAGCGCTGCATCGATAAGCTTTTCTTCATCGGTTCCAGGTGCAAAAATCAGCTGACCGCAATGTTTGAATAAAAAACTGACGGAACCATCGGTTCCAAGATTTCCACCAAATTTGGTAAATGCATGACGAACATCTGCAACCGTACGAACACGATTATCCGTCATGCAATCAACCATAACGGCAGCACCGTTTATGCCATACCCTTCATAGCGAATTTCTTCATAATCGACTCCATCAAGAGCTCCGCTGCCGCGTTTAATCGCTCGTTCGATATTATCCTTTGGCATATTTTGATCATACGCTTTATCAACTGCTAATCGCAGCCGGGGATTACTATCCAGATCCGCCCCCCCCATCCTAGCAGCCACCGTTATCTCTTTGATGAGCCGCGTAAACACTTTACCGCGTTTAGCATCTTGCGCTGCTTTCTTGTGTTTGATGTTAGCCCATTTACTATGACCAGCCATTAATTAGTATCCTTAAATTGTAGATCGCTTATTAGCAAAAACACTCAAATCGGAAGCAATTATTGTTCAGCACGAACCTCTTCAATCATTGAATTCCGCCTTTTCCAAAATAACATATTGCTAAAAACCCGAATGATCACCATTCCGAATCGCTGTTAACTCATACTTTGCAAACTTACTAGCAAGGCATTTAATCTTTTTTCATCATCTTACTCACAATTTCAAACACAGTAAATTTGAACAATTTCACGATTATATTTTATTTCTTTTTTTCTGGACGCCTCCAGTTTGCAATACTGACTTGTTTTGACCTTGATAGTGTTAGTTGATTTTCCGGCGTCTCTTTGGTGATTGTTGATCCGGCCCCGATCGTTGATCCTCTGGCAATTTTTACGGGGGCGATTAATTGCGTATCCGATCCAATAAATACATCATCTTCGATTACTGTACGATACTTGTTGACCCCATCATAGTTACAAGTGATTGTTCCAGCACCAATGTTAACATGCTGACCAATCGTGGAATCTCCGATATAACTTAAATGGTTGGCTTTACTATATGGACCGATTTGACTATTTTTTACTTCAACGAAATTTCCAATATGAACTTGGCTCGCAAGTTTTGTCCCTGGTCGGATTCTTGCATAAGGGCCAATTTTACAAGCCTCTTCAATTTCTGCATCTTCAATCATGCAAAAAGGCTGAATAATGACGCCAGAAGCAACTCTGACGTTCCTTAGAACGCAATGCGCACCTATCTGCACTGAGTTACCCAATGTTACTGTACCTTCAAATATGCAATTAATATCAATTGAAACATCAGATCCGCAATTTAAGTCCCCACGAACATCAATACGTTCCGGGTCCATCAACCTAACGCCTTTTTCCATTAATTCTCTGGAATAATTTTCTTGATAAATGCGCTCAAGCTTGGCAAGTTGAGTCTTGCTGTTAACACCCAAAACTTCCCAATAATTATCTGCCTGAATCGTTTTAACTTCGACGCCATCTCTCACAGCTAAAGCAATGATATCCGTCAGATAATATTCGCGCTGGGAATTATTATTGCTGATTTCTGGTAACCATGAATGTAAACGAACATTTGGTATCATCATGATACCCGTATTGATTTCGCATATTTTCTGCTGATCCACCGTCGCATCTTTTTGCTCAACGATCGCTGCCACTTCTCCGGTCTCAAAATCTCTAATAATTCTTCCATAGCCAAACGGATTATCAAAAACGGCTGTTAACAGCGAACAATACTTACCCGCAGAGACAGTCATTAATTTTTGCAAAGTACCTTGGCTGATTAATGGAACATCGCCATACAAAACCAATGTAACACCATTCGCGTCCAACTGAGGTAATGCTTGTAATAACGCATGTCCAGTTCCCAATTGCTGGTCCTGGAGAATCCAATTCACATCTTCTGCAAGCATTGAATGCTTCACTTGTGCCGCACCGTGACCAATAACTATACAAATTTTATCTGGCATCAATGATCGCCCTCTATCGACCACGTGCTGAAGTAAAGATCGGCCGGCAATTTCATGCAATACTTTCGGTAACATCGAATGCATTCGTTTTCCCGCACCGGCTGCGAGAATCACAACATTCACTTTTTTTTCTTCTGTATGCATCTTGATTAAAATTGCGCTTGGTGGTTTGAATTTATTCGTTTAATTATTACAAATTCATTCAATAGATACAAAAAAAGGCGACCATTGTCGCCTTTTTTATTGAATCAGAAATTTTTTAATGCTTACGTTTCCTTAATTTATCAATTGCGGCTAATTGCGCCATTGCTTCCATCAACTCGGCCTGCGCTTTTGCATAGTCCAATTCGGATTCACGATTCTTCATTGCTTCTTCAGCTGCTCTTTTAGCTTCAATTGCTTTAGCTTCGTCAAGATCGTGACTTCTAACCGCCGTGTCAGCGAGAATTGTTACCACATCCGGCTGAACTTCAAGCACGCCTCCAGATACATATACCAATTCCTCATCTTTTAGCTGAGCTTTGATGCGAACCATACCTGAGTTAATTCTTGTCAATAGAGGCGTATGCCGTGGATAAATACCCACTTCCCCCATCTGAGCTGGTGCGACCAAAAATTCAACAGGTCCAGAATATATCGATTCTTCCGCACTAACAATATCTAGATGAAAAACAGTTCCCATTATTTCGCTCAAAAATTATTGAAGTGTTTTAGCTTTCTCGACTGCTTCTTCGATACTGCCTACCATATAAAAAGCTTGTTCGGGTAAATCATCATATTCACCCTCAACAATGCCTTTAAAACCTTTAATCGTATCTTTCAATGATACATATTTTCCTGGTGATCCCGTAAATACTTCCGCCACGTTAAATGGTTGCGATAAGAAACGTTGAATTTTCCGAGCCCTGCTAACTGTAAGCTTGTCCTCGGCAGACAATTCATCCATGCCTAGAATCGCAATAATATCCCGCAATTCTTTATAACGTTGTAATGTTTGTTGAACAGATCGAGCGGTATTATAATGCTCTTCACCCACCACTTGCGGATCCAGCTGCCGTGACGTTGAATCAAGAGGATCGACCGCTGGATAAATACCCAAAGATGCGATATCGCGCGATAACACCACAGTTGCATCCAAATGTCCAAATGTTGTTGCTGGTGAAGGATCCGTTAAATCATCGGCTGGCACATATACTGCCTGTATTGATGTAATGGAGCCTGTTTTAGTTGATGTTATTCGTTCTTGCAAACGCCCCATCTCTTCCGCCAATGTCGGCTGATAGCCAACCGCTGAAGGCATACGACCGAGCAATGCCGATACTTCCGTACCCGCCAAGGTATAGCGATATATATTATCCACGAAGAACAAAACATCGCGCCCTTCATCACGGAATGCTTCAGCCATTGTTAAACCCGTCAAAGCCACACGTAAACGATTCCCGGGCGGTTCATTCATTTGACCATATACCAATGCGACTTTATCAAGTACTTTTGAATCTTTCATTTCATGATAAAAATCATTACCCTCACGTGTGCGCTCGCCAACGCCTGCGAATACCGAATAGCCACTGTGCTCAATTGCAATATTACGGATTAATTCCATCATGTTGACAGTCTTGCCAACACCCGCACCCCCAAACAAGCCAACTTTACCACCCTTAGCAAACGGACATATGAGATCAATTACTTTGATGCCTGTTTCTAATAATTCCGTAGAAGCTGAGAGTTCATCAAACGCTGGTGCCTCACGGTGTATCGACATTTTCTGCTCTGCACCGATATCACCCATTTCATCTATAGGGCGTCCCAAAACATCCATAATACGCCCCAATGTCTTGGCGCCCACTGGTACTGTAATTTGCTTACCAGTATTATCGACCATCATTCCGCGACGCAAACCATCGGAAGAACCGAGTGCGATTGTTCTCACCACACCATCGCCTAATTGCTGCTGCACCTCAAGCGTTAGCTCTGATCCTTCCATTACCAATGCATCGTATACGTTCGGAAGAGAATCGCGTGGAAATTCCACATCTATTACCGCACCAATGCACTGTACAATTTTTCCTTGGCTCATTGTTGTTCCCTAAACTAATACAAAAATTATTTTAAACGGCTGCAGCGCCCCCGACAATTTCGGACAATTCTTTGGTAATTGCTGCTTGTCGAGACTTGTTATAAATTAAAGTTAATTCATCAATGACATTACCGGCATTGTCTGACGCTGCTTTCATAGCCACCATTCTTGCTGATTGCTCTGATGCCATATTTTCTGCAACAGCCTGATAAATCAATGCCTCGACATAGCGAATCATGACATCATCAATCACAGGTTTCGCTTCAGGCTCATAGATGTAATCCCACGAGGTATTCGGTCTTTCATTCGCCGATTCCACACCCTGGATGCGCTCATCTGTCAATGGCAGTAACTGCTCCATTACTGGCTCTTGCTTCATTGTGTTGATGAAGCGATTGTAAAAAATAAACACTCGGTCAAAGCGATCTTGTGTGTATCCATCCAACACAACCTTTACTGCTCCAATGAGCTTTGCAATATCGGGAGTATCTCCAAGTGCAATGACTTGTGAAATCACATTTGCACCTATGCGACTCATGAAACCTAGGCCTTTATTGCCTATGCAGCAAACTTCAAGCTGCTCGCCCTCAGCTTCCCAGCGTTTCATTTGATTCAAGGCTTTTCGTAGCACATTTGTATTCAAACCACCGCATAAGCCTTTGTCAGATGTAACAATAACAATTCCAACGCGCTTAACCGTATCGCGTTCTATTAGGAAAGGATGGCGATATTCAGTATTCGCTCGACTCATATGTGCAGCGACATTGCGAATCTTCTCACCATATGGTCGCGCTTTTTTCATGCGATCTTGAGCTTTCCGCATTTTTGACGCCGCCACCATCTCCATAGCGCGCGTAATTTTCTGCGTATTTTTTACGCTCTTTATTTTATTTCGTATTTCTCTGCTGCCAGCCATCGCTAATAGGTTCCACTTTGCTTAAATTCTTGAATCGCCGATGCCAATTCTTTATCTGTTTCAGCATCCAGTTCTTTATTGTTCTCGATTTTATCAAGGATTGCACCATGCTGAGCCTTGATATAGCTCTTCAACGCAGCCTCAAAAGCCAAAGCACGATTCACTTCGACATCATCATAATAGCCATTGTTGATGGCAAATAATGTCAACGCCATTTCCGACACACTAAGAGTTGCGTATTGGGGTTGCTTCATCAGCTCAGTCGCCATTTTCCCGCGCTCTAGCTGCTTGCGTGTTGCTTCATCCAAATCCGATGCGAATTGTGCAAATGCCGCCAGTTCACGATATTGCGCCAAAGCTAAACGTATACCACCACCAAGCTTTTTAATGACTTTCGTTTGCGCCGCACCGCCTACCCGTGAGACGGATACACCCGCATTGATTGCAGGGCGAATACCAGCATTGAATAAATCCGTTTCAAGGAAGATCTGTCCGTCAGTAATTGAAATGACATTTGTCGGAACGAAAGCTGTAACGTCACCTGCTTGCGTTTCAATAATCGGCAATGCCGTTAACGAACCTGTTTTTCCTTTCACTTGACCATTCGTTTCTTTTTCTACATAAGCCGCGCTTACTCTAGCTGCTCTTTCAAGTAAACGAGAATGAAGATAAAACACATCACCAGGGTAAGCTTCCCGTCCCGGCGGGCGTCTCAACAGCAAAGAAATTTGACGATACGCCCATGCTTGCTTGGTCAAATCGTCATATATAATGAGTGCATCCTGTCCTCTATCGCGGAAATACTCCCCCATCGTACAACCTGAATATGGAGCAATAAATTGCATTGCAGCAGATTCCGATGCTGTCGCTGCGACTACAATGGTATATTCCATTGCTCCTCGCTCTTCTAGTTTACGCACTACGTTGGCAATTGAAGATGCTTTCTGGCCTACCGCAACATAGATGCAAAGCATATTTTGACCTTTCTGATTCAAAATCGCATCAATCGCTACCGCAGTTTTACCAGTTTGCCGATCGCCAATAATTAGTTCACGTTGCCCACGTCCCACCGGCACCATCGAATCCACGGATTTCAAACCGGTTTGTACCGGTTGATCTACCGATTGCCTCCAAATCACACCAGGAGCAATTTTTTCAATTGGTTCCGATCTTGCCGCTGTAATTGGACCTTTGCCATCAATGGGCTGTCCCAATGCGTTCACAACCCTACCCAGCAAACCTTCGCCAACCGGAACTTCCAAGATCCGTCCTGTACATTTTACAGTGTCGCCTTCCCGGAGATGTTCGTACGTACCCAGAATAACAGCACCCACAGAGTCTCTTTCTAGATTCAAAGCCAATCCGAAAGTATTATTCGGAAATTCTAACATCTCACCCTGCATCACATCCGATAAACCGTGAATGCGAACAATTCCATCTGTTACTGAAACTATGGTTCCTTGCGTTCTAACTTCTGCTGTATCTGTTAGTCCTTCTATCCTTTTTTTAATCAATTCACTGATTTCGGATGGATTTAACTGCATTTTATTTAACTCCTAGCTTTTAAGAGCAATGGTCATTGCTTCAAGTTTTCCACGTATAGAAGCATCGAAGATTTCATCACCAATTTCAACCTTCACTCCGCCTATTATTTCTGGGTCTACGCTCACTTGAGCTTCAACTTTGCGATTGAATTTTTTTTCCAAGTCTGCCACCAAATCACTCAACTGCCCGCTCTCTAGCTTGAAAGCCGTGATGATCTTCGCGTCCAATACACCCTCATGCTGCGCCTTTAGCTGCTCAAATAAATCCCTTACTTGAGGCATCACGAGTATCCGCTTATTCTCAATTATCAGTCTGATAAAATTACGGGCTTCTGGAGTAAATTTTTTCCCACCAATTTCGAGAAATAGTTCGCTCAGTTGCTCAACCGGCACTAATGGATTGCCTATCAGCAACTTGATCTGATCGTCTTCCGCTATTTCAGCAGCAATTTGCAATATTTTGGACCACTGAGACAACGCCTTATTTTCTAAGGCAAACCTAAATACCGCCTCTGCATAGGGTCTGGCAACTGTAATTGCTTCCGCCATTATTTTAGATCATCCCGTATCGTATCAAGTAATTCAGCATGTGCTTTTGCATCCACTTCACGACGCAAAATTTTTGCCGCTCCCGCAAGCGCGATCTCAGCGACTTGTTGCCTTAGCACTTCTTTTGCGCTAAACATTTCATGTTCAATTTCTGCTTTTGCACCGGTAACTATCCGATTACCTTCCTCTTTTGCAGCTACTTTTGCTTCTTCAATAATTTCTGAAGCCCGCTTCTCAGCTTGCACTATTATTTCCGATGCTCTTTGTTTCGCTTCTTTCAACACATCAGACGAACGCTGGCTCGCCAATTCCAATTCATGGCGCCCCCTCTCTCCTGCCGCCAATCCATCTGCAATTGTTTTTTGTCTTTCTTCAATCGCACGCAACAATGGTGGCCAAACAAATTTAACAGTGAACCAAATAAATACCGAGAAGGCTATCGCCTGAGAAATTAAAGTAAAATTAATATTCATGACAAGCCTATAAATTCAGATTGAAACAACAATACTTTTACTGAATTACTGCCAACAATGGATTACCAAATGCAAACAGCATCGCCAAACCTACAGCAATAATGAAAGACGCATCAGTCAAGCCCAGTAACAAAAACACTTTACCTTGTAAAGTCGGTATCATTTCGGGTTGACGTGCCGCCCCCTCAAGAAAACGACTACACATCACACCAACACCGATACAGGCTCCCGCTGCGCCCAATCCAATCATCAAACCAATACCTATTCCAGTATATGCTTGAATCATTGCCAAATACTGCAAGTTCTCCATTTTAGTTTCCTTCTAATAAAGATTAATAAAATACAACAAAAAAAGCTTTAGATTTTAATGTGATTCATGCGCCATTGAGATATAAACTACCGTCAACATCATAAATATAAAGGCCTGCAACGTCACAATCAGGATGTGAAAAATTGCCCACCCAGCGCCCAGAACCGCCCCGAAAATGGTCCCCGACACACCTGTTGCCGCCCACATTCCCAACAGAAGAAATATAATTTCACCTGCATAGATGTTACCAAATAGCCGCAAAGAATGAGAAAGAGGCTTGGATACGTATTCAATAAAATTAAATAGCAGATTTAAGATCCAAAGCAATGGATTCTTACCAAACGGTGTACAGAAAAGCTCATGCATCCACCCGCCAATTCCTTTCACCTTTACATTAAAGTAAAGCATTAAAAACCAAACTGACAATGCTAGAGCAAAGGTTGTATTTACATCGGTTGTCGGCACAATCTTCCAATTATGCATACCGAAAATATTTTCAGTAATCCACGCCATGATATCGATCGGCAAAATATCCATGGCGTTCATCATCAACACCCAAACAAAAACGGTTAACGCCATCGGTGCAACCAATGCGTGTCGATTACCATGAAAAGTATTCTTAACTTCGTTATCGATAAACTCGACAGCCAATTCAACGAATGCTTGAGTTCTGGAGGGGACTCCCGGAGTCGCTTTACGCACAACCAACCATATAAAGCCAAAGCTAATGACGCCAAGGATTATTGAGGTGATCAATGTATCAACATGAAGAACCCAGAATGAACCTTTACTTACTTGCGTTGTTAAATAGGTTAGGTGGTGATCAATGTATGATGTTGGAGTAAGTTCTGTTTCGGATGCCATGTACTGCCTACTTCGCTATGATGAATTTATCTTATTTTGACTTTGTATTGTCCGCTACCAAAAGCGCCAAACTATAAACCAGAACAACAAGGATAAATGTTCCAATAAATACAAATGCGTTTACATTTTCGTAATATTTAAACACCATCCATAACAGGCCGATCGTCAATATTATTTTGACTGCCTCAGCCCTGAGCGCCGTCCTAAGCGCCGCACCTGCCGTAAAACCGCTATGTTGAGACACCATAACTGCATAAACTGCAGAAGCAATTACGTTTACCGTTCCTCCAAATAGCGCTGAAATTGCACTATGCATATCCATCAGAAGCCAGAAAACGGTTGCTGCTGCAAGTGTAGTCAACAACTGTATGCGAAGAACTATTTTAAGCGGCCTACTCTTAATCCAAGACATGTTTTTCACCTGCCCTTGGACAGACAGCATAGCTACACTTAAAAAAACCGCAACTATAGTCGAATAATGCTATACAGTCAACGTAGAATTCCTTTAAATGCGCTTTTAACTGCGACAAAAAACTAAAACTCGCTTCAAGCATCAAGTCTTTCGAAAATAGCTGCGATTCCCTGACCGCCACCAATACACATTGTTACCAATGCGTAACGTTTTCCGGTACGATGCAGCTCATAAATGGCTTTGATTGTAAGGACTGAACCTGTAGCACCTATTGGATGACCTAATGCCACAGCACCGCCATTCGGGTTTGTTTTTTCCGGATCGAAATGCAATTCTTTTGCTACTGCGCACGCTTGAACCGCAAAAGCTTCGTTAGATTCGATCACGTCCAGATCTGAGATATTAAGATTCGCACGCCGCAGAGCGCTTTGCACAGCAGGGACTGGCCCCATTCCCATGAATTTCGGATCAATGCCTGCATGGCCGTATGAAATCAATCGAGCCATCGGCTTTAATTTCCGCTTTTGTGCCGCACCGCTTTCCATCAACACTAATGCCGCAGCGCAATCATTGATACCTGAGGCGTTACCTGCAGTAACCGTTCCTTCCCGCAGAAAAACAGGATTGAGTTTAGCGAGATTTTCAATGTCCGCATTTTCCCGAGGATGCTCATCCGTATCAAAAACGACTGTTCCTTTGCGATTGGAAATTTCGATTGGCAATATCTGTTCTCTAAAATAACCGCTTTTACTCGCGTGTACTGCGCGACGATGACTTTCAACCGCATAAGTATCTTGCTCCTGACGGCTTATTTGCCATTTCGATGCAATATTTTCAGCGGTGATGCCCATATGCACACGATCGAAAGGATCGATCAATGCACCCACCATCATATCCACAGTACTGCCATCATTCATGCGTTGCCCCCAGCGCAATGCCGGCAGCAAATAACCACCACGGCTCATGGACTCCGCACCACCGGCTACTGCCACATCCGTATCATTCAACTGGATATTCTGCGCTGCGGAAATAATCGCTTGCAACCCGCTGCCACACAGCCGATTTACGGTTAAAGCCGATACATGCTGCGGCAATCCTCCTTGTATGGCGGCCACGCGCGCTAAATACATATCACGCGCTTCCGTATGAATAACATTCCCGAAAACCAAATGCCCTATTTCCGCAGTATCCACCTGAGCACGACGAACAGCTTCATCAACCACCTTTGCCGCCAGATCAGTAGGAGCGATATCTTTCAGAGAGCCACCGTAACCGCCGATTGCTGTTCGTACACCGCTTAGTATGACAACTTCTCGCACGATAGCTCCACAATTTAAATTTCCGGCGTGATTTCAAGGGCAGCGGATTTGATCATCATTCTAAAAATCTTTCTGCAAGTCCTGCAACGCGATTGTCACCAATTGGAATTCATGCTGCAATTTTGATAACAATTCAACAATATCTTTCTTTTGCAAATGATCCCCGGAGTCTTCCAGTAATCGGCAAATATCCGAAAGTTGCTCGGCACCGACATTAGCAGCGCTTGATCGTAATGAATGAACTGCTTGAATCATCCCGATGCGATCATCCGCCTGAATGGCTGCTTCGATTCGCATGACAGCCCCGGGAGTAGACGCTAAAAAAATGCCCACTAATCTTTTCAGGAAATCGGCGCCACCCGCCGGGTCCATTCGGCGTAATGCATCCAATTTATCAAAGTTAACGACAGAAATCGATGGTATTCGATCTTGAGGGTCAAAGCTCATACTGAGGCAATACAATCCGAGGCATGATAACGGATAGCCGGAGCTATCCGGTCAATTCATTCAGAAATTGACTATTTCTTAACAAAATCAACCAATTTCTGGTAAGTAAACAAGAAATCCTGCGCTTGCAATGGCGTATGACATTGAACGCAATTCAACTCGTTGCTTTTCACGCTACCGTCCGGATTGTAAAGAGCAAAACCCCAGTCACCCGTACGATTTTCCTTCGAAAAAGAAGCATCCCAGTCGCTTCTGTTTTCCATCACTGCAACTGCTGCCAGCGAATCGATTTCAAAAAGACCATCGCTACCGGGAATCGGCTTACCTTCCGCATCTTTTTTCGGTGTATAAATTTCCATTACCACAACCGCACCCGATCCGCCGTTTTTCCCTTGCTTATAGTTTGAAATGGTTGTTTCGTTGGCATAAAGCTTGGCCAGTTGTGTCTGGTTTGCACGATTCATCGTCGCATATAAGGTAAAGGTTTTGTCGTAATCCTTAGGAAACTTAACGTGCTCCGGATCACCTCCCGCTTGAACCAGTAATGGAGTAAACGCCAAAAATGCAGCCACTGTTTTGAATATATTTTTCATGTTTTTTCTCCTGAATGATATTGAAAGTCACCAAGTTAAACAAGCTTCCAATCGATATCATAACGCATAAAACGATAAAGATTGATAACTTGATCAAATTTGTCTATGCCGCCAGATCCAGCACTAGTTTTGCCGACAAATACAAAACCAGTAAAGCAAGCGCTAAGTGCACTGTAAAACTGATCGGCCTATTTCTAACCGTCCCCAGAAATGTATGACTCTTTCCTTCGCGTTTCGCGCGTTCATATTCTTCACGCATTCTTGCGCTACGTGTTTGTTGATAAACATCCACGAGCGCGCGGGCTTTATCATACTGGCTGTCATCCACAAGCCAGATTGCCGCTATTGATACCCCCCAATTTCCCGCCGATGTTTCGTAATAGTCGATCGCATTATCCGTAAGCAATTCGCGCACATCGTCCGCTTCGTCATCGGGAACATCATTCAACCGGAATAAAATTTTTGCCATGAACGCTCTTCGGTTATGTTATTTTCTAAGAAAATCGGGGCGCAACATTGTCGGATGCTAGCTTTACAGCAAAAACATTGTCAAGCGACCAACAACTCCCTTACTAAAAATTATATCGTTAACTTATTATTCCAATGACAAAAACCATACTGATTACAGGCTGCTCCAGCGGCATCGGCTATTGTGCCGCCAAAGGTCTACGGGAAAGAGGCTATCGCGTCTTTGCCACTGCGAGAAAGCGCGATAGCGTCGCAGCACTGCTTGCCGAAGGTTTCGAAAGTTTCCGTTTGGATTTAAATGACTCCAATACGATTCACTTTGCCTTTGAAGAAGTGCTGCGGCGTACTGGTGGCGAACTGTACGCACTCTTCAACAATGGCGCATTCGGCTTACCTGGTGCTGTCGAAGACTTACCTCGCGACGCGCTACGAGCGCAATTCGAAACCAATGTATTCGGCTGGCAGGAATTGACCAATCTGGCGGTGCCGGTGATGCGCAAACAAGGCTACGGTCGGATCATTCAGAACAGTTCAGTGCTGGGTTTTGTCGCATTACCGTTCCGTGGTGCATACAATGCTTCCAAATACGCCATTGAGGGATTGAGCGATACATTGCGGCTGGAACTGCGCGGCAGCAATGTCTATATCAGTCTGATCGAACCCGGTCCGATTGCCAGTAAATTCCGCGCCAATGCGGTTGAAGCGCTAGCAAAATACATCGACATCGACAACAGCGTTCATCGTGAAAAATATCAGGGTGTGCTGACGCGCTTAAACAAACCAGGACCCGCCGTGCCATTCACTTTGCCGCCTGAAGCAGTATTGAAGCGCGTGATTCATGCGCTCGAAGCCGAAAAACCGCAACCGCGTTATTATGTGACGATTCCGACGTATCTGTTCGGCTTCCTCAAACGCATTCTCAGCGCGCGCGCGTTAGATGCATTGCTGGCAAAATCCGGCAACAACAACTAATTAGAATTCCCTACGGAAAGCAATAATCAAGGATTCGCAGTAGATGCCGCACAGCCTTGCAGCATTTTCCACGCAATCTGGCCGAAGAATGCATTACCTCGAAGTGATGCCTGCACAGTTCGATCATCGGTTTGCTGCAGTAATAACGCAAACGCGTAAGCCGATTGATCGTTTTTGTCGCGCTGGTCGGCTGACTGCACTTCCGTTACGGGATCGCCATAAATCAGAATTGCATCGGGATTGGACGGTGTATACGTAGCGATAGCGTTACGCAGATAGCGGGTATCGTACGCATGAATTTCCGAGGCATGAATATCCGGGAATTGCCGGTTTCTGAATTGCAGCGGACGCAAAAACGACCGTCCGTCGGATTGCAATTTAGCAATCACGCATTCCGCCAGTACAACGTGATTCCCGGAAAAATTTTCTTTGAAACGCTGCGTGTTTTGTTGCACATCCGGAAAATTAGCGCACGCCGTTAGCAACCCCGCAACCGATAAACCGGTTACAAACTTCGCAACAAACGGCTGTGCATACCAATCAGACAATAACTTCAATCCTAGCCGCCAAAATATACATACGGCTTCATCGGTTCGTTCGATTCTTTGAAACGCTTGTTTTCCTCACGATTTTGTTCACGATCCCACCAACGGCTGCGCGCCTCTATCCGTTTTTCCTGGACCTCCGGGTTTTTTTCCAAAAACTCACGCATGAACTTCGTGTGTTCCGATTCGTAACTGTAATCCATGATGATCTCCTGCGTAGAAACTATAAAAAAGCGAACTTTAGCATAGCTCGGTTTTTCGATACAGTCTTGTCAACACCCGGCTACCGCTGAATCATTCACGACAATGATAAAATACCGGCATGAAGACACCGAATAATTACAATCTGTCGCGATTACCATGCTGGTGCTAGGCATCGAAACCTCGTGCGACGAAACCGGTATCGCACTGTACGACACCGAACGCGGCTTGCTCAGTCATACGTTATATTCGCAAGTGGCGATGCACCGCGAATACGGTGGTGTGGTACCGGAATTGGCATCGCGCGATCATATCCGCCGCGTACTGCCGCTGATTACACAAGCACTCGCCACCGCCAATTGCGAATTGCGCCAAGTCGATGGCATCGCCTACACCCAAGGCCCGGGATTGGCCGGTGCATTGCTGGTTGGCGCCAGCATCGGTGCGGCAATGAGTTTTGCGCTGAGTATCCCGGCAATTGGCATCCACCACCTTGAAGGTCACTTGCTGTCACCGCTGCTATCGAAACCGTCGCCCGTTTTTCCGTTCATCGCATTGCTGGTGTCCGGCGGTCATACTCAGTTGATGCAAGTCAACGCCGTCGGTCATTACCGTTTACTCGGCGAAACCGTCGACGACGCCGCCGGTGAAGCGTTCGATAAAACCGCCAAGTTATTGGGATTGGGTTATCCGGGTGGTGCGGCATTATCGCAGCTTGCCCGGCAAGGACGGCCCGGGCAATTCAAATTACCGCGCCCCATGCTCAACAGCGGCGATCTGAATTTCAGTTTCAGCGGCTTGAAAACCGCGGTGCTGACCTTGCTCAACAAGCAGGAACTCACCGACCAAATCCGCGCCGATATCGCGCTGGCGTTTCAAGAAGCGGTTGTCGAAGTGTTAACCGAGAAATCGCTGGCGGCACTCATGCAAAGCGGACTAAAACAATTAGTAGTGGCCGGTGGCGTCGGCGCCAACGAACAATTGCGCCGCAATCTGAGCCGTAAAGCGGCTGCAAAAGGCGCCACGGTGTTTTACCCGGAGCTGGAATTTTGTACTGATAATGGCGCCATGATCGCGTTTGCTGGTGCCATGCGTTTGCAAACGGTGCCGGAATCCACCCGGCAACCGGCACGCAGTTTCAATGTGTATGCGCGCTGGAATTTGGAAATGCTGGAAAAACCTGAAACCGATTAAGCATCAGGCGTTTTCTTTTCTCCAATCCGCCCTTCCTTACCCGTCAGCAAATTCACGATATTCGATTGGTGACGCCAGATCAGCAACAAGGACATCGCCGAAACCGCAAAAGTACCGGCTTCAAAGCCGAGCAGGCCGATGCTATATAGCGGCGCCAATGCCGCCGCAACCAACGCCGACAACGATGAAATGCGCCAAACATATGCCACCAGCAGCCAGGTTGCCAGCGCCAATAGACCCAACCAGGGATTCAAGCCGAGTAACACCCCGACTGCGGTCGCCACGCCTTTGCCGCCTTGGAAACGTAAAAATACCGGGAACACATGCCCGAGAAATACCGCCAGCGCCGCCACGGCGATCGCTTCATCGCCCAACCCCCATTGCGGCGCATAAGTTTGCGCCAGAAACACCGCCAACCAGCCTTTACCAGCGTCGCCAAGCAAGGTTAGTACCGCCGCGGCTTTCTTGCCGCTGCGCAACACATTGGTCGCGCCGGGATTCTTCGAACCGTAGGTACGCGGGTCGGGCAATTGAAAAATCCAGCTTGAAATCATCGCAAACGGCACGGAGCCGAGCACATAAGCCAGTACGGCAAACAGCAATAATGTCATGTCATCAGTACCACTTGGAAAAAATAGATTAGAATCCGCTATCGCTCACGCAAGGAGCCCATTTTACCGCTGAATCACCGATGGATATTATTTTTCTGCACGATTTCAAAGCCAAAACGCTGATCGGCGTTTACCCGTGGGAACGCATCGTTCCGCAAACCATCCGCATCGACCTGGAAATCGCACTACCGACCAGTCGCGCGTGCCAGACGGACAACATCGACGACGCACTCGATTACGCATTAGTCGTCGAAAAAATCAATGATATTTTGACCAACCGGCATTTCTCACTATTGGAAGCCTTGGCCGAGCATATCGCGCAAACCATTTTGAGCGAATTTCAATCGCCGTGGGTCAAGGTCAGTGTAGCAAAGCTGGGCATTATTCGTGGTGTGAAGCGGCTCGGCGTATGTATCGAACGTAGCGCAAGCAAACAATAACCGGTTTCACACGGATATTTCAAAATATCTTCGGATTGATTGTCATTGATGCAATATCTGCTGGCGCAGAATGCCAGGCGCAGCAAGAACAAATAGCATGGATGATAGTCTGAGGCATAAGGCTGCCGCGCTATTGACGTCGTCAGATCAGCGCGACAATCGAAGCATTTCACTATTTTGCAACCGGAAAATTTACAACCACTTGCCCGATGGTTAATAATATCCATTCCAACATCCAGAAGACGGAGGTATTTCATGCATACGATTCGGATCATTCATATTTCTTTTGCTGCATTGGCGTTTTTGACTATTAATATTGCAATGGCAGGACAAGATATCAGTGAAATACAGCGGCAATTCAACGCTGAAACCGTCAACAAGCGCTTCAGCGTGCCGACCGATGCCACTTTAAACTCGGCGCTCAAAGAAGCTACGCAGCGCGGCACACCCTCGGTAAGAACACAACAACGATTCACGCCCGGTTGCGTGGGTTTCGGCTGCGGTGCGTTTGGTTACGGTAATTTTGGTTACGGCAGTTACTTTGGCGGTTATGCGCGGCCTTATTACGGCGGTTTATATGGCGTTTCCAACTACATTCCATACTACTACGGCTGGTAGAAAAATTTGTCTCATAGGCTGCGCGACTTAAAGTCATATACAATAGCGTCCGATTTAAGTAACCGCTTTTGAGCGTTTTTTTCTTTTTAATTTAACAAACGGGAGATGCGATGGGATACGTAAGCAACAAGATTACTTGGACAATGGCAGGGATGCTGGTTTTTTCCATGATCTTAAGCGGCTGCGCTGCAGTTCATACGTCGATTGCCAAAAAAGATCTGGATGTTCAAACCAAAATGAGCGACACCATTTTCCTGGATCCCGTTGAGCCGGATCAGCGAACGATCTATATCAACGTCCGCAACACCTCCGACAAAACCAACTTCGATATTACCGCGACAGTGGCTCGAGCACTCGAGGCGAGAGGCTATCGCATCCTCAACAATCCGAAAGAAGCGCATTACTGGCTGCAAGTCAATGTACTAAGCGTCGACAAGGCCAGCCCGACCGCTGCTGAAGCTGCTCTGCGAGCAGGGTATGGCGGCATGGGCAGCGCCGCATTAGGAGCGGCTGTGGGAACAGCCGCCGGCGCAGCAATGGATGGCTGGACCGGGGCCGGCATTGGCGGATTGGCCGGTGCTGCGGCGTTTGGCCTGGCAAGCACACTGGCCGATGCAGCAGTGAAAGATGTTACGTTTATGGCAATTACCGATGTTGAAATCGCCGAACGAGTCGAAGATGGCGTCATTGTTCGTGAAGACCGGCAGCAGGATGCCAAGCAAGGCATCGGTGGCGCTAGAAGACAGTCCTCGACCAAAGTGAGTGAAATGAATAAATACCGCACCCGTGTCGTCAGCACCGCCAACAAAGTGAATTTGCAATACGAGGAAGCGGCGCCCGAGCTGACAAACGGTCTGGCTCGCTCGATTTCCGGACTGTTCTAATAGCTTAACAATGGCCCTGCAATCGGGCCTCTAAACAACACTTCCGGTTGCTCGGTGATCCTGCCGGATACCTGGCAACCGCTCAAAACCCGGAAATATCATTCCCAATTCATCAGGAGATAGCAATGCAACAAAAATTTATCTCGGTGGCGCTTATGCTGACCTTATTGTGTATTGTAACTGTTGGACATGCTCAGAAGAATCAACCCGCCGATAGCCGTGAAACTGTTAACCGCATGACGAAGGAATTGGGGCTCAGCGAGGCGCAGCGAAGCCAAGTCGAAAACATTCTCACTGCGGAACGGAAAAAAGTAGAAGCGGTTTTCAAAGAAGAAAGAAATAAACTACAGCAAATCCAGGAACAAACCCGCATCAGCCTACAAGCGGTGCTATCGCCCGAGCAAATGGATAAACTCGAAAAAAAGATGCGTCAGCAAAACGATAAAAATAACGCGCCCAAGAAATAGTGCGTATACGTCAGCTTGACCAATAGTAAGTCGGATCGGCAATACCCGCCGCTGCAAATCCCGCCTTGCGAATCCGGCAGGAATCGCACACACCGCAAGCCCTTCCTTCGAAATCCGCCTGATAGCAGGACACCGTCAAGCTAAAATCCACACCCAATGCCAACCCGGTTTGAATGATCTCTTTCTTGGATAAATGCATCAGCAGCGCATGGATCGTCAGTTTCTTACCTTCAACGCCCGCTTTGGTGGCGAGATTCGCCATCCGCTCAAACGCTGCAATGTATTCCTGACGGCAATCGGGATAGCCGGAATAATCGACCGCGTTCACTCCCACAAAAATATCCTGGCTTTGCAACGTCTCCGCCCAGGCCAACGCTAGCGACAACATGATCGTGTTTCTCGCGGGCACATAGGTCACCGGAATTTCCGTTTTTTCTCCGGTTGTTGGAATTTCAATTGCTTGATCGGTCAAAGCCGATCCGCCAAAGGCGGTCAGATCGAGTTTGATGACTTGATGCCGGCAAGCTCCAAGCGATTGCGCGACCTTTTGCGCAGCCGCCAGTTCCGAGCGATGCCGCTGCCCGTAATCGACGCTCAATGCGTAACATTGAAAACCTTGATCGCGCGCAATCGCCAGCACTGTTGCAGAATCCAAGCCACCGGATAGCAACACCACTGCTTTCTTCATCGGCCCGGCCCCTCGCTCCATAGTAGTTTGTGCAATTGCAATTGCATTCGCACCGGCAATTGATCACGCAAAACCCACTCGGCCAATGTTGCCGGATTCAGTTGACCATGCACCGGTGACAATAACACCGGGCAACGTTGCGATAATCGCTTGTCGTGAATTACATCGCAGACCCAGCGGTAATCGGTCTCGTCGCAAAGCACAAATTTGAGTTCGTCACGCGATGTCAAGTAATCAAGGTTATTCCAATTATTCTTGGATACTTCACCCGATCCGGGTGTTTTGATATCCATGATCTTCGATACACGCTCGTCCACCTGCGATAAATCCAGCGCACCGCTGGTTTCAAGCGATACCGAATAATGCGCATCGCACAGCGCCGCCAACAACAGCAAGCATGCTTTCTGCGCCAACGGCTCTCCGCCGGTCACGGTCACATACGGAGTTTGATAGCACGCGACTTGCTGCAAGATCGCGCTGATTGACAGGGTCTCACCGCCGGTAAAGGCATACGCGGTATCGCAATAACCGCAACGCAATGGACAACCGGTGAGGCGCACAAATACCGTCGGCAACCCTACCCGGCTGGTTTCGCCTTGTAACGAAAAGAAAATCTCGGTAATGCGCAAGGTTGTTGCCTCTAACGCTTGCATACGATTCTATCAATTAAAGGAAAAAGCGGACTGTACTACGTTGTGACGGCTACAGCAAATGACCTTTGTGGCTGGTTGCTGCAGTATTGAAACTACTTGAGGTTAGCCAAACGTTGTTTGGCTTTCTTACCAGCTTCGCTATGAGGAAATTTGGTCAGGATGTTTTCCAGCGTTTGCCGGCTCGCCTTGCTATCGCCCATTCCATTTTGACTGGAAGCGATATTCAACAAAGCATCCGGCACCTTGTTGCTATCCGGATACTGCGCGATCAATTTTTGCTGTGCGGTGATCGCAAGCTGGTAATCGCGTAGCGCATAGTGCGCATTACCGATCCAATAAGCGGCTGCGGGCGCCAGGTTGGAATGCGGATAACTTTGCATAAAGTTCTCGAATTGCACGATGGCATCGGTAAATTCACCGCCTTTAAATCGATCATAAGCTGCTTGATAAACACTATTCTCCGTAGGACCCGCGGGCATCAGTTCATCCGTCGAGACACTCGTTGAATCAGCGACCGCGGCTGATTCGGCTTCCTCATGCACCAATTCCGCAGCAACGGCACCTGCTGCAGGTGCCGTTGTTTGTTCCAAAACCGACGGTGCAACTGCAGCATGGTTTTCAGCTTGGATTTCCGGTCGGTCGGATATTGATGAACGCGGCTTTCCGGAAGGCTGTTCAATTTGGCGCAAACGATTGTCCAAATCGATATAAAAATCGCGCTGGCGTTTCTGCAGCAAACCGTTGTCATTACTGAGCATTTCGATCTGGCCATTCAGTTTTCCCAGCTCCTGATTGAGCGTTTCAACTTGCGCATAAAGTTCAAGCAAGGCTTGACTATTGAGCGCCTGCTCCATCTTGGCGATACGCGCTCCCATTTCACTGACCTGTTTGCGCAGCGCATCGATCTGTTCACGTGCTTCGTTATCACCAAACAATGATGCATACGCTGCATGACTGCTTAATAATAACGCGAGAAGTAAAGCGCGCATCAGCATTGTTATTCACCCCGGTAGAGAATATCGGTACGACGATTCTGACTCCAAGCCGCTTCGCTATTACCGAGTGCACGAGGTTTTTCTTCTCCGAGGCTAACGGACTCAATTTGAGCGTCTCTAGCACCCGCCAATGTCATCATGTTTCTCACACCATCCGCACGACGTTGACCGAGCGCCAGATTGTATTCGCGGCTACCACGGTCATCGGTATTGCCTTGCAGGATGACATTGGCATCAGGATTATCGCGCAGGAATCTCGCATGCGACAACACCAAATCCCGGTATTCCCCTTTGACGGTATAACTGTCATAGTCATAATAAACGCTGCGTTGCGACAAAATACTGTTGGGATCATTCAGCTGACTGAAATAACTCGGCCTGCCGGATCCCGATCCCATCAATTCGCTACCGCTCATCCCGCTGCCATACCCGGAATCCGCGCTTAATTCCTCATCCGGTTGCGTTGTTTGACTCGCACACCCTGCTAACAGCGCAACCAATGCGATTCCTAATGCTTTTTTCATAAAACTCTCCTGTTGTTAATAAAATATTACTTCCACTTCGGTAAAGGACCCCAAGCCGGCTCCCGGATATCGCCCGATTGAACGGTTAGATGCTGCCTAGTTTGCCCATCTCTGGAAACCGCCGATAATATACCATGCCCGTTTATCTCGGTCGCATACAGAATCATCCTGCCATTCGGCGCGAAGCTGGGTGACTCATCAAACCGGGAATTAGTCAGTATCTGAACTTGACGGGAACCAATTTCCTGTACCGCCACATTGAACTGATTATTATGCCGGTGGATAAACGTAAAACTTTTGCCATCCTGGCTATAGTCGGGACTAACATTGTAGTTGCCTTCAAAAGTCATCCGTTCGGCATTACCGGATTCCGAACTCGTCACCGCCATGCGGTAAATTTGCGGACTGCCGCCACGATCGGAAGTAAAGAGAATGTACCGGCCGTCCGGAGAAAAATTAGGTTCGGTATCGATCCCCGAACTTCTACTCAACCGCTGCAAACCGCTGCCATCGACATTGACCAGGAAAATTTGCGAACCCCCTTGATTGGTCAGAACCACGGCAAGTCTTTTACCGTCCGGTGACCAAGCCGGCGCGCTGTTACTGCCTTTAAAACTGGCGACCGCCCTGCGCTCGCGCGTCGTCAATGTCTGCACATAGACAACCGGTTTTTTGTTTTCAAAGGAAACATACGCCAACTGACTGCCATCGGGCGACCAGGCCGGAGAGATAATAGGTTCCGTGTATTCGATAATCGATTGCGCGTTATAACCATCCGAATCGGCAACTTGCAATGCGTATCTTTCTCCGCGCTTCAACACATAAGCGATGCGGGTGCTGAACACCCCGACATCACCGGTTAATGCTTCATAAATGACATCCGCGATGCGATGCGCTGCTGCGCGCAATTGCGTTGTCGGCACCGTGAGAGCCAGGCCGGTCAACTGCGATTTCTTGGCAACATCCATCACGCGGAACTGAATTTCCACCTGACCACCGGGCAATTGCGCCACTCGCCCGATAACCAGCGCGTTGGCGCCCCGATTGGCCCAATCGGAATAAACCACTTCCACCGGCGCGTGGGGAGACGATCCGGCCGGATCGATCAGCCGGAACAACCCGGTGCGCTGCAAGTCGGCACTAATAACCGGCGTGAGGTTTTGCGGCAGCGCGTTTTCCTCGGCGAAAGGCACAATTGCGACCGGAATTCGCGAAGCGCCGCCACCGAAAATCTCAATGTTCAGTTGTGCGAATGAGGGCGTCGAGATTAGCCAGAAAAAAAACATCCAGACGCCACGAAGTGATTTGAAACGATAATTTGACATAGCGATTAAATGATTAATAAAGCGATAATTACCGATGGATTATAGCAATCATTCACGATAATGCACCGTAATATTCAGATTGCGGAATTCGTTAAATAATGCCGGATCCGGCGGCAATGGCAGCGGTTTTGACAAATGAATTGCGCGCTCCACCGCACTATCAAAAACTGCATGCCCGCTGCTCTTGCTAAGCCGCACGTCCAGAATGTCTCCTCCCGGTAGCAACGTGACGTTGAACTCAACCACAGGATTGCCGGGTAAATCCGGCGGCATCACGATTCTGCTTTTGATCTTGGCAAGAATCAACGCCTTATATTTTGAAATTTCATTAGTAACCTGATTCCTGGCTGCCGCTTGCTGCGCAGCGCGTTGCGCTTCGGCTTCCCGTTGTGCTTTGACCTCCTGCTCCCGTTGCCGCTGCGCGGTTTGTTCTCTTTCTTTCTGCAGTTGCAACTCTTTCTGACGTGCGAGTTCCTTTTGTTTTTCAAGCTCCCGCTGTTTCTCTATTTCCTTCTGTTTCTCCAGCTCTTTTTGTTTTGCTAATTCTTTTTGCTTCTCCAATTCTTTCTGTTTCTCTTGCTCTTTCTTCTTCTCGAGCTCTTTCTGTTTCTCGATTTCCTTTAGGCGTTCCTGCTCTTTAATTTTTTCTTGTTCTTTTTTCTTCTGTTCTTCCGGATCCGGCTTCTGCTTCATCGCAATATCCGGTTTCTTGACCGGTGGTGTCACCGCGGCTTTCTGCGGTAACGGTTTCGGCGGCTCCGCTTTAACCGGTTCCGGTTTCGGAGGCTCGGGCTTAGTCGGTTCCGGTTTAGGCGATTCAGGCTTTGGCGGGGTGGGCTGCGGTTCCGGCTGTTTTGGTGGAGATGGCGGTGGCGCTTTTACCGGCTCTTGAATAGGCTTAGGCAATTCCGTCCAAATATCGACCACCATTCCTTCCGGCGGATGATCCTTCCAATGCAAACCGAAAACCAATAACGCGACAAATAGTAAATGAACCAACCCCGCCAACATGCCCGCCGTTAGCGACTTTGGCTCCTCATGGGGATGATTCCTTTGCACACTCACATTCATTACCAATTATTTATTTTTGTTGTGCCAGCAAACCCACTTTTGACACTTGATTTTGCTGCAAAATATCCATCACGATCATGACTTCTTCATAGCGCACGTTTTTATCCGCCGCAATCACAACCGGCTGCTCGGCATTTTGTGCTTGTTTTTGTTTAATCGCATTGATTAATTGCACTCGATTGACTTTCTGTTCCACCGCGGATACTGCGCGATCACGTAACGTGAGACTGCCATCCGCTTTGATGATTACCTCCAGTGGAGCCGCCGGTGTCGCCAGCGACTTGCCGATCTGAGGCAATTCAATTTGCCCATGATTAATCATAGGCGCGGTTACCATGAAAATAATCAGCAACACCAGCATCACGTCAATGTAAGGAACCACATTGATCTCATTCATTAATCTATGCTTGGCTCGACGTGTCATAATTTACTCTCAATCCTGTTATTCGGCTGCTCGCCGTTGCAATACATTGGATAGTTCTTCCATAAAGCTTTCAAACCGTGTCGCCAATTGATCGGTGCTGCTGGCATAGCGATTATAAGCAACCACTGCGGGGATGGCCGCGAAAAGACCCATGGCCGTTGCGATCAGAGCTTCTGCAATACCTGGTGCAACATGCGCGATCGTTGCCTGGGTTACACTCGACAAACTACGAAATGAATTCATGATCCCCCATACGGTACCCAACAAACCAATATAGGGACTGACGGATCCCACGGTAGCCAGAAATGATAAATGTGATTCCAGATAATCCATCTCGCGCTGATAAGTCGCACGCATGGCTCTGCGCGTACTCTCCATGACCGCTTCCAGATCGGAGCCACTCGGGTGCTTGGTAAACTCTCCGAAACCGGCTGCAAAAATGCGCTCCAGACAGCCTGATTGATAACGCGAACTAGTGATTCGTTGATGAAAGGCATTTAAATCGACGCCACGCCAAAAGATATCTTCAAAATCATCGGTTTTCTTTATTTCACTGCGGATGACAAACAGCTTTCTAAAAATATACCACCATGAAAAAAATGAAATCATTACCAAAATCAGCATCACCAGTTGTACCAGCAGACTGGCGCTAGTGATCAGATGCAGAAATGACATATCTTGTGTAACTGTTGTACTCATGCGGAATTCCTAATTTTTTCACGTAATAGTGCAGGAATGCTCACAGGTTTGAGTGTTTCTGCACCGACACATACCACTTGTACTGTGGCGCTCACCAACTTGACATGATTGCAAGTTATTTCTTGCAATAACGTAATACGACTTCTACCTATTTCGATAACCGCCACTGTCACACTCAACAAATCATCCAACGCAGCCGGTTTCAAATACACAACTTCAATCGACCGCACCATAAACAACGTTTTGTGAACCGCGGCCAATGAATTCACATTAAACCCAAGCGCCCGCAGCCATTCATAACGCGCACGCTCCATAAAATTCAGATAGCAGGTATGGTAAACAACCCCGCCCGCATCCGTATCTTGATAATAGACACGAACTGGAAATGAAAAATCTATCGTGGACATCACACTCAATCCATAGATACTTTGAACCGACCGCTTCATTCCGATGCGAAAACTCCGGTCGACAAATAGCGATCGCCACGATCGCAAGCAATGAATACAATCACCGCATTCTCTACTTGTGCGGATACGCGCAACGCGGCAGCTAATGCCCCGCCCGATGATATGCCTGCAAAAATCCCTTCTTCTCTCGCTAAACGGCGTGTCGTCTCTTCCGCTTCTTGCTGCGATACGTAAACCATTTCATCAACGCGTGATGCATCAAAAATTTTGGGTAAATAGGCCGGTGACCATTTTCGTATCCCTGGAATCTGCGCGCCTTCTTCCGGCTGTACGCCGATCACTCTGACTGGTTTTGATTGCTCTTTGAAAAACTTTGAGCATCCCATGATAGTTCCGGTCGTCCCCATACTGCTCACAAAATGCGTGATGGTTCCATTCGTATCCCGCCAAATTTCCGGGGCCGTCCCTTGATAATGGGCCAATGGATTATCGGGGTTGGCGAATTGATCGAGAATAAATCCCTGTCCTTCGTCGCGCATTTTTTCCGCCAGATCGCGTGCTTGTTCCATTCCTCCCGATCTAGGCGTCAAAATGATCTTTGCGCCATAGGCGCTCATTGATTGCCGCCTTTCGATGCTGAGATTCTCCGGCATGACGAGCACCATTCGGTAACCCATCATCGCCGCAGCCATTGCCAGTGCAATTCCGGTATTTCCACTGGTCGCTTCAATCAGGGTTGCGCCCGGTCGAATTAACCCGCGTTGCTGCGCATGGGAAATCATCGACAATGCCGGACGGTCTTTTACCGACCCTGCGGGATTGTTTCCTTCAAGTTTAGCAAGCACTACATTGCTCGTTGCTCCGGGAAGCTGCTTCAACCTGACTAAAGGGGTATTCCCAACAAAATACTCAATCGTTTTATGCATAGGTGCCAGATCTATCACTGATGTTTAAGAAACTTTCCCGGATTGTGCATTGCTTCATTTTTTGCCCCAATAAAAAACCCCCTCTGAACGATGCCAGAGGGGGTTCTGATTTATTATATCAAAACCGCTACTTCTTCTCAGGAGTCTCTGCGCTTTGTTCCGTTGTAGCTGTAACCGTAACCGCATCGCGTATTTGTTTGATAATGCCAGGTCCTACACCGACAACCTTGATCAAATCATCTACCGAAGTAAAAACACCATTTTTCTCACGGTATTCAACAATCGCTTTTGCCTTAGCAGGACCGATTCCTTGCAAGGTTTCCAGTTCCGCTTGTGTCGCCGTATTAAGATCGACTGCCGCGAATGCTGTACCGGTAAACAGAAATAGCAGGGTTACAAAAATAAATAATTGCTTCATGGTATCTCCTTTATCAAAAACAAATACTGATGAACGAAATTACGCGCGTCAGTTTCTGCATGTTAAAAAATACTTGCACGCATTTTTTCGTGAGCGCAAGTCGAGGTGATATCGGATACCACGGAAATTAATTTAGCAACTTATATTAATATTTTTTATATTCTATATAGATCTATGCTGCACCCACTCTGCCAGAAAAATCCAGTAGGATCATAAATTTTTTATTCACCCAATTAATCGGCTTGCCTTCTTAAGAAAGCGGGAATATCCATCGGATCGACACCGGATTGGCGCATGGCCGCTACGGTAGCATTATTCCTTCGACCGGTCCGCATGACGGCAGGTTCTTCTGTAGAAAAAATTGAATCTCTGTCATCGGTTCCGGTACGAGTATGGACAACCGTCAATGGAGAGCTTTGCCCTTGACCTTGGTTAGCGACGCTACCAAGCCCGGTAGCAACCAATGTTACGCGCAGATTATCGGCCATGTCTTCATCAATGACTGTGCCAACAATAATCGTTGCATCCTCGGCGGACAGATCTTTAATCGTGTTCATAACTTCATGAACTTCGCGCATTTTAAGTGATTGGCTCGCGGTAATATTCACTAATATTCCTCGCGCTCCAGTCAAAGAAATATCTTCGAGCAACGGGCTTGAAACCGCACGTTCCGCTGCCACACGAGCACGATCTACGCCCATTGCAATCGCAGAACCCATCATTGCCATCCCCATTTCCGACATAACTGTTTTAACATCGGCAAAATCCACATTCACCAAGCCCGGACAATTAATCACTTCGGCAATGCCCGCAACTGCTCCATAAAGCACATCGTTAGCCGCTTTGAAAGCATCAAGCATCGAAATATCATTACCTAATACCAGCATCAGCTTATCGTTTGGAATCACGATCAATGAATCCACATGCTGCGCCAACGCTTCCATCCCCGCTTTAGCGGCTATCAAGCGTTTTCCTTCAAATGCAAACGGCTTGCTGACAACGGCAACGGTCAATATACCCATTTCCTTGGCCACTTGCGCAACAACAGGCGCAGCCCCGGTACCTGTGCCTCCTCCCATACCGGCTGTAATAAACAGCATATCAGCGCCTTGAATCAATTCAGCAATGCGATCCCGATCCTCCAACGCGGCTTCACGTCCAATTTCAGGATTGGCTCCTGCGCCTAGTCCTTTCGTAATACCTGTGCCTAATTGCAGTACTGTCGGCGCTTTATTACTTTTCAATGCTTGGGCATCAGTATTCATGCTGATAAACTCAACGCCTTGCATGCCGTTCTGAATCATATGATCCACAGCATTGCTTCCGCACCCACCAACGCCGATTACTTTGATGACCGCCTCTTGAGTTTCGTTATTCATGATTTCGAACATATTGTTTCTCCTTTAGTACATTGAAATTAAAGCCGCTTTACTACAAATATTACCTGTTGATACCTGTAACGTTTCCATCAAAAATTTCTTTGGAACCATCCTTTCATCCTGGAAAAAATCTGCTTCGCAGAACTTCCTTGTAATCTCGAGCCATGTTGATGCTGTAATTGCTCAATACCCGCTAAAATCAAACCAATCCCTGTTGAATAACGCGGCGTGTGGATCACTTCCTTTAAGTTGCCGTGATAGTTGGGCAGGCCTAACCGCACCGGCATATGAAAAATCTCTTCACCCAACTCCACCATACCTCGCAACGAGGCGGATCCACCGGTAATCACTATTCCGGACGAAAGTAATTCTTCAAACCCGCTGCGGCGTAATTCGGCTTGCACCATGCAATAAAGCTCTTCCGCCCGAGGTTCGATAACTTCCGCTAAAGTTTGTTTTGAAAGCTGTCGAGATCCTCTGTTGCCGACATCCGGAACCTCAACCATCTCATGCGTATCAGCAAGGCTTCTAAGCGCACAACCATAGCGGCATTTGATGTCTTCAGCGCTTTTTGTAGGCGTACGTAACGCCATCGCAATATCGTTGGTAATTTGATCACCGGCGATCGGAATTACCGCGGTATGCCTGATGGCACCATGCGTAAACACCGCGATATCCGTCGTTCCACCACCAATATCCACCAGACAAACGCCTAAATCCTTTTCATCTTCGGATAACACAGCCATCGCAGACGCGAGTGGCTGCAAAATCAGATCGCGCACCTCCAAGCCGCAACGATGGACGCATTTAACAATGTTTTGCGCGGCGGAAACGGCACCGGTGACAATATGCACTTTCACCTCCAGCCGGATGCCACTCATCCCCACCGGTTCTCGCACATCTTCCTGCCCATCGATAATGAATTCCTGATTTAGCACGTGCAGAATCTGCTGATCAGCGGGAATATTGACTGCTTTTGCCGCTTCCATGACGCGCTCCACGTCTTTCTCCGTAACTTCCTTATCCTTAATGGGCACCATGCCATTCGAGTTAAAACCCCGGATATGACTGCCGGCAATTCCGGTATACACCTCCTGAATCTTGCAATCCGCCATTAACTCCGCTTCTTCCAACGCTCGCTGTATGGCGTTTACCGTTGTCTCAATATTGGCCACAACACCCTTCTTTAATCCGCGCGACGGGTGGCTACCCAAACCTATCACCTCAAAACCGCCTTCCGGTATGACTTCCGCGACAATGGCAACGATTTTTGAAGTACCGATATCCAACCCAACAATCAAATTTCTATTTTCTCTAGCCTTACTCATCTAGTCCCATCTCCCTGGTCTCACGTCTCTCTCCTCGCATCAGATTTACGCGGCACGTGTGGCGTCGTATCAGGCATACGAATCGCAAAACCGTTCGGATAACGCAAATCGACGTATGCCAATGGCTCTTGTTGATTTAACCAAGCGATGCTGTGGTTAAATACTGAAACATAGCGAGCCAATCGTTCCTCAGTTTCATTCCGACCAAGTTCCAAGATTGTTCCGGTATCCAATTGAATTCGCCAAGCGTAGCGCGATGTGAGATTCAGTTCGGAAATTTTCTGCTGCAACGGCGCCAAAATTTGATTAAAGCGCTGGTATTGCCGCGTAACCTCATGCGCACTCGCTTCATTGGGACCCGTAAAAACCGGCAAATCAATTTCAGCACTCACCCGGAACACTTCACCATACGTATTCACCAATGCTTGGCTTCCCCAATATGCCAACGCCCGGTGTTCTTCCAGCGTCACATTTAATCCATGCGGCCATTCTCTAGTAATTTTGGCCTCCCGCACCCATGGTAATTTTACAAAAGCTTCGCGCACAGCGGCCAAATTTACTGAAATAAAATTTCCATTAATCTCATTTCTCACAAGCTTTGCAATTTGTTCATTGGTAACATTCTGTAAAGCCATGCTTCTTGCTTCACCACGAACAACATTGATATTAATTTCCTTAATTGGAAAAAAGGGCGGCTTAATCAATTGCAAACTGATGGCATACAGCACTGCTATCGCAACCATACCGCACAATAGCTTCGATAATAAATTCAATGCATAAGGATTATTCCACATGCGCCAGATCCAATATTTTCACAACCAATTCCTCAAACGAAATTCCAGCGGCTCTGGCTGCCATAGGCACCAAACTATGACTGGTCATTCCGGGAGACGTATTTGCTTCGAGAAAGTAAAACTGCCCGGATTGCGTTAAAATCAAATCAACCCTGCCCCAACCGTGACAACCCAAAACCCGATAAGCGTGTAATGCTTGCCGCTGAATGCTTTCTTCCAACGCTTCCGGCAAGCCGCTGGGACAAAAATATCTCGTTTCGTTTGAGAAATACTTCGCTTCATAATCATAAAGATCGCCTGCTATCTCGATTCTTACGATAGGCAAAGGCATATCTCCCAAAACAGCCACTGTTAATTCCTGTCCGACAATAAACTCCTCGGCAAGCACCAGGGAATCATATTGCGCCGCCAAGCGATAAGCGGCTTCCAGATCCTTGCTGTCGAGCACTTTACTCAGGCCAATGGTCGATCCTTCGCATGCCGGCTTGACGATAAGCGGCAACCCCAATGTCTCAGCAACCGAAGCAAAATCGCTATCAGCCTGTAGCAGGGCGTATCGGGGGGAAAGAATACCTGCGGCTTGCCAAATCAATTTAGTACGCCATTTATCCATTGCCAAAGCGCTCGCCATTACACCACTACCGGTGTACGGCAATCCGATCCATTCAAGCGCGCCCTGAATGGTTCCATCTTCCCCAAAACGCCCGTGCAGCGTAATAAAAGCTCGATTGAAACCTTGATGCTGCAACATCTCCAATCCCTGACCAGCCGGATCGAATGGATAAGCGTCCACCCCGCTTCGGCGCAAGGCAGCTAACACCGCTTCTCCGCTTTGTAACGATATCTCACGTTCCGCAGATCGGCCGCCTAACAGAACCGCAACTTTACCGAAGTTATGGGCAGTCACTATGCCAACCTCCTTGGTTCCCCAATGACTCTAACCTCTGGAATCAAGTCTATTGCCGTTGCTTTTTTCACCCTGCGTTGAACCATCATAATCAATGCTTCGATATCCGCTGCGGTTGCATGACCGATATTGACAATAAAATTGGCATGCTTCGGCGATACCATGGCGTCTCCCAATTGGCATCCTTTTAAACCGCAGACCTCGATCAATCGTGCGGCAAAATCTCCTGGCGGATTACGAAATACCGAACCGGCATTGGGTTGATTCAATGGCTGGCTGGTCACGCGCTGCGATAGCAGTTGCTTGATTTTTTGCCGGGATTGCGCATGATCACTCGAGGACAGCCTGAAGAAACTCCCGGCAAACCATTCTGCCGACGCTTTTTCCGCCTTCTGCCGTAGCTTTACGCTGCGATACTCAATCTCGTATTCCTCTGGCTGGCGGATAAAGATTTGTCCGTTTCGATTGATAACTTTTACTTGCTCTACAAATCGCCACGTTTCCGATCCAAAACATCCGGCATTCATCGCTAATGCGCCCCCAACCGTACCAGGGATTCCGGCTAGAAACTCAACACCCGCCAAACCATGATTGGCTGAAAACCGCGCCACTTTTGCACAAGCGACCCCGGCGCCCGCATAAATCAGCCCGGTGGAATCATTTTTTTCAATCACTTGCAGATCGTTTAAGCGGGCATGCAAAGCAATCACAATACCGCGAAGACCACCGTCTCTAACCAGTAAATTGCTTCCCAAACCGATGACATAAATCGTCTGTTGCGAGAACTCTCGAAGAGCATTGGCCAAATCATCCAAATCCGCCGGAATGTAGTAACGATCGGCGATACCGCCCGCACGCCAAGTCACATGATGGCTCATCGGTTCATTGACACGCATCTCGCCGCGCAATGGAACTGCACCTGCTTCACCTGCAGTTCGATCCATCGCTACCATGTCCGGTCTCGAGTCGAGCAACAAAGCGATCATTTCCCATTAAGCTCCTGTTCTAATGCCCATTAACAACCGTCAACTTACTTCCCATTTGCGCTATCAACGGTGCCACCCGGGCCACCGATCCGGCTCCCATCACCAATACCACATCGCCATCTTGCACCACGCTAAGAATGCCATTCGCCAAATCATCGATTTCTTCGATATAAATCGGCTCCACTTTGCCTTGCACCCGGATAGCACGCGCCAGTGATTTGCTATCCGCAGCAATGATCGGTTCTTCACCCGCCGGATATACCTCAGTCAGCAACAAAAGATCAGCTTGCGACAACACCCGCGTGAAATCTTCAAACACGTCGCGCATGCGTGTGTAGCGATGCGGCTGAAAAGCAACAACCAGTCGCCTGTCTGGAAATGCGCCGCGCGCCGCTTTCATGGTTGCGTCCATTTCTGCCGGATGATGGCCATAATCATCAATCAATGAAAAACTTTTATGCGCGGATAGCCGAATCTCTCCAAATTGTTGAAAGCGCCTTTCCACCCCCTTAAATTCCGCGAGCGCTCTGGCGATGGCCGCGTCCGGCACACAGATTTCATTAGCAACTGCGATGGCAGCCAGTGCATTTTGAATGTTGTGAAGTCCGGGCAGATTAAGCGTGATATCCAAGTAACGAGCCGATCCGTTAACACCGATCACAGCGGTAAATTTCATTTGATGATGGTTATGCGTGATGTTGATTGCACGAACTTGCGCTGTTTCGGATAAGCCGTAAGTCGTAATCGGTTTGGAAATTGCCGGCATCACTTCGCGAATATTGGCATCATCCACGCAAATCACGGCCATCCCATAAAATGGTAGATGCTGAATGAAATCCACAAAGGTTTGCTTAAGCCGATTGAAGTCATGCCCATAAGTTTCCATGTGATCCGCATCAATATTGGTCACAACCGCCAGAACCGGCTGCAAATACAAAAACGATGCATCCGATTCATCAGCTTCTACCACTATAAATTCGCCACTCCCCAGCTTGGCGTGACATCCTGCGGCTTCTAGTTTTCCTCCGATGACAAACGTCGGATCCATATCAGCCGCCGCCAATATGCTGGCAATCAGGCTGGTCGTCGTGGTTTTGCCATGCGTGCCGGCAACCGCGATTCCGCTGCGCAACCGCAACAACTCGGCCAACATCATGGCGCGCGGAACTACCGGAATATTCTTGTTTTTCGCTGCAATCACTTCCGGATTATCCGGTTTCACGGCCGTCGAGGTTACCACCACATCCGCGCCTGCAATCTGATCACCGGCGTGACCGCCATACACGCGGATACCCAGTTTCGATAAACGCTGCGTGACCCGGTTGCTGACCAAATCCGAGCCGCTGACTTGATACCCCAGGTTCACAAAAACTTCGGCAATGCCGCTCATGCCTGCACCCGCAATTCCGACAAAATGAATGTGTTTAACTTTATGCTTCATGAAGAACTCCGCTTAATTCAATACATGCTTGCGCGACGATTTGAGTGGCTTCCGGTTTTGCCAGGCTTCGGGCGATCTTAGCCATTTCGAGCAATTTTTCCCGCGTCATACTCATCAACAAATCCGCCAATTTCCGTGCGTTTAATTCCGATTGCGGCAGAAGCACTGCAGCATCCCGGCTGGAAAGAAACCGGGCGTTCGCAGTCTGGTGATCATCAACCGCATGCGGATATGGCACCAATATGCTGGCTATTCCGGCGACACTCAATTCGGCAACCGTTAATGCACCGGCACGGCATATAACCAAATCCGACATGGCGTAACGTTTGGCCATATCATCGATGAACGCCAAAACTTCGGCCTCCAGATGCGAATCGGCATAATGCTTCTTAACCGCTTCCCAATGAATGGCGCCCGTTTGATGCACAACAACGGGACGCAAATGTTCCGGAATAAGATTAAGCGCTTGCGGAACCGTATCATTCAGAACTTGCGCGCCCAAACTGCCACCTACAACCAGCACGCGCAACTTTCCTTGCCTTACCTGATAGCGCTTTTCCGGTTCATCTATTTGCGCGATCTCGGCTCGCACCGGATTTCCCGACCACACAGTTTTTCCTGTTCCGGTCTGCATTGCATCCGGAAATCCGAGAAAGACCTTCTCCGCCAGCTTTGCCAAAATCTTGTTGGTTAACCCGGGAATCGAATTTTGCTCATGAATGACCAGCGGTTTATTCAGTAGCGACGACATCATGCCCCCCGGAAATGCCGGATAACCCCCCATTCCCAAAACCACATCGGGCTTAACCCGTCGGATGATGCGCAGACTCTGCAAAAATGCCCTGAGCAAACGCCATGGCAATAGCGCCCATGTCAACAACCGCTTGCCACGCAATCCTGAAAAACTAATCACTTCCGTTTGATACCCTCTTTGCGGCACCAGTTTTAATTCCATTCCCGCTTCAGTTCCCAGCCACACCACACGCCAACCGGCTTGCCGAAGATAATCAGCCACCGCCAAGCCTGGAAACACATGCCCGCCCGTACCGCCCGCCATGATCAGGATAGTACGCTCACTCATACGTTAAGCCCCCGCAAGCGTTGCCGATTTTCCCAGTCGATCCGCAACAGGACTGCCAGTGCGATGCAAATAGCCGTAATACTGCTGCCACCGAAACTCAACAGCGGCAATGTCAGACCTTTAGTAGGCAAGACACCCATATTGACGCCCATATTGATCAATGCCTGCAGCCCGATCCAGATTCCGATCCCTTGCGCCACCAGTGCGGAAAAAGGATTCCCCAGCTTCGCCGCTAAACGTCCGATTACAAATGCGCGGGTTATGAGCCAGAAAAAAAGAATGATCACGGTAACCACGCCCGCAAAACCAAGCTCTTCGGCCAGTACCGATAGTAAGAAATCCGTATGCGCCTCCGGCAAATAGAATAATTTCTCGACGCTGCCGCCCAGGCCTACGCCAAGCCATTCACCACGACCGAATGCAATCAATGCATGACTTAATTGATACCCTTTGCCGTATGGATCCTCCCACGGGTCCATAAATGCAATCACTCGATTCAACCGATACGGCGAGCTCAAAATTAATTCGTAGAGACCGACCGCCAATATACTGATCAGCGCGATAAAGATTTTCAAACTGACACCGCCAAGAAACAGGATGGACATGGCAAGCGCCGTAACGACAAAAAATGCCCCGAAATCAGGCTCCAGCAGCAACAAAGCGCCAACAACCGACAGCACCGCTGTAATGGGTAAAAAGCCTTTAAAGAAGGAATCGAGATCGATCACCTTACGATTGACGTAATCCGCCGCATACAGCACCATGCAGAATTTCATATATTCGGACGGCTGAATATTGACAACGTAGAGTGAAATCCAACGCTGGCTGCCATTGACTTCATGCCCGATGCCTGGAATGAGAACCAACACTAGCAATAACAAACAGATCATCAGCAAATAAGTTACATATTTCTGCCATACCTGCATGGGTATCTGAAAAGCGATTACCCCCAACAACAAACCAACCGCCAAATATGCGCTATGCCGCAATAAATAATGACCTGCACGATCAGCGCCAAATTGCGCCTCAGCAATCGCAATCGAAGCGGAGTAGATCATTACCAATCCGATACTAAGCAGCAATAACGCCGACCAGACCAGGGCTTGATCAAAATCACTCATGACTCTTGGTTTCTGGCTGTTAGCTTGATATATCATTGCTTAGTGCTTCTTCTGTCCAAAACTGAAAAATTTGTTCTCTATATCCTTGACCGCCGCTACAAATACTTCCGCACGATGGATATAGTTTCTGAACATATCGAAACTGGCGCACGCCGGCGAAAGCAGCACCACATCACCAACTTGCGCCAGCAAGAAGCTTTTCTGCATCGCTTCTTCCATCGTAACCGCAAAGTGCAAAGGCACACCGCAATTTTGCAATTCCGTTGCGATAATCCCGGCGTCGCGGCCTATCAGCACGACCGCCCGGGCATTATTGGTGACTGCATCTCGCATGAGTGAGAAATCCTGTCCTTTGCCATCTCCGCCAGCAATTAATATGACATTTTTTCGCATGCCATTTAATGCGGCCACAGTTGCGCCTACATTGGTGCTTTTGGAATCATCAAAGAACGTAACGCCATTGAATGCGGCAACCTTTTCCATCCGGTGCGGCAAACCGCGAAATTCCCGTAAAGCCGTCAACAAAGGCTCCAACGGGAGCTCCAACGAGCGGCATATTGACAATGCAGCCAATGCATTAGTCGCATTATGCAAACCGCTGACGACAAGATCGCTGGTTTTTATCAAGGGCCGATCACCCTCCATCAGCCACAGTTCATCGCCATTGTGCAGCATCCCGTAATCCGACTGCGTGGATGCGATATCCACCCCGAACGTTATGCACTTTCGCCCGGGCAATGCCATTGCATAAACCACGGGATCATCACGATTCAATATCTGGATAGCATTGTCATCGTGCTCATTCAGAAAAACTCTTGTTTTAGCCGCCATGTAATCTCCCATCGCGGCGTAGCGATCCAGGTGATCTTCGCTCAAATTCAATACCGCCGCGACATCGGCATTCAGATTAGCCGTGGTTTCCAATTGAAAACTGGATACCTCCAGCACCCAGGCTTGCGGCCAATCGCCGGCATCGAGACGCTGCATCAGTGCTTCTAAGACTGCAGGGCCGATATTTCCAGCCACTTCCACATTCCAGCCCGATTTCTTAAGCATTGCCCCAACCATCGAGGTTACCGTTGTTTTTCCGTTCGATCCGGTAATTGCCAGGATTTTGGGTTTTGGCAAATCCGACTGCTCCAGCGCCCACGAAAACAGCACCATATCGCCAACCACCGGTATGCCTTGCTTTACCGCTTGCTGAACACATGGATCCGCAACCGGAACGCCTGGGCTGATCGCAATCAGCTCGATGCCGTTCAAAATTGGGCTTTCGAATTTTCCGGTAAAAGTTTTCACATCCGGATGCTTATCCATCACTTCCTTTAATGCCGGGGGTTGCTGGCGACTATCAGCAACGCATACGTTTGCGCCCTGACGTGTCAGCCATTTCACCATGGATAAACCTGTTTCACCCATTCCAAGCACCAAGATTGTTTTACCCCTTAAATTCATCTGCTGCTCATCTTAATTTCAATGTCGATAGCCCTATCAATACCAAAATAATGGTAATAATCCAAAATCGCACGACCACTTGGTTCTCTTTCCATCCTTTCAATTCAAAATGATGATGCAACGGCGCCATACGGAAAATCCGCCGGCCTAGCAATTTAAACGATGCAACTTGCAGCATCACCGATAGCGCTTCCACTACAAAAACCCCTCCCATGATCACCAGCACGATCTCCTGGCGCACTATGACAGTCACAACCCCCAGCGCGGCACCCAATGCCAGCGCGCCGACATCGCCCATGAACACTTCCGCGGGATATGCGTTAAACCATAGGAATGCGAGACCTGCGCCAGCCATTGCCCCACAAAATACCGATAACTCGCCAACGTTCGGGATATACGGAATACCCAAATACTTGGCAAATACCACATGGCCGGTGACATAAGCAAAAATCGCCAGCGCGCTGCTGATCAAAACCGTCGGCATAATCGCCAGGCCATCCAGCCCATCGGTCAAATTCACGGCATTGCTGGTGCCGACAATGACAAAATAAGTCAACACAACGAAGCCTATTGTCCCTAGTGAGATCGCCACCTCCTTGAAAAACGGAACGATCATATCCGTTTGCTCCGGTAACTCCGCAATGGAAACAAGGTAGGCCGCCACACCGATAGCGATTACGGACTGCCAAAAGAATTTTGATTTGGCCGACAGTCCTTTCGGATTACGATGCACAACCTTGCGATAGTCGTCCACCCAGCCGATTATGCCAAAACCTAGTGTGGTTAAAAGCACGACCCAGATATAGCGATTACCCAGATCGGACCAAAGCAAGGTTGTCAATACGATTGACATCAGGATCAAAGCACCGCCCATGGTCGGTGTACCCATTTTCACCAGATGGGTTTGCGGACCGTCATCACGAACGGATTGCCCGATCTTATAGGCTGTCAGTTTGCGTATCATGATCGGACCGATAATGAACGAAATCACCAATGCGGTTAAGGTAGCCATAACCGTCCGCAAGGTAATATAACCAAATACATTGAACGCTCGAATATCCTGTGCCAGCCATTGCGATAAAGTCAGCAGCATGATAACTCCTCAGGCTGCTCCAACTGCTTGACCACCCGCTCCATATGCATAAAACGCGAGCCTTTTACCAGCAAAGTGACATCCTCCGCCAGCAAGCTCTCGGTAGCACCTAACAACTCATCGATGGATCCAAAGTGCCGTGCGCCTTTACCGAACTCTTCCGCAGCGTAAGCGCTCAGTTCACCCAGTGTAAGTAATTGATCTAACCCTGCATTGCGCGCATCCCGACCAATGGTGCGATGCAAATCGATCGCCGAGTGACCCAATTCACCCATATCACCCAATACCAGTATTTTTTTACCTTTTGCAGCAGCCAATACGGCCAATGCCGCTCTCACCGAATCGGGATTGGCGTTATAGGTGTCATCAATCAGCAGTGCATGATGCAGGCCGCATTTCTTTTGCAATCGCCCCTGAACACCCCGGAACGATTCCAATCCGGCTCCAATCGATTCGATCGGTATGCCCACTGCCAGAGCCGCGGCGGCAGCCGCTAATGCATTGTAGATATTGTGCTTTCCCAGCGCATGAAGTCTTACTTCGATTGAACCGCCAGGCAACTGAAACAGGATCCGGTTGCCTTCATGATCCGTTTGCAATTGCGCACTGATTTGTGCTTGCGGTGCAATCAATCCAAAATCAATGATCCGGTGAACACCGGCCATTTCGCGCCATAATGACGCATACGGATCATCGGCATTGATCACTGCTATCCCTTGCGGCCCCAATCCATTGAATATTTCTCCTTTGGCTTGCGCAACCGCCGCTACGGAACCTAAACCTTCGATATGCGCTGCACCGGCGTTGGTGATCACAGCGACATCAGGCTTGGCCAATTGCGTCAGATAAGCGATTTCCCCGACATGATTCATACCCATTTCTATCACTGCATAGCGATGATGAGACCGCATCCGCAATAACATTTGCGGCACGCCGATGTCGTTATTCAAATTACCCTCGGTCGCCAGCACGCCCTCGTTCTGCCCGGCAAGCAAGGATGATTCCGCTGCCGTTGCTTGCCGCAATATTGCCGCGATCATTTCTTTAGTAGTGGTTTTTCCGTTACTGCCGGTAACGCCGATCAAAGGCATCGCAAAATGGCTTCTCCATTGTGCAGCCAAACGCCCCAGTCCCAGTCTCGTATCCTTTACGCGAATCAATGGGAAATCTTGTGGCAGATCAACAGCATCGGCTGTTAGCGGCACTATCGCAGCAACCGCTCCTTTCAGCTTGGCGCTATGAACGAAACGGCTGCCGTCGAATTTATCACCGGTTAATGCCACAAAGAGCTCACCTCCGGTAAGCGTGCGGCTGTCGGTACTAACACCAATAAACCGCGCATCCGGTCCGTTCCATTCGGCCTGTAAAATCGTTGCGGCTTGCTGGACCGTTATCATGATTGCACGCGCGCCTTTTCGGACAAATCTTTTAATACTTGCTGCACCACATCCGCATCGCTGAAAGCCAGTTTCTTTCCCTTGATTTCCTGGAATTTCTCATGACCCTTGCCGGCGATCAGGATCATATCCCCTTTGCGCGCATTGGCTATGACCTGGTAGATTGCCAGCGCTCGTTCAGTTTCTATCTGGTAATTCGTTTTTACTGTACCGGCAACAATATCTTTAATAATTTCCATGGGATCTTCCGATCGCGGATTGTCGCTGGTAAAAATAACCTCATCCGCCAGCCGGGTTGCGACTTCACCTATTAACGCGCGCTTTCCTCTGTCGCGATCGCCGCCACAGCCCACCACACTGAACAATCTTCCACGTTTTGCCATATCGTTTTTTTGATTCATTGTCCGCAACAATTCTCGCAATGTGCACAGCACTTTCTCGAGTGCATCAGGAGTATGCGCGTAATCCACTATGACAATAGGCTGGTCAACCCCCCCGTATTTTTCCATCCGCCCCGGTATGGGTTGCACAGATTGAAGCGCCCGGACCACATCCGGCAATTGAATCCCGCTTGCCAGCATCATCGCTGCGACTGCCAGCAAGTTGGATGCATTGAATTTACCCAGCAAACCGACTTTTAAATGTTCGTGATTATCCTCAAATTCGATGTCAAACTCCAGACCATCGATATCAAATTTTAGATTGGCGCCATATACCATACTGAATGAATCGGGATAGCGTTTTTCCGGATAATAAAATCCATAACCCATTACTTTTGTTGATGGATTAGTGATCTGTCTCGATAACTCCACACCCAGCACATCATCCATGTTGACAATCGCATATTTCAAGCCCGGCCAAAAAAACAAGCGCGCCTTGGCCGCGGCGTAAGCATTCATATCCTTGTGATAATCCAGATGATCACGTGATAAATTGGTTAGCACGGCCATTGAAAAAACGGTGCCATTGATTCGCCCTTGCACCAAACCATGCGATGAAACTTCCATGACCGCAACCTGCGCTCCTTGCGCTATGTACTTGGCCAAAGAACGCTGCAATACCGTTGGATCGGGCGTGGTATTTTCGGTTAAACCGAGATCGCCGCTAAATCCACTGCCGAGCGTGCCCAATACGGCGGTTTTTCTTCCCAAGCTCGCCATGGCTTGCGCATACCAGTGACTACAGGATGTTTTGCCGTTTGTCCCGGTAATTCCAACCATCCATACCTTTTCCGAGGGATGATCATAAACATGGCTGGCAATCAGGCCGGCATTTGCTTTCAGCGCCTCGATCGGCAACGACGGAATATGCCAATTGGCGTTCCAGGTAAAATTGTGCGGATCCCAAAGTATTGCATTGGCACCGGCCACGATTGCCTGCGGGATGAATTTGCGGCCATCGGTATTTTCCCCCGCATACGCCAGAAATGTGTCCCCTGGTTTTATAAGCCGGCTATCCGTAACCAGATTCTTGATCGCTACCCCCAATTCATCAATCCGTTGGTGATCAAACACCTTTTCAGCATTCCTATTGGCCGTCATCACGTTCATCCTTCGTCACCTATTTCCGGTGTTGCGGTGAAAGTAATGACATTGTTCGCAGGCGCATCGGGAGGTATATTTAGAATGCGTAATGCGCTGGACATCACCTTATTGAAAATGGGAGCCGCCACGGCACCGCCGAAATATTTGCCTGCCGAGGGCTCATCGATCATCACGGCAATAATCAGACGCGGATTCGATACCGGGGCATAACCCACAAAGGTTGAGATATAGCGTTTATTGTCATAATTGCCGCCAATCAGTTTGTGCGCCGTTCCGGTTTTACCGGCGACGCGATAACCGCTGATTTGCGCCAATGGTGCGGTACCGCCGGGCTTCGTTGCCATTTCCAGCATCTGACTCATGGCCATCGCGGTATCCCGCGAAATAACCCGTTGCCCCATAACCGGCATGTTTTGTTTCATTAGCGAAACCGGTTTCAATTCACCACCGCTGGAGAATATCGTATAGGCTCGGGCCAATTGCATCAGGCTGGTTGATATGCCGTGACCGTAGGACATGGTCGCTTGCTCGATCGGGCGCCATTTGTTGTAAGGCCGCAAAATGCCGCTCGCTTCGCCGGGGAAGCCGGAATTGGTCAATGCGCCGAAACCCGAGCGATTAAACATTTCCCACATGGTTTGAGGTTCCAGTGACAACGCGATCTTGGCCGTACCGACATTGCTCGATTGCTGAATGATTTGCGCAACTGTCAGATCGCCCTTGTTGCTGACATCCCGAATAGTTTTTCTGCCGACTTGCCACATCCCTGGCGCCGTGTGAAAGACAGTGTTCGAGTTAACCTTACCGACTTCCATCGCAATTGCGACTGTAAACGGTTTTAACGTGGATCCGGGCTCGAAAGTATCGATCAACGCACGGTTACGAATTCTTTCGTTAGTAATCGTTGACCGCCTGTTTGGGTTATACGCGGGAAGATTGGTCAACGCCAAAATTTCGCCCGTTTGCGCATCCAGTACGACGATGCTGCCCGCTTTTGCTTGATTTTCCAATACCGCATTTTTCAATTCCGCGTGCGCCCGGTACTGAATTCTGCGATCGATCGATAACACCAGATCTTGACCGGGCTTGGGCGGGCGGATATTTTCAACGTCTTCGATAATTTGCCCTTTGTTATCCTTCAATACCCGGCGGCGCCCCAACTCACCCGCCAGCAAATCCTGCCAACCGCGTTCAACACCTTCCTGGCCTTCGTCATTGATGTCGGTAAATCCCAACACATGGGCTGCAAATTCGCTTTCCGGGTAATACCGCTTGGATTCATGCAGCAAATGGATACCCCGGATCTTCAGCTTCATGATTTTCTCGGCGGTATCCGGCACGATTTGCCGCTTGAGATAAACAAAACGTCTGTTTTCTTTATTGATTAACGCATTGATTTCAGCGCTCTCCATCTCCAGTAAACGCGCCAATTGCTTCAGTCTTTCGGGATCAATTTCGATCATTTTCGGATCAGCATAGATCGAGGCAACGGGTGAACTGATCGCCAAAATGTGGCCATTGCGGTCGGTAATCATGCCGCGATCCGCATTCATGTCGACCACCCGGCTGTAACGCGACTCGCCTTTCTTCTGCAAAAAATCGTGGTGCATGCCTTGGAGATACGCTGCACGAACCGCCAAACTGATGAGACCAAGCGCTAATAAACTGAACAACAGGATCGAACGCCATGCCGACAGTTTGATTTGCGGTAACGCGGTTTTAATCTTGATCATGATGCACCTCCGCTTTCGAACGATCTTCCGCCGCATTAATCGATACAATTTGAATACTCGAAGCTGGCGGCACCACCATCTTCAAATGTTCTTTCGCTATTTGCTCGATACGCCCATGCATGATTAATGTGCTCTGCTCCAGTTGCAATCGACCCCATTCAACTTCCAATTTCTGCTCGATCTCTTTCTCTTTCTCCCATGCCATGAAAAGCTTGCGCACGGTATGCTGCGATGTCACCACGCCCAGCGAGCACGCGATCAATACCAGGACAAAAAAAATATTCAACTTAAACATCCGCTGATCCGTCTAATTGAATTTTTTCAGCCACACGCATCACCGCACTCCTTGCCCGGATATTTTCCGTCACTTCAAATTCGCCCGGGCGAATTGCCTTGCCAATTACTCGTAACGATTGCTTGCTAAATCTTTTCAGTTCACTTTGCCGCAGCGGCACTCCGCGCGGTAATTCGTCTGTACTGGCTGCTTTTCGCATGAACTGCTTCACCATCCGGTCTTCCAGCGAATGAAAACTGATCACTACCAATCGCCCGCCCGGCTTCAGCATTTCCACACCCTGCGGCAGCGCCTGCGATAATTCTTCCAGCTCCCGGTTTAAATGAATCCGTATCGCTTGAAAAGTCCGCGTCGCCGGGTGCTTACCATGCTCGCTTTCACGTTGTTTGACGCGCACCACTGCCGCAACAATCCCGGCGAGCTGGCTGGTCGTAGCAATCGGCTGTTGCACTCTTGCCGCCACAATCGCACGCGCAATGGATTTAGCAAACCGCTCCTCGCCATATTCCTTAATCACTTTTTCCAGCTGTTCCGTCGTTACGTCCGCCAGCCATTCCGCCGCCGTTTGCCCAGCCGATGTATCCATGCGCATGTCCAGTGGCCCGCTCGCACGAAAACTGAAACCGCGCGATATTTCTTCCAATTGCGGCGACGACACCCCCAAATCCAGCAAGATGCCATCAACCTGCGTAACACCGAACGCCTGCACCATCCGTTGCATCTGCGAGAAACTGCCGTGACATATGCAAAACCGGGAATCCTCAATCGTTTCACCGGACTTAACCGCTGCAGGATCTCTATCCAATGCGATCAACCGACCATGCTTGCCCAATCGCGACAAAATCAAACGGCTATGACCACCACGGCCAAAAGTTGCATCCACATACACGCCACCCGGTTTGACCGCCAATGCATCAACAGCTTCGTGCAACAGCACCGGTGTATGCATGGACCGCTCGGTTGCCGCGTTGCCTACAGTGAAAATCCATGCAGCTCTGGCGGCATATCGCCGCTCTTGAGCGCCAATGCATTTTCAATCTGTACCGTCCATTGCGATGCATCCCACAATTCAAACTTATTGCCCTGCCCAACCAGCACCACATCCTTGGATAAACCAGCAAACTCGCGAAGCGGCGGCGACACCAAAATACGGCCAGCGGCATCCATCTCGACATCGCAAGCATTCCCCATCAACAACCTTTGCAAGTTGCGGATTACTGGATCAAAACTGGAAAGATTATTGAGTTTTTGTTCTATCGGTTCCCAGGCTGGCTGAGGGTAAATCAGCAAACACTTGGAAGGATCAACCGTCACGATTAAGTGACCGGAGCAAGAAGACACCAGCTCGCCACGATATCTTGCGGGTATCGCAAGCCTACCTTTCGCATCCAGACTGAGCTGCGTGACGCCACGAAACATGCTGTCTCCTCATATTACGGAAAATTCATCGAGGCCCACCAAATTTTCCCACATTCTCCCACTAACTCCCACTTTAATCAAAAAATCCGCACTAGTCAAGCAGGAAATTGGGTTTTTATAGTTATGCGACAAAGACTTAATGCTGTCGCGGCTTGCATTCAAATGATCAATAAAATGTTCAAATAAATAAGATAGATAGAAGAAAAATGAAATGTGAGTTATCAATCTGATTGAAGAAATGGGAGAAAACGGGATTGTTTTCGAAGGTAAAAAAATGCACACTCGCGATTTCAATTTCCCACTTTAACCGCCGATGACACCCGCTTATTGGACGCAAGCGACCCAAGAATTGGCCGCCCGCGATACCGTGATGCAGCAATTGATCGCGCAATTCGCCGATGCCGCGCTGGAATCGCGTGGCTGCGCATTCACCACGCTGGCGCGTTCGATCGTCGGCCAGCAAATTTCCGTCAAAGCCGCGGAAAGCGTGTGGCAACGGGTCATCGCCACGATTCCCGAAATTACCCCGCACACGATTGCCGCAGCCGAACAGGAATTATTGCGATCGTGTGGATTGTCCGCGCGAAAAGTGATGTACCTGCACGACCTGTCGCGGCACTTCCGCGAAGGCGACTTGAATGAAACCGCATGGGAAAACTTGGACGATGAAACCATCATCAAGCAACTGATTCAGGTCAAAGGCATCGGCCGCTGGACCGCGGAAATGTTTTTGATATTCCACCTGCACCGCCCGGACGTGCTGCCGCTCGACGACATCGGCCTGCAACGCGCAATCAGCCTGCATTACTTCGATAAACAAGCCGTCGACAAAAATACCCTGATCGAAACCGCCAAACCGTGGCAACCCTGGCGCTCGGTCGCCACCTGGTACTTATGGCGCAGCCTGGATCCGCTGCCAGTGGCGTATTGAGATTTTGAGTTTTTGTTCAATTGACGCATGCCAATCATGAAGTTACACTCAACCAGGCAGCCTCAAAATCGCTTTACGACTGGAGTGTGACTTTCAGGAATACCAATGACCGATAGCAAACTTCACACGACACCATTCGATGTTGCCGAACATCTGAGAACCCCGGAAGAAATGGCCGCCTATCTCGAAGCATGCCTTGAAGAAGCCGGTGACGATGCCGCCTTCATCGCCCGCGCACTAGGTAACATCGCACGCGCCAAAGGCATGTCACAAATAGCCCGTGATTCCGGATTGTCGCGCGAAAGCCTGTACAAAGCGCTTTCAGGTGAACGCAACCCGAGCTTTGACACAATTCTGAAGGTAATCCATGCATTAGGAATCAAACTTCATGCAACGGCAGCACCAGCATCGGATCAGCAGACCGCTTCTGAGGTTAATGGATGATATTTTTTAGCTATCTGGCTAATTCTAGTTAAGCGCTTTGGAAGGACACGACACAATGAATCAACGAATTCTTGTTGCATCACTATCCCTTTGCCTAGTCACAGGGTGTACAACCAGAGATGGACACATCGCTGTATGTGAATGGGAGACTGAACGAGCGATGGTTTCTTATACACAGATTGATCGAGAGTCCACGAAACAAAATCTCATCGGAATGTGTATGAAGTCAAAGGGTTTTGTTCGTGACTCTAGGGGCCAATGGATCTACCACCTCTTCGCGTACTGAGTTTTGTGCAATGGAACGCCTAATTCACTTGGCAATCGCATTCCGAGACGCGATTGAAGCATGCCCAAGAATAATGTTGCCAATTACTTTCTCCAATTTTCCACGCGGGGCCTGCGGAGACGTGACACCTTTGCTCGGAGCATTTCTGATTGGGCATGGTTTCGAACCATTTGATTACATGCTTGGTGAGCGAGGGCCTTCGTCTCACGCTTGGTTACAGCGTGGCGATCTCGTTGTTGACGTTACAGCCGATCAGTTTGATGATTGCAATTGTTCCGTAATCGTTTCTCATGGCTCCGTGTGGCACCGCCAGTTTGATGGCAAAAGACAGCACATTGCTGATTACCGCATCTTTGACGAAAGAACGAAAGCGATTCTTGGCAGCGCGTATTCAGTGATTATTGCCAACTTGCCATCGACACTCAAATAGGACAAATATGCCACTATCATTGCAAGACAGAGTTCGTTTATATGGTGCACTCCGATCAGAGCTAAATAAGTTATCCGTTCAGGATATTCGGAATACAGTAGCTGCAGCTGGTTTTGATGTTTCGAAGATCCCCGCAAAGGCCGAAGCCCGCAGCGGCCTCGGTAGCAGAGCCGAAGTAATGCCGGTCATTGATCAGCTATATGGTCAAATGCATGAAGATCAAAAAGAAGCGGCATTATGTATTTTGGCAGAACGGCTCATCGGTCGTAACGATGAATTCGATTCTAGTGTGCAAAACATATTAAGTCGACATGGATTCCAATATCTACATGGCACTCTCGTTCCCGTAGCTGCACTGGACGCCCGAGAGTCCAAATTCATACCTCCATCCGCAGCGACAGAGTTAGCTCGAGCAATGTCCCGTCTTCTTGAGGGAGACTATAGTGGAGCAATAACTTCTGCTTGTGGAGCCGTAGACTTAGTTACACAAGATATTTACAAAACGCATGATCTCGGCGATCCAGGCAAGTCGTCATTCCAAACAAAAGTGAATACCGCACTTCAACGACAAAAAATTTTTGAAACTATGGCTCAGGAGTTTGAGCAAATTGGAATGAAGCAAAATGATGTCAATGATTTGATATGTGAAATGAGAAAGTCTAGTAATCATGCGGCGCATGCACTCCAAATACTACGCCGGGCAATGGGTGATACGCACGGCTCTAAGCCCGCACTTCGGCAAACCGCATACGATGCTATCAAATGGTCATCAGCTCTTTGTGGAATTCTTGAACGTGCTAAGGAATAACGAACAAGAAAATATCACTACCGAAATCAGATCTTGAATTGTGCACACAAACATTCAAAACTATTCAACAAGCAGCATTTTTTTAATTGCAATATTTAGAAAAGAAGCTATTTTGTAGTGAGAAATGTACCGATTGCTTTCTTGAATCTACTCCCTTTTTCCATCATCCTCTTTACTCTGGGCATTTGTTTATAATCCATCATCTCATCTAATTTGCACCTCATGATCAACTACCAATACTTTCAGAAATCGCTGAATCACTTGCAAGCGCAATTTTTAAACTACCAATCGCTGGATCCGGCATTGCCGAAGTTGATGCAGGAGGCGGTGGCAGAGTCGGTGATTCAGCGTTTTGAGGTGTGTTATGACTGCTTGTGGAAAGTGTTGAAGCGCTACCTGGTTGAAGTATTGGGCATTCCGGAGATACCGAACAGTCCGAAGCCGATTTTCCGGTTGGCTGCTGAAAACAACCTGTTGCCTTCCGCTGTTGAGCGATGGCTGGATTATGCCGAAGCGCGGACTCATACCACGCACGATTACAGCGGCGAGAAAGCCAAGGCATGTTTGTCGCTGATGGGCGATTTTATTCGCGATGCGACTGCGCTTTATCAGTCGCTGAGTAAGCAAACTGGAAAGTAATGCAGGCTCTTGATGTTACGCCAGATCAGCGCAGAATCCTGCTCGATCTGCTGAATGACTATCTGCCTGACGTGACGGTTTGGGCTTACGGTTCACGTATCAAAGGAACGGCGCGCCCGCAATCCGATTTGGATTTGGCGGTTTTTGCATCCGCGGAGCACAAGCGGTCTGTCGCCGCATTGAAAGAAGCATTGGAAGAAAGTCAGCTGCCGTTCCGGGTCGATTTATTCGTCTGGGATGAAATCCCGGCACAGTTTCGCGACAATATTCAACAGGCGCATGTGGTTTTGGTCAATGCGCGTTCGTCATAACTCACTCTTCAGGTTTATCATACGGTCTTTACCGATTGATCACATTCAAAATTTATGGAACCAGTCTATTTCGACCACAACGCCACCACCCGCGTCGACGATGCGGTTCTTGAAGCCATGCTGCCGTATTTTCAGCAGCAATTCGGCAACGCGTCGAGCCGTCATAGCTATGGCATCCAAGCGCGGCGGGCGATTGATAAGGCGCGCAAGCAGGTGGCGGAGGCAGTCGGGGTGCAGCCGGTGCAGGTGATTTTCACCAGCGGCGGTTCGGAAGCGAATAATTTGTTCATTCGCGGTGCGGTGGATAGTTTGAAGCCCGACAATCTGTTCATTAGTGCGATCGAGCATCCGTGCGTGCTGAAACCGGCGCAGGCGATTGCGCGGCGTAGTTGCGAGGCATGGAACATACATCAGTTAGCGGTCAATGCGGACGGACAAGTCGATGTGACTGCTGCCGGAACCGCGATGCAAGCGGCTAAACCGGGGGTGGTATCGGTGATGCTGGCGAACAACGAAACCGGCGTGATTCAGGATGTCGCCGCCATTGCCAAACTGGTCCGTTCACAGGGTGGATACGTGCATACCGACGCGGTGCAGGGATTGGGGAAAATTCCGGTGGGTTTCACCTCGCTGAAAGTCCATGCAATGACGTTGTCGGCGCATAAGATTTACGGTCCGAAGGGGGCGGCAGCGTTGATCGTGGATAAACGACTGTTGCTGAAACCATTGATTTATGGCGGCGGGCACGAGAACGGCTTGCGTTCCGGCACCGAGAACGTACCGGCGATTGTCGGCTTCGGCCTGGCGTGTGAATTGGCAGCCGCACGCCAGACGGAAACCGCGCAGCATACCGCCCGCTTACGCGAGCAGCTTGAAGCCGGTTTGACCGGTATGGGCGCGGTAATTTTCGGCGGACAGGCGTCGCGTATTCCGAATACTTGTTATTTCGCGCTACCGGATATTGAGGGCGATACGCTGGTGGTGAAGCTCGATAAAGCCGGTTTTGCTGTTGCCGCCGGGGCGGCTTGCTCCAGCGTCAATCCGGGACAAAGCCATGTACTGAGTGCGATGGGTATCGACCCGATGCTGGCGCGCTGCGCGGTGCGCGTGAGCCTGGGGCGCGACAACACGGTGGAACAAATCGATGGCTTTTTGCGCGCCACACACCAAATTGTTGCGGAGTTGCAGCAAATGGGCGGTATTTCGCTTTAATAACGCACGCTTTTTGCAAACTTCGCTACAATGCCGGATTGATCAAACTGCTCCGCGCAATTAATCCCGTTTATGACAAATCCAACCGTACAGCCGATCAAAGCGATCATTCTCAGCGCCGGTCAAGGCCGGCGACTGCTGCCGCTGACCGAAAATACGCCGAAATGCCTGCTGCCGGTCGCCGATAAGCCGGTATTGGCGTGGCAAATTGACGCATTACTCGCCGCCGGCATCGGCAACATTACCGTTATTACCGGTTTTCAAGTGGGATTGATCGAAGAATTGCTGCAACAGCAGTATGCGCAATATCCCGGCATCAACATCCTTTTCAATCCTTTTTACGAAGTGGCGGATAATCTCGCGAGCTGCTGGATTGCGCGCGGTGAAATGGATTGCGATTTTTTAATCCTGAACGGCGACACCGTGATCGAGCCTGCCTTGCTAAACAAAGTCTTGAATTCACCTGCGGCGCCGATTACACTCAGCGTTGATTTTAAGAACAGCTACGATGCCGATGATATGAAAGTACAACTGGATACCGGCGGATGGGTGCAACAAGTCAGCAAAATTGTGCCGCCGCATCAGGTTAATGCGGAGTCAATCGGCTTGATTTATTTTCGGGGTGACGGTGTGCGTCTGTTCCGGCAGGCGGTGGAAGAAGCGTTGCGCCACCCGGCGGAATTGAAATCGTGGTATCTATCGATCATTGACCGGCTCGCCAAACAACATCAAGTGAATTCCTGTCCGATCAACGGATTACGCTGGTGCGAAGTCGATTTTATTGAGGATTTATCGCGCGCTGGCATTATTTTCAGCCAATAACCGGATATGACAAGCCTTTCGATTCCATCCGAATTTAACGCCACAATGCGCAAATTCGGCGCACCGCAAACCATTATCCGTTCGTATCGCTACTGGTCGGTGTTGCTGCGCCCGGCGCAAGCCACGCTGGGTGCGTTGGTATTGGCTGCGCACGAACCGGTCACGGCATTTTCGCAACTAAGCACGGCCAGTTTCACCGAACTGCATGAAGCTACACGCGATATCGAAACCGTACTGACCAAAGCATTTCACTACGATAAGATCAACTATCTGATGCTGATGATGGTCGATCCGGATGTGCATTTTCACGTGTTGCCACGCTATGCGCAGGCTCAATCGTTTGCCGGTATCGAATTTACCGACGCCGGTTGGCCGGCAGTGCCGAATTTAAGCCACGTCAATGCTACCGGCGCGGCGATCAATCAACAAATTATCGATCATATTCAAGCTTGCTGGCCATGAGCGACACTGTCAATTCCTCCGAAGCCGAAGAAAAAACACCTTACGTCAAGGAATTTCCATTGCGTGAAGCGCATCATCTGGTGCGCGACTTGATGACGCCGAATCCCTGGATCTACTGGACCGATTTTCTGTTTCATATCACCCTCGGCTGGGCCGCTTTTATCACGGCCTTACTTTCTCCGCTATTTTCACTGTGGCAACTGGGAAGCTTTGTAGTCGCCGTGTTGGCTTTGTACCGTTCCGCGATCTTTGTACACGAACTAGCGCATTTGAAAAAAGGCACGTTTCAAAATTTTCGCCTGATATGGAACATTCTGAGCGGCATCCCATTTATGATCCCGTCGTTTACTTACGACGGCGTGCATAATGACCATCACAAACCGGATGTTTACGGCACGACTGCGGACGGCGAGTACCTGCCGTTCGCCACGCGTAAGCCGGCGGAGATAGTGATTTACGTATTGTTGTCGTTTTTGATTCCGATCGCATTGGCGGCACGCTTCGTGCTACTGACACCGATTTCGTACCTGATTCCGCCGTTGCGTAGAATCGTTTGGGAACGCGCTTCGTCGCTGACCATCGATCCCACTTACCGGCGCGCACCGGATGCAATCCGCAACGATCTCAATTGGCAGCGGCAGGAACTCGGCGCTTTTGTATTCGGTGCCAGCGTCATCGCGATGGTCTGGTTCGGTGTGTTACCGGTTTCGGTGCTGGTATTGTGGTACCTGATTGCTGTCACCATATTTATTCTCAATTCGCTGCGCACATTGGCGGCGCACGCCTACCGCAATCCCGGCGACCGCAAAATGACCTTGCCGGAACAATACCTCGACTCAATCAATATTCCCGGTAATATCCTGGTCACACCATTATGGGCGCCGGTCGGATTGCGTTATCACGCCACTCACCATTTGTTCATGAGCATGCCATACCATAATCTGGGGCGGGCGCAACGCCGCTTGGTTAACGAGCTCACTGACAATTCGCAGTATATTAAAACCATCCGCAGCGGCCTCTGGCCGGCACTCAAACAAATTTGGCGCGAGTCGTCAGAGGTCACCGCAAAAGCTTCGCAACAGCAAAACAGTTGATGTTGAAAACCATCCACCCGCCCGCAGAAGATCCGCAACCAGTCATGAACAAGCTGGTACTGCTCCGGCATGGACAGAGCCTCTGGAATCGCGACAAAATATTTACCGGCTGGAGCGATGTCGCTTTGAGCCCGAAAGGCGAGCAGGAAGCCAAGCAAGCAGCTTTTCTGCTGCAGCAAGCCGGTTTTACATTTGATCTATGTTTTACCTCGATGCTGCAACGCACGACTACAACCGCGCGTATCGTGCTCGCGGCGATGCAACTCGATATCCCGGTTCATCAAAACTGGCGCTTAAATGAACGTCACTATGGCGCGCTGGAAGGAATGGAGCGATGGCCGGCTATAAAACAATTCGGCGTCTGGCCGATTCTCGGTTGCCAAATCAAATTTGACGCCATGCCGCCGGTGTTGCACCGCGACGATATCCGATACCCGGGTCATCAGCGGTTGTATCACGGCATCGACCCGGCGCTGCTGCCGGCTGGCGAGAGCATGCAGCAAACACGCGCGCGCCTTGCGCCCTACTGGCTCGATACCATTTTGCCGGAAATCCGGCACGGCAAGCGTATTCTAATCGTTTCCCACCGCAATACTTTACGGGTGCTGCGGATGCTGCTGGATCAACTGACGCCGTTGCAAGTGATGAAGCAAAAATTTGCGACCGGACGACCTATCGTGTACGAATTGGATCAACAAGGCCGGGCACTGCAACATTATTATGTGGATCAACGAATCTGAGCTTCGATTCAAGATGGCGCTGATTCACAGCTTTGCTCCGATCGTAGGTAGTCATGCCAGAATCCTGATCCTTGGCAGCATGCCCGGTACAGCATCACTTGCCGCCAATCAATACTACGCGCATCGCCGCAATGCATTCTGGCCGATCATGACTTCATTCCTGCGAATTCAAGCGGATGCGCCGTATCATGAAAAAGTCGCCGCCCTGCAATCATCGCCAATCGCACTCTGGGACGTGCTGCAGTCTTGCAAGCGCTCAGGTAGTCTGGATTCCAGCATCGAAATCGACACTCAATCAATCAACGATTTCCAAACCTTTTTTTCAAACTATCCCACTATTTGCTATATCTTTTTTAACGGCAGCAAAGCCGAGGCCTGCTTTAAACGCTTCGTTCCGTTAACGAATGATGTTAAGTCCATGAATCTATCGCGCTTACCTTCGACCAGTCCGGCAAATGCCCGACTATCGCTTGAAGACAAGTTTAGAATCTGGCACAAAACCATTAATCAGGCGTTAGCAATCGATCATCCGCTCCCGGAAACAAAATAGGAATACTTGACTACCGAGCATGGAATACGTTTAACTAATACATGCAATGAAAAAAACTTCTAACTAAATACAAGGAACTCGTGAAATGAAAAAACTCGTCATTATTGCTTTTGTCATTTTCGCAGCCGGATATGTGGCGTTAATGATTCAACATTTTTAATGAAGCTTTAATTAATAACGCACATCGAGAGGGCATATAGCGCATCGCATGTTAAAAAAATTGCATGACCTTTGCCATCAATCAAGCAACGGTTTTTTATGCGGATATGCCCTTATTTAACGTCAACTGCCTGCTGTTCATCTTCCTGGCTTTAACAACCCTGGTACTGCATACTCAGATTGATCAGTATGAACCAATCGGAACTGATATTCTGGACGGCGATTGGAAATATCGTCCTGCACGCAGCAATCACGTCGAAATCTCCGGCAATACCCTCACCCTTTATTCCGACGATGCGAATACTGGCATCAGCGTGCAGCACGACTTATTTCCGGTAAAACCGGGCACCCTCATTTTGGTATCTGCCGAAGTGAAATGCATAAATGTTGTCCCTGGTAAAAATACTTGGAGTTTAGCCAGAATTCTGTTTGCACAAAATGACGGCAAATCAGATCAATGGCAGCTGCCACATACAGTGGTCAAACTGACCGGTGATCACGATTGGAAAACTTATCAAACAGCTTTTTTAATTGACGAGGATACTCAATCGATCAAATTGTATGCACAAATAAGTCAATCAACCGGGCTGCTGAAAATCAGAAATATCCGTGTTTTTCCCGTCTTGGAAAATGAAATTTATCCAACAGTGAAAAAGATTATTCTGACGGCTTGGGGGGGATTTTTCTTGCTTCTGGCCGGCTCACTGCTTTTCGCTCATCAGAAAAACATTGTTCTCCGCGTTACGTTGCTAGTTCCCTTGATTTCTATCCTTGCCGGCACAACGGTTCCGAGCGATATTAAAATTTCATTGTTGGACGAAGTCAAAACTCAGATCCATGCGGAGAGCGATACTTTCAAAGAAATGATTCCGTGGGACTTGGATAAGGTCGGTCATGTGTTTTTCTTTTTTCTACTGGGACTGATAATTCGCGTGACAATGGCGGATGGATCTATCTTCCAAATTATTGCTGTCGTTCTGATGCTGGCAGCCGGAACTGAAATAACGCAGTTGTATATCGAAGGGCGAACACCACTGCCAAGCGATTTCTATATTGACATCGCGGGTGCTGCTGCTGGTATCGTTTTGGCATCACTTCTGGGGTTTATTGGAGGAAAGGTTTTTGCTGCCAGGAAGTGAATCGGAGTCCGGTTAATTCTGCTTCGTTTTCCCTGCTGGGGAATTCACTCAAAATTTCACACGCACACGATATGTGAGTGCGGATGAACCCTCCGCAGGCACTGCCACTTTCCATTCCGCGGTATTGCTAACCGGTTTTTTGTGAGGATGATTTTCCTCCAGCATTTTCCAGTCGCCCGGAATAGGCTCTTGCACAGTCACTGTGACCGCTTCTTTCTTAGCATTTTTAATCACGATTTCATAAGCGCTCTCAAATTGATTTACATTGTCGCCTTTGTTTAAGCTCTTGAAGTCAATTTGTTTCTTATTGGCTGTCACATCAAATGCTTGGCCTAACTTGATGCGCACCGTCTCGTTTTTAGGTGTGTGATCAATGTTATCCTCCCCGACAAATTGCGCATTTCCGGCTTGATCACGTTTGTACACCCGGATCGTGCCTTTGGGTAAGGGTATTCCTAATCGGTCTGCCTGTTTATTATCAAATTGCACCATGACACTCACTTTGTTTTTCCGGCCCAGATCACCATGTCCGGAAAAGTAATAATAGTCGTTCCCCATCAGAATAAGTTCTTTTCTTATCGGAATGCTGGAAGCATTCAGTAACGCAACTTGCTTGGATTGATTCTCATTGATCGTCGTCAATCTATCCAAGCTATATAAGTGATACTCCATTAACGATTCTTGGGCCATTGAAGGAGCTGCGGCGTCCATCGCACCTTTCGCATGCATCGCTAGCGGCCTTATGACTTCATTTTGCACCCGGTTGATATCACCAGCCACCAGTTGCAATCTTGCATTGACATAACTGGTACCGCTGGTATTAACCAATGTAACCCAACCCGACAAATCCATCCGCTCGTCACTATCGTTGAGTTCCGCCACATAATCCGCTTTCCAGGATAAACCACCGGTCAAATAGCTAAGCTCGAGCTTTTGTATTGTTTGACCGCCAATCACTCCTTTCATGACCAAAGTAGGTCGATCACGTAAATTATCAGGCACATTCTCAAAGATTATTCTGCCCGGCACTCCAGTTTCTATGCGATCGGCAATTTTGAGCACGACGCCATCATTAACAGCCAATACCGTCGCACTTTCTTTACTTTCTACGCCGGTAGCCGGATTAATTCTCGCAACAGATACCGTCTTCCCTACATATTTATTCAGAAGACTTTGTGGCGTCAGCAAGTCAAAATTAAAATTTTGCTCAAGGACCGTAAGACCGGTTGGATCACTGATACTCCGCAACAATGCGGTTTCAGGCCGGATCAGCGCGCTCACATCACGCCAGGCCAAATTAAACTCGCCATTGATGATGTCAATATGCCGCAAATCTTTTACTAGCGCCAAATCATTGTTATAAATAGTGACGGCGACCGATTTCTGATCTTTCAGAGTACTTAACAACTCTTCGGAATCGGTCATCGCGGCTGCAAAATTGTAAAACCATACACAACAGAATGTAATTAACCCATGACTAAACTGACGATGAATTTGGACCATTTTCATGAGGCGCAACTTGTGTTTTAAGATTATTTGTCAGGTTTGGAGCGCCCGAAAGATAAAACTTTAGCGGTTGGCGCATTCTCGAGTGATTTAAGTATTTCTTTAGGTTCTTGGAGTACTTTTAAGAGCCCATTATCGCCAAGAACATTGGCCCACATTTTCTGGGATATCTGCAAACAAGCGGCCATAGGGTTACTTGCTTGCCTGCGTATTTGATCGACTTGCCACTGCAAGCCCGTCATGCGCTGCCTTAAATGCAATGGTGACTGCGTTATCAGATCATCGATCATTTGTTGTCGCAGCGCTTCGAATTTTTCGGGCTCCTGCTGTGCAAGCTGCGACCAAAGATCAAAGTCAAAATCTGGTGCTTTTTCTTCATCCATAGAAATATTAGCATCCCATTCTTAACGAATATGCTCGCTCTTGGTTGATGATACTCGTTGAAACTAATTGATATAAGCCAGCAAGAACTTACTGCGAAATACCCAAGCTATCATCAGCTTTGTCTCATGAGAGACGAAACACTACATGGGTTATTATAGGTGAAAAATAAAAAAGCCGGAGTCCAGTATCATTTGAAATCCGGCTTTTTGTTGGATGCAGCTTTACTGCAGGTTATTTAAACTGATCTGCCAAACCAGAGAGCATTTTAACTTTCTCGGTCATTGCACGGCTCGATGTCGATAATTTTTCAACCAGCTGCCCATTATGCTGAGTGACCTCGTCAATTTGTGAAATCGCCTGGTTGATTTGCTCGATCCCGTTGGCTTGCTCCATAGATGATTGAGAAATTTCACCAACGATGTCCGAGATTTTCTTAACACTGTTTGTAATCATTTTCAATGAGTCAGCGGACTGATTAACAAGCTGCGTACCACCTTCCACTTTAGCCACGCTATCATTAATAAGATCCTTAATCTGTTTTGCAGACTCTGCGCTACGGCCAGCCAAAGTGCGCACTTCATTAGCAACCACTGCAAATCCCCGTCCCTGCTCACCGGCTCGTGCTGCCTCAACAGCCGCATTCAATGCTAGCAAGTTGGTCTGAAAAGCTATCTCGTCAATGACATTGGTAATGTCGGCAATTTTTTTACTACTTTCGTTAATTTGTGACATTGCCTGAATAGTGCTGGAAACCACATCGCCGCTTTTCTCGGCCTGTTTACGCGCTTCCATAACCAATATATTGGCTTGTTTTGCATTTTCAGCATTCTGCTGAACCGTAGAGGTAATTTCCTCCATGCTGGAAGCGGTTTCTTCCAAACTGGATGCTTGATTTTCAGTACGCCCAGACAAATCAACGCTACCTGTAGCAATATCTTCCGCTGCATGTTCCAGTATCAGCGATGAATCTTTCACCCGGCCAATAGCGGTGCGAAGTTTTGCGACTTGGAATATCTGCGCATACTCCAATTGCCCCAGCTCATCAGTCCGTCCGGTATAAACGTAACGCGCTACCGGATCATTGTTAATTTTTTCAGATTTCGCGGCTAACGCTCGGAGAGGGGCGAGCATTTGGTAAATCACCGAAAAACTAATCATGCTGCCTACTGAAAATCCGATTAATGCAAAAAGTAATGAAACCTGTTCTGCTGCCGCCAGGCCGGCAAACAGCAATGCAAAAACACCCGTAATTGCCAGCGCAATTTTGGTTGATATTCCCATAGGAAATCGAGTGAGTTTTACTGCATCTAATTTTGAACGCTTTTTATCTTCAGGAGATTTTTTTGACATGATCTTAGCGTACAGAGCCTCCGCACGATCAACCCAAGCTTTTTCCGGTTTAACCCGAACCGATTGGTAGCCAACAATTTTGCCATCTTCATACTGCGGACTGGCAAAGGCATCAACCCAATAGTGATCACCACTCTTGTGACGGTTCTTTACCATACCCATCCATGGATTTCCCGCTTTGAGCGCTTCCCATAACATTGCATAGGCTTCAGGCGGCACATCGGGGTGACGAATGATATTGTGATTTTTATTTTCGAGCTCTTCCCAGGTATAACCACTCATTCGCACGAAATCTTCGTTCACAGCTGTGATCGCACCTTTCATATTAGTAGTCGAGATAATCACACAATCATTATTCATTCCCATATCGCGTTGGGTAACGGGCTCATTAATTCTCATAGCATATTCTCACTCTGTTGAACAAGGAAGGTAGGTAGGTTTTTTCTTACGACAAAAACCTTAGTTACTTTAGTATTTTTGCTATGCTATTGAAGAAAAAATTTTCACATGCGCATAAGATAATGAAAAATAAGGTTTTACATTGACCCGCTATCCGATAAACATCAATACTTTCTTATCGGGATCCCTGCACTTAGCAGTGCCATTTCGCTAACAATGACTACATATCAGTAGGAATTATTACTACCTTAGCTCTCGGATTCTCTTTCAGGTATGCGCTTTATATAAAAGGCTAAAACGCCGCCAATCACAACCAGCATGACCTTCTGCCAAATTTCCGGGACAATCAAAATGGAACTCCCGAATGAGATTGCCATCAATAGATAAGCCCAGCGCTTAACACGCGGTGGAATACTGTGATAGAGCTGCCACTCACGAATAATCGGACCAGCTATACGATTTTCCAGCAATTTCCGATGAAAACGTTCCGAGCCTCGCGCAAAGCAGGCGGCTGCCAGCAAAATAAAAGGAGTTGTGGGTAACACTGGCAAAACAGCACCCAATATCGCCAGGAATAGTGCTAAAAAACCCGCGCCCAAATATAAAAAACGAACAAATGGCGATTCATGCAGACACAACAAGTCGACCGATTGCACGTTTCCGGTTAATCGAACATTTTGGTTTGGCTCACGCGGTTCTGATACACTCATTTGAAATTAGTCGATTTCTCGAATGATTTGAAAAAGACGATAGATTATTGCCAGTTAGACAATATAAATCAAGCACTATCAGCGCGTCATAACGCCCAAAAATGATCGCTAAAAATGAAATGGCGTTACCAGCTATAATATAAGGCGCTATTCTTATTAACCTGGTTTCTTTTATTGTTGAGGACACTATGAAGAAGATAAAAGCATCATTGAGTTTCATTACTATCCTGCTTGCACTGGCGATACTTCCCCAAGCGACCTTTGCTTATAAGGATTCGGCTAGCAGCACGGACGATCCTGCATTTCAAAAAATTGACACAAAAGTCGGTACCGGTGAAGAAGCTGAAATCGGTAAAACCGTTAATGTGCACTATACCGGCTGGTTATATGACGAGGATGCTCCGAACAAGAAAGGTCCCAAATTTGACAGCTCGCACGATCGTAAGGAACATTTTTCATTCATGCTGGGTGCCGGGCGAGTAATCAAAGGCTGGGACAAAGGCGTTCAAGGTATGAAAGTGGGAGGACAACGCACATTGATCATCCCGCCATCGATGGCTTATGGTTCACGCGGCGCAGGCAATATTATTCCACCGGATGCTACGTTGATTTTTGAAGTGGAGTTAATCGGCTTAAAATCCGGTTCGTATCATTAGCCTTAACCTGAAAGATTCGTTCGTCCAGCGGATGAATCTTCAGTTGCGTGACCCACATAATCACTAGCCCGTTAGCCTCGTTGTACGTTATACGTTGTATCTTGAGACAGGATAAATTCACCACCGCTTGTTGATTAATCAGCATACGAAACCATCAACCGGCGGCAGAAACTGAGGGAGTTCCGTGATGACTGCAACCGGACAGCAACTTCACATGAAACGATTCCGCCGACTTGGTATCGGCTTTGGTATCGCAAGCGCGCTGATTGCACTGCTTGTCGCACTCGGTGTATTCTGGTTACCCGGCTTTGCCAAATCACAACTGGAAACACGCTTATCCGAACTGCTTCAGCGTCCGGTTACTATCGCGTCAATGGAATTCAAGCTGCATACGCTTGAGTTAATTGTTCACGACTTTCGAATCAACGACAAAGCGATCTCTCCAGAAACACCCGCTCCGTTGCTTTCATTCCAAAAATTGCATGTCGACCTAAGTATTGAATCGCTTAAACACCGAGCGCCGGTAGTCTCCGCAATAACACTCACAAATCCGCAAATACGCTTAATCCGAGAAACCAATGGACAATTCAATATTGCCGATCTGCTGGAAAAATTCGGTAAAACCGACGATAAAGATACTGAGCCAGACAAGCAAGCCAATCAATTTTCTATCAGCAATATCAACATTCAAGATGGTCGCATCGAATGGATCGATCGCAATAAAAACAGCGAGAGCACCATTTCGGAAATCAATTTGAATATTCCCGTCATCGCCCGCTTAAACGGCGCCGAAACCGCTTGGATAGAACCGCGATTCAGTGCCAAAATTAATGCTGCACCGGTTTCATTGACCGGTAAATTACAGCCCTTCGCCGCGCGGCAAGAAGCGACACTGAATTTGAAATTCGATAATATCGACATTGCGCATTACAAGCGCTACTTGTCGCTGCCGAAAGGTGTTCAACTGTTAACCGGCTATTATGACGGTGATTTAGCCATCACTTTCGATCAAGAATCCGACAAAGCGCCTAAATTCCTGTTAAACGGCACCACTACACTGCGACAGCTCTCTTTCCGTAATACCGCAGTAGCGACCCCCTATCAGGCCAGCTTGCAAAAACTCAATATCGCCTTCACAAAAACCGACCTTACCGGTAATGCGCCATTCCGCATCCAATTAAACAGTAATAAAATTGCGTTGATCCGCCAGAGCGATAATGAATCGGTCCTGGCGCTGGACAAGTTAAACATCAAAAGCATCAGCGTCAATAAAAACAAACAGCGCATTGCATTGGGCGACATCGCGCTGGATGGCCTTAAAGTTTCACTCCGGCGCGATGCACAAGGCGTAATTGATATCACTAAGTTATTCAGTTCCCAAACCGACATTGAAGCGGAAGCCACAGCTACCGTTGTGGCTGCGCAATCACGTATTCCGATTCCGTTGCATAAGCCTTCGCCAGGCTCAAGGAGCGCGATAACCACCGAAACCCAACCGGCAGCGGCAACTACTGCCAGCAGCAAACCGTGGACACCTGAGATTAAAAGCATTCAGCTTACCAATACCACACTCCGCTACGAAGACCTTTCGCTGGCTAAAGTCGCACCAATGGTTATCGATTCGTTGAACTTAAGTCTTGATAACATTGACCCGCACGGCGTCAACCCGCTTCATCTCATTTTGCAAGGACAAGTGAATCAACATGGCAGCATCAAAGCCAGCGGCTCTCTTGCATGGTCACCACTTGCTGCGGATTTGTCGCTCGATCTCAATTCTGTGGATATTGTATCTTTACAAGGCTGGTTGGGCGATCAATTGACCGTATTATTAACAAGCGGCGATATCTCCTTTAGCGGAAATATAAAAGCAGGTGGGGATCCTTTGAAAACTGAGATTAAAGGCCAGAGCAAATTGGCCAATTTCAATTTCTTTGATAGCCATCGCGCACATGATTTGCTGCATTGGAAAAAACTGGATATCGGCCAGCTCAATTTTATCAGCGACCCTCTTCGCATTGATATCGGCTCCATTCATCTGAGCGACTTTTTTGCGCGCATGACCATCCGGCCGGATGGCACGCTCAATCTGAAGCAAATCATCCGGCAAGAACAAAAAGCGCAGGATGCAGTGGCAGATACTGCCACCGCAAGCGCTTCACCGGCCAACACCAAACATGAAACACCGATTCATATCGATAAAATTTTTCTGCAAAATGGCCGCATCAACTTTAATGATCGTTTCATTAAACCGAATTATCACGCCAATCTGACCGCGCTCAACGGGCAAGTCGGTCCGCTGTATCCGGGCAAGTCAGGCAAAATCGATATTCGCGGCATGGTTAGTCAAATAGCACCATTACAAATCAGCGGAACAATTGATCCATTCAGTGCCGAATTGCTGCTGGATATCGTTGCGCATGTGAAGGATATCGATCTGCCGCCATTAAGCCCCTATTCGGCAAAATACATTGGTTACGATATTGAGAAAGGGAAATTGTCCGCAGATGTCAACTATCAAGTGGAAAATGGCGCACTGACCGCCGATAATAAAATCTTTCTGGATCAGTTCACTCTTGGCGAAAAAATCGACAGCGAGGCCGGATCGCTTCCAATCAGCCTTGCAATCGCGCTGTTGAAAAACCGCCGCGGTGAAATTAACATCCACCTACCGCTCAAGGGATCGATCAACGATCCCGACTTCAATCTCGGCGACATCATTTTTCAAGCAATTATCAATCTGATTACTAAAGCGATTACTTCCCCGTTCTCGCTACTCGGCGCGGTCATGGGCGACGGTGAAGAGATTTCGGAGATTCCCTTTGCCTCTGGTTATGCCACGATCGAGGAATCATCCGCCCAGAGACTGCAAACCTTGGCCGATGTGTTAAAAGACCGGCCCGCACTGGAACTGGAAATTTCCGGCCACTTCGATCCGGTAACCGACCATGAAGGACTAAAACACGCCATCCTGAAAAACACTGTCAAAGCGTATAAATTGGCGGATGATGCAAAAAAAGGTATAGCCGGCGGCACCATCGAGCAACTGACATTAACCCCGGAAGATTATGATAAATACCTCGAAATTGCTTACAAAAAAGAAAATTTCGACAAACCCAGAAACGCTATCGGCTTGGCAAAAACCCTGCCCAGTGCTGAAATGGAGCAACTGATGCTAGCGCACATCACGGTCAAAGACAACGACTTGCAAGTGCTAGCGGAAAATCGTGCGATCGCCGCGAGGAATTGGCTCATCGAAAACGGCAATGTCAACAGTGAACGGATTTTTGTTGTCGGCAGTCACAAAGATACCAGTGATGAACAGCACATGGGTAGCCGGGTTGAGTTTTTATTGAAGTAAGCGTTGTATTTTTCCAATTTCAGCTATTGAATGATTATTTCTCAATTTACTATGAAACACCGATTGTTTTGGGAACCGCTATCTCAGGTTCTATTCATTTGCCTGCTCATAGTGTTTTCGGCGCATTCCCATGCCGCCGAATCGCTTGCCATTAAACCGCATGAACAACCGGATACTTGTAACCCGAATGTTCCTCAAATCCGTGTAACCATAAACGGCGTGGGATCGGGTGGTGTGCTCAATGTTGAGCTGTACGACAATCCGGATTACTTCCTATTCAAAAAAGGGCGGGTGCTCAAGATTCGTGTTCCGGCATTGGAAACGCAGCAAAAAGTCTGCATGGACCTGACCCAGCCTGGTACCTACGCGGTGGCGGTTTATCAAGATTTGGACAGCAACCGCAAATTAAAAAAACAGTGGAACCAGCTCCCGCTTGAGCCATTTGGCTTATCGAACAACCCCGAGCAGCATTTCGGTTTTCCCAGATTCCGGGATTCGGCTTTTACCACTGGCCGTTTGGGTGCGGATATAGCGATTGATCTTAAACAACCGCCTGATCCATAACATCATGCGCATGTTAAGCAATCTTTTTATTACCCTGCTGATCGCTTACGTTTTCTTGGTGTTACTGGTGTATCTCATGCAATCCCGCTTGGTTTATTTCCCTGACAAGCACCTCAGCAATACACCCAGTGCACTCGATCTGGATTATTCTTCAATCAGTATCCCAACCAACGACGGTGAAACGTTGCACGGCTGGTGGATACCGGTGATGGAGGCCAAAGGAACGATCCTGCTGTTTCACGGCAATGCCGGCAATATCTCTCATCGTATCAATTACTTGACGATGTTTAGAAAGCTCGGCTACAACACTTTATTATTCGATTATCGCGGCTATGGCCAAAGCAGTGGCAAACCATCGGAATCCGGTACCTATCTGGACGCACAAGCGGCTTGGCGCTACTTGACTGAAACCAAAGGCATTTCGTCTGAACACATCGTTTTGTTCGGCGAATCGCTTGGCGGCGCCGTGGCCGCCTGGCTGGCTGCCCGGGAAAAACCGGGGCTGCTCGCGCTGGCTTCGGCATTTACTTCCGTTCCGGGACTGGCTGCGGAAATTTATCCCTTCTTACCGGTACGCTGGATCAGCCAGTTTGAATATAACACGTTAAGATCGTTGCAATCGGTCCGTTGCCCGGTTTTTATCGCACACAGTCCGCAAGATGATATTGTGCCGTTTCACCATGGCCGGCAATTATTTCAAGCAGCCCATGAACCCAAGCAGTTTCTCGAACTGGAAGGCAGTCACAATACCGGCTTTATTTTTATGCAACCTGCATGGAAAAAGACTTTAGGTACTTTTATGGGCGATCATTTAAGTTCTGAATAATTGTCATTTTGAGCATCGTGAGAAATCGATAGTAGTGACTAGCCAAGATTCCTCATTTTATTCCGTGACATATAAATATTATTCAGAGACCCTTCAAATTCCATCCTTTCAGCAAATTCTTCATTAATCCCTTCGATTACCGTGCTCATGATCTTTTTTGCCTCGACCTCCATGATCATCTTTGTCACGGTCTTTATGATTGCCGCGCCCAGGATGATCGCGCCCCCCCTCTCTGTCTTGAAAATACTGCTGTGAATGTCGGTGCGAATCACCATTGCGTTCCCGATAATGATCGGATTCGCGCCCGCCATAATAGCCTCCTGGTTGTGGACTCTGGTTGTGATAATGTGGCACATAGACATTGTTGTACCATTCTTGTTGCACAAAATAAACGGGCTGATAGCATGCGTTATAACGGTGGCAATATTTGTTCCATCGTTTGGCATGGCCCGGAGGCACATATAAGTATATCGGCTGTTGTTGAACAGCTATCGCGGGGGGAATCGCCAAAACCGGATTCGGAAAAATCAATTGCGGTACCGGATACTGATTACCCAAGGTGATTTGGCCATAAAATCCAGGTTGACCGATGCTGATGGTAACGCCTACATCACCTGCCAATGCGGGTATTGGAATAACTGAAGCCAGTGCTATCAATAAAAAAGTTCGCATGTGGAAACCTCTTGTGCATGAAAAAAACATGGTTAAAAATGAAGTATGTCTTTGGCTATTTCTTTAAATAGTACTTTACTCTCGGCATCCAAGTAAAAAAATAAATGGCTGTATCCAAACAATACGATTCCCCTATAATCGTTTTGACGGTGATCACCTATATTCGCTATGAAAAATAGCATCGTAATATTAAACACAGAACACAGGAGTCCAAAATTTCTGGCATCAAGCAAACCACTTACGATTTGGCTGCCAAAGTCGGAGTAAACCTTACCGCACGAGGCTGGATGCTGGTAACCGCCGAGTCTTGTACCGGTGGCTGGGCCGGGCAGGCTATCACCGCCATATCCGGCAGTTCCGCATGGTATGAACGCGGTTTTATCACTTACAGCAACACCTCAAAACACGAAATGCTTGGCGTGCAAAAAACTACACTGGATCAATTCGGCGCAGTTTCGCCACAAACAGCAACGGAAATGGCAGCCGGCGCGCTAAACCGGAGTTATGCGCAAATCAGCATCGCCATCACCGGCATTGCCGGACCAGATGGCGGCACTGCCGAAAAACCGATCGGGATGGTGTGTTTCGGTTGGGCTCACAAAAACGGTTTAATACGGCAGGAAACATATTATTTCAACGGAAATCGCGAAACTATCCGGTATCAGGCGGTTATCACTGCCTTGCAAGGTGTTCTGAAACTAATCGATGAAATACCGCTGATTGCCTGACGATCATGAGCTTTAACCGATGAACCGCAACACTTCTCTGCTCAAAAGGCATTATGTTTTTCTCTCGGTTCTGTTGATCGGTGCTTGTCTGCTTGCTATGGGAATTTATGTCGACCGGCTGCATTCCCGTCATAGCCAGCATGAATTGCACAATTCGATGTTAATCCGGTTGAGTCTGTTGCGCGCCAACCTGGAAGGAAAAATCACCAGCAATGCGCAATTGGTTCAAGGGTTGGTTGCTTCGATTTCCGTTGAACCGAATCTGTCGCAAGACAAATTTGCGGAACTGGCGCGTCATTTGTTTAACAAACAATCGCAACTGCGCAACATCGGCGGCGCCCCCGATCTGGTTATCCGCTACATGTATCCTATCCAGGACAATGAAGCGGCTATCGGTCTCGATTTGCGCAAGCACCCCGAACAACTCGATGCAGTTTTACGGGCACGCCGCAGCGGTCAAATGGTGTTAGCCGGACCACTTGATCTGGTGCAAGGAGGACTCGGCTTGATCGCACGCATACCGGTATTTACGGATGACCCTGAAACCGGCAATCAGGTATTCTGGGGCGCCATTTCCGCAGTCATCGACGTGAACCGGCTGTATCGAGCCAGCGGCTTGCCGGATTTCGCCCGGGAATTCGATATCGCCATCCGCGGTAAGGATGGGTTAGGTAAGGACGGTGAAGTATTTTTCGGCGCCGCGCAAATTTTTGAGCAACAACCGGTATTGCTGGATATCACCTTGCCAACAGGTTCCTGGCAAATAGCGGCGATTCCGAAAGGCGGATGGCCTACGGTTAGCAGCGATCAATTATATTTCCGCTTAGGATTGATTGTTACCGGCGCGCTAATACTGTTGCCATTGATCATCATCGGTAAATTCCACCAAAAAAGGCTGGCAAGCGAAGTACGCCTAAATGCGCTATTCGAGATGTCACCGGTCGGAATTACCCTTAACGATTACCGTACCGGAAAATTTCTCGAGGTTAATAACGCCTTGCTAACACCCACCGGTTATACCCGCGCGGAATTGTTGAATCTTACTTATTGGGATATTACGCCCAACGAATACTTCCAGGGTGAGAAAGAGCGGCTGAATACTTTGGATCGGCAAGGATATTACAGTGCTTTCAAAAAGGAATATATCCGCAAGGATGGCAGCCGTTATCCGGTTGAATTGAACGGCGTGGTCATTTACGATGCTTCCGGACGAAAGCTTATCTGGTCGATTGTGGAAGATATTACGATCAGCTTGCACGCTGAACGCGCGTTGCTTGAAAGCAAGAAAAAATACCAGCAACTGGTCGAAAATATTGGCGATAAATTCGTCATTTACAGCCACAAAGCACATACCGGTGTCATGACTTATGTGACCGGCGGTATGGAAAAGATTTTCGGATTGAATAATGCGGAAGTGATTGGCAGATCCTGGGATCAGCTAATCAATTGGCTGCCCGATTCCCGTGAACAAGCCTATGGTGTGGTTAAAAGCATGATTGCAGGAGAAATCGGCTTTTTCCAGTTCGAGATGAGTTTCATTCACCCCAATGGCACTGAACGAACGATTCTCGCCTCCTGCCATCCTGCAACCGATGAGCAGGGTGACATAGCCATCGAAGGCATCGTTGAAGACATCACGGAACGTAAAGCCGCCGAGCGCGCAATAATCGCCGCACAGCAAGAAGCCGAACGCGCCAATAAAGCGAAATCCGAATTTCTCTCGCACATGAGCCATGAACTGCGTACCCCGATGAATGCCATTCTGGGCTTCAGTCAGTTATTGGAAATGGAAAAACTCGATGAATTACATTTGAAATATATCAAGGAAATTAGAAACGCCGGTGTTCACTTGCTGACGTTAATCGACGATGTGCTTGATTTGGCTAAAATCGAATCAGGACGAATCGATTTGAAACTGGAAGCGGTTGCGCTAACGCCGCTGCTGGAAGAATGCCTGGTGTTAACCGAGCTGCAGGCTGCCAGGCATGCAATTGTTATGACGCATACCGATTGTACTGACGCCGTGCTGCGTGCGGATCGCATTCGCCTGAAGCAGGTATTGATTAATTTGTTGTCTAACGCCATCAAATATAATCGCAAGGGTGGCAAAGTGCATATCGATTGCCGCCACTCCAATTCCCCCGGTTTTGTCCATATACGAATTACCGACACCGGAAAAGGGATCGCTGCAAACAAACTGATTGAGCTTTTTCAGCCATTTAACCGTCTTGATGCTGCCTATTCCGGGATTGATGGCACCGGTATCGGACTTTATTTGACGCGCCAATTGGTGGAATCCATGCACGGCCGGATCGGGGTCGATAGCACACCGGATCAAGGCAGCACTTTCTGGTTTGAATTGCCCATTGATTCCTTGTCCGGTTACTCCGCGACATTCGTCGACTTACCCTCAGCGGGCCCCTTCTTACCCTTGCCATCACCACACAAAGAGCAAGTCATTGTCTACATTGAAGACAATGTATCCAACATCGAGCTGGTCAAACAATTCATGAACCATCGCCCGCAAACCCGGCTACTGACAGCACTCACGCCGGAGCAGGGACTGGAGCTGCTCCAACAACACCAACCGGATTTAATTTTATTGGATATCAATTTGCCGAGCATGAGCGGCTTTGAAGTACTCAATCGCATCCGGCAACTACCCGCCTACACCACCACACCGGTGATCGCGGTGACCGCCAGAGCCATGCCGGATGATATCGAAGCCGGCCTGAAAGCAGGCTTTACCGCTTATCTGACGAAGCCTCTCGATATCGAGCGATTTCTGAAAATCATCGACAGCATTGATCGCCTTTGATCGTTGCCATAATTCTGTCAGTCCGTCCGGTTCTATTATTGTCTGAAATAAAACCGCTTATAAATCCATTCCGCAGTAAAGCAGAAAAACACGATAAATAGCGCCACCATAACCCCTGTCATATTGGCATTCCATTGCTGTTGTATCAAAACGGCCAAGGCAAGCGAACACAAAACAAACCCGCTGAGTGGCACGACATTGTTACTTCCTGTAGCAGCGGACAATCTGTATCCCGAAAGATTGACAACAGAAAAAATAAGCAGGAATCCGACGCTACCCGCTGTCGAAATGCTTTCCAGATTCAAGGTATTCGACAGGATCAGGGTCAGTACCGCGGTAATCAGCAATCCGACCGGCTGGTTCCATAACTGGTATGTCAATTCCCTGGGCAGTTCGTCGTCCTCGGCTATTTCGTAACTGACCCTGCTGCCGCCGTACAACGTTGCATTGATTGCTGAAAACGTTGAAATAAGCGCAGCAACGGTAATGATGATAAATCCGGTATTTCCGAGCAATGGTCTTGCAGCTTCGGCAAGCACATAGTCTTTTGAATCGGCTATTTTGTCGAAAGACAAGGATCCTACGGTTACGACGGCGATCACAATGTACAGAACAATTACAAAAACCACGGAGTAATAATACGCCCGGGGAATGTTTTGTTCCGGGTTCTCGATGTCAGGCACCGCATTTGCGATCAACTCAAAACCTTCATACGCCACAAAAATCACCATTCCGGCTGTAACGAGCAGAAGCGGTTTTTCCCAGTTTTCAGGCGAAAGCTGCGGTAAATTCGGATTGCCGGTCAATCCATAAATACCGATAGCGACAAAAGCCAGCAAGATGATCAATTTGATTATAACTGCATAGGATTCAATTTCTCCAACCACCTTTATGCTGAAATAATTGATCGCGGAAGCACACAAGACAACGAGACTTGCATAGATATGATAATCCACAGTGCTGTTCACAATGCTGAAAAGATTGGGCGCATACGAACCGAATGCCGACGCGTAAAGTGACAGCATGATGACGTAGCTTACCCACAGAAGATTATTGATACCGCCGCTGAAGACAGTATAACCAAACCCTTGGTTAACAAATTTCACGGTGCCACCTCTGTCGGGATAAGCCAGCGACAGCTTCACATAGCTGTACGAGGTTACCAGGGCAATAATTCCGGCAAATAAAAACGCCACAGGCGTTCCTCCTTTAGCCAGAATAACTGCCAACCCCAGCACGGCAAAAATACCGCCGCCGACCATTCCGCCGATCCCGATTGATATGGCCTCTTTCAGTCCGATTTTTTTGTTCATTTGCAGCTGTGATATTAACTCTTTTATTTTATTGCCATCAGCTTGTATAGAATGCACATCTTAAAACCAATGAAGACAACAAACTTCCAGGCGTTGTATCAATGATCCTTGAGGTTCCTTATTGCGAAGGATGTTAATATCAGCATGGTGCCGTTCATGATCAAGTTGATCGCAAGCAAAGTCCCAAGAGCAACGCCGGCCAGTTGATCAATCTGAACGAAAAGGGTGATGCCCAGCAGGATCGGAATGACACCACCGAACAATAACCAGCTCCAACCGCGAAAAGCCCGCAGCTGAAAGGCATAAAAAATCTGCGCGCCGCCATAGACTACCAGTAGCACCGCAACGACAAGCGTAAGGCTGATAATGCCGTCCAGCGGTCTGAGAATAAGTACAATACCCAGTAGCACGGACAAGACACCCGATGCGGCAACCCAGAATTTTCCTTTTTGTCCGCTTTGAAAGGCCTGCAAGATACTCGCAATGCCGGAAAAAACGAATATCCAGGCAGCCAGCATTTCTGCGGTAAAAGTCGCAAAGAACGGGCGATATACGGAAAAAAAGCCTCCGATCAGACAAATAATTCCTACGATCAGAAACCAGTACCAATGGCTGCGTAATTCATGAATATCTTCGGGCTTCAGGTCAATAACGGTTTTCATACGATTTCAATCCCATAAAAATTGTCTAGATTCACTCCCACGAGCAGACGGCAAAACCCGGCTTTCATGGTTTTATCCTATTGCAAAAAAAATGGAGCGACGGAAAGCATTGTACTCCGGTATTCCACCTCTCTTTCGACCCTGGCGGGTCGCATGCGTTCAGCAACACGCCATTTTGCCATTCATGAGAGAATGGCTTGAAGCAGAGTAATCAATTGATTGACCGGGATTCGATAGAGAAAGCGTTATTGGTTAAAAAAATACCCATTAACTTTCAGATAAATCTGGAATCACATCAGAAATCACGAGATTCCACAAATATTTCAATCAGATAATTCTCCTGGGTGCATTAATCTAAGGGTTTCCCCTAGAACAAAACCAGAGTTTCCCCAATATTAATCCTTCACTTGCTTCGTTATTATGCACACCATAATCAATTGGGAGCCATTCATCATGAATAAAAAACTATCTGTCTATCTCGCTATTGTACCTATCTTCATGGTATTGATCGGTTGCGCACAAGTCGGATCGGTCAACCCGCAAGACACAGTTGGTAAGAATGCAAAAACCCATCAAGAGCATAATAACTTGGCTTCGTACTACGATAACATAGCTATGGAAATGGATAGCAAAGTGGCACAAAATAAAGCCCTACTCAAAGATTACGAAGGCCATAGCGAATACTATGGAAGACGTGGACAGGATTTTCATTCTCACGCAACGGCAAATCTTCGTCATTATGAGCAAGAAGCACAAAATGCGTTGAAAAAAGCTGAATTTCATCGCAAGATCGCAGCGGAATTGCTGAAACGGGACTACGCTCAATCATCTGAAGCCGATCCAACTGCTACCCGCAAAATTAAAGTAAAGCTGGAATCAGATTCAGACAATAAATTGAATTAAAATCATTGGATAAAAATACTATTCATATCCATTATGTAACTTTAAAGCGTATCTAAGCGCAACCTATAGGAAATTCCATTCCCCTTGCTTTCGGTCTTAATAAGACCGGACGCGGGGGAATGGAATTTTTGCGTATTCCGGAACCTCACAAATGCTTATTGATAAATGATGCGAACGTTTAAACTGCTGGCTGCTGTCGCAAGCAGCGCATTATTTTGTGCTTTTTTTTCAGGAACTATCCAGGCTGCCGATCCGCTACAAAATTTTATCAAATACAGTCGGTTGGAATTAGGCGGCTGGGTCAATGGCGGTGCAACCTTCAATCCGAGTCAATCGGGTGGATTCAACGGCCCGGTGATTTTTGCCGATCAAGCGAACCGCTTTCAATTAAACCAATTGAATCTGTTTTTACGCCGTTCGGTCGTCTCCGAAGGGAAAGCATGGGATTTCGGCGGGCGCTTCGATTTCATGTTCGGAACCGATGCCATCTTCACGCAAGCCTTCGGTGTGCCAACCTTTGATGTCAATTCCGGCGAACCGCTCAAGCGAAACAACTGGGATTTGGATTTATGCTGCAATTCATCGCGAACCTACGGCATCGCATTACCGCAAGCGTATCTGGAAACCTTTGTACCGATCGGTAATGGATTGAATGTCAAGCTCGGACACTTCTATACCCCGACAGGCTTTGAAACCGTTCCGGCGCCCGATAATTTCTTTTATACACGCGCATACACTTTGAATGTTGGCGAACCTTTCACGCACACCGGCATGTTGGCCAACTACACCATCAATAATAACTGGCAGATTCTAGGGGGGCCGCTTACCGGCAGCGCCAATGGCGGTTGGGATGGCGGCTGGGACAAGCAATTGGGAAATTGGTCCGGGCTCGCCGGGTTTACCTGGACAAACGACAGCAAAGCAACCACGTTTCATTTTTCCGGAACGTATGGACATGTTTCCACTCGGACTGATGAAATCTGGGCATTCTACAATGTGGTCTTACAACATAAAATAACACCCAAAACGTTGCTGGTTCTGCATCATGTGTATGGTGAAGTCAGCGGAGTGCTGCTGAACAATTTGAAATATACCAACGTCGTTCGAGATGCCGAATGGATGAGTGCCATTGTGCATTTGTACCACGATTTCACCGACAATCTGGCAATCGGTGCGCGCGCTGAATGGTATCGCGATCAAGACGGTTTCCGCAATCCGTCGCCGTTCCGGATCGCCGCCGCCACCAATGTAGTCAACGGTGCCGCAGTAAGTTATGCGGGCAACCTGAACAGGGTTACGATAACCCCGGCCGATTATTACGATCTAACTGTCGGTTTAAATTGGAAAGCTGCCAAATCGTTAGGACTGAAATCCGAATTATTGCAGAAATTACGCATCCGCCCCAATATCCGCTACGACCGGGTGGATGCCTTCCGCGCGGAAGCATACCGGCCTTTTGCAGGCCATAAAGACCAAATTTTGTTTTCTCTGGATTTTGTACTGCCCTTCTGATCTTGCCCAGCGAATGCTGGAAAGTGTCGTGCAAGCATCTCAATACGATTGGCGGCAAATTGATCAACTGCTTTCCCGTCTCTGTTGCCACTTCAGCGTTCCATAGGTACCCAGGTAAGTCCCGATAAACGCTGCCACGACATACGCGTGATTCTCGACATAATTGGTAATGGTAAATGCATTGGCCAGTATCAGCGTCGCCGACCAAAACGCCGCAGCATGCGGGTTTTTATTACTGAGGTTAATGAAATACAAGGTACCGCAAACGTTAGCAAACCCCATGGATAGGGCAACCAAACAAAAGGTAACAATCGAGAAATCCATATTATTGCCCGATAATCAGGCCACTTGTTATTTCATACCTCATTATAATTCGGTGCAATAACTCTTGCGCGCGACTTTGCTATCAACGACCCCATGGAATTAAAAAATCCGCATCGGTGTGAAATAGTGCTTAAATGCAGTGAAAATGATCCGGCAAAATAGCAATGGCATTCATGCAGAAAGGATAGCGTTATTGGGTGTATTCGAATGCACTGCGAAATAAATCGATTTGTTCAATCAATAAAGCGGTTAACCTTACGTTCGGCCTACCTCATCGGACGACACTATCATTAGTTATAAATTAAGCTAACAAAGGGAGTCCAACATTTACCTGATGGCTTCTAAAAATTTTAGAGTGATTTGCTCGAATGATATCGCTAGCAACAAAAAAGGCCGCATCATGTAAGAATGCGACCTTCATTTACATGGTGCAGCTTCCTCGTTAGTCGGCAATACGGCGACGACTTATCCACCCGATCAGCACTAAGCCCATGCCAAGCATTGCGTAGGTGCTAGGTTCAGGTACAGCGGTGAGTATCAGTTCCGCTGTAGCGCTATTGCCTACCGTGTCATATGCAACCGCAGTGAAGATATTGGCACCAAAGAATAGTGTGGCGTTGGGTAGTACGAAGTTACCCAGGCCATCAATAGCGATATGGCTGATGAACGAACCATCATTCATCGTTACATCCACGTGATCGATACCAACCAGATTGCCAGCCGTGCCATTGAACAGATCCACTAAACCGGTTAGATCGCTGGCGTTAGTATAGATGCCGTTCCCTGCAGTAGCGATACTCTGCATCGTCAACACGTCATGGCCAGGAATACCTACAGTATGAATAGCATCGACACCGAAACCCAGTGCGGCAGCAGCACTGGCAACTGCAGCAGCGCGATTGCTCTCGCCGTCTGACACCACCACCATCATTTGGGTGCGGCCATCGGTATGATTGGAACCGATAAGCTCGGTAGTTGCGCGATCGATACCTGCGTCAATGGCTGTTCCGCCCGAAGCATCAATTGCTGCGATTGCCGAAAGCACCGAAGCTGAGTCGCTGGATAACGGTGTAAGTCCTTGAAGAAGCGAAGCACTACTATCGAAATCGACTACGGCAACCGAAGTACTACTCACCGGCAGCGCATTTACCAGCGCGGTAGAAGCTTCTTCCAACCAAGCGTTGCGCGTTTTTCCGCTATCTATAATTCCCATGCTGCCGGATGAATCAAGCACCAAAGCAAGGTCGAGACCGGTACCACCAATGATGCCGCTGGCATTGGCATTACCAAACGGATTCACCACTTCACCTACAGAATACGTTGCAAGAGGAGAGGGTCCTGTCCACGATACCGCCACTGCAGCCAACGATGCACTCGATACACCGAATCCAAATGATGCTACTGCGGAAACTGCAAGCCAATGTTTGATAATTTGTTTCATCAGTATTTTCCTTTATCGATAATTTTTGACCATACCGCTACGAGATATTTGCTCAGAAATGAATAGCAGAGATAAAAAACTACTATCCACCTAATGGCAACAAGATTCTAACCAATCCATCTCTATCGGAACAGATGTCATTTGTCCTTCGTAAGGTGCTATTTCTCAGCATCTTACCGGAAAAATATCCCGAGTAGATAAGGCTCTTTAAAGTAACTTATCGCAGATCTTTCAGACAAAGCCCCTTTTGCTTTTTGATACCGGATTTCTTATAAATAACTGAAATTTCGGTTTCGCATTATTTTTCCCGCGGCAAAACAAAAAACCCGGAGGTTAACGCCTCCGGGTTTTTTGTTTTAACTAATTTTAACAACAACTACAATGACAGAATTACAGCTTCGCCAGCACTTCCGCGATGGTTTGTCCCATCAGTGACGGGGTCGGGCAGATGGTGACGCCGAGTTCTTTCAGCATTGCGACCTTTTCGGCGGCGCTTTCACCGGCAGACGAAATGATCGCCCCGGCGTGGCCCATGCGGCGGCCTTCGGGTGCGGTCAAACCAGCGATGTAAGCGACCAGCGGTTTGCTCATGTTTTCTTTGGCGAATTGTCCGGCTTCGACTTCTTGCGGGCCGCCGATTTCGCCGATCATCAACGCGATTTTGGTTTCCGGATCTTGCTCCAATCTCTCCAGAATGTCGCGGTGCGAGCTGCCGGGGATCGGGTCGCCGCCGATACCGACGGAAGTGGTAATGCCGATACCGAGCGCGCGCATTTGGTCGGCGGCTTCATAGCCCAAGGTACCGGAACGACCGACCACGCCGACATTGCCGCGGATGTAAATATGGCCGGGCATGATGCCGAGCATCGCGCGGCCCGGGCTGATGGTTCCGGCGCAGTTCGGGCCGGTCAGCAGCATGCGGTCTTCTTTCGGAAAACGGCGCAGAAAGTTTTTCACCGTCATCATGTCTTGTGTCGGAATACCGTCGGTAATCGAGACGCAGTATTTAATACCGGCATCGGCAGCTTCCATGATCGAATCCGCGGCAAAAGCGGGTGGCACGAAGACGATGCTGGCTTCCGCGCCGGCTTGCTCGACGGCTTCCTTAACCGTGTTGAATACTGGTAATCCGAGGTGCGTTTGCCCGCCTTTTCCGGGTGTGACGCCACCAACCACGTTGGAACCGTAGTCGATCATTTCCTGCGCGTGAAAGGTACCGATTCTGCCAGTAAACCCTTGAACAATAATGCGTGTTTTTTCGTTGATTAATATCGCCACTTTATACTCCTAAGCTTTCGCGACGACTTCGTTACGGGCACGGACGACTTTTTCCGCGGCTTCCGCTAACGTATCGGCGGTGATGATCGGCAGACCGCTGTCGGCAATGATGCGGCGGCCTTCTTCCACGTTGGTGCCCGATAGACGTACCACCAGCGGCACTTTCATATCGATGTTCTTGACGGCTTGCACCACACCTTCGGCGATCCAATCGCAGCGATTGATACCGGCGAAAATATTGACCAGCATCGCTTTGACGCCGGAATCCGCCAGCACCAGGCGGAACGCTTTTTCGGTGCGCTCGGCGGATGCGCCGCCGCCAACATCGAGGAAGTTGGCGGGTTCGCCACCGGCCAGTTTGATCATATCCATCGTCGCCATCGCCAGACCGGCGCCATTGATCATGCAACCGATGTCGCCGTCCAGTCCGACATAACTCAAACCGGCCTCTCCAGCTGCGACTTCACGCTGATCAACTTGGGTATTGTCGCGCAACTCAGCAATGCGGTGACGACGGAACAATGCGTTTTCGTCGAAGACCATTTTCGCGTCGAGCGCCACGATGTCGTGATTAGCGGTAATCACCAGCGGATTGATTTCCAGAATATTAGCATCCAAGTCTCGTAGCGCGCGGTAGCAGCCTTTGATGGTTTTCACCGCCTGATTCAGTTGCGCCGCATCGATGCCCAAAGCAAATGCCATTTTACGTGCTTGAAAATCCTGCAAACCGACCGCCGGTTCGACGTAAATCTTGATAATCGCTTCCGGATTGGTCACCGCCAGTTTCTCGATTTCCATGCCGCCTTCGGCGGAACCGATAATGATCACACGTTCACTGGTACGGTCGATCATGAACGACAGATACATTTCCTTGGCGATGTTGGTGCCTGCTTCGATATAAAGCCGGGAACAGATTTTCCCCGCCGGACCGGTTTGATGCGTCACCAATTTTTTACCGAGCAAGCTTTCGGCGGCCTGCTCAACTTCCGCGTGTGTTCTGCAAACTTTGATGCCGCCCGCTTTACCGCGCGCACCGGAATGAATCTGTGCCTTGACGACCCATACGTCGCCTTCTATTTCCCTGGCGCGTTGCACGGCTTCCACCACGCTATAGGCCAGACCGCCTTCAGCGATCTTGACACCGTATTCCGCCAGTATTTCCTTTGCTTGATATTCGTGAATATTCAATTCAATTCCCCAATAATCGCAACTACTGCGTTAATTAATCATTACATTGTCACTCGTCATAAAGCTAAAGGCCGCTCAACGCGGCCTTTAGTCATTAATCATTAACCGTTTTTAGCGGCTATCGCGTCGGCGATTTTCACCACATTATTGGCCATTCTTTCGGATGCCGCATCGATCAAACGGCCATCCAGCGCCGCAGCGCCTTTACCCTGTGCGGCAGCTTCCTTGAGCGCCGCGAGAATGCGCTTGGCTTTTTCGATTTCGCGCTCCGGTGGTGTAAACACGTCGTTTGCCAATGGAATTTGCGTCGGATGAATTGCCCATTTACCCTCACATCCCAGTGCGGCGGCGCGCTTGGCTGCCAGGATATAACCATCGGGATCCTTGATGTCGCCGAACGGCCCATCAATCGGGCGCAACCCGTAAGCACGGCAAGCGACAATCATGCGGCTGATAGCAAAATGCCATTGATCGCCGGGATAATCCGGATTCAAACCGCCGATATTGGTGGTTCTGGCGCGATTGCTCGCCGCGTAATCGGCTACGCCGAAATGCAACGCTTCCAATCGTCCCAGCGCGCCATTGCGCGCAATGTCTTCCACATTGGCCATGCCGAGCGCGGTTTCGATCAGCGCTTCCAAACCGATGCGGTTTTTCAATCCCTGCTGCATCTCAAGCTGGGTAACCATCGCCTGTACCATGTAAATATCCGCGTACACGCCGGCTTTCGGGATCAGCAGCGTATCGATCTTACCGCCCGCTTGCTCGACCAGATCAACCACATCGCGCACCATATATTGCGTATCCAAACCATTGATACGCACCGAAACGGTAATGCCGTGACCTCTCCAATCCAAGTCGTTAAGCGCTTGAATAACATTTTTACGTGCTTGAACTTTATCGTCCGGCGCAACCGCGTCTTCCAAATCCAGGAAAACAAAATCAACACCGCTATTCAGCGCCTTTTCAAACATGCCGGGGCTGGAACCTGGAACCGCCAGTTCGCAGCGCTGTACTCGCTGAATTTTTGTTTCATAAAGCGTGTGACTCATTTTTCCTCCAGAATAAAAATTATCTAATGATCAAAGGCCCATCAACAATTTGCCGGTTGCATCCCATGTTCTCGCAACATCATTCACCGGGTACGTGCTTAAAAACAAAACAGAAAAGAAAACATACGGTGGTTCGTAATTTAACAACGCGGACAGTCGTGAAGAGGTGAATGGATAGATTGGTTTTTTTGCTTACTTTTAAAGGCTAATTATTCAGCGAATTATATCCATTCCGCGGGAATTTATCTACTGAGTCAGCCCTGCTGAATACCGGATGGGGAAGCCGGGGTAGTATTTGAAGAGTTAATCGCGGCAATCATGCAAGAAAAAACCGCATGTTCCACCGCAAATTCTTGATGATGCAACGCCCCTGGGGGGCGCAAGCTTATTCAGACCGGCTGCTATGGCGCAAATCCGCGGACATTCCAAATCATTAGCATCGCACTCAGCTCGATGAGCCACCGTTGACCAATGATCAATATAACTACAGCGCCCAACCGCAACAGAAATTATCTGATTTTTCTTTGATTATCATGGCGCTAACGACGATATGCAGCAAAGCAAGAATGCTCAGCAACAGCAAATAATTTGAATAGCCGATATGCCAAAATAACCTTTCAACCAAGATGGTGCTCAGAGCAATCAACACACTTACTGGGAATAAGGCAAATGGCTTTTTTGGAACTCTCATGGGCTAAAAGAGGTTTTGCATCACTTGGCATTGTTAGCCCTAGAAGACACTAGCTTATCTGGACTACTTACTTCATTCTCAAAGAGTCAGCAAATTCCACCATATATAACCCATCACCATGGCAAGTATAAAAAGTACCCAGTAATTCTTCATGAAGAAGCCATACCAAATGGCCGCACCTATGACAGCATATAGAATGACATTCACAGCTATCGAAATTAAGAAAGCTTCTGAGAAAAAGCTTTCGCTACTACTTGGCGCTAACATTATCAAAGAACTGGGCCAGACAATGAGCATTATGTTTACAAGTATCGGTGGGAACACTGAGATTACCGATGAAATTACTTTGAATATTAATGGAACAAAAACTCCAGCAACTATTGCAAACAAGGTAATAAATTTTGTCATGCTCATTATTGAGCCGATCTGTATTGTTGCTGCAAGTTATAAAATAGATTCCCTGGAAGAATAGTTTGCGGTGTATTAATTCCACCAGCACGAAGCGCATCTCGTACTGTTGTAGTGCAATTTCTATCATATAGACGATAATTGCCAGGGTACTGCACACGACGGTTGATTGCAGCTTGAATAGCTTGATCTTGCTCTGGAGTCGTCGGGATAGTAATTGGCTTTATGGGTGTTTGCACATCTGATTGCATTACACCTGATACTGATAGTCCATTAAGAATTTTTGAATTTGATGCATCAGCTACAGGATAAAATCCTGTTGTATTGAGTGTGTTAACTCCAATACCTACATGCCCAAATACAAAAGCACCGGGATAAAGTGCTATCGTTACATCTAATCCAAGAGGATCCACAAAACCCAACGGACTCTGCCCCACATACCCGTAGAAAGACTTCTGCACAACCCCGAAAATTTTGCTGTAGTGAGAGAGGAAAATTTCCGGATGACACTGGTTATGCGTTTTTTTGGCAGGAAGTGAAGTTTTCCCATTTTTTAGGGGAGTTTTCTACCCTTATCCAGCATTTGGACGGATTGATCCCCTTGACGGCTTGTCCACAAAAATTTTGTTGGCAGCTTTTTTCAGATTCATGCAGATACTTTTCAGTATCATTTGGGCGTTGACTTTTACCGTACCGAAGTAGCTGGCGCGTCCCATTCTGAATAAGCGTTTGATTGTGCCGAAACACTGTTCGACGATATAACGTTTCTTGCTGATCAATTGATCAGCCAGCTTCTGGCGTATTGAGAGTGGTTTGTTTTTATACGCGCGATGCATGATTGCGCTCTTGATCTTTTGCTTTCTTAGAAATTGCCGATTGGCATTGCTGGTGGATCCCTTGTCAGCATACACCCGACTCGCCTCGATATGCGCAACATCGATAGCTGCCTCGAAATGTATCATTTCGCTCTGGTTAGCAGGGGCGGTGTGAACCCCACGCACATAGCCGTCTTGTGCGTCCACTACCAGGTAACTGCGGTAGCCAAACTGCGACTTCTTGCCTTTCTTTAGCCAAGTCGCATCCGGATCCGCACTTTGTTCTTCGGTACAACTGATTCCAGGCTGACTGCCATCTTCAAACTGAACAGCCTTACCTTCGGCATCCACCTCCAGGGTGATAGTCTTTTTAGGGCGTGCCGCTGACTCAATTAACGTGGCATCAATTACCGCTCCCGTCGCACCCTTGATCATTAATCCGTTTGATTGAAGCTGTTCATTAATAGAGGCCAGCAGATCATCTAGCCGGTCGCCGCTCACTAGCCGATTACGGAACCGGCACAAAGTAGTTTCGTCCGGTATCGCATCCGACAAGGACAATCCACAGAATTGTAGAAAATCAATGCGTACACACAGCGCTTGCTCCAACGCGGCATCCGATAAACTATGCCACTGACCCAGCAGGATCGCTTTGAACATCATCAGCGTATCAAACGGTTCCTGTCCTCCACCATGCGATAACTCGCGCTTGTATAAACCCGTAAGCTTCGGACGTAATTCCTCCCAGTCAATCAGCGCATCAATCTTCATCAGAACATTATCTCGCTTCAATCGCTCTGCTAATTCCAGTGTTCCAAATCTCATTTGCATCTTTTGCTCCAACTCTCTTTTACCTCTCACTATTTTAGTGGGTTATTTGATTAGCATGGGAGATTGTGCAGGGGTCTTTTTCCTTTAAAGACTGCGCCGATCGGCGCATTCAGCTTTTCCGTTTCATTAACTTCTACAATACCGTGAAGCCACATAAGGGTTTGAATAATGCTACCCCTTATGAAATACTCAACGCTTATTTCAATCAACCTCTCTGTAAACAACCCTGAGATTTCTTACAATTTAGTAGTCCTCCACCAACTGCTCCTAAAGCTGCCGATGACCCGACTTCTGTCCAATCTATGCATTCTAAATTGCCATCATTTCTCCAGAACTGCATTGCAAAATCAAATACACCACCCACCACAGCACCTACACACCAAGGGCACAATCCATTCGGATCAACAAACACCATTGAATTGCTGTTAGCGTATTCATATACATTCATCCTCCCGCCAACCCAATCGGATCGGGTGAGAGGTATCTTCCTGTCTCCGGTTCATAATAGCGGAAATAGTTGTAATGCAGGTTGGTTTCCTTATCAAAATACTGCCCGGGGAATCGCAGGTTGTATTCAAACAATTGCGCATTGCCGTCCAGATCTTCATCAGGCAGGTTGGCGCCGAACGCGTGCGTATTCTCCCAGCGCCAGACAATGGTGTTGGTCTGATCCACGATCACCCGCGGAGTGTTGAGGTGGTCGGCGTGGATTTAACGCACCCGAATTAAACCAGTGGCGGCGAGCGTTATCAATGCTGCTCCCGATCTGCGGCCGCATATCCTGATCTTGATCCGGATCATGCAAATCTATCCAGTTTCTCTTTTTCAGCTAACGAGACAGAATTGCTTTTAAAGATGAGGCATTATCGCCAAGATATACAATGTCACTAATCCGCCATCCATCCCCGATTTTCTCCAGATGATACATTAAATTTATCTTTGTCTTATCGGGTGGATATATAAATTCCACAGCGATATTATCGCCTTCCGCAGAACTTATTGACATCTCCATTGCTGCGGGATCTTGTGATGCAAAAATTGCATCAAATTCAAGATTGCATAACTCACCTTTACGGGCCTGTTTACACTTTGCTTCTTTCAAAAAAAGATTCGCTAACTCTGGAGAGAAGAATTTACTGAGAATATCCAGCGACTGTTCTTCTATTGGTTTGCCAAAATACCTTTCAGTATCTACCGAAATATCAAAAATAGCACTCCAACCAAAATCTCCATACAATTGATAAACAATGCTTTTTCTCCCGTCTAGTTCTGTACCATTAACCACAGGGAAAGTTAACAAAATAAACCCTAATAGCAAGCTCTTGGCTATAATATTTTTCATAAATCTTCCTGTCTTCTGAGTACAACCGATCCCATTTTCACCATTAGTGCTCATAACATTCGCAATCTGGTGCTCGGTAGATTTGGTATGAGGAATTTTGATACCCTCTGCCCGGATAAAAATTATTTTGGAGAAAGTCTGAGACCCATCTATTTCCAGTAAATGTTTGTATGTGTCCATGTTGACTTCCACCAGAATATGGTTGAAAAATCACAGTATCCCCAATTTCTGGAATATAGTTCTGCGAAGGGACCGGTATGAATCCATTTTTTATTAAAATCGGTGCATAATCTTTAGCCGAAATTGGGTGCCCTCTTGTATCCGCCCCTCCTGCTTCTAATCCTTTTCTGACATATCTGGCACATCTGTGTTGCGAAGTTAAATGTGCATGTTCATTCATCCAACTGGCATATTTGACACTATCAAAAAACAAACCGAGAAGATCAATCAAATTAATTGGATCTCCTTTTACATACCCCCAAACATTTATCCCTCCCGCCAACCCGATCGGGTCGGGTGAGATATACCGCCCGGTCTCCGGTTCATAATAGCGGAAATAGTTGTAATGTAGGCCAGTTTCCTTATCGAAATACTGCCCGGGGAAACGGGGGCTATATTCAAACAGTTGACCATTGCCTTCCGGGTCTTCGTTAGGCAAGTTCGCACCGAACGCGTGGGTGTTGTCCCAGCGCCAGACGATGGTGTTGGTTTGATCCACGATTACCCGCGGGGTGTTGAGGTGGTCGGCATGGATTAGTGCACCTGGATATCACCGGTGGCGGTGGGTTTTGTGATCACGCCGACCGGAATATCGCTAAGCCAGATGGTTTCTTGTCTGATCAGCCAATCGTCAGCCGGTGCGGTTGTAGCAGCATTGTCTTTATACTCCCCGATCAATTGCCCCGATAGATCATAGAAGAACAAGAACCTCGGACTCAACGGGCCATTTTTGATGATGCGTTAATCCCGGATGAAGAAAACCTTTCCAGGCTACTTACTTTTTTGAATACATTATCACAGCATCAACTCTATCGAGAGTAAGTTTTTTTCTGTACGAAACTCATTAAAATCAATGTCATCAACATCAATCCCATAAAAAAAATGAAGCCTTCGATCATTAATTTCTTTCAATTCAAAATAATCTGCCCCATCTGGGTAAGATAAATTGATATTTTGAGGACCAATGAGCCTTCTTAGAGATGGCTGTTCATGAGCACAAGTAATTTCAAAAATTCCAGGTTTTCCATAAATTGGGCCTGACGAAAATACTAGAGACTCTTCGTTTATCCATAAGAAACCGGTAACATCATCTGCCACATGAGTCAACTCTCCATTAATGCTTTGAACTGATAATTGCAGAAAACCACCTTGTGCAGACACTGTTAATACCGCTGTGCACATCTTCCCAGGGGATGGATAAGCGCCTTGTTCCTTCAATGCCGTTGCTGCCATAGAACAGGTAATAATGGAAAACAAAAAAACAAAACCTGAAACTACTCGATAACCTATAGCCATAATTTCTAACGAATTTCGATAGTGGTCAAAGGATCGTTGATGGTGCGCTGATACAAATCAAGAATATCTGCATCATTCATTCGAATGCATCCTTCTGTGCGAGACTGATAGCTACGACGCCCTCCATGTAAACCGATACCACGTTGACGTGCGACGTCTGCGCGGTTACCCCGTGCATCAACCGCCCCAATAGGCCAGAAGTAAGGCCCATACCTAATATCCCCGGAAGTATTTATCGGTAACTGAACAAGCCAGGTGCCTGCCGGAGCAGGACCATTACTTCCTATTTTATTGGGGTCACCTGATGGATTTATCGTGTTATTTCCAGCTGCATAAGTAACGATCTGACCATTTTTGAAAGTAACTGATATTGTATTGTTGTCTCGATCTACTAAAGCCGTTGACAATCCTGAGTAATCAACAAAACTCAACGGATTCTGCCCCACATACCCCCAAACATTCATCCCTCCCGCTAGCCCAATCGGGTCGGGTGAGATATACCGCCCGGTCTCCGGTTCATAATAGCGGAAATAGTTGTAGTGCAGGCCGGTTTCCTTATCAAAATACTGCCCGGGGAAACGGAGGTGGAATTCAAATAATTGGCCGTTGCTGTCCGGGTCTTCGTTGGGCAAGTTCGTACCGAACGCGTGGGTGTTCTCCCAGCGCCAGACGATGGTGCTGGTTTGGTCCACGATCACCCGCGGGGTATTGAGGTGGTCGACGTGGATGTAGTGCACCTGAATCGGACCGGTGGCGGTGGGTTTCGTGATCACGCCGACCGGAATATCGCCCAGCCAGACGGTTTCTTGCCGTACCAGTCAGTCATCTGTTGGCGTTGCTGCGTAAGCATTTTCACAATATCCTACTGTCAATTTCCTAACAAAATCATTCAAGTAAAATTGCTTCGAGCTCAGTGGGTTGTTATACGCAATGTGTTGACAACGTGTGTTATGGAATTTTGGTCTTGGCATTGTTATTCCTGGATGATGCAAGCTTATCCGGTTACTTGCTTACATTAATGATCTCAATATTTCTAAAATTTTATTCATTTCTTCATAATTATTTTTTTGGGAATCAGAGGCTTGCTTTGTAAAAATCCATTCAGCCATGCTATCAATTCTATCTTTATAAAATTGATGTAACGCTTTTATTGACACTCGTGGTATTGGAGGATCCAAAATCCACCACTTTTCTTGATCGCGAATTAACTGGAGTGTTACAACATCTTGTTTCAAATCATCAGCAATTATTTTTCTTCCTGGTAGCCCACTACCCATACTTTTTGCTATTCGATCAAAAACGACTGTTACAACCGCAGTATTTTTTTCAACTATAATATTTGTGATTTCAAATGATTTAACAACAAAAATTGGGTCCGCCTCAAATGCAATAACTTTTCCAAGTAATTCAGGATCTTTTCTGCTCTCTTCTTTTCGTCGACTTGTTGTATATTTTGTAATATCCATTCGTATATCTGGATCACCCTCGAAGTCAGCGTAGCAAAATTTTTCCGCAACAATCCTTACAGCATCAACTTCAACCTCATTCAGCGATTTAGCCCAGATACTATGATTGAATGATACACAGCATACAATAGCTAATAGGAGAGATATATTCTTCCTACTTAATATTATTGATTGGTTTGTCATATCGATACCATGTTACTGGCCCCATTGATTTTTCCCACCAAATTATCTGAGCAGTACCAAATGGCACCCCTGGTCTGCGAGCGGACCAGGAATCATATCTAGCACCTGCTTTAGGATCGAAAATTAATACATGACCATTCCATTATCCCACGTCACCCGGCTGAGGCTTATTATCAGGAGCAGGCTTAAAACGTGGATTATTCGGAAACATATTAGAATTCGAATATTTATAAGGAAAACCTGCCTCGTCATAGATTTTCCAAATAGACCCAGAACAATCAGCTCTATCTCGACTTGATCTTGCCCCACCATTTTCGTAATAAGGTACCCCTGACCAAGTTCTAGCAACTTCAGTAATCCGTTGCCCTTCCTCAAACGAAATTAGTTCCAAACCCAGCAAATCAAAATTTAAAACTGGATTCCCGCTCACATACCCCCAAACATTCATCCCTCCCGCTAGCCCAATCGGGTCGGGTGAAAGGTATCTTCCCGTCTCCGGTTCATAATAGCGGAAATAGTTGTAATGCAGGCCGGTTTCCTTATCAAAATACTGCCCGGGGAATCGCAGGTTGTATTCAAAAATCTGCGTTGCATCCATCGGATTCTCGATTGGCAGGTTGGCGCCGAACGCGTGCGTGTTGTCCCAGCGCCAGACGATGGTGTTGCTTGTATCGGTGATCACCCGTGGGGTGTTGAGATGGTCGGCATGGATGTAGTGCACCTGAATCGGACCGGTGGCGGTGGGTTTCGTGATCACGGCAACCGGTATGTGCTTACAGGTTCTCACTTCCATCGGCTGAACTGGAGCAAACGCCCTTTTTCTGAGAATTCAGTTTGGCTAACTCCATTAAGCCAACTAACCGAGGAGTAACCCTTCGAAATAAGCTCTTCCAAAACATCTTGAAGCACTTTAGCTTTGGTGGAAACTAAACCAATCAAAGGAATGACTGTTGGGGCGATCGCAATTTGACCATTTGCGATTAAGTCGAGGATCGCGAGTAAGCCTGACTCGCTTATGAAACATGGCTCATGTCCAGCCGCAAAGCGGACACTCGAATTTTTAGCACCTAGGCGCTCAGCAATACGTTCCCATCTCTCAAACCCAATTGCCACGTAGCCATCCGGTGTTACCCCAATATGAACGTATGCGTGCTCTAATGATTTTGGTTCGAAAATTGCCTCATAGCCAATCAAATAATCGTCATGCGGATCGTTTTTTGGATTCGTTTCTTCTCTAAATACTACTGTAGTAGTATGTTTTGAAATGAACCATTCGGACAAAAGCACTTTGGCTCGTTCAGGCGTTAGCACCGGCAGATTATTTCTTACAGCCACAAGAATCTCCTGCTGCTCGATTCGCTCCACCACCTATCACACCGCTGACCGCACCATCGCGTAAAGGGCTCGCTAATGGTGAAATTGCTGTTCCAGGTATATCAGTTTTACTTCCATTAACCACTGCTCGTAATACATTGGAATTGTCTGAAGCTCGATATCCCCATCCAAATCGAGTGCTTGCATTATTCAAAACTCCTGCAGATTCTGAATAACCGTACGATGCAGCCTTAGTACCGCCACGACCTAACAAGAACCCCGTTGGCCCTAAACCAGACAATGCAGCACCGGATAGAGCAGTAGTAACAATACTTCTTCCATCCAGACACTCAAGATCGCCACCATTTTGGAAAAGTTGGAGGGTCAGATCAATGCCAGCGCCAATTAATCCACCTATAACAATTGGAGCGACAAGAATTTCACCCGTCGGATCCACAAAACTCAGCGGATTCTGCCCCACATACCCCCAAACATTCATCCCTGCCGCCAACCCGATCGGATCCGGCGAAATGTACCGTCCCGTTTCAGGTTCATAATAGCGGAAATAGTTGTAATGCAGATTGGTTTCCTTGTCGAAATACTGCCCCGGGAAGTGCAGGTTGTATTCAAAAATCTGCGTTGCATCCATCGGATTCTCGATGGGCAGGTTGGCGCCGAACGCGTGGGTGTTATCCCAGCGCCAGACGACGGTGTTGGCTTGATCCACGATCACCCGCGGGGTGTTGAGGTGATCGGCATGTACATAGTGCACCTTGATCGGTCCGGTGGCGATAGGTTTCTTGATCACGCCGACTGGAATATCACCCAGCCAGATGGTTTCTTGTCTGACCAGCCAACTGTCCGTTGGTGTGGCAGTGTTTGAGTTATCCCGGTATTCCCCGATCAATTGACCGGCAGGATCGCAAAAGAAGAAAAACTTGGGACTCTACAAGCCATTCTTGCTAATTCGTTGATCCCCGATGACGCAACCTTTTCCAGGCTAATTGCTTCACAGATTAAAGAGTTAACAAAGTCCACCATAGATAACTCATAACTACACCAAGTATACCGGCAATCCAATACTTTTTCATGAACAAGCCTAGCCAAATAGCTGTGCCAATGAGCGTATATAGTAATAAATTTAGTATTGCAGCAATTATAAAAGCTAAAGAGAAAAAACTTTCCCCACTGCTTGGTACCAATAAAAAAATAGAGCTGGGATATACAACCAGCATAGTATATAAAAGTGTAAGTGGGAAAATAGGTATCACTAGAGCAAGTATTTTGAATATTAATGGAATAACCAGTCCACCTACAATCGCAAATACTGCAATAAACTTTTCTTTGCTCATCGAGAGACTGATCCAAATTGTTGTTGCAGATTGTTAAAAAGAACTTCTGGAAGAATAGTTTGTGGAGTGATAATCCCTCCTGAACGAAGTACATCACGCACTGTTGTAGCACAATTCCTATCGTATAGACGATAACTACTTGGAAATGCCGATCGACGATTAATTGCAGCTTGAATAGCTTGATCTTGTTCCGGTGTAGTTGAAATGATCAACGATTTAATCGGAACTCGCTCATCTAGCTTCATCACACCAGAAACAGGTAATCCATTGAGTATTCTTGAGTTTGAGGCCGTATTTATTGGATAAAATCCAACAGTAATATTCGAGTTCACTCCGATTCCGATGTGTCCAAACCCAGAAGCTCCCGGATAAAATATTACCGTAACATATAATCCCATCCGATCCAC
>NZ_JAHBZY010000001.1 GCF_019635155.1 Nitrosomonas sp. | reverse complement strand
CGAACGCCTGGCGCGACTCGCAAGTGATTGCGGACTCGATGGCGTTGTGTGTTCGGCGCTGGAGACACACCAACTACGTCTGCAACTAGGTGAGAATTTTTGTTTGGTAACCCCTGGCATCAGACCCGGCAACGCGGCATCCAATGACCAAAAGCGAATCACCACACCCAAGCAGGCCATACTTGATGGCGCACATTATCTGGTCATCGGTCGGCCAATCACGCAAGCAAAAGACCCGGTTTTAGCATGCCGACAAATTAATTCTGAAATTTCTGAATAGTTGTTACACAATTTGCAGTGCTTTCAGAATAGGCAAGCGCTTTTCCGAAAATTCTACCGCTTGATGTGTTAATTCGGCGATATTTTCTTCGGATGTTGGGAGACTCTTTCCTTCTTTAATAAGACGTTGATTCAGTATCTCCAAATGCCGCCACGCAAAATTCGCCCATTCATGTGGCTGTTTGTGTCCCTGATGACGCGCAAGTAAGAATAACTGTTGAAAACGGCTGACCGATATGCCACCACCGGTAAGAGGGCTCGCAAGATAAGCGATATCGCTGCTGCTACGGCTCTTATTCAGCAAATAAAGATTCAGTTTATCAGTAGCTCGTTTCGCTCTGTTAATAACTGTATCGTCTTGCAGAATCCCTAAGTCGCCTTTACCCGCCAGAATCATCACTGCTTGCAGCACTTGAGCAAACACCAGTTCCTCCTTTTTCATTTCATACTCGATTTGGCCGAGACTGCGCGGCTTATGATCTGCCAGCAAATCCAGTATAGGTCGGTAAACATCCTCGTTGAGTGTCGCCTCTCCGCGGGCGCCCCCTACTTTCAGTTCCACTGATGTTTTTTCCGTTGTCAACATGACACGCTGCGCCCTGAGTTGCTCACCTCGGTCAAATGTACCTAGTTGACGTTCACCTTTCACCCAATAATCACGGCGAAATTGCGTATTACACATAAAATCCCGGACAGATTGCCGGAATGCAGCATCCGGTAATTCCCGCAGAAGCGCTTGTTGTTCTGTGCTGAGATTCACGGCATCAACGTGATCGCTATAATGCGCGGAACAAGTAAAACCAAGTTTTGCAGCTGAAAGCCATTCCGCCATGCGGGCAAATGACATGGGATGCCAGTCGCGATTGAAATATTCGTGTGCCAGATAATGACGGCTCTGCTCTTTCATGCGTTTTATACGCTCAACAACCTGTGGATTGATCTTGCTATAAAGCGGATCGGTGGCAAGCATCCGTTCCACAAAATCCAAAGCCGCATCGATACGGTTTGCGATCCCTTGTCCGCTGGCACCCATCACTTCCGTATGCAAGTTGAGTAGCTCGCGCATCGGCACCATAGCCGCCCACCCCGGTTGCGTGTTATAGCTGATATACAATACTCCGCCAATTTTCAATTTACGCCGCAGGAAATCGATAATAACGCGGCGATTCTGATCGTTTATCCAACTCCATATGCCATGTAAGCCGATATAGTCAAACTCAGGCAAGTCCGTGCGAGAACAAAAATCTTCAAATGCTTCATCGTAAAGCGTTGCATCTGCGCCAGCGGCAGCGGCAATCTCTTGAGCAAAACCTGCCTGACTTGGGTTGAAGTCAGTTCCATACCACGATACTTGCGATGCGGCTGCATGCATAGCGATACTCATTCCTTGACCAAATCCAAGCTCACACGCTGTTCTCACTTCGGGTAATGCTTGTCCGGTTGCGAGAAATGGCAATTTGAGCCGCTGCGGATTCAATTCGGTGTAATACCCATACGTATATCCAATATCAGCCACGTATCCTGCGGTCCAGTTGCTCATCGAAATTCCCTTCACTTAATTTGCGCTTCTGAAATAGGAGCCGATTATCGGCAACGAAAAACCCCGCCCCTTTTACAGGAGACGGGGTTTTAATTCTATCCTCAAGCAAGGCAAACCGCAGTTTGCCTTTAACCAATTAGAAGTTAACGTCAACTTCGGAGATACTGGTAATACCTGTTAATTTGATAACAATATCGTCAGCAGCCGTAAAGTTACCGTCTTTATTAGCATCGACAAATACGTAACTATCGGCACCAATATTTGTATAAGCTACACCACGATCACCGGCCACAGAACTGAAAAGATCTGCAATACTGGTCAGATCAGTTGTATTGCCAACTGTCGCGCTGACATTCTCGACACCGCGTTGCGCGCCTGTGAAACCAAAATTAGTGAGATCCAGACGATCAGTTATTGCAGTACCACCGATATCAAACTTGGTGATGTCATCGAAACCTGTATCGGCACCAAGTGTGATCTTACCGTCTTTACTGGTATCGGTCAGTTGCGAATCGGATGCGGCTTTCAGCACGAAGGTATCTCGAGCTGCGCCTGTTGACGCTGTCAAATCAATCACGTCAGCACCTTTACCAGAATAAATCGTATCACCCGTCGCTGTTGCAGTGTAAGTATCCACTCCATCAGAACCGGTGTAAGCAACACTCTTAGCATGCGTAGACAAGTCTACCGTCACATTGCCTGTCGAGCCACTGGCATTTACCTTGGTTACTACGCCGATGGTGGTTACGCTGGAAAGATCGACAGAAGCATCACCGGTAATCGTCAAGGTTTCAGCTTCGGTCGCAACGATTTTCGCGGTCAATGTGTGTTTCGAAGCTTCCAACGCATCGGTACCACCATCCAGCGTGCCGACTTTAGCTTGGACCGTTAAATTCTCAACACCCGCCACCGTCACCGTTTGTGCATTGATATCACCGTCCGCTGCGTTATCTTTGTTGCCGTCATTAATTGTGGCAGCCAGCGTGAACGATTCAGCAGTTCCTTTGGCAGTCGTACCGGTGTAATCCTTACCAGTCACAGTAATGTTTTTCACAACATCGAAGTTAGCGTTTGTTTCCGCTTTACTTGCGATGTTCAGCACAAAAGTATCCGCAGCATTTTTGAAATCGATATCGCCTGTTAATGCACCGGCAATCGCTTCATCAATCTGCACTGTAGCAAAACTATTCAGCGAAACATCGTAATTACCCGTACCACCGGAAACATCCAGAGTTTCGAAGTTTGTGATGTAGTTAGCAGTGGTGGAAGTCAATGTTGAACCATCGGTAATATTGATGATATCGGTACCGTCGCCACCATTCGCGCCCTTGTCGAATGCTGCCAAATTTGCACCCACGAAAAGGGTATCATCGCCGCCGCCCAAGTTTGCCGAGGAACCTGCTGTCGCGATCGCGTCACCATCAATCACATCATTACCGCTACCCGTGGTAATGGTGACAGCTTTAGCCGCTTGCGTGAGTTCAGCTTTAACAGCACCTGTCGAAGCGGAAGCATCGAAGGTTGTAACCGCTGCCAGCGCCGCGCCTGTCAGATCCACCGCACCGCTGCCGGTAACAGTAACACTAGTCAAGGATGCGCCGCTATCGGTAAAGGTCAGTGCGTTATCGCCAGATGCTGCAATCGTTGCAGTCGTAATCGCATCGGCATTCGTCGAATTCACATCCACATAAGCATTATTTGCCGTGATATTAGCAGTGGTCGCTTTGCTGGCATTATTTTTACCCAAGTCCAAAACAATCGCTGTCGTATCGGTACCGACCGTATCCAGATTCAAAGCGATCGTCGTCGCAGTACCTGCTGTACCGCCGATAGCGACATCTTGCTTCTGATTTTTAACAGCTAAGGATGCGATATCACCGATGTTATTAACGGTACCCGCTGTGGTGCTGTCAATAACAGTCGCTGTGGTTGCACCAGTGGTGTTGGATAAATCCAATACGGCACCAGCATCTGCAAACCGTACATTAATCTTCTCGATATTCTTGATCGTTGCAGCTACAGTAGCATTTTGCGCCAAAGTCGCATTCAGGGAATCAATACCGGCGCCACCATCGATTGAATCAACGCTTTGCAGTGTATTGGTCAGTGTACCGGAGACATTCTGAGCTGCGGCTTCAAAAACATCAACCCCTGCCGTACCAGTAAAAGCAGAGCCACTATCTTGATTGACGGTAAGCGTAAAGGTTTTTCCAATGCCACCCGCTCCGTCCAATATTGCTTGCACATCATCATCCGTATAAGGTGCTGTGCCAGTCACATCACTCAAAATTTTCTGAAGCGTATCAAAATCGGTTGAAGTACTTACTTTAGAAAAAGCATCGGCAACCAATGCTTTATTTTCCAGCAATGTTTTGGTGTCGGCAAATACCGGATCAGTCGTTGTCGATAAAAAAGTCACCGCGTCGTAGACGATATCGCCAAAACCGTCACCCGCTTCGAGGCGAGTATGGAAGTAGTTATGCGCCTGCGCGCCTGCACTCGCTGCATCCTCACTATCGGTCAAACCAAAATGGTCCATCAGGACACCAACCTGATCCTCTACCGTTACTTTTCCAGCCAAAATATTTGTGGTAAAAATCGGGAGTCCAGCTAATGCATTGGATAATTGCTGAATGGTTCCACCATTCGAAACAAAATTTGCCAAATCAGTTAGATAGATCCCGCCTGGTGCTGCATTGAACAAACCTGCAACAACCTTCAAAATTTCTGTTTTCTGTGCATCATTTATAGCCATGGGGAGCTCCCTTGATAAAAATTAAAAATAATTACGAAAGTAAATTACTTGCAAGTTTTTCACTTTTCACTATGTCTCTTTGTAACCTCTGTGAAAACCAGCAATTTGCCTAGCAGAAATTACCACAAAAGCCAAGTTAAAGTGCATTCTGCCCAAAACAATCTCTCATTGCAAGTCTGCCAGGGAAGTTTTCTCTTGAAATGTTGCTTATTTGCAACATTGTTGCGAATGATAACAACAATGATTTTAGGTGATTAATCCAAGAAACCGGCATAGCAAATGTTTTTTTAACTTCAACTGCAAATCCCATCTACCTACATTCGTTAAAATATGATAAACAAAGCATCAAACGTAAATGACACCACACAAATCGATCAAATATTACACAATGCAGTACCTATCACCCAGTATTATTAGCAAACTTCAGTAGTAGTAATCTTTATAAATTATTATTTTTTGCTTATGATAGATAAGGCATACTGACTGTCATTTTCATTATTCAATTTCTTGCAGCAATTCAAATTCAACTTTCTAAGTCATTTCTCTAGTTTGAGACAACACTATCCTTTGATCGTACAAATGATCAAACGAGAGATCATTGGCCGATATCGAGGCTCATTCTTGGGGTTATTATGGACATTCATCAATCCCATCCTGATGCTTGCTATATATACTTTCGTTTTTAGCGTCGTTTTTAAGGTGCGGCTCGATCCGCAAAATAGCGATATTTACGAAGATAAATTTTCCTTTGCACTACTGCTATTCACCGGCCTCATACTTTTTAATTTATTCTCTGAATGCTTATCCCGCGCACCCGGACTAATACTGTCAAATGTTAATTATGTGAAAAAGGTGATTTTTCCTCTCGAAATCTTGCCGCTGGTTTCTTTGGGATCAGCCCTATTCCATGCCGGAATCAGTTTTTTAGTACTGACTATTTTTTTGTTGATCGTTAACCATCCCATTCATCTAACACTGCTACTCCTGCCCATCATCGTACTTCCGTTTGTATTACTCACCATGGGATTATCTTGGATGCTCACTTCTATCGGTGTTTTTGTACGCGATATCGGTCAGTTTATCGGTTTGGCTTTAACCATGTTGTTGTTTCTCAGTCCGATTTTCTATCCTGCTTCCGCACTGCCGGAATCAATTCGCGACTACCTGTTTCTCAACCCTTTAACATTCATCATCGAACAAACCAGAAGCATCATTCTCTATGGTCAAATGCCGGATTGGATCGGTCTTATCGCCTATTATGCATTAGCTGCCTTCGTCGCCTGGGTGGGATTGACCTGGTTTCATAAAACCCGAAAAGGTTTTGCTGATGTCCTTTAATACCGTTGATCCTGTACCCGCGATACAGGCTGTTAATTTATCGAAATGCTATCAGTTGTATCAGCATCCAAAAGATCGGCTTAAGCAGTTTTTATGGCCGCATCAATGGCTGGGGCCACGACGGTTCTTTCGTGAACTGTGGGCGCTGCACGAAGTCAATTTGTCCGTTATGCCAGGAGAAGTGGTTGGTATTGTCGGTCAGAACGGCTCCGGAAAATCCACCTTGCTACAATTGGTTTGCGGCACATTAACGCCCACAAGCGGTGAAGTTCAAGTCAATGGCCGGATTGCCGCCTTATTAGAGCTTGGAGCCGGCTTCAATCCTGAATTCAGCGGGCGAGAAAACATTTTGATGAGCTCAACCATCATGGGATTAAGTCAGTCAGAAATAGCCGATCGAATTGACGACATCATCGATTTTTCGGGTGTCGGGGATTTTATTGACCAGCCGGTGAAAACTTACTCCAGCGGCATGTATGTCCGTTTGGCTTTTTCCGTAGCGATTAACGTTGATCCGGATATCCTGGTGATTGATGAAGCTTTATCTGTCGGTGATGGTGCTTTTGCCCGTAAATCATTTGCACGGATTATGCAAATGCGCGACACCGGGAAAACCATATTGTTCTGCTCGCATTCATTATTCCAAGTGGAATCGCTGTGCGCTCGCACCATTTGGATTAATCGCGGTCGAATCATGCTTGACGGTGAATCAGCCGAAGTAGTGACCGCTTATCAAGCATTTCTTGATAAAAACACACCCAATTTAGCGAACGATGCGCCTACTCCTTTTACAAATAAAGTCATTACTTCTGAAAATTGCAAACCGCCTTCCGGTACCGCCAGATTATTAAAAGTAGCGCTACAAGAAAATGATGCGAACACGCATGCTAGTATCATGAGCGGCGAATCCAGCATCCAAGTATCGATTGCTTTCGCTTCCGATCCGTCACTGCCCTGTCCGAATGTCGCGATGACGCTACAAACACCGGATGGTCGAACGATTACCAGCGCAGCAACATGGGAAGATCAATTCGTCCTGCACCGGACAACGGAAGGAATGGGCGAAATCAATCTTAAGTTAGATGAAATACCATTACTCAAAGGTGAATATCTGGTTAATATCTATCTGATGTGTGAACGCGGTTTGCACATTTACGATACCGCGATCGCGGCAGCCACGCTTCAAATAAAACAATCAAGCCGCTTACAAGGTTATTTCTCAATACCGCATCGATGGGAAAATACGCTTTGATAGTTGAGGTATGACGAAATCAGTGGATCACAAATTGATGAAATCGAAAATACAGCTCTACCGGCAAGCGGATTATGGGGTATCCGCGACTGCGGTTTTGCCGTCGCCATGCAGAAATTTTGTTTTTCCTTATAATGTCTACGCACACGCAATGCTGCTGCAAGAAGGCAAAGTTTTTGATCTTCATTATGGTTTATTCTCACCAACCATCACCCGCTTACACAGTGCGCAACAATTTGCCACAGATTTGATTTTGACCAAGCTTCCACCGCCTCCCGGGCGAATTCTTGAAGTCGGTGTCGGTCTGGGTACCGTTCTTTCAGTGTTAAGTCAGCGTGGCCACATGGTTCACGGAATCACCGCCGACACTCAACAGATAGCTTATCTTCAAAGTACCTTAGGAACGGACATTTCCGTCAGCAATCACTCTTTGGAAACTTACAAAGCCGAACCGGAAAGTCTGACTGCCATTCTATTAAAAGAAACAACCCAACCGATTGAACCGCTATCAATTCTCAACAAAGCACAAGATTTATTAGCGCAATCCGGGCAATTGCTTATGATGGGTGAGTTTTTGCTGAAAAACGATGCAGCCATACGTAACCCCAGAAACCTTCCACAACTCGATCATATGATCACATTGGCTGAGCGATTCGGGTTTGAATTGGTCGAGCGCTTGGATTTATCCGCTTCAGCAGCACCAATGCTGGATTATCTGCTGCAGATCATCGTCACACACCGGCAGCGATTAATCAGAGATCTGCTATTGAGTCACGAGCAACTTGCGCAGCTCGAGCAATCCAATCAAGTCTGCCGCGATATGTACAACAACAACCAAGCCGGTTATGCACTACTGCAGTTTAGAAAAAAGACGCAACCCAAATGGCGTTTACAACTTCTGAGAAAAAATCAAATGCCGGAATTGCTTGAGTTGTTTAAAAAAACATTTGATCATGACATGATTCCGACTGTCTGGCACTGGAAATACAATACACTTCCAGGGCAGGAAATCGGAGTTTGGCGGGATCAAAAATTAATCGCCCATTATGGCGGTATTGCGAGAAAAATTCTTTTCTTTGGTCAATCACAAACAGCGGTACAAATCGGTGATGTCATGGTCGATAGCACCGAGCGGGGCACATTGACTAAGAAAGGTCCTTTTTTTCTGATGGCTGCGACTTTTCTGGAGCATTACATTGGTTACAACAAACCCTATTTGGTGGGATTCGGTTTTCCAAATGAACGGGCAATGAGAGTTGCGGAACGGCACGGACTTTACGCAGAAGTCGGCAGGATGATCGAATTCTCCTGGAGCCCGTTATCCAAGTGGCCTCGCATCAAATCCCGATTATATGCGATTGATCAAGCGGACGACCCTAATGCCGCTGCCACTGTCGACCACTGCTGGCAACAAATGGCCCAAGATTTATCCGAATCCCTCGTTGGCATCCGCGATTGGTCTTATTTGCAATATCGCTACCTGAATCACCCCACGAATCACTATCAAATCGTGTTAGTAAAAAACCGATTTGGCGGAAAAGCACGAGGAATATTTGTACTGCATTACGATTCCACTGGTTGCGAAGTCGTTGATCTGATAGCAGCGCTTAGCGAAATCCCCGAATTGATCGTGCACGCCAGGCGGTTGGCAGGTATTAACGGTCATCAGCGGCTTTACTGCCGGATTACGGAAAATTTTGCAACACCCTTTGCTGCAACTGGCGGCACTCAACAAGCTTTGGACTTCCGCATTCCCGCCAGTATCTGGGACAGTGCGCCATCCATCGAATTGTTACGAGACCGTTGGTGGCTCATGTCCGGAGACATGGATTTCCGTTGAGCAATCGGCATTCATGAAAATTCTCATGGTGACTCGCGAGACACAGGCGGATCAGCGTTACGGTCTTGGCCGCAGCCTCATGCCGCTGCTACAGGCGTTTCGTCTGCGCGGCATTACTGTCGACTATCTTTGTCAAGCTGATTTGGGGCAACGTGCCTTGCTGTGGCAACACCGTTGCCTTGCTATAGGTTCATTTCTGCTTGGAAAATGGCCCGTTTCCACCAATCTCCCGGCGTTGCTCCAGGTGCTGCTGGAGCGCATCAATATGGGACGCCTTGCCGCCAAACTTTCGACCACGCAGCAATACACACATGTGCATTGTCACGACCCTTTCATCGCTGCAGGTTTACGTTTTTTCTTGCATTTCTACCGTAACCAGCCCATCGTCTGGGGCATCACCGAGCATGGTTTTGGTTGCTACGCTCAAGCGATTCATGAAGATGGCATTCACATGAGCGCTAGCATGATGCGCCTCATCCGCCGATGGGAAGCTCATACGCTGCTCGCCGCATCCTGGGTAATTGCGCCGACCCGCCGATGCTTGAACCAGATCGCCGATGACTTGAGAATCTCCCCATTACCTGGAGACTGGTATTCTATCGTTCATGCGCGCCCTGCACTTAATCACTATAGCCGCCAAGAAGCGCGGCAGCGGCTGGGCTGGGACAATAACGCAATTTATATTCTCAGCGTTGGCCGCATCGCGCCGGTGAAACGGTTCCCCATGCTCATCGAAGCATGCTCCAAATTAATTTTGGAAAAAGATTGGCAACTGGTAATTCTCGGTGAAGGCGATCACCATCTATTGCAACAGCAAGCGCAGCATCTGCAATTTACGCGTGAAATCCTGTTCGCAGTCACCGACGATGTTGGTTTGTATCTTTGCGCCGCCGACTTATATGTCAGCGCTTCGGCATCGGAATCGTTCGGTCTTGCCAATCTGGAAGCACTAACCGCAGGCACTGCGGCGGTATGCACTGCAGTTGGCGGCGTACCGGAAGTTGTCGGTGACGGCGCGTTATTATCCGCTTCCGATACCGACGCACTCGCAGAGGCCATGCAACGCATGTTAAATGATGTTCAACTGCGTCAACGGATCTCTCAGAACGGCCGGGCAAGAGCCGAAGCATGGCCCGATATCATTGAAATTACCGATCAATATGAAACAATTTATCGCCAAGCTGCAGCAGGCTAGAATCTCCCGTTTGGATCTTTGCCCATTGCCGGCCCTGCTCACTCCGATTGAGCGTGGCACCGTACTTGTTTTTGCACCGCACCCGGACGATGAAACATTGGGTTGCGGTGGCACCTTGGCGCTGCTGCGGCAAAAACAATGCAGGGTCAAAGTTGTTTTTGTCACAGATGGCGCAGGCGCGGGTAGCCTCGATACCGACGCTCCCGCCATCCGACGCAAAGAAGCCATAGCCGCTTTAACAATCCTGGGAATCGACGACATCGAGTTCCTCGACGAACCCGACGGGAATTTTCGTAATTCAATCCACTTTGAAAACAAAGTCCGCAATTTGCTACAGCAATTTCAGCCGGATTGGCTATTCGTACCTTCGGTGCTTGATTATCATCGTGATCATGTCGCCATCGGGCAGGCCGTTCTATCTTGCTGGCGGGACTGGAAACCATCAGGGCGCGCATTCATTTACGAAATCTGGTGCCCGCTTCCTGCTACGCATGTCATCGACATCGGCAGTGTGATCGGTATCAAGCAACAAGCCATTTCCTGCTACGCCTTACCGCTCGCGCATTGCGATTATCTTTCCGCAAGTATCGGATTAGCGAGCTACCGGGGTCTTTACTTGCCAGGCAAGCGAGATTGTAATTACGCGGAAGCTTTCACCGAAGTGGAAAAGAAAACCTCTTTTGGAGGCTTACTGCAAAAAATGCTAAACTTACGGCTCTATCTTGAAAACCTATTGAAGCGTTAAACTTGGCTTACTTCTTAAGTTTAAGTGATTTCTTTCCAAATTAATTCCGGAATTCCAGAATGCCTGTAGAAAACGGCGTTGTGCACCCTCTTGTCAGCGTCATCATCCGTAGTATGGATCGTCCGACATTATCCGAAGCATTGGACTCAGTCGCCTCGCAAACTTATCCGAATATTGAAGTGGTGATTGTCAATGCTAAGGGGCATGATCATCAAAAACTGGACGAATGGTGCGGATGTTTCCCACTCAGAACTATTGACAATGATGGGCCATTAAATCGAAGTCGGGCGGCCAATATCGGACTTCATTCAGCCAGAGGAAGTTATCTGATTTTCCTGGATGACGATGATCTATTTTATCCGGAACATATTACAAACCTTGTTGCTGCTCTACAAAATCACACAAACGTTCGATGCGCATACGCCGGCGTACGTCTTGAAAATTACTTGGATCAGCAACTTCAAAACATCTCTACATTTAATGAACCTTATGATCAACGGCGGCTTTGGGGAAGGAATTTTATTCCGATTCACGCCATGTTGTTTGAGCAATCTTTAGTCACTACCGATCATTGTGGTTTTGATGAAAACCTGGAAGTCTTTGAAGATTGGGATTTCTGGATTCAGCTCAGTCAACACAGTGAGATATTGCACATCGATAAAATTACCGCCATTTACCGCAATCACGGGCACTCTGGTTTAGGAATTAAGCAGAATGAAACCTTCATAAAAAAATCCAGAAGCCGAGTTTATGATAAATGGAAAACACGTCTGAGCGGAGAACAACTAGAAGAGTTAATTCAATACCGCGAGGATGCGATATCCAGCCTCCGCAACCAGTTGACTGATAATGAAAAACTGGCCGATTCACTACAAGATCGTCTCGAACAAAATTTATTTGCAAGTACTCAACGTGAACAAAAGCTACAAAAAACAATTGATGATCTACGAAAAACAATCGATGATTTACGAAAAACAATCCATGATTTATCTCATTCAACTTCATGGAAAATTACTGCCCCATTGCGTTTCTTAGTCCGGATTTCCCGCGGACAGCATCACGAGGCATGGGATGGTTTACGCCGCAGAACTTTCCCTTTACTTAAAGCCATTTATTGGCGACTTCCATCGCAGTGGCGTAAACATGTATTAAATAGCGCATACCGCATCGCCGGTCCACTGTTCTCCGGAATAGGACACTATGAGATATGGCGAGCTAGCAAGGCTGGCTATTCAGCTCGAGGATCTGACACTGCCTGCGGCTTGCTGGCAGGAATGCTCGATCTTTCCACGGTTACTCCGCTAACAACACGGCCAGCCGGGCGCATTGCAATCCACGTGCATATTTTTTATGCAGACCTGGCAACGGAATTTGCCAGCTATCTGGGCAATATGCCTTTTCCGTACGACTTGTTTGTCTCAACGCCTGATGAAGCAGCAAGCCAAATATGCAGGCATGCTTTTTCCCATCTGCCTCACCTAGGACAATTAACCATCACTATCGTACCCAACCGCGGACGCGATATTGCACCTATGTTTTGTACTTTTGGGGAGGCATTGCAACACTATGATTATATTGCTCACATCCACAGCAAAAAATCGTTGTATAACGAGGGCTCTACTAATGGATGGCGTGAATATTTACTCACAGGCCTTCTGGGAAGCAGGCCGCAAATACAGAAAATTTTCACGCTACTGACCGGAGAAAAAACTATCGGTTTTGTTTACCCCCAAAATTTCGCTGAATTACCCTATTTTGCAAATTCCTGGCTTTCCAATAAAGCATGCGGGTATTTCTGGTGCCACAAACTAGGCATTCCACATTGTCCAATCGGATATTTTGATTATCCCGCTGGATCTATGTTCTGGGCTCGAACAGAAGCTCTGCATCCATTATTCAAAGCGCATATCCAGATCGAGGATTTTCCCGAAGAAACAGGACAAACCGACGCAACCTTAGCGCATTGCATAGAGCGCTTATTTGTCTTGGTCACCAAGCGATCAGGATTCAATGCCATCATTCTTCGAGACAACAAATCCCCTAGCTGGTCTCGCTGGCGCTTTGAACAATATTTGCTACGCAGCAAAAAAAATGCACATACTGCATTGGCCGATCCAGCTTTACGTGTAGTTGTTTTCGATATTTTTGATACGCTACTGACTCGACCGCTTCTTAATCCTGAGATGATTAAAAATATCGTCGCTCGGCGCATCGGCGGTGAAGCAGGGAAACTCTATCTTGAATTTCGTGCCATTGCAGAATCTCAGGCACGTCAGAAAGCAGGCCGTGATATTGGTCTGGATGCTGTTTTTACCGAACTCTCTATTCTATCCGGACTCTCACTCGAGGCCACCAAGCAATTACATAACCTTGAAGAAGCCATCGAACAGGAAGTCATTACACCACGGTTGGAAGTCATTGCTCTGCTACAACTTGCACTTTCCTTGGGTAAACGCGTCGTATTAGCCAGTGATATGTATCTATCTAAGCTCGTTATCGAAAAGATGCTAACGCGCCATGGTGTCAGCGGATGGCATGCATTTTATTTATCTTCTGACACTGGATTCAGAAAAGATAGCGGTGATTTTTATCGGCAATTGTTAATACATGAGAATGTATCTCCAAGCGAAGTCCTGATGATCGGAGACAACGAACATTCCGATGTCCAGATACCCGGTGACATGAAAATCAAGTATCAGCATATCATGCGTCCCATCGAGTTGGCACGAGCAATGCCACGATTGGAACCACTCATTGAGTATTCATTATATTGTAATGATCTCAACAAACAGCTTACTCTTGGAACTATCGTACAAGGTAATTTTCATCCTCTATTTTTTCCGCACTTTAATCCTTCCGATCTCGTTCCTGTCACACCTTGGGCAATTGGATTTACCATAATCGGTCCTTTGATTCTATCCTTTGTGCAGTGGTTAGCAAAAAAAGCGGCGACAGATGGAATTCAGCGTTTGTATTTTCTTGCACGCGAAGGACAAATACTAAAAATAGTCTATGACCAATGGGTATCCAATATTGCGAATCCAATTGCTTCCGACTACCTAGTGCTTTCTCGTCGGGCAATTACTGTACCAATGATTACAAGTCTCGAGGATATATATAGAATCGCCCGCACACGATACTTCCCCACTCATTTGTCCAAATTTATACATGAACGGTATGGGTTAATTCTGTCTTCCAAAGAATACAAAGATCTTGTACAAAGGGGACTCTGGACAGACAATAAGTTGGTTTCAGTAGAAAATGAAAATATCGACCATTTAATACCTGTATTGCAAGCTCTAGAAAAGCGCATCATGCAGAATGCACAGTCTGAACGTCCAGGATTACTAACCTATTTGAATAATCTGGGTTTAAATTCAGCATCCATATCTGCTATTGTGGATATTGGTTACTCAGCAACTGTTCAAGGATATCTTAATCACTTATTAAATAAAAAAATACATGGTTATTATTTGATAACTCAGGAACGTGCGGAACAAGTATCTTCTCAATATAAAGTAATTACTCAAGGATATTTTGGTCATTACGTCAATCCTAAAATTAATTCGCTATTAATGCTAAGAGAAAGCTTTTCTTTAGAAAAACTATTAAGCTCGGATGATGCACAAATCGTTTGCTATCGACAAACAAATTCTGGTGATATTGTTCCTGAATTTCGCCAACTTGCTGACGAAGAACACCGATCCACATTAACTCGGGTAGAGATAAGACGCGGAGTAATGGATTTTGTAGCTCAATCCATCACCATACGGGATAAATTAATCAGTGATTTCGAGATCCCTCCAGATATACCCGCTGCTTTGTTTGAAGAATTTATTGCGCACACTTCCCCATTAGAAAAGGACATTCTGGGTACATTAGTGCTTGATGATTACTATTGTGGCCGTGGCCTTGTAAGTTAGTGAATTTATCGTTCACAATAAGCACTAACAACACATTGCTTCATATGGTGTAATCATGAGCAATCCTTTTTTCTCAATTGTTATAGTTAACTACAATGCCGGAGCTATGTTGACCAATGTTATGTCAACATTATCCAAACAAACCTATAAAAATTTTGAAGTGATCGTCGTCGATAATAATAGTCAGGATAATTCCTGGCGGGCGGCAGAAAATTTACCTTTCTCATGTCAGCTGGTACGACTAAGTAACAATACTGGATTTGCCTCGGCCAACAATCTCGCAGTAAAAGATCACGTAAAGGGAGAATGGCTCTTTTTACTCAATCCCGATGCTTATCCTGAGCCGGAATGCCTGGAAGAAATTATAAAAAATATTAATCGGATCCCCAACGTCGATTGTTTTGCCTGTGCACTGATTGACGCCAATAAACCATCACGTCTGGACGGGCTGGGCGATACTTACCACATATCCGGATTACATTGGCGCACTGGCCATGGATACCCTTGCGATATCACTCCAAAGCATCCGATAGAGATTTTTTCAGCATGCGCAGCCGCTGCTATATATCGCACCGAAACTTTCCGCCAGTTGGGCGGTTTCGATGAAACATATTTTGCTTATTCCGAGGATGTCGATCTTGGTTTCCGCCTGCGGCTCATCGGTGGTAAAAGTCTGTTATTACCCAATGCAAAAGTTCACCACGTCGGTTCCGGTATCACGGGAAGCTCAAGCGACTTTTCTGTTTATCATGGGCATCGTAACTTAACTTGGACATTTATCAAGAATATGCCCAGCCCACTAATTTTTATCTTCTTGCCGATCCATCTAGCCATGATTTTTTACGTGGGGTTCTTTTATGCGGCTTCTGGCCGTTTCGGGCTTTATTTGCAAGCTAAAATTGACGCTTTTCAGCAGATCGGATCACTATTGGAACAAAGAAAAAAAATTCAAAGCAGGCGAATTTGTTCTTGCATCAGCTTACTTCAAATGATGGTTTGGTCACCTCGCAAGGCCTTTATTAAAGCATCCACCAAACAAAAAAACACAACCTATTGACACTTCGAGATAATTACCGATAATACCAAACAGCAATTATTTGACGCCAAAGTGGCCCTACTTGAAGGTAGACAATGTACGCTCCACAACAAATCTGCCACAATATAAAAAAACAATGCAAACAATCCATATCTGCAATAATCGTCAACTATAACGCCGGTCCAATATTAACCCAGTGTGCCCAGGCAGTTTTGCAACAGGCTGAGCAAGTTTTAGTAATTGACAATGCTTCATCCGACTCAAGTTTGGCAGAACTCGAACGACTTCTCCCCTTAAATGATCGTTTCCAAATCATTCGCCTGCCGCACAATCGAGGCTTCGCTGCCGGTTGCAATACCGGCTTAAGCGCATCAACGCAACCCTATATTCTTTTTCTGAATCCGGATTGTATTCTGCAGGAAAACTCATTACAGCGCATGATGCAAGTAATGGAATCAGATCCTCGGATCGGCATGGTTGGCGGATATCTTATTAATCCCGATGGTTCCGAGCAAGGCGGTGGGCGGCGCGCTATTCCTACGCCGTGGCGGGCTTTTGTACGCGCTTTCGGTTTATATCGTTTGGAAAAATACTGGCCACAAGTATTTTTTGATTTTCATTTGAATAAGCAACCTTTACCTCGGGATCCTATTGAAGTTGAAGCGATATCCGGTGCATTGATGCTAGTGCGACGTCAAGCGATTGAGGATGCCGGTTCCTGGGATGAACAGTATTTTCTGCATTGCGAAGATCTGGATTGGTGCATACGGTTCAAACAAAAAGACTGGAAAATTATTTTTGTGCCGGATGCGCCGGTTATCCATTATCAGGGAACCTGTAGCCGTGCCCGGCCATTCTTCGTGGCTTGGCACAAACATAAAGGCATGATGCGCTTCTACCGGAAATTTTTCCGCCAGGAATACCCAATGGTATTGATGGGATTGATTACTTTCGCTGTATGGCTGCGCTTCAGCGCCACCATCATTTATTACGTTCTTAGAAACGGCTACCGCAAGTTGGTACCCGGTCATGAATGAAAAACAAGTAGGTGTTTTGGGAGCAACAAGCTTAGCCGGTGAGTGCATACTGCGGCAATTGATACAAAATGGCTGGCATGTGAATGCTTTTTCACGTTACGCAATCGCTCACCATCATCCGCAAATGACTTGGCGGCAAATTAATTTACCCCATCCGACTGACCCCGACAACAATGATAATCCCATTCCCTACTGGCTATGCGCGGCTCCCATTTGGGTCCTACCCGGCTATTTTGATTTACTATTAACCTACGGTGCACAACGAGTTGTAGTATTATCTTCCACCAGCCGCTTTACCAAAGAAATTTCATCCGACCCTTTAGAAAAGAAAATTGTACAGCGATTGATAGACAGTGAAGACAAGGTGAAAGCATGGGCAACCGCGCATAAGATAGACTGGATCATTCTGCGGCCAACATTGATTTACGGATACGGACGCGATAAGAACATTAGTGAAATTGCTCAGGTAATCCGCCGATTCGGCTTCTTTCCATTGTTCGGTCCCGCGCAGGGTTTGCGGCAACCTATTCACGTCGAAGATGTTGCATTGGCATGTTGTAGAGCGCTTGACACTTTAAATTTGGCTAATCGATCCTATAATCTTACCGGTGGAGAAGTTTTAACGTTCCGTGAGATGGTCCGTCGCGTATTCGAAGCGCAAAATCTTCCTCCACGAATGCTCACGGTGCCATTATGGTTCTTTAAAATGGCATTATGGGGATTGAAGCGCCTGCCTCGCTATCGCCATTGGACACCGGCAATGGCTGAGAGAATGAATCAGGATTTAAAATTCGATTGTTCGGAAGCACAGCGGGATCTTAACATTGTTCCCAGACCGTTTAAGCTCATGGCGACAGATTTACCCCGTCAACTCAAGCAGTAAACAATCCCTATCAATCAATGTATTTTCGCAAGTAACAATAAAAACACATCATCATGGTGATTATTAAGAGATGAAAATTAAACTGAAAGCTCCTCAAAATGAAGTTGCGCTAGCATTGGTCAGCTTTAAGAAAACTTTCAGAAACATCGGTGTTTTTAGCGCCGTGATCAATATGCTCATGCTCATGCCCGCCATCTATATGCTGCAGCTTTACGACAGCGTATTAACCAGTCGCAATGAAATGACGCTGTTGATGCTGACGTTGATCATGCTGGGTGCTTATATTTTTATGGGCGCGCTCGAATATGTGCGTACTTTTGTATTGATTCGAGTCGGTGCGCAGCTCGACATGAAATTGAATCGGCGTGTCTACACCGCCGCTTTTGAGGCCAGCCTGAAACACGGCGACACCAATGCCGGACAAGCTTTAAAAGATTTAACCAGCATCCGGCAATTTCTTACCGGTAATGCGTTATTTGCCTTTTTTGACGCGCCCTGGTTTCCGATTTATTTACTCGTGATCTTTATGTTTCATCCGGCATTGGGTGTGTTTGCGCTATGTGGCACCACTCTATTGATCACGCTGGCTTATATTAACGAGAAAATCTCGCATCAACCGCTAGCCGATGCCAACTCGGTAGCGGTTGCATCAACCAATTTAGCGTCCAACAACTTACGCAACGCCGAAGTCATTGAAGCCATGGGAATGTTACCCAATCTGCAATCCCGCTGGTACCAATTGCACAGTCGCTTTCTGAATTTACAAGCGGAAGCAAGTGAAAAATCCGGGATTGTCACGGCACTCTCCAAATCTTCCACCGTCGCATTGCAATCCCTGATGCTGGGCTTCGGTGCATTATTGGTTTTGGATAACAGCATCACGCCCGGCATGATGATTGCCGGATCAATCCTGCTGGGTAGAGCGATCGCACCGGTTCAGTTATTAATCAGCGTATGGAGACAAATTGGCGGAACTCGCAGTGCTTATGAACGGCTGGTCAAACTGCTGGATGACAATCCGGCAAGAAAGGCTGGAATGGCACTGCCCAAGCCTCAGGGATTGATTGCCGTTGAAAATGTCACAGCCGCGCCACCCGGCAGTAAAATACCGGTCATCAAAGGATTGACCTTCACTCTTCCTGCTGGCGAAGTCCTCGGTATTATTGGTCCAAGCGGTTCCGGGAAATCAACCCTGGCGCGCTTACTGGTCGGCGTATGGCCAGCCGCTGCCGGCAAGGTCCGACTCGACGGCGCCGATGTTTATCTTTGGAACAAAGACGAATTAGGACCCCATGTTGGTTATCTGCCGCAAGATATCGAGTTATTTGCCGGATCTGTATCAGAAAATATCGCCCGATTTGGCGAAGTCGATGCGGAAAAAGTAATTCTAGCCGCCAAGCGCGCCGGCGTTCATGAGATGATTCTTAATATGCCGGAAGGCTACGACACACATCTAGGAGACGGCGGCGCCGGACTATCCGGCGGGCAAAAACAACGTCTCGGCTTGGCGCGTGCGATGTACGACGATCCCGCGATGATTGTTCTTGACGAACCCAACTCGAATCTCGATGACACCGGCGAGCAAGCGCTTTTAGCAGCAATCGTCGATCTACGTAAGCGTGGTAAAACCATCGTCTTGATTACCCATCGCACCAGTATCCTAGGCGCAACTAACAAACTGCTCTTATTACGCGATGGCACAGCAAAGATTTTTGGTCCTACACAACAAGTCATTGAGGCGATTACCAAACAGCAGCAAGCGCAGTTAGCCCAGAAGAACATGGAAAATCCAACGGCTCAAAATCAAGCGCCTCAGACATCCAGTAATGATACTTAAGCAATACGAAAAATATGGCGACCCCTTATAAACAATCAATTAGAAATACTTTGATTATTGACCGGAAATACTCATGAAGCTTGTGGCTGAAAAAAAAGAAACGATAATTGAGAATGCGCCGGTTCATCTATCCAACCAAGTGCAAACCGATGAAACTATTTACACCCGACTCGGTTGGTGGATCGTTTTAGCCGGCTTTGGCGGATTCATCCTATGGGCAACTTTTGCACCGTTGGATAAAGGCGTACCGATCTCCGGCACTGTAACGGTATCCCGTCACTTGCAAGCCGTTCAGCATCAGACCGGCGGAATTATCGAGAGTATCCTTGTAAGAGAAGGCGAACATGTAGAAATCGGCCAGGTTCTGGTTCGCATGAATGATGTCCAAATCAAAGCAAAAGCTGAAATAACCAGAAATCAGCTTTATACGGCACGCGCTGTTGAAGCTCGTCTATTAGCTGAACGCGATGGCAGCAACGAGATTATTTTCCCGGATGAATTACTGGTATTGCATACCGATAATCGCATTGCTAATAACATACTCATTCAGAATCAATTATTCACGGCCCGGAAATCAGCGCTTCATCATGAAATCGCTGCACTTGACGAAAGCATTTCCGGTTTTAAATTACAATTACGAGGCCTTGAAGCCGCTCGCAGCAGCAAAAACCAGCAATTAACACTCTTAAAAGAACAGCTTAATAATCTAAGAGAGTTATCCGAGGACGGTTTTGTACCACGAAACCGCGTTTTGGAAATAGAGCGTACTTACACACAACTACAGGGTGAAATTTCTTCCGATATCGGAAATGCAGGGCGCATTCAACGCCAAATAGCGGAACTTGAGCAACGCCGCATTCATCGGTTGCAGGAATATCAGAAAGAAGTGCGGCAACAGCTATCGGATATTAAAAAAGAAGCGGATTCATTGAGCAGTCAGTTGCAAGCTCAAGAATTTGAACTGGCTAATATCGAAGTCAAAGCGCCCGTCGACGGTACTGTAGTCGGCATGAATGTATTTACCGAAAGCGGTGTCATAGGTCCCGGATTTAAATTAATGGATATCGTCCCAAGCGACGATGTACTCGTGGTTACCGGACAAGTACCTGTTCATTTAATTGACAAAGTACATATGGATCTTCCGGTAGACCTCATTTTTACAGCTCTTAACCAAAAAAAGACACCTCAAATTCCTGGTGTAGTAACACAAGTATCAGCAGATCGTTTGGTTGACGATCGGACCGGTTTGCCATTCTTCAATATCAAAGTCCAAGTTACTCAAGAAGGCATGAAACAATTGGCGGATCAACAGATTCGAGCAGGTATGCCAGTGGAGGTATTCATAAAAACAGGTGAGCGTTCATTGATAAACTATTTGTTCAAACCGATCCTTGATCGTACACACTCCGCATTAAGCGAAGAATAATCGCAATGACACAAAACAGCCATCAGCCATTCATTATTGTAGCCTTCGTTTTCCTTAATTTTGCAAATCAAGCTTTTGCTATGGGTCTTTTGGATGCTTATGAAGCCGCGCTTAATCATGATCCGACCTTTCGCGCGGCTATTTACGAAAATGAGGCGGGACAACAAGCTGAAGCTATCGGCCGCGCAGGACTCTTACCAAGTTTGAACGTCACTCATGCGCAAAATAGAAACTCTGGGACATTTACGCAACAAGGTGTCTCAACTGTACAAACTTTTGATGGTCAAGTCAGCATGTTAACTTTGCGGCAGCCGTTGTTCAATATGGAAGCCATCGCTGGTTATCAACAAGGAAAAGCCCGGGCGGATTCCAGTCGCGCTAAATTCATTAGCAATGGCCAACAACTTGCTGTCCGGCTTGTTGAAGCCTATGTGGAAACATTATTGGCACAGGATCATGTCGTACTCGCCGAGGCGCAACTGGACGCACTCGAAGAACTGAAACGCGTAAACGAACGCATGTTGCAGAAAGGTGAAGGTACGACCACCGATGTACTGGAAACTCAGTCAAAATTTGCGATTGCCCAAGCGAAATTGATTGAAGCTAAAGACGAGCTGGAAATCGCCCAGCTTAAACTCGAAGCCATTGTGGGACAAAAAATAACAAAACTGGACCGGCTCTCGCCATCCTTCAGTACCCAATCGATTCAATTACTCGATTATGAAAATTGGCATAGCTTGGCACTTGAACAAAATGCGGAATTAATCACTCAGCGGCATAATGTCGCTTCCGGCAAAGAAGAAGTTAAGAAAAATCGCGCTGGCCACATGCCACGTGTCGATTTTGTAGCCAGCCTCACGAAAAATCAACGCGGCTCCTTTATTAATCGAGGCTTGGACGCAGAATTCGGCACAGTAGGCATTGAGGTTAATATGCCGCTTTATGCGGGAGGCCGGGTTAGCGCCCTTACTACCCAAGCTGCTGCAAACCATGCACGCGCTGAAGCCGAGCTGGATGCGATGACTGACAAGGTTGTTGTAGAACTTCGTAAGCAGTTTAACCTACTAATAAGCGGCGTTAAAAAAATCGAATCATTAGAACTTGCAGTCAAATCGGCGGAACTATTAGTGGAAGCCACGCAAAAAAGTATCCGTGGCGGCATTCGAATCAATTTGAACCTGTTGGAAGCCCAACAGCAATTACATACGGCGCGGCGTGACCTGATTCAGGCAAAATATGGCTATCTACTCACTTACCTTCGCTTACAACTTGCTGCCGGCACATTGGTACCTGAAGATTTAAGAGATATCGCAAATTACTTTAAAGCCGGAGAATATTGATTCAATTGTTTGTGGTTCTCTCAATAACTACTCATTGCCAGTGCAATTAAATGCAATTCATAACCAATCAAAATTGCATAACCTGCCAGGATCGAATAATTAATATGCCTCACTCGAATTCCCTTGAACAAATGCGCTTCATGATGGATTATCAGTAGGATTAGAGCCAATGAAGTAAGTGCAAGCTTAAAAGCTACAAATTTTTCCGTGCTATCTTCGATCAAAACTGCCATAAACCAATTCAGTTCTTTACCGCCATTTGCAAGAATATTGAGTGTAAGAAATGCATCCAAAGTACTCAAAAAAAGGATAGCGACGGCACACAGTATCAAATGACCGGCATAACGATCAACATACACCGGCTCCCCTCTTGCGGTTATCCTGCGCTCACCCATTCGCCGACCAACCTTAATTCCCAAATGATAAGCACAAAAAAAAGGCATCTTTTGACGCCGGTTCCGTGTTCGGATATCTAGGACTGCAATAGAATCCGTCATATTTATATGATGACTCATATAGTACCCTCTCTCTTATGTATACCGTGAATCAGGAAACTATTATTCAATTTTTCCACACAGCATAAATATATAATGCATTGTGAAAAATGCTAGTGTAAAACCAGAAAGTGGACATTGCAATAACCTTTTTACTGGTTTATTGATAAAAAAATTGACATCAAGCGCCATAACAAGTTTTAATATGCGGTTCTATATTGACTAAATTTTGAGAAAAAAATGAAACGTACTTATCAGCCATCGGTTACAAAAAGAAAGCGTACGCATGGATTTTTAGTTCGCATGAAAACACGTGGCGGTGCTGCAGTCATTCGCGCTCGCCGCGCAAAAGGACGAGCCCGTCTAAGCGTATAATTTTACGTATTTTATATTTTACGAGTATTACTTCTGTTCAAGCGATGCAAATTACGCCGCGCAACAGAATTTACTGCAGTTATTAATTTTAAGTATCAAGTCAGCGGAAATTTAATCCAAATATACGCAAAACCGAACGGATTGGGTTATGCGCGACGGGGATTAATAGTTTCTAAGAAAATTGAACGGCATGCGGTCAAACGAAATTGGATTAAGCGAATATTACGTGAAACCTTTCGCAAGCATCAATCTGGCGGTCAATCGCTGGACTGGGTATTTCGATTGAAGCATGCGGTAAACAGAAATGAGTCGATAGTACTGATCTCCGAAATGCAATTATTAATGTTTCAACTACAGCAATGTCACGATTAGCTATCGCCTTAATTAAATTCTATCAGTACTGCATCAGCCCTTTCTTTGCACCTTCATGCCGTTTTAGTCCAACTTGTTCCCAATATGCTTGTGACGCATACAAGAAATATGGTTTCATACGAGGAACAGGTCTAAGCGTATGGCGCATCTTGCGATGCAATCCTTGGAACAAGGGTGGATACGAACCTGTACCATGAGACGATAATCCCAATCACAATATCTTTGAGATCATCACTGCAATTATATTGAGACAAATTTGCATAACAAAAAAATACTTATTTTCTCAACTGCAGAATAATCACTTTATGCGAAGCTTCTTCTAGAAAAATAACTTGATCAGAAATAATGGAAACAAGAAAACTTATATTAATTATTATTTTCTCCACGTCATTGCTTTTTTTGTGGGATTCATGGCAAAAAGAAATTTATCCTCCAGCGTCACAAGTAATGCCCGGAGCGGTTTCAAGTACCGCTGACCAGCGTCATGACCCATTACCTGTGCCAGGCGATGAATTAACTTTTACAACAGCCGAATCAGGTGCAGCTTCCCGAGTGGAGGGAATCAGTCCCTCAGTGACACCAAATCTATTTACCATCGGTGAAAAAATACACGTACAAACCGATATGGTTATCGCTGAAATTGATACAGCAGGCGGCGATATTCGTCAACTCGGCTTGGTCTTGTATCCATCCAGAGAAGATATCAATAAGCCCTATGAGCTACTGCTTGATAAGACCGCACGATTCCAGGTTTCCCAATCGGGTCTAATCGGCGACGGGCTACCCAATCACAAAACAAAATATTCTGCAGAATCAGACAAATACCGGCTGGAACCCGGGCAGGACAAAATCGTTGTACGTTTGAAGGCGCCTGAAGAAAATGGTATACAAGTTACTAAACTATATACTTTTCATCGTGGCAGCTATGTCATCGATGTCGGATTTGAGATCACGAATCATAGCGAATCGACGATCATTCCGTTTTCCTACTTCCAAATGCTTCGGGATGCCAATGAGCCAGCCGGTGCCGGTGCATTAGTTCATTCTTACACCGGCCCCGCCATGTATACGGATTCGGAAAAATTCCTAAAAATCAAATTTTCCGATCTCGATAAAGGCAAAGCTGAATACCCGACCAATGACGATAATGGTTGGATCGCCATGCTGGAGCATTATTTTCTGACAGCTTGGCTACCTGCCCCTCATACGCCTCGCGAGTTCTTCGCCAAGCGGTTGGCACCCAACCAATATACGGCGGGAGTGATTGTACCTGTCGGCGCCATCGAACCGGATCAAGTTCAGAATATCTCTGTACCATTTTATGCGGGCCCGCAAGAACAAGACAAACTTGCTGAATTAGCACCCGGACTTGAATTGACCGTGGATTATGGTTGGTTAACAGTTCTGGCTAAACCGCTATTCTGGTTATTATCTTTTTATCATTCATGGACCGGTAATTGGGGAGTAGCCATTATCCTCTTGACTGTTACTGTCAAGCTCATCTTCTTTCCATTGTCTGCCGCTGGTTATCGTTCAATGGCGAAGCTACGAGTAGTCACCCCCAAGCTGCAACGCATCCGTGAGCAATATGCCAGTGACCGGCAACGCATGCATCAGGTCATGATGGAATTTTACAAAGAAGAAAAAATTAACCCAATGGGGGGATGCTTACCTATCTTAGTGCAAATACCGGTATTCATTGCGCTATTCTGGACACTCATGGCGGCCGTTGAGTTACGTTACGCACCTCTTGCGTTATGGATAACCGACATGTCGGTACCGGATCCCTATTACGTTTTGCCGGTAATCATGGGTATCTCGATGTGGGTACAATCGAAACTCAGCCCTACTCCAACCGATCCGATACAAGCGAAAGTAATGCAAATCATGCCTTTCGCTTTCAGTATCTTCTTTTTCTTCTTTCCAGCCGGACTGGTACTCTACTCGCTGTGTAACAATGTTCTCTCGATCGCACAGCAATGGCAAATCACCCGTATGTATGAGAACAAAGCGGAGAGCGATGCTAACAAGGATAAGAACAATAAGAAAGGTAAAGGCAAGCCTGATCCGGCCTCCGAAAAACCTCTGTTGACGGCCACTAAAGAGACGGATACAGCGGAAGCGGATACAACCGCCGCAATCAATACTGAGCAAGAAGTAAAGCAATCACCATCGGTTTCCACTAAAAGTAAAGCATCACCGAAAGCTAAAAGCGGTGCCACTGCCAGGAAAACGAGAAAGAAATAGTAACCTATGCGAGCGGTCGTCCTTCTGAATAACCACTCGCATATTTCACCGTGCAGTCCTTCGGAGTCATTTCATCGTAAGCCTTGATACCATTGCAGCAATTGCAACGCCGCCCGGGCGAGGTGGAATTGGGGTAATTCGCATTTCCGGCAAGGATTTATCAAAACTTGCAGAAAGAATACTCGGCAAGCTTCCAGAACCACGTTTCGCCAGCTACAGCAGTTTCCGGGGTGCTCACGGCCATATCATTGATCAAGGTATTGCACTGTACTTCCCGGCACCTCGTTCATATACCGGTGAAGATGTATTGGAGCTGCAAGGACATGGCGGCCCTGCTGTCATGAATTTATTGCTTGCAAGCTGCCTCACCGCTGGCGCACGTTTAGCGCAACCGGGGGAATTCACACTTCGCGCTTATCTCAACCACAAAATTGATTTAATCCAGGCTGAAAGTGTTGCTGCGATCATTGAAGCCAGTACGAATCAAGCAGCTCAGTGCGCAATTCACTCTTTACAAGGTCACTTCTCGACCAAAATTCACGAATTAGTAAACACATTGATCAAGCTTCGCATGCTTGTTGAAGCCACTCTGGATTTCCCGGAGGATGAAATTGATAATTTACACACCATAAAAATTAACGAGAAACTGGCACAGATCTGCAACAGGCTAGAACAAATAATCTTATCGGCACGCCAAGGAAACTTGCTGCAAGAAGGTATTCGAATCGCGCTTGTTGGTGCCCCGAATGTAGGCAAATCGAGCTTGCTCAATCAATTGGCGCATGAAGAAGCAGCCATAGTCACCGAAATTCCCGGCACAACTCGCGATACCATCCAGCGTACTATTAGCATCGACGGGATTCCAATTCATATCATGGACACAGCGGGTCTCAGAGAAACCAATGATATCGTTGAACAAAAAGGCATTGAACGGACGCATGCCGCAATCCATAGCGCCGATATGATTCTATCCCTCGTTGATATCAGTCAACAACAACCCAATACCACATACCCCATCCAGCAAGTTGTTCCAACCGGCAAACCACAAGTTACGGTATACAATAAAATAGATCTAGTTCATGATCAGCCTGGAATTAAAGAGCAGGAAAATGGTATCGCTATTTATCTTTCAGCAAAGACCGGCGTTGGAATTGATCTGCTAAAACGGAAAATATTAGACTTGGCGGGCTGGCAACTCAATCTTGCAGGAGAAGGTTTATTCATGGCCAGACAGCGTCATCTCGAAGCACTAGGCCAAGCTCATGCGCATATAGTATGTGCACAATCAGCGATGCAGCACCAATATCAATTGGAAATCCTCGCCGAAGAACTGAGACTGACACAAGATGCTTTATCATCCATTACCGGGGAATTTACCGCCGATGACTTATTGGGTGAAATTTTTTCCCATTTTTGTATAGGAAAATAACAAACAGCTGGTTTTTATACCAATCCATTGGCAGTTAATCGAAATCTGGATTTAGAACTTTTCTTCGAGTTACTCGGCAATTGCTCGTACTCGTACCAGCGTTGCTTGATTTCTTGGCGTTTCTGAGGCGGCAACTGCTCCATCTTCTTGAATCTTTCCCTTGCTTGCTTTCGCTGTTCAGCGGTCAGCGAGTACCAGCCTTGCATCTGTGACTGAATCCGCTGCTGTTCAAGCGGACTCATATTAGGATAGCGCTTTGCAATACTCAACCATTTTTTCTTACGTGCGAACTCCATACCGTCCCAGAATTCCGCCAGCGGCTCCAAAATTCTCTGCTGCTGATCAGTCAATTCTTTCCAACGTAATCTACCGGACTCAGCAACAGCTTCAAAAGAAAGAAACAAACACAAACCGCAAAGAGCAATTAATCGATATCCAGCCATTTCTCAAACTCATTGTTTATATAGGCGTCCACTGGCAATTCATCCGCTAAAATCTGAGCATCAATTGCTGCATTACGATCGTGTTCAAAAAATTGGGTGAGGAAAACACTCATTACTATATACAGCACGGTCAATAGTAATAACAGCCTTCCGGCATTAAGATGGCCGCCATGCCGCCCATAAACCGAGCTGCCACGACCGGAATTGATTAATCGCACCGATTCATCATATTCACATTGTTCGAGCGCAGCCCGGCGGGCCGATTGCAACCGATACAAAGTACTTTGCTTTATCGTTTCATTAGCACTTTGATCCAGTATCCTGGCAATTTTTTCCCCAAATTCATGTTCGTTCATAATTCCACTCCCTTTGCTTTGAGTATTGTAGCTAAAGAATGAACTGCACGGGAACAATGTGTTTTTACACTTCCTTCCGAACATTTCATGATGTCAGCTGTCTCCGCCAAACTCATCTCTTCCCAATAACGCAATATAAAGGCTTCACGTTGACGAGGAGGAAGAATTTCTAGTGCCTCTTCTATTAATGCAATTAGCTGCGCTCTTTCAAATTGAACATCGGGATCATTGGAATCCTGTTTAACCAGTAAAGTCTCGAGAATATCGAAATCTTCCTGATTTTTATCCTGATCTTTGGGTGTAAACGCTGAAAATAGTGTTGTCCATAACGTACGGATTTTTTGTCGACGGTAGTAATCGCGAATGGTATTCTGCAGAATGCGCTGAAACAGCAACGGTAGTTCCTCAGCGGGACGTGTTGCATACTTTGCTGTGAGTTTCATCATAGAATCCTGCACGATATCCAATGCAGCTTGCTCATCATGAACCGCAAACATGGCTTGCTTATAGGCACGCTTCTCGGTTCCAGCCAGAAAATCCGAAAATTCTTGTCGAGTAACCAGGATATCAATCCATATATAAAACGTAAACAAGAAAGTTTAAAATAACCCATGTAAAATTTTTGTAAAATAACCAGTAGCGCACCCATAAAAGTCGCTATCTCTTTATCCAAAGTCATACTATAGTTTCAAAATTCTCCTCTATGTTAGTAGACGGAAACTTCACTATCGCCAATAATCCGAATAAAGGTTTACTATTATGCAACGGCGCATAGTTACCTGCCCGCAATGCGGCAAGCCAGTTGTGTGGGAAACCGCTAACCGTTTTCGACCGTTTTGTTCTGAACGTTGCAAGGTGAATGATTTGTCGCAATGGGCGCAAGAATCTTACCGGATTCCTGACTCTCAAACGGATCCTGAAGATAACAAAAACTCTGAATCATAAAATGGGTGAATCAATCTACGATCAGAATCGAGAACTACAGCGCAAACTGGATCAATTTCTCAAGCAAGCCAGAGCCAATGAAAAGAAACAAGAATTATACGAAACATTCGGCTTTGAAATTATCGGTGCCAATACACCCAAGCAGCTGCGCGATTTGCTGTTATCTCAAATCATTTCCCGTTTCCAGTTATTGGATGTCGTATTGTGCCTTGTCGATCATCACAAAGATGCTGAACGGTTATTTTTTGATCACGACGAAGAAGCGCGCTTACTGCTTGAAAATAAGCTATTGATACTCGATACCTTAAAAGATGTGGAAATCATCCACACTCTCGTGAGTCATCCCCTGCTGGGTGTGGAAGCACTAAAAAGATATCCCTGGATGATCGCCAATCTAAAAACCAGAAATCAAATCAAAAGCGCTGCGTTTCTACCACTTTTGCGCAGCGATCGCATTACTGGCGCACTGATGATGCTCAGTCACGATCCGCATCGTTACCAAGAAGGCGTAGGAACACTATTTTTGCAGAAATTATCGGCAATGACCGCTGTAGCGGTAGAAAATTGCCTTAATCAACAAAGACTGAAAGAAATCAGTTATCAAGACGTTCTAACACAAGCGTATAACAGGCGCTACTTTGATCTGCGATTTAAAGATGAAATCGCTCGATGCATCCGTTGGGACGATGATCTGATCTGTATGTTTCTCGACGTTGATTATTTCAAGAAAATCAATGACACCTATGGCCATCAAATCGGCGATCTAGTATTGCGGCGCATGGTCAGCTTAATCAAAGAGCAAGTAAGATCGTGCGATATCGTCGCGCGTTATGGCGGAGAAGAATTCGTGGTCGCACTGCCATCCACATCCTTACAAGCGGCACATGAAATTGCGGAACGTTTGCGCCAGGCAATATGTTCTACGACCATGAATTTTATGAATAAACAATTTACAGTATCTGTTTCGATCGGCATGGCCAGCCTGAGAAATATGTTAACCGCACAGCAACACGATGTGGACTTTATCTGTTCAGCCATGCTCGATAGCGCGGATAAGGCTTTGTACGAAGCCAAAGAAGGCGGCAGAAACCAGGTCGCAGTTTACGCCGATCGTATTTCCTAATTCGGCTCTCCGATTCCGCGCATCATCGCAATACCATGCGCACCGAACTCCTTCGCAGTCACCAGATCATCAAAACGTAATCCTCCCAGTGCATAAACCGGCAACGAATAATCGCGGATCAAGGCGGCAAATTTGCGCCAGCCTAATGACAGCAACCCCGGATGCGTTAGCGTTGGTTGCACCGGTCCCAGCACGGCAAAATCCAAACCCAGCCGCTCCGCTGCAAAAAGCTCTTCGATGTTATGACAGGACGCACCGCACAATCCGTAGGCCGGCTCCGGACGAGATAACAGAGTCATCAGTTGCGATGAGGTCAAATGCACGCCATCCGCCCCAAGTTCGCGCGCCAACTCTAAATCGCCGTTAATCAACACCTTTGCTTGTGAATGACGCGCCATTACCAATACATCTCGCGCAAAATTTCTTAAATCGTCTTTGGCCATCCGCTTCTCACGGATTTGTAATAAGCGCACGCCATGCAACAACGCTCGTTCAATCTTTCCTAATTCCGATTGAACACCCATCTCAGCAGCATGCGTAATGGCATAAACCGGCGGTAGCAGCAACGATTGCAGAATTGCGCCATTCGCCGGAAGTATTGGAGATACTGCAATCTGGTGCGGCCATTGCCAGCTTACATCTTGTTTTTCTCTCGGCGTCAAATTGCCTTCCCATTCCCCGACCCGGAAAAAATGCAAGCGCACTGTCGCATGTGAATAGGCAAATACCCTGGTTACCCAAGGAAACGCATGACAAACATGAATACCGAGCTCTTCCCACAGTTCACGTGTCAGTGCATGCATCAGCGACTCACCCGGCTCTACCTTACCACCGGGAAACTCCCAATAACCGGAATACACTTTGCCTTCCGGCCGCTGTGCCAGTAAAAACCGCCCATCCGGCTGGAATATCACCGCAGCGACGACTTCCACAACCGGATTTGAATGAATGGCAGCTTGTGCAATGGAATTCACGAGTTTCTGCTTCTAACGCCGTGTGTTTTGCCGACCAGAAAAATCCCGCGCAAATTGCCACGCCACCCGGCCGCTGCGCGAACCGCGCTCAATCGCCCATTGCAAGGCCTCGGTACGAGCCGTCTCAGTCATTCTGGCTATTCCGAAATAGCCCAACCAGTAACGCACGATATCCAGATATTCATCCTGATTAAACGGATAGAACGACACCCACAAACCAAAGCGTTCGGACAGTGAAATCTTCTCCTCGACTGCTTCGCTCGGGTGTATCTCTTCACCCATATGTTTCGTGTCGAGATTATCGCGCATGAATTCCGGTACCATATGGCGGCGGTTCGACGTCGCATAAATCAGCACATTATCGGAAACCGTCGCAATCGAACCATCCAGCACCACTTTCAATGCTTTGTAGCCTGGTTCATCGGTTTCAAATGACAAGTCATCGCAAAACAGAATAAACCGCTCCGGACGCTGATAAATTTTTTGCACGATCTCATGCAAATCGACCAGATGATGTTTTTCCACCTCGATTAAGCGTAAACCATCTTTGGCATATTGATTCAGCAATGCTTTAATCAACGATGACTTACCGGTACCGCGCGCACCGGTCAGCAGCACATTATTCGCCGGGAAACCCCGCACAAACTGCCGCGTATTCTGATCGATACGCCGCTTCTGCCGATCGATACCACACAACGCATCGAGTGCAATACGATGCGGATGCGTAACCGCCTCGATAAAACCCGAATTTCCCTGACGGCACCAACGAAAAGCCGACGATGCCTGCCAGTCGGGTTCCGGATGCGACTGTGGCAGTAAATGTTCCAGGCGATCCAATAGTTTGTTCGCCCGCTTATACCACTTATCCCAATCACTCATCGTATATCCTACCGGCTCTTAACTCCGGTAGCTCGCATTAATCTTCACGTAATCATAGGAAAAATCGCAGGTCCATACTGTCGTCGAAGCATTACCCCGATTAAGCACGACACGAATGACGATTTCAGCCTGATTCATCACCCGCTGACCATCTTCCTCGCGATAATCCGCTGCCCGGCCGCCTTTTTCCGCCACCAGCACATCATCGAGATAGAGTTGAATATCATCAACATTCAAGTCATCAATCCCGGCATAACCGATCGCTGCGAGAATCCTGCCCAAATTCGGATCAGACGCAAAAAAGGCAGTTTTGACCAGCGGTGAATGCGCGACGGCATAAGCCACTTTGGCGCATTCGTTCTTGCTTTTACCGTTTTCAACTTGGACGGTAATGAATTTGGTCGCGCCTTCACCGTCACGCACAATCATTTTCGCAAGCCCTGCCGCCACCTCGGTAATCGCATCCTGCAGCAAGCAGAATTCTTCGGTATGTGGATTGAAAATCTCCTTATTACCCGCTTTGCCGGTCGCCATCACGATAAAGGCATCGTTGGTCGAAGTATCACCATCCACGGTAATGCGATTGAACGAACGATCCGCTGCATGTTGGATCAGCCTTTGCAACATCGGTTGGCTAATCGCCGCATCAGTCGCGACATACCCGAGCATCGTCGCCATATTCGGACGGATCATGCCGGATCCTTTCGCAATACCGGTAATCGTGATGGTTTTACCATTGATTTGTACTTGTCTTGACGCCGCTTTCGGCACGATATCGGTGGTCATGATCGCATGCGCCGCATGGAACCAGTTATCTGCTTTGCAATCCGTCACAGCAGCGGGTAATCCTTGGATAATCCGTTCCACCGGCAACGGTTCCATGATCACACCGGTTGAAAACGGTAACACCTGCTGCGGAGCCAAGCCCAGACGACTGGCCAATGCCGCACAGGTAGTTTGCGCATGGGCAATTCCCGGTTCTCCGGTTCCGGCATTGGCATTGCCGGTATTGATCACTAATGCTCGCACCGACTGCGCCAGATGCCGCTTTGCCACGACGACCGGTGCCGCACAAAAACGATTCTGCGTAAACACACCGGCAACCTGAGTGCCTTCGGCCAATACCATCACCAGCAAATCCTTGCGGCCGGGTTTCTTGATACCCGCTTCGGCAATACCAAGCGCCACACCGGCAACGGGCAACAACTGTTCAGGAGATAAAGAGGGAATATTGACTGGCATAGTAAAATCTTTGCGGTGTTAAAAATGCCGCTATGCTACCGTATCTCTGCCGTTTTTTCAGAATTTCGTAAATTGTACGCTTATCCGGTACCTAGCGCCTTATCGACAATCCAGTCAAACTCTATCAAACACCTTGCTTCAGGCTCGCTTCGATAAAACCATTTAAATCGCCATCCAGCACGCTTTGGGTATTTCCAACTTCAACATTGGTGCGCAAATCCTTAATCCGGGATTGATCCAAAACGTACGATCGGATTTGATGACCCCAGCCAATATCCGTTTTGGATTCCTCAACCGCTTGTTTCTCTTCATTGCGCTTACGCAATTCCGCTTCGTACAATCTCGATTTCAGCATTGCCAGCGCATCCGCTTTGTTTCGATGCTGCGAACGTCCGCTTTGGCATTGAACTACGATCCCGGTTGGATTGTGCGTAATCCGAATGGCGGAGTCGGTCTTGTTAATATGTTGCCCGCCCGCACCCGAAGCACGAAATGTGTCGATCCTTAAATCGGCGGGGTTGATTTCAATTTCAATGTTATCGTCTGCCTCCGGATACACAAAAACACTCGCAAACGATGTATGTCGGCGATTGCCCGAATCAAAAGGTGATTTCCGTACCAGACGATGTACCCCGGTTTCCGTTCTTAAATATCCGTAAGCATAGTCACCCATCACTTTTAAGGTTGCGCTTTTTATTCCGGCAACATCTCCCGGTGATTCTTCCATTACTTCCACTTGCAACCCTTCCCTTTCACAATAGCGCAGGTACATACGTTCCAGCATTGCCGCCCAATCTTGAGCTTCCGTCCCTCCCGAGCCGGATTGAATATCCAGAAAACAATTGCTTGGATCCATCGGACCGGAGAACATCCGCCGAAATTCAAGATTCGCAACGGTTTTCTCAATACTCTCGACATCAACCGCGATACTTTCAAGTGCCGAATCGTCTTCTTCCGACTTGGCCAACTCAAACAATTCTTGAGCATCCTGCAGTTGCTGATCCAATGATTCCAGGGTTAACACGATGTCTTCCAACGATTTCTTCTCGCGGCCGATCTCTTCAGTTCGCTTGCTATCATTCCAAATCGCCGGATCCTCAAGGACTAGCGCCAGCTCACTCAGTCTGGTTTGCTTGTTCTCGAAGTCAAAGAAACCCCCGTAATTCTTTGGTTCGATCACCGAGATCCTGAAGTTGATTCGATAATGCATTAATACGTTCAGCTTCCATAAATTTCACCTCGTTTAAAGACATACATTATACCTGTTACGAATTTTCAATATGGCAACCATGTTCGAAAGCGAGTGACTCATTCCAAGTAAAAGTCATAAATTCCAAGCAATCGCAAGCTAAAAAAAATATAATAGCCCCCTAGGTTGCTAGTAACTCAATTATTTCGTTGATAGATTTATTTTCCCTGAAGATCCCGCCATGTCCAAGTTCCTCGCATTAATTCCGGCAGCAGGCTCGGGATCCCGGATGGGTAACGATATCCCCAAACAGTATTTATCGTTGAGCGGCAAACCGATGATCTATCATGCAATCCATACGCTTTGCAAGAACCCGTCAATCGCTCATGTTCTGGTCGTTCTCTCACCCCACGATACCGAGTGGAATAAATTCGACTGGTCTAAGTTTTCCGATAAATTAAATGTATTTAGATGCGGTGGGGCAACACGTGCGGATAGCGTCCTTAATGGTCTCATTGCTGCGCAACATGAACTTCAAATCGACCCGGAGGATTGGATTCTTGTGCATGATGCAGCCCGGCCATGCTTATCCCGTTGGCATCTCGACAAACTGATTGACGAGCTGGCGAATGATGCAGTAGGAGGATTACTGGCGGTTCCCGTCGCCGACACGCTAAAACGCAGTAACAAAGAAACCCGGGTAGCATGCACGGAGCCTCGTGAGAATCTCTGGCAAGCGCAAACACCTCAAATGTTTCGCCATGCGCTTCTCACTCAGGCACTGCAAAATACGATCGAAACACCCATCACGGATGATGCCAGCGCAGTTGAAGCTATTGGATTTCACCCCAAACTTGTTGCGAGTGACTCTTACAATTTCAAAGTCACCTACCCCAATGATCTGGCACTAGCGGAATTAATATTACAACAAAGGAATAACCAGTGAACGCAATGAGAATAGGACAAGGGTGCGACATACATCAATTAGTTGAAGGGCGCCAACTGATTATCGGCGGCGTTACGATTCCGCATGATAAAGGATTGCTTGGGCATTCGGATGCAGATGTACTCTTGCACGCGATTTGTGATGCACTGCTCGGCGCTGCCGCTCTAGGGGACATCGGTCAACACTTTTCCGATTCGGATCCCCGTTTTAAAAACATTGATAGCCGCTTATTGCTTCGCGAAGTCTACAGCTTACTGAAAAAACACCACTATACGCTTAGTAACCTGGACGCAACCATTATCGCTCAAGCTCCCAAAATGGCACCCCATATCCCAGCTATGAGAAACAATATTGCACAGGATCTGGAAACCCACACCGGCAATATCAACATCAAAGCTAAAACAGCGGAAAAATTGGGAGCGCTTGGCCGCCAAGAAGGTATCGCTGCAGAAGTTGTTTGTTTGATCATCCGAGCACCACAATAGAGTGGTTGATAACAACAGCGCATCGGAAAAAGAATCAAGCCGCGTATTTCTAGCTGCTTTTCCAAATGAAATTCTACAAAAGAAATTAACGCAACAAGCCGTGGAACTCCATACAACATGCGGTGGACGAATCATCAAAACACGTCACATTCATCTCACACTTTTATTCCTCGGCAACGTAGATATTTGTCGCATTGATATATTGCGAGAAACGATGAGAAAAATTTCGGCACAGAAATTTGAATTGGAGCTTAATAAAATCAGCTATTGGAAACACAACCAAATCATATTTGCAGAAGCGGAACATTATCCCAATGAATTATTTTTACTGGTAGAATCGCTAAGGAATTCACTCACGGAAGCCGGATTCTTATTTGACAAACGTCACTACAAGCCTCATATCACGCTTATCAAAAAAGCTTCTCACCCGATCACTAGCCAACTGATGAAACCGATTCTGTGGCATATCAATGAATGGCATCTCGTACAGTCAAAACCCGGTCAAAAGGGAATCGATTATATCTCCCTTGCCCATTGGCCCTTGAAATAAACTCCATTTGCGCCATTCAGCAAATCTTTGCATCCATTTTATCGAGTACCGGCGTTGAAAATTCTTGCAATTGAAACCTCAACGGAATTCTGTTCCGTTGCATTATTAATGGACGATGGCATCGTCGCAAAAGAGGTTCATGCCGGCCAGAAACATTCTGAAATGCTGCTGGAAATGGTGCAAGAATTACTGAAAACCACCCAATTAACCTTGCACCAAATGGATGGCATCGCTTTTGGTGCGGGCCCAGGCTCGTTTACCGGTTTGCGCATCGCGTGCGGCGTAGCGCAAGGATTAGCTTATGCCGCCAACCTGCCCGTTGTTGGAATTAATACCCTCGAAGCGTTAGCACAGAAGACGGCTGCACATTTTGTAGTGACAGCACTTGATGCCCGCATGGGAGAAATCTATCATGCCGCATATCAGAAAATCACTCGCTTTAATTGGAAAATTATTAGTCCGCCCATGCTGTGCTCGCCCGACAATGTGCCCTTATTACCCGGTCATGAATGGATAGCATGCGGCAGTGGTTTTGATGTTTATCGCCCAAAGCTGGCGGCATTCTATTCTGATACTATCCAACAGATTCACAGCGGATTTCATCCTCATGCCACAGAAATAGCGCAACTTGCTTTGTATAAATTCCGCGAAGGTATTCGCCTGAATCCCGCGGATGCCAGTCCAGTTTATATCCGTAATAAAGTTGCATTAACAGAAAATGAGCGCAAAGTATGACGTCGCAACAAGCCTTTGAAATTAGAACAATGCATCCAACCGACCTGGAGCACATCATCCTGATCGAACGGGAAATCTTCCTTTTTCCATGGTCACCCGGGAATTTCTCGGATTCAATTAAAGCGGACTATCTATGCCAGGTCATGGAACAAGCGGGCACGATCGTAGGGTATGGAATCATGATGATGAGTCCTGATGAAGCTCATATACTCACACTAGGAATCGCCGCAAATTGGCAGAACAAGGGCTTTGGAAGAAAATTACTGCAACATCTCATACAAAGTGCTCGCAGCATGAATGCAAAGTCGATCTTACTGGATGTTAGAGAATCCAATCACGGCGCAGCGCAACTCTATCAACAAATGGGGTTTCAGCAAATTGCGACACGCAAAGGCTATTACCCCGCAATGTGTGGCCGCGAAGATGCGCGCGTCATGCAATTAATGCTATGAATAGTAAGCACGCATACAGGCTTAAAGAATTAAACTTGCTTCCGGTATGGCGCCAGAAATCGAATATTTCCGAGTACGGTGGTAAGTTCTCTCATGAAGAACCATCCATCCAGGAGACTCCGCCAAACACATTTCATCCGGTCGAGGATAGTCAGCTCATCAAAGAATCTGATCAAACAAGCTGGAATCAGTTAAAACAAGCGGTCACCGATTGTTTCCGCTGCCAATTAAGCCATACCAGAATCCATACTGTTTTCGGTGTCGGCGACGAACATGCGGATTGGTTATTTATCGGCGAAGGTCCCGGCGCAAGAGAAGACGAAATAGGTGAACCTTTTGTCGGACAAGCGGGCAAACTGCTGGATCAAATGCTAGCGGCAATCCGATTAAAAAGAGGCGATAACGTCTATATTACAAACATCGTAAAATGCCGCCCGCCCGGCAACAGGAATCCCACTCTAAACGAAGCTCGGCAATGCGAGTCCTATCTAATAAAACAAATCGAATTAATTAAACCGAAACTCATCGTCGCATTGGGAAAGGTTGCCGCGCAAAACCTTCTCAAATGCGACGACAGCATCTCAAGCTTACGCGGAAAAGTGCATCATTATTCTGACATTCCGCTAATTGTTACCTACCATCCGGCTTATTTGCTGCGATCGCTACCGGAGAAAGCAAAAGCTTGGAAGGATTTATGTTTCGCAAATACGACGATGCAATCTTTGAAATGAAGTTCTTCGACCCGAACAATGAGTCATTTACAAAAAAGTTAGTGAATTTTTCTCGCACCAATCAAATGTAGCGAGTCTTCTTTACTTTGATTCGTTAAATGCCATTTCCTGATCAGCGTCATCATCACCGATACGAACAAACCGAATGCCGCGATCACAGCATAGATATGAACTTCAAGAAAAATCAATAAGGCATAAAGCAATAGCATTACCAGGATACTTAAATTCTCATTAAAATTTTGTACCGCAATCGAATGACCGGCACCCATGAGAATATGCCCGCGATGTTGTAATAACGCATTCATCGGCACCACGAAAAAACCGGCCAAACCACCGATCAACATTAACAGCGCAATCGCAATCCATAAATCCCTGACAAGAATCATCACGATTACAACGATACCCATCGCAATTCCAAGAGGAATAACTTTTACTGATTGCCTCAATGAAATCCACTTTGCAGCCAAGATAGCACCTACTGCGATACCCAGAGCCACCACTCCTTGAAGCTGGGCAGCCTGATTCAACGGATAACCCATCGCCACTTCCGCCCATTTTAAGACAATAAATTGCAATGTAGCACCAGCTCCCCAGAACAAGGTGGTTACCGCTAACGATATCTGACCGAGTTTGTCAGTCCATAATAACTTTACACAATGACTGAACTCATGAACCAGATAGAGCGGATTTTTTTTGGGAATTCGATGATCGACACCAGTATTCGGGATATACAAATTAAATACCGCCGCTACGGAATAGATAGCGGCGATGATTAAGATACTACTTTCCAGAGCATTATCTATTCCAGTATCAATCACCGGAAGATCCAACTCTAATAACAGGTTAGCAACTGCCGGTGTAATCAGGACTCCACCCAGAACAGTCCCCAAAACAATTGAAGCAACTGTCAATCCTTCAATCCAGCCATTCGCAATCACTAATTTTTCAGGTGGTAATAACTCGGTCAAAATGCCATATTTGGCTGGAGAGTACGCGGCTGCACCCAAGCCGACAATTGCATAGGCCATCAATGCAAAGTACTGACTCATAGCAATAAATAGAAAACCGCAACCTATTATTTTAATGGTATTACTAAAAAACATTACCCGCCCTTTTGGCATCGAATCTGCAAAAGCCCCCACGAAAGGCGCGAGAATGACGTAAAACACCACAAAAACAAACTTAAGCATCGGTGTTAAATAGGCTGGAGCATGCAAATCAATCAACAATGCAATCGCCACAACCAACAGCGCATTATCTGCTAACGATGAGAAAAATTGCGCCGCCATGATTGTATAAAAGCCTCGTTCCAAACTTTTTCCTTATTTTTATTAGTCAGTCAATAACAGGCTTTCGCACGAAACCGATCAAAGTGATAGTATTAGCCGCTAAGCGTTAACAGTCCGTGAGATTAGCACATAATGCCAATCATCATCTCACGAACGCTTCAAAGAATAATTGGTGCACGAAAATAAAGACTATCATTTGCTTCTTATCCTAATTTACTCGAAATATTTTACTTTTTAAATTGATGTCACGCCCGATACAAGCAACAATCGATTTATCCGCTCTCACTCAAAATTTAGCAATGGTACGTCAATATGCAACGAAAGCCCGGATTATGGCTGTTATAAAAGCGGATGCATACGGACACGGGCTTTTTCCGGTTGTAAGCGCACTCAAAGATGCGGATGGTTTTGCGTTACTCGAATTGAATGCGGCTATCGCATTACGAAAGGCGGGCTATCAGCAACCGATTCTTCTTTTGGAAGGCTTCTTTTCCATTGAAGAATTACCCGAGTTTCAACGCTATAAGCTGAGTGCGGTTATTCACCACGAAGAACAAGTCGCCATGTTATCTAAATCGAAGCATAGGCTGGACATATTCCTGAAAATTAACACCGGAATGAATCGCCTTGGTCTGCACCCTAATCAACTCGCCCGGATAATCAAGTATCTCATCGATAATCAATGCGCAAGAAGCCTGACGTTAATGACCCACTTTGCAAGCGCCGATATTCCTGCGGAAAAAGAGAGTGTTTCTCGGCAGTTTGAAATTTTCCGTTCAATTACCAAGGATTATCATTACCCTTGTTCAGTCGCAAACTCTGCAGCAATCATCCGCTACCCTGAAACACAGTCTGACTGGATTCGTCCCGGAATCATGTTATACGGCTCATCACCTTTTCCGGACAAAACAGCATCCAATCTTCAGTTGAAACCTGTAATGACACTCTCAAGTAAAATTATTGCTATCCATGATTTGCAAATCGGCGATAAAGTTGGTTATCACGGTCTTTTCGAAGCGGATCGTCCGATGCGTATAGGAATCGTGGCATGTGGCTATGCCGACGGATACCCTCGACATGCGCCCACAAATACACCGGTATTAGTCAATAATCAACGAAGCAGATTATTAGGACGAGTGTCAATGGATATGATCGCAGTAGATCTTACAGATATTAGAGACGCTGGATTAAGCAGTGCGGTAATCTTATGGGGAAAGGGGTTGCCTGTTGACGAAGTGGCTTGCCATGCAAACACTAACAGCTATGAACTGCTTTGTGCTGTCGCTCCAAGGGTTGAAAGACAAATTTCGCACTAGAAGCGTATCCACGTCCATTCAACCCTGTATTGCAGAAAATTATTCGACTTTTGCTTTACTGCGCAAATCTTGAACTACGGTACCGAATTCACGTTGCAATACACGTTGCTGAATATTTTGCTTCACTTCTTCAAAAGGCGGGATCGCCATCGGGCGAATATCCATTAATTCGATCACATGCCAACCGAAAGAAGTTTGAACGGGCAAGTCTGTTCTTCCACCTTTTGACAATTTCACGAGCGCTTCAGAAAAAGGCCGAACATAAGCTGCCGGTGGACTCCAGTTAAGTTCGCCTCCGTTTTCCTTACTACCGTCATCCAGTGATTTTTGCTCGGCTAATTTAGCAAAATTGCCGCCTTTCTTGAGCTGAGCAATGATATCAAGCGCTTCACTCTCAGTCCCTACGAGAATATGACGTGCTTTATATTCCTTATCGCCCATTTGGACTTTCAGCATCTCATATTCCTTGCGCAAAGTATCTTCGCTGACAATATTATTTTTGATGTAATCAGCCTGAAATGCTCTCACCAATACAGCCTGCCGGGCGATTTCTAGCTGTGCAATAACTTCTGGATCCAGATCCAATCTTTTTTTAACAGCTTCCTGAGCCAGGATTTCTTCGGCGATTAAATTTTCACGTAGCGCTTTTCGCATTTCAGGTCCATCGGGCTGTCCTTGTGCTACATTCGCCTTTACCATCAGATCCAAACGCGCTTGCGGAATCGCAACACCATTAACTTTCGCCATCACACCGCCCGATTGAGAATGAGCTGACATGGCGGCAAAGCTTAGAAAACTAACTAATATAATTTGTGAGAATCTCATCAAACGCATGGAATTTCCTCTACTGTAATTAAATAAAAATACATTCTTCATACTATAAGACCAAGAAAGTATACGCTTTAACTGAATATACGTGAATCTTTACCTAACGCGTTATCTACAAAAGTATTTTAATCCCTGGGAAAAGCAACACTCAGTAGAAATTAACTTGGCAATACCTTTTTAAATGGCTTAACAATCACTTTCTGATACACCCCGGCACTTACATAAGGGTCTGCATTTGCCCAAGCTTTAGCAGCCTCCAAAGACTCAAACTCTGCCACAATCAAGCTACCCGAGAAACCTGCCGGTCCGGGCTCCAAACTATCAATCGCAGGAAAAGGACCCGCTAAAATTAACCGGCCTTCATTCTGTAAAATCTGGATTCTACTCAGATGCTGCGAACGCACCGCCATTCTTCTTTCCAGGCTATCCGGCACATCCTCTCCGTTAATCATATATAACATCTTTATTTTTTGCTCGCTGGATTTGGATTTTTGATTTCGTCTTTCACTTTTTCCTGGCTAACGTCATTCTCATTTTCAGTCACCAATGCTTTTGCATCTTCTATATATTTTCCCAACAAAATTATCTGCGCCACGATAAAAATAAGCATTAAGCCGGTTGCTCCAAAAAGTTTATAAGAAACCCATGCATCCAAAGAAAAGCTAAACGCGACAAAAAGATTGACACAACCCATTACTACAAAAAAAACAACCCAACTCAGATTGAGGTAATTCCAAATGGCTGGTGGAAGTGACACCTGTTTCTCAAGAGCCAGCTTTATCAAATTCTTATTAAATAGCAAATTGGATATCAGCAACGCCGATCCAATAAGCCAGTAAAAAACCGTCGGCTTCCATTTAATAAACGTCTCATCCTGAGAAACCAATGTCGCACCACCAAATACAATAATTACTGCCAAATTTATCCACATCATTTTTTCAACTTGACGATGGCGTATCCAAAGCCAGCCGATTTGCACAACCGTTGCAACTATTGCAACCGCAGTTGCAACGAAAATATCGTACAACTTATAAGCAAGAAAAAATAATACAACCGGAAATAAATCAAACAATAGCTTCATCAGCAATAACCATCAATTGATATCGAAAACTATCCGTAAAAAATATTCTAAATTGGTTTTACTGCAAAACTGCCGGCAATCGCGCCGTTAAACTGTTTCTTTCCTTCGTTGCATCTCCCAATAATGCATATCCGATTAAATTGCCGGCATTATCTTCATAAAGCGCCTTAATGCCATTTTCATCCGCCTCTACATTCCATGCACCTATAATGCCAAAGTCCGGTGGCGAAACCACGGTTGGACACGACGAAGTTTTAACAATCACAGGCATCGCCGGATAATGAACAGGCGTAGGATTTCCCGCGAGTGTTGCAGCAAGCGCTCGAGCAGCATGAGAAATAGGCATCACGAACGGCAATACTTTCCCTTCAACCTCAGCACAATCACCCAAAGCATAAATATCATTCAATTGCGTTTGCAGATACCTATTCACAATGATTCCCCGATTAACCGAAATCCCTGTCGATGCCGCAAGCTGAGTACGCGGCCGCAACCCAACTGCTGATAAGACAACATCTGACTCTATTGAGTTGCCATTCGCAAAAGTCAAATACAAATGCTCTTGTACCTGATCAATGGAGTTGACTGAAGTATTTAAATGAAAAGTAACACCAATTCCCTCAAGCTTTCTTTGAATAAAAGCGCCTCCGGCCGGAGGTAGAAGCCGCCCGAGCGGTTGTGAACTAATATCAATCACATCGACGTGATGACCGGTTAAGGCCAAGTCATTTGCAAATTCACATCCGATCAACCCTGCTCCAATAATGCTTACTCTTTTTTTTTCATCTAACTCTGCACGAAATTTTTTATAATCATCCAGGTCATTGACCGTCAGTACCTTCTCCACACCACTGCCTGATAATGGCAAGCGCACTTGATCTGCGCCTAGCGCCAGAACCAACCGATCATAGAGCACGCTTTCACCATCAGCTAAAATTACTTCGTTCTTAGGTTGATTCAGGGACGCTACACAGCAATGAGGACGTATTACAATTTTTAACTGCGCCGACATTTGAGCGGCATCGCCATTTAAAATGGATTCTGGAGTTTTGCCGGATGATAAAGCATTCGATAGCATGGGTTTGGAATAAAAACCGCCATGATCCGCTGACAACATTAAAATCGGTGTTTCGGCATCCAGCTTGCGAAACTCCCGCGCGACCCCATAGCCAGCCAATCCACTTCCAACTATCACTATCTGTTTGATCATTTATTTACTTCTCCAACATTCCAGGAATCACCTGATATCTCACAAATCCACGAAAATCAGAATTTCCGGAATCTCTTCTCCTTTGACACTCATTTCCCAGACCCGAAAAAATAAAGCACACTGGCTATTGGAAAACTCCACAAAGCCGGTGTGCCTTGTTTTCGATCCATTAAACTTGAATACACATACGATATTGCACTCAAAGTTAAAAGATTCGATTTCTCTTTATTTATCCTCGCTACTGTTATTAACCAGGCTCTCTCTTCTCTGGGTATAAGCATCGCGAATAAACTCATATTTGTCTAAAGCAGCTTCTTCAAGTGTCTTGTCTTGTTCTAGAAATTCCGCGCGATTGTTAAATGTGCGTGCTGTCGCAACAGGAAGGCGTAACGCCGGTGAATTAATATAACTGACATGATTCAAGAATACACCCGTTACCCCTTGCGTGACAGGATCCATAAAGAAGCTATCCACCGCCATCCCGAATGTATCACGAACGGAACTCGGACCTAATAGAGGCAATACGATATAAGGTCCGCTTCCGACCCCATATCGGCCTAATGTCTGGCCGAAATCCTCATTACGCTTGTTGAGATTGACATCGCTCACCGCACTAATATCACTTGCAATATCAATCAGGCCAAATACTCCGAATGTCGTATTAACTAACAGTCTTGCGCTACTAGCCAATGCGCTCTCATAATTTAACTGCAGAACTGAATTGGTAATCACGACAACTTCATTGAGGTTTGAGAAAAAATTCCCTACCATCAATTCAAGTGGATCAGGCATGATCCGCTTATACTGTCTTACTGCTGGATCAAATAAATTATCGTAAACCGTTTCGTTAAAATTAAAAACAGCACGATTCATTGACTCCAAAGGATCATACGGACCATTTTGGTCATTCACCTTTGTTGAAGCACAACCACTTAAAAATAAACCAGAAACAAGTATAACAGCAGCTTTGGAACGAATCATATTAATCATGTTCTTATTTCTTTTAGTAAAAATTCAACGAATCTTGCCACATTTATAAAGGAGGTTCAATATGCTTCAATATTAAGCATTTCAAACCATCAACCAATATCACTCTTGTTTAATCTCAGAAATTTACACGCCTTCATTAAAACAGACATTAAATGTTTTGTATATACGACAACCTGATTATGATGCTTAATAGGCTTGTTAATACGTTAAATAAACCCATAACAATATATCATTTTATCTTTAAGACACTTCCATGCCATTATGCCGCAATAACGCATCCAACTCCGGTTCACGCCCACGAAAAGCAACGAATGACTCCAGTGCGGAACGACTTCCCCCCACAGCAAGAATCTCTTCAAGAAAATGAGCACCTGTTGACGCATTGATCACTCCATCAGCAGCAGTTTCTTCAAACATACTATAAGCATCCGCTGACAGCACTTCCGCCCACTTATAACTGTAATAACCAGCCGCATAACCTCCCGCAAAAATGTGCGCAAAGCTGTTTGGAAAACGATTAAAGGCCGGTGGAATAACCACCGCGACCTCGCTGCGAATATCATCGAGCAACTGCAATACAGTTTTATCACCATTCGGTTTATAGTCGAAATGCGCGCGCATATCAAACAACGCAAACTCAATCTGCCGCAGCATTTGCAATCCGCTTTGGAAATTTTTTGCTTTCAACATTTTATCGAATAACATTCTGGGTAGGGAATCTCCTGTCTCAATATGCTGGGTCATGCCAGCCAACACATCCCATTCCCAGCAAAAATTCTCCATAAACTGGCTCGGCAATTCCACTGCATCCCATTCCACGCCATTAATGCCGGATACCCCAAGATCTTCGACTCTCGTCAATAAATGATGCAGGCCGTGCCCAAACTCATGAAACAGAACGATCACCTCCGCGTGCGTAAACAATGCCGGGCGTAGTTGGCCATTTATTGCGACAGGCGCCGAGAAATTACACGTTAGATACGCAACCGGTATCTGTATTGTTTGTTGCACAGCTTCAGAATCATCAACCCGCCTGCGTGTAATGGCATCATCCATCCAGGCACCCCCACGCTTATTCGGCCGCGCGTATAAATCCAAATAAAATTGACCGATCAATTGACCATCAGCATCATGAATATCAAAAAACTTAACATCGGGATGCCAGCACTGAATATTACGCGCTGAATCCGCTAAAGTAATACGGATGCCATACATTTTTTCCACTACACTGAACATTCCATTCAATACTTTATTCTCGGGAAAGTACTGTTTAACTTCCTGATCAGAAAATGCATAGCGCTCTTCGCGAAGTTTCTCGCTAACATACGCCAGATCCCATGCTTCGAGTTTAGTCAGATTCAATTTCTCCGCAGCAAATTGTTGCAATGCCTGTAGATCGCCCATCGCGTGCGGTCTTGCTTTTCCGGCTAATTCCCTCAGAAAATCGAGCACTTGCTGTGGAGAAGTTGCCATTTTCGTAACCAAAGAAACCTCGGCAAAATTCTCATATCCCAACAACTGCGCTGCTTCCCGGCGGAGTTCCAATATCTTATTGATAAGCGGCATATTATCGTTACCTAACCCAGCTTCGCTATCAAATTCACTGGCACGCGTCGCGTATGCGCGATACAACCGCTCACGAACGCTACGATTATCCGCATATTGCATTACCGGCAAATAGGATGGCATATGCAAGGTGAATTTCCAGCCGCGCTTGTTATCGGATGCCGCAAGCTGCGCCGCCGCTTCCAACACATCTGCTGGAATACCCGCCACAGATGCTTCATCCTCAATAATCAATGAATAAGCATTTGTAGCATCGAGCAAATTGTCACTAAACTCGGAAGACAGTTTCGATAACTCTTCCTGAATTTGTAAAAACCGCCGTTTTTTCTCCGCCGGCAATTCCGCACCGCCCAAACGGAAATCTCTCAATTCATTCTCAATAATTTTTTTGCGCGCCGGTGTCAGTTGCTCAAATTCCCTACTTGCACTTAATTTTTTATATTTCTCGAATAACAGCAAATCCTGCGACAATTCGGCATAAAATTGAGTAATCGCTGGAAGATTGGCGTTATAAATTTCGCGCAGTTGCGGGCTATTCATCACTGCATTCAAGTGCGACACCTGTCCCCAAGCTCGAGATAAGCGTTCATTGGCATTCACGATCGGTTGAACGGATGTTTGCCAGGTAGCCACACCATCGTCAGCTCGCACTTTCTCTATTACTGCGCGATTTTCCGCTATCAGCATTTCAACGGCCGGCGTAATATGTTCATTTTTAATTTCAGCAAAACGGGGCAATCCGGAAAAATCTAGTAAGGGGTTTGACATATCTGTTTCAAGAATTCAGTTATAAAGGTTAGTTTTACTTGATTACTCACAAGTGAATTGAGGGTCACGGCAATCAATGCTCATAGACAATTTGACCATTCACCAAGGTATATTTTATCTTTCCAGGCAATTCCATTCCCATGAACGGCGTATTCTTGCCCTGACTCAGAATCGCCGGCGGTGTCACTTTCCAGTACTGATCCGAATCAAAAATACAAATATCCGCAGCGCTGCCTATTGATAAATGACCTGCATCTATTCCCAATATCCCGGCTGGTTCGGAAGTAATCCTGGCCAAAGCTTTCGCTAAAGGCAAACGCATTTCAACACCCCATTTCAACGTCAGAGGCAACAACAACTCCACGCCCGTTGCGCCAACCTCGGATTGTCCGAATGGTAATAATTTTGCATCCTCATCGACCGGCGCATGATCGGAACAAACTGCGTCAATAGTACCGTCCAGCAAACCATGGCGCAATGCATCCCGGTCACTGGAGCCCCGTAACGGCGGCATCAAATGGCAATTGGAATCAAAAAAACCAATATCCATATCCGATAAATGAAGATGATTAATCGTTACATCGCACGTCACCGGCAAACCTTGTTGTTTAGCGTTACGAATCATTGCCAAACCTTCCGCGCTGGCAATTCGGCACAAATGGACTCTGACACCCGTTTCTCGCATTAATAAAATAATATTCGAAATAGCAACCGTTTCGGCACACACAGGAATAGTCGGTAAGCCTAAGCGAGTCGCGACTTCGCCGTCATGAGCAACCCCATCACTCGTAAGCGTCATATCCTGAGGACGCAACCATACACTAAACCCAAATGTAGATGCATAGCGCATCGCCTGCATCAATACCCGCAAATTACTCAATAAACCATCCGGTTGCCCAAAAACCACACACCCGGCGTCGTTCAATTCGGCCATCTCTGTCAAACGCTCGCCCTTCAATCCTTGCGTCAAAGCACCAATCGGGTATACATGCGCTTGATTCAGATTTTTAGCACGATGCTTCAGCATTTCGACCAAACCGGGTTCATCCAGCGGTGGATCCGTATCCGGCGGACAAGCGATACTGGTCACACCACCAGCCACTGCCGCTCTCATTTCGGATTCCAAAGTCGCCTTATATTCAAGACCGGGTTCACGTAAACGTACCGACAAATCCACCAATCCAGGGCACACGATCAATGATTGCGCATTAATAACACGGTTCGCTTGAAATTCATGCGGAGCTGTGCCGATGGATAAAATTTTACCTTTGGAAATGAAGAGATCCTGAATTTCATCAACGCCATTCTTGGGATCGATCAAGCGTCCGTTTTTAATATGAATTTTCATAACACTACGTTAAGCGCCCGCCAAAATAGACATCACTGCCATGCGAACCGCGATGCCGAACGTCACTTGCGGTAAAATGACAGATTGTCCGCCATCTGCCACAGCCGAATCAATCTCTACTCCGCGATTCATCGGCCCGGGATGCATTACAATGGCATCACGCCGTGCAAGGGACAGTTTCTCAGGGGTCAAACCGTAATATTTAAAATATTCCTCCGCACTGGGTAAATTGGCGCCTTTCATCCGTTCATTCTGCAGGCGTAGCATCATTAATACATCGATATCCTTTAGCCCTTTCACCATATCATGATAAACATGCACACCCAAACGTTCCACCATTCTCGGGAGCAATGTTTTAGGCGCAATCACACGCACTTCCGGAACACCCAAAGTCGTCAAAGCATGGATCTGCGAACGCGCCACCCTGGAATGTAAAATATCTCCGATTATTGCCACGCGCAGCTTACGGAAATCCTGTTTATACCGGCGAATTGTGAACATATCCAACAACGCTTGTGTCGGATGCGCATGACTGCCATCGCCCGCATTGATTACATGAATGTCAGAACGGACATGTTTTGCAATTAAATGGGCCGCGCCGCTTTGCGCATGACGGACAACAAACATGTCTGCATTCATTGCGGAAAGATTATTAACCGTATCGAGCAATGTTTCACCCTTGGATTGCGCCGAAACGGCAATATTCAAATTGATGACATCTGCTGACAAGCGCTTAGCGGCGATTTCAAACGTTGTTCGTGTGCGCGTGCTGGGCTCAAAAAATAGATTAAAGATCGACTTACCCCGCAACAAGGGAATTTTTTTAACATCCCGCTCGGTAACCCCTACAAATGATTCCGCAGTATCCAGGATATTCAGCAGAATCGAAGCCGGCAATCCTTCCGTGGTCAGCAAATGCTGCAATACTCCGTTCTCATCCAATTGCGGGTTTCTATTGATCATTCTGGAAGGTTCTTATCGTATAGATCAAAACTCAACTTTCCGCTCTCGTCACACTTGAGCTCCAGCATCTTATCCGCAGGCAGTGCGATTTCTATTCCGACATATTGCGCCGCAATCGGAAGCTCTCTGCCTCCCCGATCTACCAGAGCCGCCAAACTAATTGAAGCGGGCCGGCCATAATCAAATAATTCGTTAATTGCCGCACGTGTCGTTCGCCCCGTATTTAACACGTCATCCACCAACAAAATATGTGCTCCATCCACCTCAAACGGTATTTCAGAAGGCTTGGTTTGTGAATGTAATCCGATCTTGTCGAAATCATCCCGGTAAAAAGATACGCTCAATATGCCTAAAGGTTTTGCAATCGCCAACTCCCGATGCAAGCGTTCCGCCAGCCAAACACCGCCCGTATGAATGCCTATCAGCGAAAAATCTCTCGATCGATTCGCCCGTATCTTTTGCGCGAAGCTTCTGAAAACTTCCTCAGCGTCTGGTAGTTGTATGTTGTTCATTAAAAAATGATTGTAGAATTTGTTGCGCAGAAAATTGATCCAATAAAGGTTTTTGCTTTACTCCAAAAATCCCGGCTGCATTCAATGAAGCACTTGCTATTTCACTGGTATACCGCTCATCTTTCATTACCACTTTAATTTTAAACCGGCCTTCTAAACGACGAGCGAAGCGCTGACTAAGGCGCGTAATCTCATGCGTGGTTCCGTCACTATGCAATGGCAATCCCACTACCAGCAATACAGGTTGCCAAGTCTCGATCAATGTTGCAATTTTTGCAAAACGCCGTTCCGTCACTTCCGTGTCAATGGTTACTAATGGATTTGCCACACCAAGCGCAGTATTGCCTATCGCCACACCAATGCGTTTCTTCCCAAAATCAAACGCCAAAACAACCCCACTCGGCAATTGCTTCTCTGATTGTTGATGCGTTGCGAAACCCTGAGAAAAAAATTCCGTCATTGATTCCACGGGTAATTATGCGTGTCCAACTTCATTCGAGATATTCGCGTCATGAATTCCCAGCAATTGCATCGCTGCCGGCAATCGTTCTTCCGACGGCAAGTCAAATAAAACACCTGCCGTGGCCGGTACCGTCAACCATGCATTTTGCGCCAATTCATGTTCAATCTGACCAGCGGCCCAACCTGCATAACCCATTGCTATTAAAACCTGATCCGGACCTTCCGCATTCGCAATCGCCCTCAAGATATCCAAAGAGGTCGTTAACCCCACTTCCTTATTAACCGTAAGAGTTGACTGCCAATTTCCGATGGGATGATGCAATACAAACCCGCAATCCAACTGAACCGGGCCACCGAACAATACCGGTATCGCCTCGGCTTGAGAATACGTTTGCGGAATGCCAAGCTGTTTAAAAAGGCTTACCAATGTGAGATCCGTAGGCCGATTAATGACAATGCCTAAAGCCCCTTGCTCATTATGCTCACAAATGTAAGTTAGTGTTTTGGAAAATACAGAATCCACCATTGTCGGCATTGCAATCAAAAAATGGTGCGTCAGATTGATATTTTTCATAGCGAAGGCTCTCAATGATCATGTGAACATTCTGCTTCTCTTTTCCAGCAAGTTACAAAACGACTTATACCCAATACGATGTATGAGTCATTACTTTTGACCCAAATTTCATCGTGATTTTTATCGGAAGCGGCAATTCCGCACCACCATATGACAGCGCCATCGTTGCATGGCTGGCTTCATCAATCTTCATTTGTGTAACGATTGCACGGCTCTTTTCATCCTGATTGGGCAAGCGCTGCAAATGCCCTGCCAAATGCTCTCCTACTTGATGTTCTGTTTCAGCGAGAAAACCAAGATTCCATTTATCTCCCAATAATCCGGCTATTACCCCGATTGTAAATGATCCACCATACCACAACGGATTCAAGAAGCTTTTACGCCCGCCCAGCTCCGCAATACGACGCTCAGTCCATGCCAGATGCTCCGTTTCCTCTCTCGCCGCCTGCATCAGCGTTTGCTGTACAGCTCCGTCTCTCGCGGTTAGACCTTGCCCTTGATACAGCGCTTGAGCGCAGACCTCACCCACATGATTGATACGCATCAGCGCACACGACAACCGCTTTTCCGCTTCCGACAAGTCGGCTTCCGGTAATTCATTTCCAGGCACTGGCCGCACTGTTTGCGCCGGCGTTAACAACGTTCTCAACGCACCATCGAAACCAATGATAAGCTTATCAATATTAATCATAATCTCTATGTTCCGTATAAGGAAAACAGGTTTCTAGAATTTCCTAGACACAACTACTAAAAATTTGTTTTTATTATAATTCCAAACCCATCTGTCTTGCCAGTAATGTAACCGGATGCAACACTTCAATCTCCATTCCCTTCTCATGCAATCCATTTGCGATATGCATGCTGCAACCAACATTGGAAGTCACCAGATAACGAGCTCCGCTTTCCTTGATTGCGGTTATCTTATCATTGAGTAACATATTTGAAATTTCAGGTTGATCAATAAAATAAGTTCCGGCAGCACCGCAACATTGGCCATTACCCGCCAAAGGCAGTATTTGAACACCAGGTATATGTTCGAGTAATTTGTACGGATATCGCTGCTCATCCAGAACATTACGGAGACTGCAAGGATCATGCACCAGAATTTTCTCAGACAGCGGTGTGACTTGAATGCCTTCCCACCCTTCACTCAAAACAAGAAATTTGTTAATGTCGATAATCCGATCATTCACTCCGCTCATACCAGATTCAAGTAGTTGCGCTCCGCACCCCGATGCTGTGTTGATAATCGCTTGAATATTGAGATGAGCAAAAGCCGATTGATTTTTTCTTGCACATACATCGGCCTTATCAATCTCACCACGATGCTGATACAGCGCACCGCAACAAGTTTGATCAGCAGGTACATGAACAGTGTAACCCAGATAATTCATTACCACGATGCTCGCATTTAATGATCGGGTATCCGTTATCCTTGCCACGCAACCCAGAAACAAGGCAACCTCGCCACGGCACTTGCCAATAGCGGGATAGATCTTTTGCCATCGATTACCAACCGTCATTTTGCCGATACCGACTTTCGCAAGTGGAAACTTTATTGGCGGAAGTTGCAAGATCGATCTCAACAATGCATTCTTAGCAAAAAAATTTACCTTGGCCATCCGGTGAAACCAGGTTCTTTTTTGCACAAAATAAAATAAGCGGCGCAAATAATCCAATCGAATCGGGTGAGATAATAGTAATCGCAGGAATAAATCTTGCAGCGATGACGATGACTTTCCTCTTGATTTATCCGATTTTGATTGTCTAATGAGATTGCGAGTCTCATCAATTAATGTTCCGTATTGAACGTCATTTGGACAAACAGCCTCACATGATCGACATGTCAAGCACCGATCCATATGTAAAATGAATCTTGAATTCAGAGGAATCCGGCCACTAGCAACTCCATTCATTAAAGCGATACGCCCACGCGGAGAATCGGCTTCTGATTTTAACAATCGATAGGTCGGACAATGCGGCAAACATAACCCGCAAGAAACACATCGATTGGATTCTTCAATAATTAGTTTTTTTGTAATATTTGGAGACAATTGATTAATACTTGTATAAAAATGACAATTTATCTAAGCACCCTATTATCCATGCAAACCAATCCGTTTCATCAATTTTGAGCATCTTATCACTTGTCATTTTTACAGAAATTATTGTAAAATATAGGATTACATAATACTTTCGCTACAAAATTCTATGGTTATTATCAGATTGGCACGAGGTGGTGCAAAAAAACGTCCTTTTTTTAACATGGTAGTAGCGGATTCTCGCTTCCCTCGTGATGGCCGTTTTTTAGAGCGCATCGGTTTTTATAATCCCAGAGCAGCGGGTGGTGAAGAGCCACTGCGAGTTCAGTTGGATCGAGTAGCATACTGGCAGTCTCAAGGTGCGCAATTATCAGCAACCGTATCCCGACTCGTCAAACAATTTGTCGCCAATAAAGAAACTTCCGACAGCACCCCCACAAAATAATCCAAACGAGTCGATGGTAATAATGGGCCATATCATGGGCCCATTTGGTGTGTATGGTTGGATAAAGGTAAATCCATACACGGAATTCATCGATGGATTAATGGATTACTCAATATGGTGGCTCGGCAGCGATAATATAAAATGGCGGCAAGTACATGTGAAAGCCGGTCATGTTAATGGTAATTTGCTAGTAGCACAATTAGAGGGATACACTGATCGCACGCAAGCTTCAGAGCTTAAAGGATTGCAGATTGCAATTTTGAGAAGCCAACTGCCGACACTCCCGGAAGACGGCAAAGATGGTTACTACTGGTCTGACTTAATCGGAACTGAGGTCATCAATTTAAAAGGCGAGCTGTTAGGTAAAGTCATCGGTTTACTTGAAACGGGCGCTAACGATGTTTTATGCATCCAGACAATCGATACTGAGCAAAAAGAGATTCTGATCCCTTTTATTGAACAGTTTGTCATTAAAGTGGATCTTAAGCTCTCAAAAATTACGGTTGATTGGGGTATGGATTATTGAGATGGTCTAACAATGCCTTTTGAGTGCGATGTCATCACGTTGTTTCCTGAAATGTTCGAGGCTCTGACCAATTACGGCGTGACTGGAAAAGCGTGTAGAAACGGCATTATCAACTTGACCACTTGGAATCCGCGCAGGTTTGCATATGATAATCGTCATACGGTAGACGATAGCCCCTACGGGGGCGGGCCGGGAATGGTCATGATGGCGCAGCCGCTGGAGGATGCCATCATTCAGGCAAGAGCGAGGCAAATCGGGTCAGGTGTGTCGCAAACTACTGTTGCTTACATGACACCTCAGGGAAACCGGCTTGACCATCGTATGGTTACGACACTGAGTGAAATGCCGGGCTTAATTTTGCTATGTGGTCGCTACGAGGGCATAGATGAACGTTTAATCAATCGCCAAGTGGATATGGAAATTTCCATTGGCGATTATGTTGTTTCCGGTGGCGAATTGGCGGCAATGGTTTTAATTGATTGCATCATCAGACAAATACCGGGCAGCTTGGGTGATCCCGAATCGGCCAGTCAGGATTCGTTTGTTGATGGGCTATTGGATTTTCCGCATTACACACGTCCCGAGGCCTACCAAGGTGATCGTGTACCTGAAATATTAATGTCAGGGAATCATGCGCAAATCCGCCGTTGGCGGTTGCAGCAAGCACTGGGCAGAACCTGGCTAAAACGCCCGGATCTATTGGAACTAAAATTAGAACAACGTGGCATTACCGTAGACGAAAAAGAATTATTGGAAGAATTCAAACAGACTTGTAAATTCAGATAGAATCAGCAGAGAGGAGAAGAAAATGAATATTATTGAACAATTGGAAGCAGAAGAAATAAAACGCCTGAATAAAGAAATACCTGATTTCTCTCCGGGCGATACCATTATTGTTAACGTTAACGTTGTTGAGGGTGATCGTAAACGGGTGCAGGCCTATGAAGGCGTTGTTATCGCTAAACGCAATCGCGGCCTTAACTCGGCCTTCACAGTCCGTAAGATTTCAAGCGGAGAAGGCGTGGAACGTACCTTCCAAACATACTCCCCGTTAATATCAAGTGTTGAAATTAAACGTCGCGGTGCTGTTCGCCGTGCAAAACTCTACTATCTGAGAGATCGCGCAGGAAAATCAGCCCGTATCCGCGAGAAGCTTCCGGCCCGCCTTGGCAGTAGCGCGAATAATAGCGCAGCGGTGGAACCACAAGACACTACCGCTTCAGAATAAATCTCTAGTAAGCAAACTTCATCGCAATATTATAGATAGAAAAAACCCCCGTCCATTGCTTCCAATCATGACGGGGATTTTATAAGTTAAGCCACTGTTCTCGTTATTTATTTCTTAAGTAGCTCCATCACATTCTCCGGAGGCCGGCATAACTTAGCCTGGTCGCCCCGAACCACAATAGGGCGCTGCATCAAATCCGGATTCTCGACCATTGCTTTGATAATCTCGTCATCGGAAGCCGAGTTCAGACCATGCGCTGCCGGCTCGTCTTTGCGAAGCACATCGCGTACGGGTACATTCAGTTTTTGAATGAGCTTCCGCAACTCCTCGACAGTTAAAGGGACTTCATAATAATTCACAGAATCGAACTCTTGACCGTTTTCTTTCAGCAAAGAAATGGTCGCCCTGCACTTACTGCAAGTGGGTTTCTGATAAATAACAATCTTTTCGCTCATAACATAACAAAAAAACACACAATCATTTGATACCGCATTCCGCCGATATTGCCTTATAAGCCGCTGTTGATCCACTCAGTCCAAACGTATCGACGGTGTTAGTGCCGCGTGCCGATGCACCCTTCACGATCAACGAATTACCACGTTTAATCGCATCCGTTATCTTATTGTCGGTCGCCTCATCCGGTGCCCAAGCCGAATCATCCTGAGTAAACAGACGAAAATTCTGATTATTAACGGTAACTGTCGCATCGCTACCCGGTTTATAAGGATAGCCTGCAATATAACTGAAAACATTAGTACTTTTCTCTGAAGGGCGATGCGTAACCAATGCATAAACATCGCCGCGCTTTGTATAATTTCCTTCAGATTTTTTCGGTTGGCTCACCATATAGCAAACTTTGTTATTGTTCTCCATGAACATATAAGCCGTCCAATCACCATGCTGCCCTAAAAGCTTCGGTTCGGTCGCTTGCACCGAACCACAAAATGCCATAACAGCACTCGCAAATATTAATTCATTAAATTTCAGCTTCATATTTTAATGACCTTAAAAACTATATCGTTACGATCTCAGCAGTTGACCGACGCAAGACATTGAAGTCTTACAAATATAACTTACCATTCACTGGCAAGCAAAAATCAACAACCTTCCATTTTATAGATGTAGAAACCATTTTTGTTAATTTCATCAACAACATTTGGCGGGGCACTTTGGCTATGGCAAAAACTGCATTCCTTACTCGAAACTACGGCATCGCCTTCCCCGACAGTCGCAAGCCATTGTTTAGCGTACTCGACCGCTTTTTGATCATCCTTCACCGCCGTAAACACATCGAAGTGCATTGTATGCCCATCTTTAGCCTTAACATACGTATCATAAACATGAATTTGCATAACATCCCTTCCAAAAAATTAATTGACAAACAATCCTTACGCAGCATAGCGGCCTATCCATCCGCTCATTTTTCATTCCCAACTATACTACCAATTAATACACCAAACTGCCAGGAGATATAGCCATACCTCCGAAGCCGAAAATTTAATCGCATCGTTATTCCCCTAAGAAATCCTTTAATCACAACGTCACAGCGAACGAAGTCGCAAAAATGGATGATTAATGCCTCGGAACAGAGTGGGGCTAGTCTCTATCAGAGAAATGCTGAATAATCCGGTGAGCAAGGTAATATACAAAGACAAGCAGTCCGCAGACAATGAACCGATCAAAACAAATGCAATTTTACAAGCACCGTCCAATGCAACGAATCCCCTTTATAAGCGTTTATTGAACGATTTACTGATAATGAACCTAACCCTGCTATTTGCTGAATGAAAAAATGGACCAACATCTCATTGTCAATCCCGGATTGGCTGAATACCTGGGTTATGAGCATACCGACACACTTTCCCACGCAAAAAAAACGAATGATGTTGACAATCGATTTAGCGAGAATCAATGTGCAGCAAGGCGGTGGACCCTTTGCCGCGGCTGTTTTTGAATCCGGTTCCGGAAAACTTATTGCACCCGGTGTCAATTGGGTTGTTCCGGGAAAATCCTCGCTGCTGCATGCAGAAATAATGGCGCTCGCATTGGCGGAACAATCGCTCGGCAATTACGAACTGGCCCAGTTTGGCTCGTTTGAGCTGGTCACCAGTGTCGAACCTTGCTGTCAATGTCTGGGTGCATTAATATGGGCCGGCGTGGTCTCGGTCGTCTGCGGCGCGCATTCGGAGGACGCGCAGGCCATCGGATTTGAAGAAGGCCCGCGCCCCGCCGATTGGATCCAGGAACTGCAAAAAAGAGGCATCGCTGTAACGACCGGAATCATGCGGCCGCAATCCGTGGAAATATTGCAAAGCTACACCGGAGAACTTTATAACAGCCAGCTACCGGGTTTAAATTCGAATGACTGACTTGTGTGATCGACATGCCAGATACCCATCGTTACAGACCTAAGGATTAATCGTTGAAGCGTCAATTGTTACAGCACTGCCTCTATTGCCTCATCATGTCGGCAACCATGACCGGCTGCGTATCGGCGACCGTAACAGCCGTCAACCTCGGCTTTTCCAATGGCTATCTCGAAGAATGGCTCTATTCCTGGAGCATCGCCTTCCCCGTCGGATTCGTGCTCTTAATATCGCTCTCCCCGGTATTCAGACGCTTAGTCGATAGAATCTTTCGTTAGGGTGCAATCTTAATGCGGACCATACCCCCGCAAGAATGCGAAATCTCAATAGGAGCTTGATCCATTATGCATAATTGTCTATGCTTTTATGCATCGCAAAGGAGGTATTATGAGAACAACCCTGGATTTACCTGAAAATCTGTTAAACGAAGCAATGCGCGTAACCCACACCGAAACTAAAACAGCGGTGATCGTATTGGCGTTGGAAGAATTAATCCGTAAGGCAAAAATCTCCGAACTCAAGCAATTCAGGGGGAAAATCGAACTGGATATCGACCTCGATAATATTCGGGCGCGCCGGTAATGGCAGTGTTGGTGGATACCTCCGTCTGGATCGATTATTTCCGAAGCGGCCAGCAATCCGCCGAATTGAGTTACCTCATTGATGAGAACGCCATCGTTACCAATGATTTGATATTGGCCGAATTAATTCCTTTCTTAAAACTGAAACATCAAACGAGAGTCATCGAATTGTTGTGTGAAATAAAACGCCTGCCATTGCAAATTGATTGGGGCGATATCATCGAATCGCAATGGCAGTGTTTGAAAGCCGGATCCAACGGAATAGGCATTCCCGATCTCATCATCGCACAAAATGCTAAGGCTAATCATTGCGAGGTATTCTCGCTCGACAAACACTTCCAAATGCTCGCCCAAGCAATTAATATCAAACTTTATCAATTATCAGGATAAATACCATCAATCTCGCAACGATAGAATTTTGAGCTGAGGATCTAACACCTTCACGCAATGAAACCTAAATCAGTAGCAACTCAATAAAGTTAAGGGGACAAAATGAATTTTGCATTATTAAACATGCCTCTTGACACCAATGCTGACATCGTGCGTGATGTCAGCGTGCTCATTTCACTGGGTCAGCTTGATTCTGCGTCCGCGCTCATTCGTGAGCGCTACCCTTTTGTACCAGTAAAAAAATTGGGGCGGCAATACACGCCTCGTCAGATGACTGCGGTTTTTTTGCGAGATGGCTTTATTGACCGATATCGCGGAACCAAACTTGTCTTTCCACCGGCTCTTCGTCTGATTTCATACTTTCTCCCTAGCGAGTTTCCCTATCACAAAAATGGAAAAATGACCGAAGGTCACATTGCCTTCTGGGAGTTGCTTCCTACCATTGATCACATTCATCCTGTAGCGCGTGGAGGAAATGACTCAGAAGACAATTGGGTCTCGTGCTCAATGATCACCAACAGCATCAAAGCGAATTGGACACTCGAACAGCTTGGGTGGGAACTGTTACCTCCCGGTGACTTCGGCGCTTGGGATGGTTTGCTTGGTTGGTTCGTCCAGCAAATCGACCGTGCCCCAACACTTCTGAGTGAACCATACTTCAAACGATGGTACAGAGCCACCCGTGACCAAGTAATGTAAACCAAAGAAGAGCACTGGCAAATTCAGCCTGCCCCTTACCGTAACATTAGCACGATAAGTTGCAATGACAAAAAACCCCATCATTTAACTAACAGTTTTCTTCCTTGCCACGACCAACCCATCGCGAGTCGGGTTGATGAACGCATCGAAGTCCGGGTCGTTGAATATGAGGTGGTTATGTTCGACGATGGCTGCGGTTGAGCCCATGGCGGGGTCGTGGTATGCGGGCATGGTGACGCGGCCTTGCCACAGCACGTTGTCGGCGATGTACAGCCCGCCGGGGCGGATTCTGTTTTTGGCCATGCGCCAGATGAGCGGGTAATCACCCTTGTCGACATCGTTGTAACAAATATCGAACAGGCCTTCAGTCTGCTCGAACACCGCTTGCGCCAGGCCGGTGTGGAATTCGATGCGCGGCCATAAATCCGCTTGCGATAGATAATGTTTCGCGCGTTCGCGGTTTTGCGGATCCGAGTCGCTGCAAATAACGCGGCCATTTTCGCCGACCGCTCGCGCAAACCAGTACGCGGAATAGCCATAGCCGCTACCGAATTCGAATACCCGCCGGGCGCCGATCATTTTTGCTTGGGTTTCCAGAAAGATCCCGGCCAGGCGGTTGACGATCGGAAAATGATGCGCCTGCGCGTAGTCTTCCATTGCCGTCAACACCGGATGATCGGTTTGCACCGCCAAATCGCGTTGATACGCTTCAATCGCCGGATCGACCGGCGTGATGCGATTGGCATTGTTCGCCGCATCGTTTATTTTTGAGCAATCGCTACACATTCTTCCCCCGAATTTTTATCGAATAATAATGCCCACCGCGCTAGCCATTGAAACCAAAAACCGCGCCAGACGTCTTGGATGGAACGCGCCGGTAATTGCCGGACCGCTGGATCGCCGGGCACGCTGCTCTCGCCGATGCCGTAAGCACCGACGACTGTGGTCCGGCAGCGCGGTTGCGCAAAACCCGCTTTCTGCAGAAGCAGCGACAGCGTGCGGCAGGTGAACAAATGCAAATGCCGCGGCGGTTCCAGCCCGCGCCAGCCGCCGCCGAATGTGCGGTGTCCCAAGCTCTCGGCATTCGGCGTCAGCATCATCAGCACGCCGCCTGTGCGCAACAAACGATGACAGTGGCTCAGCAACGCAACCGGATCGTGCACATGTTCGATCACATGGCTCAGAATCACGACATCGTATTGTTCCGTTTCCGGCATCGTTTCGAGCGGCCCCAAGTGAACGTCGATGCCCTTTTCCCGGCGCACATACGCCGCCGCCAGCGGATCGATCTCTTGCCCGGTCACGCTCCAGCCCAGCGCCCGTAACCGCGCCAAGCGTTTACCGTTACCGCACCCCACTTCGAGTAACCGGCCCGTCGGCACATCGTCCAAATATATGCGTTTGTAACGTTTACGCTCCGACTGCAATCCCAGCAAGCGCACACTACCGCCGTGCAGCACGGCGCGCAGCAACCGGACAGCGCGCGATGGCCGCGCGGCATTGGTTTCGTCGTGGGTGTAATATTGCCGGTAGGCCTTGCCGATTTCATCCGGCGTCGGTCTGGGATCAAGCCACACCAAACCGCAATCGGCATTGACGCAGCGTTTGAAATGCCACTCCCCGGGCGCGCCAAACAAATAATCGACGCGATTCCGATGCAACAGTTGACCCTCGCTGCCGCAAAGATAGCAATGCGGTTGTGCTTCGGTGCCGATCGGATCGGCTGGTAAATCAGGCGGCTGCATCGTTGCGGTTAGCGATGGACCAATGCAGCGCAATCCCGGTGATCAGCAAGACCAGGATTGGTGTGCGGCTAAAGATCAAAAAAGTGTCAGTCAATCCGGCAAGCCCTAAAAAACCGATCAAACCGGCGCCCAATAGCGCCATCCTGGCGGACTGGAACGCCCGGTACCAACCCCAGTATAAGAATAATAACACTGCCATGCCCGGAACACCGATATGTACGCCGATTTCAATCCAATCGTTATGAAAATGCGAGGTCGGCTGAAATGCCGGCAAATCTTTGTAAATTCCACCCTTGTAGGTTTCGATCGCTTGATCGAAGTATCGCCTCGCCATGCCGGTGCCGTACCCGGTCCAAGGCCGCTCGGCGATGGCATGCACGCCCACATCCCACATCGCCAGCCGATAACCCAGACTGGAGTTGTACTGGCCTTGTTGCAACAAGGCCATGTCGTCGTTAATCAACGCCAACCGTTCCTGAAACACCGGGCTGCTGAGTGCGAAAACCACCGCAGCCGTGATAACGGCCAACGCGATGACCAGCATATTCTTGAGTGCGTGACGATAACGCAGCATGATCAGCAACAATACCGAAATCAACGTCGCCAGCAGCAACACCCGGCCACTTTGATGAAACTGAATAAATAACAATGCCAACGCCACGGTTGCACCGGCCAGTTGCCCGGCAATCGAGCGGCTGGCGCATGCAAAATTGGCTGCAACGATCACACCGACGCCCAGCATCGCCGAGAAACTCAGATACGACATGTTAAGCCACGGAATCCCTTGCACCCCCATCACTTGCCATTGATAAAACCCCATTGCCAGCACGCCGAAGTAACCCGTAACCAAGCCTGCCAATGCCCAAAATAGGCGCTGCCGGTTTAACAGCAAATAAAACGGAATAATAAACAGCAGCATGAAATACTTAAGCCATTTCATGCGCCCGTCGAGCGGCAGTTCGCTCCAAGGTAGTCTTATCAGCAACAGCACGCACAGCACGAGCAATGCCTGCACCAGCGGCAATTTGAGCGCTTGTCCGAATCGCTGCAAGCCACCGTCGATCAAACAGGCAATCACCAGTAACGGAAAAGAAACCGCGTTCAGCGGACCATACCAAAATCCCGCGCACACGGCCACCAGCGTTAGCCGGATAAACCATTCACGCTTGCCGCCGGACGATTGTCCGGATTCCGCTAAGACACCGCCGCTTCCCATTCGCGTATCCTTATGCCGCGCAAGCGCGCCCATATTCGTAGCAACCAACGCAGCCAGATGGCCGTGCCGGGAAAAAACCATAGATCGGTGACGCGTTTATCTTTACGTGACCAGCCGCGCACCATCAGTTTGATAATTCTATTCGATCGGATTTTGCTGTTGCGCATTTGCAGGCAGGAAAGCTGCGGCAAACTTTCCGGTGTTAACCACTCCACCCGCCCGCCTTGCCGCATCACTTGCTCTATTGCATCCACTGCCGGAAGCGGCAAACCGGTCAACGTCGATACACCCGAAACCACCAACACATTCTGCCGCGCCCGCGGGTAGCGCGAAAGATAAAGATTGCGGTTTTTGCGCACCAACTCAAGATACGGCCGGCCACGCCCGAAAGAAGCACCGATTTTATGCTTGATGGCCGCTTGCGGATGTATACCCATGCGCCATCCCTGCTGTTCCAAGCGGCGCCCGAGGTCGGTATCTTCGTAATATCCCCGCTCAAATTGCACGTCGAATCCGCCTAAAGCTTGGAACACGGCGTGGCGAATCAAGAAAGCATAGCCGCGGAAACGATAAGTTTCGATATAACCGCCCGGCTGTTGCAGGTAGCGGTTAGCTGTGCCGCGCGGCATTTCCCCTTCGGTTGGATTGATCACCGCTAATTTTGAATCGGCAGCCAAGGCATTGCACAGTAGCGGTAAAAAATTCGCGGTCACCTCGCTATCGGAATTGAGCACCAATACTAATTCGGCATCCGAACGCGCCATCGCGTCGTTCACCGATCGACCGTACCCTTGGTTGACCGGTGCATGGAAAATCTGTACTTGCGGATACGTCAAACGGTCGAGCATCGTTCGCGTTTCTTCAGCGGATGCATCGTTCTGAATATGAATGGTGCGGATTGATGCGCCAAGATGCGCCACTACGGAATCAATGCATCGCCGGGTTAATTCCGGTGCGTTGTAAACGGGAATTACAACATCGATGATGGGAGTAATGAGATTACTCATCGGCTAACCTAAAAATTCATATCTCGTCACAATACATCATTGCTCACAAAAATTATTCCTTACATATCATTTATATGTTACGTCAATATTTTTTGTTCCCGCCTCGTCTTGTTTAAAACACTGAATTTTTAAAGGTACCCGACAAATCAAGCTCTACCGAAAATCAAGTAGGCTTCACCCCAATTCTTCGAAGGCCGTTGAGTAACGGCAAGCCCGGCCTGCCGCATCAATGCAATCGCTTTTTCTTGTTCGGTGACGGTTCCAAGCTCGATGATGACCGACTTCAACGCCGGATTTTTCAACACCGCCGCTGCGCCTTCGAGGATCGGGATTTCGATGCCGTCGACATCGATTTTCATGTAATTGGGATACGGAAACCCCCAATGCGCGCACAAATCATCCAATGTCACACCGAACATTCCTTGCACATGCGTGGCCGCCATTTTCATGTTTTCCAGATCTTCATGTCCGAACTGCGCACGGTTGCTGCCGGGAATAAATTTGGGAATATACAATTTGGAAAACTCGCTTTTCCCGGAAACCGCAACACAGTAAGACAAAATGTAATTGCTCAGATTGTTCAGATAGATATTTTTGTTCAATGCGTAGTAATTACTGCTCTGCGGCTCGAACGCGAAAGTTTTCACCTGATCGCCGTATTTCTTCGCAGGATACAGCGAATACTGGCCGATATTGGCGCCGATATCGAAATAACTTGAATCCGGTTCAAAACTATCCAGCCAGTCGAGCGTATCCGGCTCTTTCTTAGAATAAGTCCGGGCGCGATTAAGCGTACGCAAGTGATCGACGGAAATTCGCAAATGCTGGCCTCGGACTATGACATCCGAATAACCGCCTTTCAATTTGTAAGCCGCCACCACCAGTTCGTTTAAAATATCTTTTGCCCGCATCTCACCACCTTATGGTTTCATCGGTAAAAACTATGCACCGGTATGGCAACTCACTTGTCAACTCGCCAGTTGTTCCAGCAAGGATACATAACGAGGTAACACATTGGCATCCGGATAATCCAGCATTTCCTCTAAGAAACGCTGCCGGTGTTCCTCGATATAGAAAGAATTGACTCCACTGGTTAGAAAACCATTAATCTTTTCGTACACATCATCGCGGCATTTCAATTCCGTTTCCGGCATGTAATAAGCAACGGCGGAGCGCGCCGCGATTAAATAATCAGCCGCCAAAACCGGCTTTTTCGCCCGCACCGCTTCGAACACCACAGACGTCGCCAAATCGATAATGACATCAGCCCAATTCATCAAATGCACCGAATGCGCATCATCGCTGGCAACCCGGACATTCGGCAATTTTTTGATGGAGCTGTCGGTTGTGAGAGATTGCTTCCAACCACTACGGGTATGCGGTTTAATAATCAATTCCACATCGGGAAATTCGGCGATCAGATGCACCACTTCGCTCACCTCTTCCCAGAAAGTGGTGAAATTGGCTTTGCGCAAGAACATGACAATTTTCAACCGGCTATCGGAGCGTACCAGCGGCGACGGCGGCATCAAGCCGGAAAGGATTTTTAACCATTCTTCGCAGTAGCGAGGCGATCCCAACACTGCCAACCGGCCCTCGTTCATAAAAGGACGGAAGCGCACCGAGCATAACTCGTTAGGAACGACCACCCGGTCGAAAATAGTCGCTGCCGAAAACGTGACATCCGGTTCGACGCGCCGTTCGCCGCGGCGGATTAATTGGCTGTAATGGGGGCTATCACCGTGCGGCAACGATACCGTGCCGAACCCCCGGTGTCTGGCAATAGCGACGACGACTTCCACCCATTCCACGCAAATTACCGAATTTCTTTCGATCCAATCAAACGCCACCACACCTTTGGTATCGTTGCCAAAACAACGATTCAGCAGAAATTCGGCGGTATGCCGCCACAACGGTTCGCGCTGCCGCTCGTCAATACGTTCGGCCAATTTCTCGGCGATCCTGCCGATCACTTTGATGCGCCGCACATTGCGTGTCAGCATTAACATTTGCAAGCGCCATTTGATATATTCAAGCAACGGGAACAGTTCTTTCATATGCGCAACGCGCACACCCTGCAACTGACTCAGATATTTGACACGAAAATCACGGCGGAACTGCGCGGAACCGATCAATACGACATCGCATTGATGACCGGAACTGATCCATTTGTATATGACCGGTGTCACATGATCGATATCGTTATAGTGGCGGAGAAAAAAAAGAGCTTTCATGACTGTCGTTAGATGATCATAATTTTCAGGAAACGCACCATCGCAAATTTTTCCTAAATTTAACAGTAGATTCTGTGAAGCGCGCCATTTTACTCTGGCAACCTCTCAATTACCAGCAGCGCAGCGGACTCCTGCTCAAAATAATACGGCCGACGCAACAAATCTAAAAATCCAGCAATAAATATTGCCCAGAACAGTAGAAAAACCTGATAATCAGCACATTGTTTTTGACCAGTTTTTTTAACCCAGCCATTCACTCAATCTACGAAATTTCCATGAAAACAATCGCTGTTATTCCGGCCCGCATGGGCTCATCCCGTTTTCCGGGCAAACCGGTCGCGAAAATCCTCGGCCGTCCGATGATCGAGCATATCTATAAACGCGTAGCCATGAGTCAATCGATCGATGCTACCTATATCGCCACTTGCGACGAAGAAATCCGTGACATTGCGGAAGGTTTTGGCGCCAGGGTCATTATGACCGCCGATACCCATGAACGCGCCAGCGATCGCGTTGCCGAGGCGGTAACCAATCTGGATGCGGATTTAATCGTGATGGTGCAAGGCGACGAGCCGATGACGCACCCGAACATGGTCGATACCGCGGTTGCGCCGTTCAAACACGATCCGCAGCTTGGTTGCGTCAATCTGGTCAAAAAAATCGATCATGAAGCCGACTATCTCGACGTCAACACCATCAAAGTCGTGATGGATCAAAACGGCAATGCGCTGTATATGTCGCGCCGTCCGATCCCGACCCTGGCCAAAAACGGCTTTGCCAATACCGCCGCCTATAAGCAAGTATGTATCATCCCGTTCCGCCGTGACCTGCTGTTTCAATACACCCGCCTGACGCCGACGCCCTTGGAGCAATTAGAATCGATCGATATGTTGCGTTTACTCGAACACGGCCTGCCGGTGCGCATGGTGCATACCGAATACAACACGCAAGCGGTCGATACCACGGCCGATCTGCAACGCGTCGAGAAATTGATGGCATCCGATCCGTTGCTTTCCCACTACTAGAATCCGAATTCATCATGTCATTAAAAACAAAATTGAACCGGTCTGAATTGACCATCGGCTCCTGGGTCACGCTGGGCCATCCATCGATCGCCGAAATCATGGCGTCCGCCGGGTTCGACTGGCTGGTGCTGGATACCGAGCACAGCGTGTTGGAACTGAACGAAGTACAAGCCATTATCCAGGTGCTCGACGCCAAGCAATGCCCGGCGATCGTGCGCCTGACCTCGAACCATCCCGATCAAATCAAGCGCGTCATGGATGCCGGTGCGACCGGCATTATGGTGCCGATGATCAAGTCCGCTGCCGATGCCAAAGCCGCAGTCGACGGCGTCTATTACCCGCCGCGCGGGCAACGCGGTGTCGGATTGGCGCGCGCGCAAGGCTACGGCGCCAGCTTTCCTACCTACCGCGCCTGGTTGGAAGAAAATGCGGTAATCGTCGTTATGATCGAGCATGTCGATGCGGTCAAAGCCATCGATGAAATCCTTGCAGTACCCGGCATCGATGCGTATATCATCGGTCCATACGATTTATCCGGTTCGATGGGGCGTCCCGGCGACTTGAACCATTCTGACGTGCAAGCCGCCATCGCGCAAGTGCTCGAAGCCGGTCACCGCGCTGGCAAGCCCGGCGGCATTCATGTCATCGAACCCGATCCGCAAGCCTTGCAACAACGCATCGAAGCCGGCTTCAATTTCCTCGGCTACGCGTTGGATATCCGCATTCTCGACGCCATTTGCCGCAACCACTTACAAATCATCCGCACCGCACTGAAAAAATAATGAACACTTTGGTTATTTCCACTTCGTCGTTTGACATCGACAACAACCCACCGCTGCAACAATTGCGGCAAAAAGGCATGCGCATCGTCACCAACCCGCACAAACGCAAGCTCACCGAAGATGAAATTATCGAGCTACTGGGCGATGGCGCGGTCGGCCTGATCGCCGGAATCGAACCGTTAACCGAACGGGTTTTTCACGCATCGCCGCAACTGAAAGTTGTTTCCCGTTGTGGCGCCGGGCTGGATAGCGTCGATTTGAGTGCCGCCAAACAGCGCGGCATCACGGTGTTGAACACGCCGGAAGCACCGGCACAGGCGGTTGCTGAATTAACGATGGGATTTATTTTGAGCTTGCTGCGGCAAACCGCCAGTATCGATCGTGCCGTTCGCCAAAAAGAATGGCCGCGCACGCAAGGCCGTCTGTTAGCGGCGCAAACCATCGGCATCATCGGCTTGGGGCATATTGGCCGCCGCATCGCGCGCTTGTGCCAAGCGTTTGAAGCCAGCGTGATCGCGCACGACCCGTTTGCATCGCAAGTGCCGGATGGCGTGGCATTAGTATCCCTGGAGCGACTGCTCGCAAGCGCCGATATCATCACGCTGCACCTGCCGTATTCCACCGATACGCATCACTTGTTGAATACCGGAGCATTCGCGGCGATGAAACCGGAAGCGATCGTCATCAACGCCGCGCGCGGCGGATTGATCGACGAGAATGCGCTGGCCGATGCGCTCAAATCCGGCAAAGTCAGCGCTGCAGCGCTCGACGTGTTTGAACAGGAGCCGTATCAAGGCCCGCTGCTCGATATTGACAACATCACCCTGACATCGCATGTCGGATCGCTGGCCCGGGAATCGCGTCAACGCATGGAAATCGAAGCAGCGGACAATTTATTGCAAGGCCTCATCAAAACAGGTGCAATCTCATGACAGCCATTTCCAATGAAAAAGTGATCGTATTCGGCGCCAGCGGTTTTCTCGGCAGTCATGTCGCCGATGCCTTGACGGCAGCGGGATATCAGGTGCGATTATTCGACCGGGTCGCATCGCCTTTTCTGAAAAGCAATCAGGAAATGATCGTCGGCGATATCATGAATCTTGAACAAGTTATCGAAGCCGCCAAGGGTGCCTCGATCGTGTATAACTTTGCAGCGATTGCTGACATCGACGAAGCACACGACAAACCGATCCCAACCGCGACCATCAATGTACTTGGCAATATGCACACGCTCGAAGCCGCCCGCATCGCTGGCGCCCGGCGGTTTGTGTTTGCCAGCACCGTATACGTGTACTCCGAATCCGGTTCGTTTTACCGCGCCAGCAAGCAAGCGGCGGAACGCTTTACCGAAACTTACCACGAACGTTACGGCCTGGATTACAACATTCTGCGCTACGGCTCGCTGTACGGCCGCCGCGCCGACCAGCGCAACGGTATTTACCGCATGCTGCGCGAAGCGATCGAGCACCATTCGATTACCTACAAAGGCAGCGGCGAAGCCATGCGCGAATACATTCATGTCGAAGACGCGGCGCGCATGAGCGTGCAAGTGCTGGCGCCGGAATTCGCTAACCGCCACTTGATCCTGACCGGTCAGGAAAAATTACGCATCAGGGATGTCATGACGATGATTTCGGAAATGATGCCGTGGCCGGTCGAATTACATTTTGACGAAGCCAATACCGTGCATCACTACAAAATTACGCCGTATGCATTCCAACCGAAGATCGGCCGCAAATTGGTACTGAACGAACACGTCGATCTGGGGCAAGGCATGCTCGATTGCTTGCGGGAAATTCACCAGGATCTGCACCACGGCGACGAAAACGGCGACGCCACCCCGGCCACGCCGGATAACCGGGCTTGATGCGATGCCATCATTCAACTGGCAGGCGATCATTTTCGATTTCGACGGCGTCGTGGTCGAATCCGGTAAAATCAAAACCCAAGCGTTCGCCGAGCTCTACCGCTCTTACGGTGACGACATCGTCGCGCAAGTGGTGCAATTCCATACGCAAAACGGCGGCATGTCGCGCTACCGTAAATTCCGCCATTTTCAGGAACATTTCCTGCACCAACCGCCATTGACCGAAGCGGAAGAGCAACAGCTCGATATCCGTTTTTCCGAACTGGTGGTCGAAGCCGTGGTCGCCGCCGAGCCGGTGCCTGGCGCAATCGAATTGATTCGCCAACAATCCGGCAGAATCCCATTGTTTGTCGCCTCCGGCACTCCGGAAGCCGAGCTCAAGGTGATCGTCGAGCGCCGCGGCCTCGCGCCTTATTTCACCGATGTACGCGGCGCTCCGGCATTGAAAAAAACCATCATTGCGGAAATCCTATCGGTACACGGCTTGAAACCCGGATCAGTACTGATGATCGGCGACGCCATGGCCGACCTGGAAGGCGCGCAAGCCAACAACACCGCTTTCCTGGGCCGCGTCTTTCCCGGCGACCCCAACCCGTTTCCGGCACATATCGAAGTCGTTCCGAATTTACGCGGATTAGTGCAATAACGTTGGCAGCGCCACGATGCAAAGACGCACCTACCCGGATATTGAATCGTTAAGCCAAGGCTTTGCCGATTTTGCCGCAGCCGCACTACGCGACACCTTAAGCCGGAAACCGCAAGCCACGCTCGTCGTTCCCGGCGGCGGCACCCCGCGCCATTACCTGCCCGCATTGGTGAAATGTCAGCTACCCTGGGACCGGATCACCGTCACGGTGTCGGATGAACGCTGGGTCGACACTAATGACGAGCAATCGAACGAACGATTGGTAAAACAATGCTTGATGCAACACCTTCCGGAACATGCCCGCTTCGTCGGATTGAAAACCGCGCATGACAATCCGTTCGACGCCATCGAAACGATTCACCAACGCTTGGATCGCCTGCCGTTACCGGTCAGTCTGACCGTGTTAGGTTTAGGTGAAGACGGCCACATTGCCTCGTTATTCCCGGGCATGAATCCCAATTCGCTATCGGCGCATCACTGCATCGCCGTCGCCCCCCCGATTGCACCTTCGCTACGCATCAGTCTTTCACTGGAAATATTGGCAAACAGCGAGCGGATTGCGCTGGTGGTAGCAGGTGAAAAAAAGCGGCGGTTGCTGGATAAATTGACAAGAGATCCCGATTCGAAAATACCTTTCACTTGGCTATCGCAACTTGCGAACTCAAACATCACCATTCTTGAAGCTGATGGGAATTAAAGCGGCAAAACCAAGCGATTCACCGGTAATCGCCGCAGGAATGGCGTTGAATACTCGATCTGAGTATGCACTCCGACAAATCAGCGAAAATAAAGTAATCGAAAAAGTTCTCCGGCAAATAATCACTCCACCGGCACCACCCTTGGCTTGCGGTTGCTGTCGATGGCGACATACGTCAACACCGCTTCGGTGACTTTGATGCAGATTTCCTCGCCGCCTTCGCGCACGCCACGCTGAGCGTAGACGGCAACTTCAACGGCAATCGAAGTGCGTCCGATTTTGACGATATCGGCATAAATGCTGACGAGGTCACCGACGAAAACCGGGTGCTTGAACACGAAGGAATTGACCGCGACCGTTGCAACCCGTCCGCAGGCGCGGCGGATGGCCGGGATACTACCCGCCATGTCGACTTGTGACATGATCCAGCCGCCGAAAATATCGCCCGCGTAGTTGGTATCCGACGGCATCGGCACGGTGCGCAGGACCGGTTGCCCTTCCGGCAATGAAACATGTAACGAAGGATCGTAAGGAATATTAGGCATGATTGTTTATTCGTCCAAGTATTATTCGGGTTGCACACATGCGTCCGCACGCAATGCAAGGCTATAATAACGTTTTGGTTAAAATCTGACCTGCTTTTTCTTAAATACCAATCGAATTGCAGAATACAAAGAGTATGCAATCCCTGTCTGCTGCTGCCGAATCATGCCTGAGAGCCTGCGAAATCGCAGAAAAGCTGCATTTGACGCAGCAAACCGCGCAAGCTTGGCACGCAGGTTTACTGACACTGGAATCGGAAAACGAACCGGAATTGATCGATGAACCCGGGCGGCCAGCGCAACCGATTTTGGTCGCACCCGGCGAAGTGCCTAAACGCCGCCTTGGCACCAAGGCCGGACTCATCGCGCTCATTCATGCCATAGCGCATATCGAATTCAACGCGATCAATCTGGCGTGGGACGCGGTCTATCGTTATCGTGATTTACCATCACAATTTTACAGTGATTGGATTCAGGTAGCCGTTGAAGAAGCGTATCACTTTCAATTGCTACGCGAACGGTTGAACGAACTTGGCGGCGATTACGGCGATTTCCCGGCGCATAATGGTTTGTGGGATATGGCGATGCGCACGTCGTTCGATCCCTTGGTACGCATGGCACTGGTGCCGCGCGTATTGGAAGCCAGAGGGCTGGACGTTACGCCGAGGATGATCAAACGCTTGCGGCAAGCCGGCGATGACAACACAACCGCGGTCCTTGAAATCATCTTGCGGGATGAAATCGGGCATGTCGCCATCGGTTCGCACTGGTTCAAATACTTATGCCTGCAGCGTGGATTGGATTCCGAACGAACATTTCGCGAATTGATCGCGCAATACTTCACCGGTCAGATAACCGGTCCCTTTCATTACGAGGCGAGACAGAAAGCCGGATTTAGCCCGGCGGAATTACACGCATTGGAGACTATGAATTCTTTTCAAGCGCAACCGGAGCACTTCGCGCCGGACAATCCTGAATGTTAAGGATCGCGCCTGAGAGCTTTCAATCAAATGTTTGCGCTATTACGCAAACCGTTCGAACCGGTAAAAAGCCAACATTCCTCGCAGATTCGGTAAGAAATTAACCGGCCGGTCATGATTGTTCATCACTTTTCGTTCCAGAATCCGCGCATCGCATTGCTGGCATAATGCTTCAAAATCACCCAGCGTACAGAGATGGATATTGGGAGTATCGTACCAGCGATACGGCAACGTTTCCGATACCGGCATGTGACCGGCGATGACTTGCATGCGGTTTTTCCAGTAACCGAAATTAGGAAACGACACGATACCTTCTTTGCCGACACGCAGCATCTCCTTGATGATGCCTTCGGTATGCCGCATCGCCTGCAGGGTTTGCGACAAAATGACATAATCGAACGAATCCGATGCAAAACTTGACAATCCCGCTTCTAAATCATTCTGAATCACATTAATGCCATTGCGGAAACAACTGAGCAAATTGTCATCGTCGATCTCGACACCATACCCAAAAACGTTGCGGGTATCACGTAAATAGCGTAACAGAGAACCATCGCCGCAACCCAAGTCGAGTATTTTTGCGCCCGGTTTTATCCATTCGGCAATCGCGGCAAAATCCGGACGGAGTGCAGCAGTCGATGATACGGTGGTTTCAGTCATAATCTTGCTAAATCGAAATATTGTCCATATACGCGCGCACAAGCTGATGATAACAAGGCGTTTCCATCAAAAATGAATCATGGCCGTGACTGGCAGTGATTTCCGCATAACTCACGTTGATTTCATTATCCAATAGCGCTTTGACAATCTCGCGCGAGCGTTCGGGAGAAAAACGCCAATCCGAGGTAAACGAGACCACTAAGAAATTCGCTGTGGCCACCCGGAAAGCGGCGCTCAAGTCGCCGTTATACGCTGCAGCCGGATCGAAATAATCCAGCGCTTTGGTCATCAGCAAATAGCTGTTGGCATCGAACATATCGGCAAATTTATCGCCCTGGTAACGCAGATACGACTCGATCTCAAATTCAATGTCAAAACCAAAAGACAATTCGCCTTTACGCAAACTGCGTCCAAATTTGGCCGCCATGGAATCATCGGATAAATAAGTGATATGGCCGAGCATGCGCGCCAGCCGCAAGCCACGTCTCGGCAGCGTATCGTGGGCGTAAAAATTACCCCCATAAAACTCCTGGTCGGTCATAATCGCCTGACGGGCCACATCGTTAAACGCGATGTTCTGCGCGGTCAGTTTGGGTGCTGCCGCAATCACCAAGGCATGACGCACTTTTTCCGGATAATCCAGCGCCCATTGCATCGCTTGCATACCGCCCAGACTGCCACCCACTACAGCGGCGAATTCCTTGATGCCTAAATGCTCAGCCAATTGCGCTTGCGCTTCAACCCAATCTTCCACCGTCACCACCGGAAAACTCGCACCATAATGTTTACCAGTGCGCAGATCAATGCTGGCCGGACCGGTCGAGCCATGACAGCCGCCGGGATTATTGACGCCGATTACAAAAAAACGATTGGTATCAATAGGCTTACCAGGACCCACCAGATTATCCCACCAGCCGATACTTTTCTCATTTTCCGCATAATAACCCGCCACATGGTGATTACCGGACAGCGCATGACAAATCAGCACCGCATTGGAACGCGCCGCATTCAATTGTCCGTAGGTTTCATACACCAGATGATAATTCTCGAGCGACAACCCGCTTTTCAATTGCAATGGCTTGTCAATTTGCACATACTGCGGCGTTACGATACCGACTGATCTTGAATCTTGCATTTATCTTATTGGGAGAAATCTAAGTGATGACTGAATAATCGATGGGGCATTATATCCCCAAAAAAAGGGACATTCACTAAGGAAAACTCTGATTCGACGCTACGAGAAGTTTAGATATCATTCAGCTTGGCAAGTAATGCACCCATTTTTTCCGGTTGGTCCGTCTTCATGATTTTTTGCGTCACCGGCAGAATATCGGGCAAGTGGCTTTTTAAGATCTGGTTTTTTACGGTCAATATCTGCGCCGGATACATGGAGAATTGCTTTAATCCGAATCCCAGCAAAAGCCGGGTAAAGTGTCTATCGCCCGCCATTTCCCCGCAAATCGATACCGGCACCTTGGCACGATTGGCACTCTGAATGATATGTGAAATCATCCATAAAACAGCAGGATGAAGCGGATCATAAAGATGCGCGACGGTATCGTCTATCCGGTCAACCGCCAGCATATATTGAATAAGATCGTTGGTACCGATCGACAAGAAATCCAATTTTCGCATGAATAACTCGAGGCTTAACGCAGCCGCAGGAATTTCGATCATGCCGCCAATCTTGATATGCTCATCAAACTGAAGCTTATCGTCTCTTAACGTTTGTTTCGCATAATCGATATGATGCACGGTTTGATCAATCTCCGCCGCGTTCGACAACATCGGTACAAGAATACGCACATCACCATATTTTGAAGCGCGCAGAATCGCACGCAGCTGCGTATGAAACATTCTTGGTTCCGTCAGGCTCAAGCGGATTGCGCGCAACCCCAATGCCGGGTTGGCCGCTACCTGCTCACTGCCTTTAATATTCTTATCCGCGCCCAGATCAAATGTGCGTATGATCACCGGCTGCTTGTGCATTTTGGTAGCAACCGCCCGATAGGCTTCAAACTGTTCTTCTTCACCCGGTAAATCATCGCGGTTGAGAAACAAAAATTCGCTGCGGAATAATCCGATACCGGTTGCACCGCTTTCTTTTACCTGAACGATATCTTCGGGCAGTTCGATGTTGGCAAATAAATCTATTGGCGTGCCATCCAAAGTCACCGCGGCAACGCTTTTAAGACGCTGCAGCTTTTTCTTTTCCAGTTCAAGCTGGCTTTGCCGCAAACGGTACTCGTCCAGAACATACTTATCCGGATTAACAATGACGTTTCCTTGCGTACCGTCGACAATCAGGCAATCATTCTCCACAATCAGCTGATGCGCGTGATGCAAAGCCACAATCGAAGGAATATTAAGGCTGCGTGCGACAATTGCAGTATGCGAGGTTTGGCTGCCTAAATCGGTTAGAAACGCGGTAAATTGATGTTGCTTATACTGCATAACATCGGCAGGGCTTAAATCGTGCGCCACCAGGATACTATCGCCGGCCAATTTCGAAGCTACCGGCAAATACCCGGGATGTCCCATCATCGCTTTAAGCACACGCTCGACTACTTGCATTACATCGGATTTGCGTTCGCGCAAATAAGCATCCTCGATTTCTTCAAATTGCGCCAGCAACACTTGCATTTGCTGCTTTAAAGCCCATTCCGCATTGCAGTAAGTCTGTGCAATGATGCTACGCGTGGCTTCTGACAAAGTCGGATCATCCAGAATCATCAAGTGCAGATCCAAGAAAGCGCTGAACTCCGCGCGGGCATGTCCATCAGCGACTGATTTCTGCAATGCCTCAAACTCCTTACGCACCACCGCAAAAGCGCTATCGAGCCGGGCGATTTCTTTCTCTACTTGATGTTTGGGAATCAAATAATGTATTACTTCTAAAGCAGCGGGAGCAGCTAAGTGCGCATGCCCGATGGCAATGCCTTCCGATACGCCCATGCCTTGCAGAATAAAGCTCATTCACCTTCACCAAAAAAATCTTCAACCAATGCGGTCAGAGCCGTCATCGCTTCCACTTCATCATCCCCCTCTGTTTCCAGTTGAATGTGGGAGCCTTTATTGGCGGCAAGTGTCATCACGCCCATGATGCTCTTTGCATTAACACGCCGGTTATTACGCGTTGCCCAAACCTCACATTTAAATTGGCTGGCCAGTTTGGTCAACTTTGCCGATGCGCGTGCGTGTAATCCCAGTTTATTGATAATTTCAACTTCTTTAATTTGCATGATCAAGATTCCACTTTGATTTGCACCACTCCGGACTGACCGCCGCTCAATCCCTTTTCAGTCACCACCGAAAGCGATTCGGCGCGGTACGTCAATGCTCTGATTAACATCGGCAAGTTAGCTCCCGCAAGACATTCCACTTTCCCCGGTTGAATCAAACAACTGGCAATATTGCAGGGTGTGGCCCCGAGTATGTCCGTAATAATTAACGCGCCTTTCCCGCTATCCAACTGCGTTAACAAGCTACGTGCATTAACAAGCACTGTACTGGGGTCATCCTGAACAAAAACACCAAGATGCATGAGCTGCGGTGGTCTCATACCGAAAATATGGCTCGCGCAGCGAATTAAATGTTCGCCCAAATCTTCATGTGTTATCACTAAAATTCCTATCATCTTGTCTGCATGAATCCGTGTATCAATAATTTTAGCATTGACAGAGTTTGGAAATAATCAACTATCAAGCGCTATTCTGAAAATCTTTCAGAATACCTGTATATTTCCAAACAACGCCACGATTCATTGCGGTATATTTTTGAATTAATGAATTGAGAAAAGCTCAAAACCCATTAAGCCAGCCAACAAGGACCCAAAACAACCATATACAACCATATGCCCCAACTTACTTAATGATCGGTAGGCATAAAATATGAAAAAGAATGATCGAATCCTAGCCTTGCAAAAAGCAGCTGAAGCGATGGTACGCGGCGATTTCTCGCCGGATATTCCAATTGGCGACGATGAAATCGGGCACTTAGGCAAGTCTCTAAAAGCGCTGTCTGATTATCTTCAGAGGCAGTCAGAAAGAACTCAGTCGCTTTACCAAATAATGCGCGAGTGCAATCTCAATCTTCATCTGATTGATGTATTGAATCATATTTTTGAATCATTTAAGGAACATTTGTCTTATGACCGCATCACTTTAGCGCTCTTGGAAAGTGAAGGAAGTAAACTGAAAATACATTGGTCGCGAGCTTGTTATCAGCATTTAGTATTGAATATCGGTCAATCAATTCCAATGTCCGACAAAGCGCTACAAACGATTCTCAATTCTCAGGAAATGCTGATTATTGATGATCTTGAATCTCATCTTGAAGAACATTCCTCATCCCGGCTGGTTCAAGCAATTTTGCAAGAAGGAATTCACTCGTGCCTTATTTGCCCTTTACATGCAGCAGAAAAAGTACTCGGTTTTATTTTCTTCTCCAACCGCAAAAAGAATGTCTTTAAAGACTCGAACCTGCACCAAGATTTACCTTTACAAATTGCCAGTCAGCTATCCGCCCTGATTGAAAAGGCGCAATTATACCAAGGTATAAAACAAAACAAGCAACTGATAGCGCAAAAGAAATATTTGGAACAGCGTGTTACACATGATGTGTTGACCGGATTGCTGAATCGGATGGCCATTTTCGATATTTTGCACAAACAAATTCAGAGAGCCAAACGAGGAGGTTATGGAATCGCTATCATCATGATCGATATCGATCATTTTAAAAACATCAATGACACCTACGGTCACCTCGCGGGCGATACTGTGCTATGCGAGATCGCTAACCGATTAACTCAATCAGCGCGTGTTCACGAGTATATCGGGCGCTACGGTGGCGAGGAATTTCTGGCGATCATTTCTCCCTATGATCAAGACGGTGCTCTAAAAGCAGCCGAAAGACTCCGTAATGCTGTTGCATGCAGACCCATACAAGTCGACCATTCGTTTATTCCTGTAACAATAAGTCTGGGCATTGCCATTGATTCGCTTCCAGATACATTAGACACCAATCTACTATTACGTCGTGCTGATGAGGCACTCTATTCAGCTAAGCATAAGGGCAGAAATCGTGTTGAAATTTCGCCCCAAAATACCGCAGAAAGAAGTCGCATCGGCAATCACGATTGAGTAAGTAATTTTGTTATTACACAAGAATAGTTCCGGTAACAGCAAATGTTGTTTTAGTACAACACTATTCCCAATATTGCCTTGACATGAAAAAGCTCATTATATAAGCTGCGGTGTGGTCAAATATGACACACTCATATTTTTAAGCAATGAAAGTGGTGAGCGTTCGAATGAAAATTTTCCAGCCAGCAAATAATCCGTTATTAACAATTAATAAAAAGAGTTGGCGCGCTCAACCGGTATATCTTGCTTCAGAAAGTAAGATAACAAGCACTATTACTTCGAGGGGAAGATCTTGAGTTCGACAATAACCAAGTTGAACGCTCCGCTAACGCAAGCGTTTGATTTTCAACCTTCAAGCGAAATACAATTAACACCAACGCCAACCCTTAATTCTCTGTCTCAGAGGTTAGCTGGTTTTGATACTCTAACGAGTGCATTGGAATACGCGGCAAATGGCACGACAGGCTATAACTTTTACGATGCCAAAGGTAATTTACGCTCAGTTCTGCCCTATAGCAGACTCAGAGCGAATGCTCGCGCTTTAGCACAGAATTTAGCTGGATTTGAGTTATCACGCGGTAGTCGAGTTGCGATTATTGCTGATACTTCACCAGAGTTTATCGAATTGTTTTTTGCATGTCGCTATGCTGGTTTAGTACCTTTTGCAATGCCGATACCGGTTAATCTCGGTAGTCATGCGATCTACGTACAACAATTACGCGGGATGCTTGAAAGCAGTCAAGCTAGTATTGCACTGGCAAATCTTGATTACATTAGTTTTCTGGAAGAAGCGGCTGCAAAAGCGAATCATGTGCAGTGGGTTGGAACACCAGGAAAATTAAGCGAAGCCCCATCGAAGGATTTCAACATTCTCCCGAATCTTCCAGACGAAACTGCCTATTTGCAGTTTACATCGGGCAGTACACGTACGCCAAGAGGTGTTGTAATCACAGAACGGGCTTTAATGAGTAATTTGCAAGGAATTGTCCGGAATGGTTTGCAGATTAGGCCTACTGACCGCTCTGCTTCATGGCTACCTTTTTATCATGACATGGGACTGGTTGGATTGGTTCTAGCTCCTATGGTCACACAAATTTCCGTCGATTATTTGGCAACCAGGGATTTTGCGATTCGACCTTTACAATGGCTTCGGTTGATTAGTCGCAATCGTTGTACTGTTGCATTTAGTCAGCCTTTTGGCTTGAAACTTTGCACGTTGCGAGTCCGCGAATCTGATCTTAAGGAACTCGATTTAAATTGTTGGCGGGCAGCTGGTATTGGTGCCGAAATGATACGCCCTGATACTTTAAGAAACTTCGCCGAAAAATTTGCATCGGCTGGTTTCGACAAAAACGCGTTTCTACCATGCTATGGTCTTGCAGAATCAACACTCGCAGTAACCTTCTCCCCCCTCGGTGAAGGATGTAAAAGTATTCAAGTCGACAGTAAAACACTGATTGACAAGAAAATGGCTGCAAGACTGCAAGCAGATGGTCGCAAGCAAAATGAGTTTGTTAATTGCGGACGCCCTTTACCTGGTCATACTGTTAAAATTGTAGATGAAGAAGGTCAGCAATTATCTGAAAAGATGGTAGGAAGTGTATTAGTGCAAGGTGACAGCCTAATGACCGGATACTACAATAACCCTGAAGAAACCAATAAAGCGCTTAAAGCCGGTAATTGGCTCGACACTGGAGATATTGGCTTCTTATTTGAAGGAGATCTGTATATTACAGGGCGTAGAACAGATGTCATTATAGTGAATGGCCGCAATATTCGCGCACAAGACATCGAGGAATTGGCGGAACAACAACCAGAAGTAAGATCACGTGAGGCTTCAGCTTTTGGCATCAATGATGAGGACGGCACTACAACTATTGTTTTAGTTATTGAATGCAGACTTACCACGGTTACAGAGCGTCAATCATTGACAACCAGGTTACAGCAACTTGTTTATATGGCATTTGGTGTCAATTGTGTTGTTGAGTTGGTTCCACCTCATACTTTACCAAGAACTTCATCCGGAAAGCTATCTCGCTTTGCTGCTAGACAAGGTTATATTCAAAGAACGAATGTTTCTAGTCAGCTTTCTTTTGTAGAATCCGGCGACAGATAAGCTGTGTATGCCTAAATTAGTAGCCGTTACAGGTGCTACTGGTTTCATAGGAAGCATACTCATACAAGAGTTAATCCAGAAAGGCTGGTCAGTTCGAGCATTAACCCGAACAGATCAGCCTAATCCGGAGCAAGAAATCCAATGGATTCGTGGTGATCTTGATGACCTCAAAGCTTTGGATCTATTAGTCAAAGATGCATCGGTTGTCATACATTGCGCAGCTACCGTAAGAGGAAGTTCATTTAAGGAATTTTCTCAAGTTAATATCAAAGGAACAGAAAATATTCTTTCTGTTCTTACCAATCAAAAATTCTATCCACGTTTCTTATTAATTTCATCCTTAGCAGCTCGTCAACCTGAATTATCTTGGTATGCTCATAGCAAATATTTATCTGAGCAAAAACTGATCAATTTCTCGAACAAACTGCATTGGGTTATTTTTCGTCCAACAGCCGTATATGGACCTGGCGACAAAGAACTAAAACCACTATTCACCGCCATGCATCGTGGATTTCTCCCCGTCGTGGGAAAGATCAACAACCGAGTTGGGTTAATTCACGTATTTGATTTAGTCGCCGCTATTTTAGCTTGTCTCGTAGCAGAAAATAATGTTAGCGGTATCTTTGAGCTTGATGATGGTATGCCCAATGGATATAGTTATCAGCAGTTGGCTAATTTAGCGGAGCAGAGATGGAAGCGGTCGGTACGCTGTGTTACGATACCCGACAAGCTTATTCGTAGCATCGCTTTCTCAAATCTTATGCTTTCTCGCATATTTCATTATTCTCCGATGCTGACACCCGGAAAAGTTAATGAGTTGCAGCATAGCAATTGGGTTTGCGACAATTCGGCCCTAATGCAAGCGCTGCCAGCTTGGAGGCCAAAAATTCGTTTTCAAGATGCGCTGACGGAATTAGCCTAATTCTTAAATTAACTTGATCTACTTATGACCGAAAGTAATTACAACGAGATTACATCACTTCTCTGTGATCGTCTTAGCACTTTAACAAATTCTAATATAGAAATTACTCCCGACACGAACCTAATTAGTCAATTATCAATCGACTCAATTAAGTTACTTAATCTTATCATGGAGATTGAAGATACTTTTGATGTTTCAATTCCTATCAATGCGTTAGCGGATGTACAAACTGTTAGGGAATTGGCCGACTTAGTCTATAAAATTAAATTTGCATCATAATGAATCTACTTGAGAAACTGGATGCTGCTGCAGCAGCAAGAAAAGCACTGTTACCCGATGGTGTTGGCGCCTTTGGAATACCGATTGAAGAAGTGTATTCAGCAACCGAAGCAAGAATTGGTGATCGCCGCGTACTCCTGTTGGGTACAAATAATTATCTGGGATTAACTTTTGCTCCCGAATGCATTCGTGCCGCACATGAAGCGATTGATAACGAAGGAACAGGAACGACAGGATCGCGAATGGCAAATGGTAGCTATTCTGGTCATCGCGCTCTAGAACGAGAATTTGCCGACTTTTATCAATGCAATTCCAGCATTGTATTTACTACGGGCTACCAAGCTAACTTGGGAACAATTACCGGGTTGGTCGGACCTGGAGACACAGTACTGATTGATGGCGATTCCCATGCAAGCATCTATGATGGCTGTATTTTAAGTGGCGCGGATATCATTCGTTTTAAACACAATGATATGATTGATATGGAGAAACGATTACACCGACTGGGCAGCCGAGTCGAAACAACACTCATTATCGCGGAAGGAATTTACAGCATGCTTGGAGACCAAGCACCTTTAGCTGAGATTGTAAAATTGAAGAACACTTATGGCGGCACCTTACTTCTCGACGAAGCACACTCGCTAGGCGTATTAGGTGAAACGGGACAAGGATTAGTCGAGAAAACCGGATTACTCAAAGACGTTGATTTTATCACGGGTACTTTTAGTAAAAGCTTATGTAGCATCGGTGGATTTTGCGTCAGTAATCATCCGCAACTCAATCAACTTCGGTATGTCAGTCACCCTTATATTTTTACGGCATCGCCGTCACCAGCAACCATCGCATCAACTCGTGCCGCATTAGAATTGCTTAGAAAAGGCAATCACTTACGCACACAACTATGGCATAACTGCATACAACTTTATACACGGCTTAAAGATGCCGGATATGTTCTCGGACCCGATCCAGGTCCGGTTATCGCGGCAATCGTTGACACTCCGCAACAGGCTTTGCTGCTATGGCAGAAGTTGCTTGAAAATAATATCTATGTGAATCTGATTCTTCCACCCGCGGCCCCGGAAGGAAAATCATTGGTTCGATGCAGCGTAAATGCAGCCCATACATACGAACAAATTCAATATGTAGGAGATGTTTTTAGCCGTTTGCGCAGCTTGACATAAGCTCTTCGTCTCATCGTTAAGTATTATATTAATCCGAAGTCGTCACTTTTCTTTTAAGAAATGAGGTAACCCCATGAAATTACCGCTGACACTGCTTTTTGTATTATGTTTCTTTCATGAAAATGCCTTAGGAGTTAGCATCACTTATAGTGGCTTTAAATGCCTGAATGCCACTGATGCAAATGACCCCACACCCAGCAGCATATTCGTTCAAAGTAAATTCGAGTTAACAGAAGATACCGGCAATGGGATATATCGGCTCAATTTAACGGGTGGAATTCCGCGAATTATCAATAACAACCCTGTGATATGCATTGATAGTGATACTGCAATTGGTTACGCCGGGATTCCCGAATTTGACGGATTACCCGGACCACTAGACTCAATAGATGCAACAGCTTTCTTTAATGGCAAAGAATTATTTATTGTCGTCAGTTCCATTGCTACCGATTTGAGTGCAAGAAGAAATCCGTTGTCATCGTTTAGCACCAGTCTCATTTTTACTTTCACCAATACTTTAATATTGGAATACAACGCTACCGAATCAATATTTAAGCTGAGAAATATAATACACAATCGGGGTTTTACACATACCAGCGGATCGACCAGTTCGATAATACCTTTTTTTGAAACAGTTCTTCCTTCTTTTAATGAAACGGCACGCGATCAACCTAAAATTCTAACCCCCATCATTAATATTGATTATTTATTAGAAAAATAAGGTTCTTGTGATAGTTGCAAAAAAACAAGCCACGAAGATATTCTCTCCGCGGCTTGTAAATTTGTTAGCTTTTTGTTGTTTGCTTCTATTTTATAATCTAATTACGCACTACGACGACGTAGTGAGAAGCCAATCAAACCAAGACCTGCCAGCAACATCGCATAGGTTTCTGGTTCTGGAACAGCCATCACATATTCATAGCCAATCGTAACAGTTTGCCCTGGATTAACGTTTCCAAGATCAAATGCCAGGTTAATGGAATGATCGTTAAAACCGTAATCACCAACGGCTTGGTTAGTCGCGAAAATAAACGCTGGATCTATCGGAGCGCAGCAAGAACCGAATACGGTATCAACATAAGCCGCAATGGCTGTTGCAGAAGCGCTGGTGGTGTTATGCAATTCTAAAATATAACCATCCGAACTTGTTGCTCTAACTGCAGCATCTGTCCCACCGGTCGCCAAGATTTCATTGTGTGTTCCAAAACCACCACCAACAGGAATACCTTGATCTGGATCAACGCCCACGCTCCACATCACATCGTTAGCAACTGATGTTGAATTGTTGGTTAAGTTAATCATAACAGATACATGGCCATCTGCTGGAATCGATACTGTTTGAGTGAAGGTCCAACCATGTGCACCAAAAGGCAAGTTGGTGTTGACTTCAACTGCAGAGCCAACCGGAATCGCAGTCGCACCAAATGGATTGCTTGTATCGCCACCTACAGCTTCATCGGCAACAGCAACCAGAGATCCGCCAACGCTCAAAGAATAGTTGGATGCCCAAGTTCCATGATTGACATATTCACGACCATTAAAGCTCATTCCCAATCCACTCGCTTCTGTTGCAGAGAAGTAGCCTGCATCAGCAATCGCTGCAGAAGTCGTGTAATTGCTGATCACAACTGGACCAGCTTGGACAGCAGCAGCGAATGTTCCACATAACGCAACCGCAACAACTTGTGAAATGGTTTTTTTCTTGAAATTCATAATTAAAACTCCTTTTATCTTAACGTTAAAGCATTACAGCAAAAAAACAAAAAACCGTTGGATTATGAAGCCATACATAGTTTTATTAACTACGATGAGAATGCTAACTTAATTATTAATTTAATAAAATAGTACTAGCCGACCTTTTATCTAGGACATTTGTCCTAGAAATTGTACTAGTCACTCGTCTAATAAAGACGCTATTTACAAACAAAAAATATCCACTCGTTTGCATTCTTTAGTACATATGATAATAATTGAGAAAAAGCAATGAAATCATCACTACTCTTTCTTTTGCCATTGTATCCTATTTTCTTTCGATATTACATCCAATTTTCTTACTTTTTAGCATTAAAATTAGCTTAATAACTATGGATTTATTAACTCAGGGGTTACTGGGCGCCACAATGGCGCAGTCAAAGACCCACCGCAATGAAACTCGCCTCGCTGCGGGTATCGGTTTTATTGCCGGAATTGCAGCGGATGCGGATATTCTGATTCAATCAGAAAATGATCCCCTCTTGAACATCGAATTTCATCGTCATTTCACGCATTCATTACTATTCGTTCCACTCGGTGCTTTGTTGGTTGCGCTTGTGCTATGGCCGTTTTTACGAAAACGATTAGCGTTTGCCCGCCTGTATCTATTTGCTTTTCTTGGATATTGTTTAAGTGGCGTGCTGGATGCATTTACCAGCTATGGCACCCATTTGCTCTGGCCGATCAGCGATGCGCGCATTGCACTCAATATCATCTCGGTACTGGATCCGGTCTTTACGATGATTCTGTTGATTGCAGCCGTATTCGCTTTCAAAAAACACACTTATACTGCAGCACGGATTGGGTTGCTACTCGCAGCCGCTTATCTATCGTTTGGCTGGTTGCAGTTGCAACGCGCCGAAACTGTCGCCCGAACATTAATCGCCGAACGCGGACATCAAGCCGAACAGCTTCTGGTCAAACCGACGCTCGCCAATCTGGTGCTATGGCGCTCGATCTACGAATTTGAGGGCAGGTTCCATGTGGATGCCATCCGCGTCGGTTTGTTTTCCGATCCACACGTCTACCCAGGCGAATCAGTAGAAAAATTCGTGCTCGAACGCGATCTGAAAAGACTGCCTGCCTCATCTGTCTTGGCGCAAGATATCGCCCGCTTCAGTCATTTCTCCGCCGGATTCCTCGCCATCCGCCCGCAACAACCGGATGTATTGGTCGACGTACGCTATTCCAATCTACCGACAACAACCACGCCGCTGTGGGGTATTGAAATCAACCCGGAACAACCGGATCAGCATGCAAAATACAAGCTTTACCGGGATTCATCCAGCGCAACACGGGAAAAATTTTTGAAGTTGCTGCTAGGTGAACATATGTTGGAATAGCAAATTTCTATCGCCTTTCGTCACCTGTGCCTTGTGCAACAGGTCATTCCGCTCGATTCCACTCGCTGGAACAACTGTCGGCCATCCTGATCCGACAAAAGCGGCTTTGGCGACTGCTTTGATTGAGCCGCGCGCGCCCCATGTCGTCGCATTCATCCAAACGCAAGTTAAGTTATCGTCGATACCGTAGTCGACATACAACCGTGCCAGCAGAAACTCCGCCAAGCGTCAATGCCAATGCCAATGCCCGCGCATTATTAGCGCTTGAGTGACTGAGAAAAATTTTTGACATGGCCGTTTTTCCAATTTTGATGCTGAATTTTTTAAACAAATGCTCAGATTATTTTAAATACTCGATCCATTTCTGATACAACTTTTTAGCTACCACATTTAACGCAGCAACACGTTCCGGCAGATTCTTTTCAATCTCCTCTAGCGATTGCACTGACGGCTCGTTGAGACTGGCGAGCTCTTCCGCACCGACGCTGCACCAGTCGATGACCAGGCGCTCGGTCATTTCCACGTGGCATTGCATACCAAGATGCACGCCCACTGCAAACGCTTGGTTTTCACAATACGGACTCGACATAATGCAGGTAGCGCCTTGCGGGATACTAAATGCTTCACCGTGCCAGTGAAACGAATTGAAGCCGGTCAAATCGCCGAACCATTCACGCGCCACCGGATTATCCGACACGGTGACCTCACCCCAACCCATTTCCTTGACCGGATTGGCGGTAACGACGCCACCCAAGGCTTTAGCCATGAGCTGACCGCCGAGGCAATGACCCAACACCGGCACATCGGCAGCGACCGCTTGGCGGATCAATGTCAATTCCTGCTCAATCCACGGCAAATCGTCGTTGACGCTCATCGTTCCACCCATGAACACCAGACCGCTGAATTCATCGATAGCGTTGGGTAGTTTTTCTCCTGCGTCGATTTTGATCAAACGCCACGGAATATGATTGTTGTCGAGAAATGTGGCAAAATAGCCAGGCCCTTCGATGGGTATATGTCTGAATATTGCAACCGGCTTCATGGAATCTTCCTGCATAATTTTTGAATGATCTGATAACGAATTTTAGCTTGTTTTGCACAATATTCTGACGCCTTTATCTTGAACTGTGAAGCCACCTCCAATCAGCCAGTGCAAAGTTTTGAATCTCACTATTTGGAATTAACCGGGAAATGTCTGTAAAAAAGTTTGCTTTTGCTGATTTGGTACGTATCGAACAGTTGCGAGCAATCGAATCTGCCAAGGCTGAACAGTTATCGTATACCGGTATTCGCGACATGCCCGGTTCGGTCAACGGGGATTTCAACTATCGTCAGTTTGTCAACAGGCTCACATTCCGCGCTCAGCAGTTGATCCGGGAAAATGCATTGGAAGATGCACTGCGGCAGCCGAAAAAACATTTTGTCCGTGCACGCTGGGTTTGTTGGGCGCTCGCGGTGGTTTTGGGTGGATTAGCGGCCAGCCAAGCGGTCAGCGAGTCGACAACATTGAATATCTACTGGTTGCTGGCGGTGCTACTCGGATTTAACACAATTTCTTTATTGCTCTGGCTATCGGGTATTACGCTCAATCTACAAAGCTTGAGCAGCGGCATCGTGGCGCAATTTGTCAGCTGGTGGCCTTACCGCCACAAAAAAGACCCCACGATTCCTTCACTGGCGTCACATGCCTGGTGGGAAAGTTGTTTAACCGGCGCTGTCGGCAAATGGCGCATCAGTGTTTTGACGCACCAGTTTTGGCTGGCTTACCTGACAGCGGGATTGGTCTTGCTGATCATGATCATGATGGCTAAACAGTACAACTTCATCTGGGGCACGACCATTCTGCCCGATAGCGCTTTGCCGCAACTGACGCAAATGATTGGTAAACCGTTGGAAGCGCTGGGATTGAAAATACCGGACGATCCGCAGACCGCTGCGAGCCGCATCGGGGCAGGTAAACAAGACGCGGAAACACGTACGGCATGGGCGGTTTTCTTAATCGGCGCCTTGCTGGTTTATGGAATTTTCCCGCGGCTGCTACTGCTTGGTTTTTCATGGATCATGCAGCAGTGGGCTGAGAGCCGCTTTAAGCTGGATCTTTACCTGCCTTATTACATCGAGTTGCGTCAGCGGCTCATGGCGCGCGAAGTGAAAGCCGAAGTCATCGACGCCGATCCGTTGGCCGGCATCAAGCCTGCGGAAGTTGTCCGCCCACCGGAGCATGTGGCCATTCCTACCAATGCGCAAGCTTTTGGCGTGGAACTGGACGACAGCACACACTGGCCGGAATCGGTCACTTGCCGCTTTAACATCATTGATCAAGATTCGCATGATCGAGCCATCGCGATGATCCGGACTTTAAGCGCGCCCTTGTTGCTGGGCGTCGCCGCACATCGCTTGCCCGATCGGGGAATACAGCGCATGATCAAAGAGCTGGTCGATAGCAGCCATGACAAACCGTGGTTGATTTTGTTGAACAAGCCATCGGCACCGGTCACCAGCGCACGTGAATTCGCCTGGTTCCGGCTGGCGGAAGCGTGTGGTATTCCCGCAGAACATGTTATTACGCGATAGATCATGATTGTCAATAACTCACGACAAACGCAAACCGATGCACTACTCCATATTGCAGTTGTCGGCCATACCAATACCGGTAAAACGTCGCTAATCCGCACTATGCTCCGCAGCACCGAATTTGGTGTGATTGAAGATGCTGCGGGCACAACCCGGCATGTGGAACAAGCCACTATCTCTGCTGATAACACCCCTGTTTTGAATTTGTACGATACCCCCGGTTTGGAGGACTCCCGGGCATTATTCGCCCATATCAAGAAACTTCAGGCAAAATCCGCGACATTGCGACCTCCGCAAATTCTGGAGCAATTTGTTACACAAGTTACGGTTAACGATCCGCTGGAACAAGAAGCAAAAGTCATCCGCCAGGTATTACGCAGCGATATCTTGTTATACATCATCGATGTTCGCGAACCATTCCTGGAAAAATATCGCCTGGAATTGGAAGTTCTGACGCGAGCGGGAAAACCGATCATTCCTGTATTCAATTTCATCGCCAGTCATGAACGGGAACTTGAAAAATGGCGTGAATATTTGTCGTCCTATCAGATGCACGCAACGCTGGAGTTCGATACGGTTGCTTTTGCATTTGAAGCGGAAAAACGGCTGTACCAAAAAATGCAATCGCTGCTGGAATCGCATTACAATCATTTGCAGAAACTCATCGACTACCGCGCCAAGCTGTGGAATCAGCTGTGCTTATCGGGTGCCAGGCGGATTGCCGAATTGATTGCCCAGGTTGCTTGTTATCGCGAGAGCAAAACTGTTAATAATCATTTAATCGCACATACGTTGCTTGAAGACCGGCTGCAGGAATTTGTCCGTAAAGCGGAACGGCAGTGTCTGCATGATTTATTAACGATTTTTAATTTCTCGGAAAAGGATGTGGCGATTCAGAATATTCCTGTCAGCAATGGTCAGTGGCAATTGGATATTTTCGCGCCCGGCATTCTTAAGGCCTATGGCTTGGATGTCGGCAGCGCCGCTGCTAAAGGCGCCGCAGCCGGCGCCGGTATTGATTTGATGGTCGGCGGCATGAGCCTGGGGGCTGCCAGTGCATTAGGCGCACTTGCCGGCGCAAGCTGGTCCACTTTCAGACGATACGGCGATGAAATCAAAGCAACCGTCAAAGGCACCAAATGGCAATGCGCCGATGAAACCACTGTACAAATTTTGTACTTGCGCCAGAAACACTTATTAAAGAAATTGATGCATCGCGGTCATGCTGCGCAAGATATGCTGCATGTCGATAAAGCGGATACTGAGAAATTGCCTGACCAATGGCAAAAAATGATCAGCACCCTGCGGCAAAACCCCTCTTGGCACGAGCCATCACCGGCCCGCAATGGCAATGCGCAATTTCAGGAATTAGAAACCAAACTGGTCGCGGCGTTACTGGATGCATAGCACTACTTTACAATCTCCAGAATCATAAGAACTCGACACCTTGCGGATTATTGCGATCCACCCGGCAATTTTGGATTAAAGCGCGCCATGAAGGAACGATCAATCATATTTTTCCAATACCAGACCCACTTACCTTTGGCAAAAAAGCTTCCTCTGGAAGCAACGGCGTAACGATCACCCGCGGTTATTATGCTTAAATAATGCCGTTGCGGCCTATAGGGAGACAACGGTTGATTCTCTAGCAGCGCGGCAATATTTCTTACCAGCACCGGTCCCTGACGTACCGCGTAAACCCCCGCTTTTGGCAATGGAACCGGAACAAACGATGCCGCGTCGCCAGTCGCAAAAATATCCGGATGCGAAATGCTGCGAAGATATTGATCCACCCGAACGAATCCTTTCTCATCGCATTGAATACCGCTTTCTCTCAACCACGGCGGAGCTGCTGCATGAATGCACCAAACAGCGAAGTCGTAATTCAGCAGCGTTAAATCATTGAGCATAATCTGGCGCTCATTAATCGATACCACTCGTTTTCCATGAATGATGGCAATTCCTAACGATTGTAAGTGATGATCAAAAAAATCCTGTACTTGCTTATTATGCGAGTTGAGAACTTGCTGATCGGCGCACACCAACGTAAAGTTGGATTGCATCGAAATCGTGCGGTGCATTGCATAGTGCATGGCCAATAAAATTTCAATCCCGGCAGCGCCTCCTCCGATGACGACAATACGTGGTGAATAGCTTAAACGATGAATTGATTCGAACCAATGCCGCCAGTCTTGAAAAAAGCGCTTGATCGGTTTGACAGGATGACCATGGGCGGCGGCTCCCTGAATCTGGTGAAGCGCCGGCTGAGAACCAACATTGATCGAGAGAAAATCATAACGCAAGGGAGGATGCTGATCACAATATACTTGCTTGTCACAAGGATTAATCGCATGCACCTCACTGCAAACAAACCGTATCCCAGCCCATTGACATAGCTTCATTAAATCAATGTGACAATCCTTAAATGCATAGTGACCGGCGATCAATCCAGGAATCATTCCCGAATAGGGTGTCAACGCTTCCGAACTGATAAGCGTTAGGGCTGCTTCCGGAATCGGGTGCATTCCAAACTGCTTAATAACGGCAATATGACTATGTCCGCCGCCAATTAAGCATATGGATTTTTTATTTTTTATGGCGTTAAATCCCTCATTAGTCAATTTATTTTAGATTGCGTTATGATTAGAAAAGTGTGATAGTTCACATCGCAGCAAAATGCAGAGCCCATGACACTATAAATATAATAATTAAATGAAGATAGTTTCACGGATTATTCGGTAACAGATGGAAGATAAAGAGGCTTGTCATTAGAATGCGTATAACCTACGCAATCGAATGATTTTTTGAAAATTTTTCATGGAGAATCGCAATGATGGTTAGTAAAACTAATAAATTAACAACTTACACGATGCTTTTTCTGGCGATAGGATTGCTATTTGGCTGTAAACCTATTTTTGAAAAAAAACCGCTCCCCCCAAAAGATGATGAAACAACAGCAGCCGCACCAGCGCCTGCCGCAGCCACACCTGAACCCGCACCGGCACCTGCACCCGCACCTGCTCCTGCAATCCCTGCTGCAGAGCCAGCTCTCATTGAAGATGTACAAAGCTTACAAAGCATCGAGTCAACCGATGGAGATACTGCTGCAATTGAAGTAGAATCTGCAACCATTGCAGCTGTTGAAGTTGCGGATGATGGCAATGATGTTGTCAAAACAACTCCGGCATTGATGAAAAAAATTCAGCAAGCACTTGTCGATGCAGGATTAAATCCCGGACCTGTTGACGGAGTTAGCGGAGCTAAAACAGTTGCCGCCATTGAAAGTTTCCAGAAACAAAATGGCATCACTCCAGGAAAAATAACCAAGAGAACGCTTCGTACACTCGGTGTTACATTCGAATAAGAAGTCAAATCATTTTGCTATCTTTTCACCCGCACCAGGGGCGTACTGCTCTTAGTGCGGGTGTTGTTTTGTTCCATAAAAAATAACTATCGATCCATTTTTTTGATAGTTACTCGCAATAAATTCCTCCAGCTGATATAAAATATTTGCTATAGAGGGGTTCATGTTCTATAGTTAAACTTGGAATACTGATTTCAATGCCTTTTCAGATAATTATAGAGTCATAGACGCTAAAAGAATCCAGGCTGCCTTAATATTTTCACAGCGTCTTTTTTCAGTATTCAAAAGGTCATGTAGCAAAAAATTTATTGCCTACTTACTAGCACTTATCAAGCGGACAGAGCTTATATTTGCCATTTAGGCTTTTTCGTGCCAGAAACTTTTTGGCCATTCATATGCGTTTGAAGTATTTTTGGAGGTAATATTCATGGGTGTTCCTTTACGTCAGCAAATTACGGTCGGTACTTATCTCATCAAGCAAAAGATAAAAGGTGTTAAGAAGTATCCGCTGGTGCTGATGCTTGAACCTTTGTTTCGTTGTAATCTGGCTTGTGCCGGGTGTGGAAAAATCGCTCACCCTGAAGATGTTCTTGATCAACGCCTTTCCTATGAGCAATGTATGGAGGCGGTTGATGAATGCGGAGCCCCGATGGTCTCGATTCCAGGTGGCGAACCGTTGTTGCACAAGGAAATGCCGGAAATTGTCGCCGGTATCATCAAACGCAAAAAATATGTTTATTTATGTACCAATGCGTTATTGTTGAAGAAAAGAATCAACGATTACACACCCTCTCCTTATTTGACTTTTTCCATTCATCTCGACGGCATGAAAGAACGTCACGACGCTTCAGTTTGTCAGGATGGTGTTTTTGACCGTGCGGTTGAAGCAATCAAATTAGCTTTGGAGAAAGGATTTCGAGTGACCGTAAACTGCACGCTATTCCAGGGAGAAACTCCAGAAGATGTTGCTGAATTTCTCGATTACGTTATGGAGCTCGGTGTTGAAGCGGCTACAATCGCGCCTGGGTTCAGTTACGAAAAAGCACCTAAGCAGGATGTTTTTATCAAAAGTCAGGATACCAAAAAATTGTTCCGCGGCATTTTTGAGTTGGGTAAAAAACTGAAACGCAAATGGCGCTTAAATCATTCTGCATTGTATTTAGATTACCTGGCCGGTAATCAAAATTATAATTGCACCCCCTGGGGCAATCCGACCCGAAATGTATTCGGCTGGCAAAAACCTTGCTATCTGTTATCTGACGAAGGTTATGCAAAGACTTTTAAAGAACTTCTTGACGACACTCCATGGGAAAAATATGGAACGGCTAATAATCCCAAATGCGCCCAATGCATGGCACATTGCGGATACGAAGCCACTGCTGTCGAAGATACGCTGAAGCATCCTTGGAAAGCCTTGGTAGCTTCCATGAAAGGCCCCAGAACAACCGGACCGATGGTGGAGGAGCCCGCTCCAAAATGGGTTGCAGAAGATGCTCAAGCCGCAAAAAAACTTTCCGACATCACTGTATCAGTAATCAATAAGTAAACAGGAAAAGTTACGCAGTCTGTTTTTTTTGGTCTACTGAATGCAGGAATCAGAGTGGAGTTAGTTTTATATTTGTCTTTTTTTGGTGCGATATGCTGGTGGTCATTAATACTGTTGCCATGGAGACCGTGGAGCACCCGGGAAAAGATCGAAACTCAACAAACGACGGCAGTGAATGAATCAGTCCGGGATATTACCGTACTGATTCCTGCCCGTAACGAAGGTCCGTATATCAAGCAGACACTCAGCGGCATAAAATCTCAGGGAAGCGGAATGACCATCATCGTCATTGATGATCAATCGGCAGATGATACTGCCGAGCGGGCTCGTCAATGTGAAGCGATGGTTATTTCAGGTGTTGCACCTCCGGCAGGCTGGAGTGGCAAGTTATGGGCACTGGAACAAGGTTTGCGCGAAGTCAAAACACCCTATACGTTATTGCTGGATGCCGATATTGAACTTGCTCCAGGAATAGTGACCGAACTGCATCGAAAAGCCCGCCAGGAAAAACTTTCATTGGTATCGTTGATGGCCGAGCCACCAATGCTTAATTTTATTGAACGTTTGCTAATGCCCGCTTTTATTTTCTTCTTCAAGCTACTATATCCATTTGCATTAGCGAACAAACCCGCATCACGCGTAGCAGCCGCAGCCGGCGGATGTATTTTAGTTGAAACAGCGGCGCTACGATCGGTAGGCGCTTTCTCAAATCTGCACAACGCACTGATTGATGACTGTACGTTAGCCGCCCATATCAAGCACGCCGGCTTGCGTACCTATTTGGGACTCAGTCATGCTGCGCGCAGTCACCGCGGTTATAATGAACTAAAACCGATTTGGGAAATGGTTGCGCGAACTGCTTATACACAACTACGATATTCGCTAACCTTGCTGATTATCTGTACTTTGATAATGACCGCCATGTTTTGGGCAGCTCCTTTTGCATTTTTGTTTTCACCAGTGCAAGAAATTTTCATCATGTGCTTGCTGGTATGGGCAGCCATGTTCTTCACCTATTTACCGACTTTATCTTATTATCAGCGTTCTCCCTTCTGGTGTTTTGGATTGCCTATCATCGGTACTTTATATCTTGCCATGACTTGGACATCCGCTCTACGTTACTGGCGAGGGGAACGCGCTAGCTGGAAAGATCGCCGATATGAAAGTAAAACAACTAATTAACACAATTCGATGGGGTTTGATGCTGGTCATACTATTGTTAGCTCCACCAGCATTCAGCACCACTGAATCAGAAACCGGAACCCCGGAACAAGTGATTCAGTATTTACAGTCCTCGTTACTGCACGTCATGCAAAACGGAGAAAAACTCGGTTACGATGGACGGTACAAATACTTGGAACCTGTGATTGATCAATCTCACGACATTAGTCTCATTATCAAAACAATCTTGGGCGCAACGTATTGGTCGCAATTGGACCCAACCCAACAAGCTTTAATGGTGGAAACATTCCGCCAGCTCAGTATCGCTACCTACGCCGGGCGCTTTACACAACATGAAGGCGAGCAATTCCGGATTATTGAACAGCGTAACCTCCCGCGCGATCAAGTTCTGGTGCGCAGTCAATTAACCAAATCGGATGGTGGGACAGTCAATTTTGATTATGTGCTTCACTTAGATCAGGGTCATTGGCGTATCACGAATATCCTGTTTGACGGCGTCAGCGATCTGGCAATCAAGCGGGGGGAATATCGCTCCATTTTGCAGCGAAGCGGGTTTCAGGCATTGATTGACATGCTTAAGGAAAAAATTGCATCGACCCGGCTGAATCCGCAATGAAATCCGTATATTTATCCCTGGACGCGGTAGAACGTGCCTAGCACACAAAGTATTAGCTTCAGGTTTTTTTCGCACTGGGCTATATTTTCGTATCGGCACGCCATAGGGATCATCCTAGCAATCCTGGCGCTTACCGCATTCAGTACGTTTTACACCGTCAACAATCTTGGCGTACATACGGATACGACGGACATGCTCTCGGAGGAAGTTCCCTTTCGCGCCAACCATATCCGCTATATCAAATCATTCCCGCAGTATGAAGATACATTACTGCTGGCATTGAACGCTCCTACTCCCGAACAAGCGCATCAGGCTGCCAAAAAATTAACGGCCTTTCTGCAAAACGAGCATTCGTACTTCTCGGATATTTATTTTTTTACAGGCGAGCCTTTCCTGGAGAAGAATGGATTATTATTTAAAAGCTTGGATGAGCTTGGCCGTATCACTGACTATTTAGCCGCGGCACAACCGCTGATTGCTCGTATCGCCGATAGTCCCACACTTTATACGTTTGCTTCCGTCCTCACGGAGGCAACCGAGGAATTACGCAATGGCCGTAAATTGGATCTGGAATCAGTTTTTAGCGGTGTCAGTGCAACTGTGGATGCCCGGCTTGCGGGTCAATCCCGTGCTTTATCCTGGCAAGCGTTATTAGGCGGCGAAGCGCAGAAAGACACTTATCAAGAGCTGATCATCGCGAAACCCAAACTAGACTATTCTCAAATTTTCGCTGCGGAAGAACCCATTTCCATCATACGCACGGCGGCCGAGAACATGGGGCTCGCTTCCGATACATTCGAGAAACTTCGCATCACCGGTGAAGTGGCATTGGCTCATGACGAACTTAACAGTGCAATGCATGGAGCTCAGGATGCCGGAATACTGGCGCTGGTGATGGTCGCCGCCGTATTATTGCTTGCCTTTCGTTCAGCAGGCGCGATTCTGACTGTGATCATAAGCTTGCTACTAGGATTATTATTGACCGCCGCATTTGCCACGATTGCCGTCGGACATCTTAACTTGATCTCCATTGCATTTGCAGTGCTCTATATAGGCCTCGGCGTCGATTATGCCATTCATTTCCTATTGCGACTGGAAGAACTGAGAAGCCCTGATCAACCCTTCTCAGAAGCACTGAGCCAAACCGGGGGTGATATGGGACAATCGCTGTTAGCGTGCGCGATCACAACGGCAATTGGTTTCTATGCTTTTATGCCGACAACATATCGAGGTGTTGCAGAACTAGGCTTAATTTCCGGCACCGGCATGCTCATCAGTTTTTTAATCACAATCACGCTGATACCCGCCCTGCAAAAAGTTTTTCCGACAAAAATAAGAAAATCGCCGGATTCGACTCAATCTATCAATCATATCCTGGATTTGCCAAGACACTCGCGTAAAATGGTATATGGCTTCACTATAGCCGCCGTCATCGCTTCTATCGTGGCGCTGCCAAAAATTAAATTCGATTACAACCTGCTGAATTTGAATAACCCTCAAGCGGAGTCTGTGCAAACATTTCAGGAATTATTGGGTGATGCGGATGATTCACCATGGCATATCAACATTTTGGTGAATGATTTTCAAGAAATTGACCCGATCGTAAAACGTGTTAGCACCCTACCGGAGGTTAAAAGCGTTGTCAGTCTGCTGGATATGGTTCCGCAGCAGCAGGAAGAAAAAAGTCTTTTGATTGAAGAAATGGCCATGATTCTGGGCCCGATCTCGTTCTCTCCCGCCGCGTTTTTAGCGGCCGATCACTATACCGTCGCCGAACAACGCACTGCTCTGGATCGGCTTCGAACCGCACTCGAACATTTCGTTAACGAACAACCGGCACATGCGGCAGCCAATTCCGCCCGCATGTTGCATACATCTCTAACCAATTTATTGCTGCATCTGGAGAAATTATCGGCCACGGAAACTGATAGTACCGGAAGAGCCCAGATGCTCCGTGCGCTTAATAAAGATTTGCTAAGCTTACTACCCGATTCCATTCAACGGCTACAATTGGCGCTCACGGCGCAACCATTCACGGAAGAAGCCCTACCCGCCTCCATCAAGGAACTCTGGCATGGCAACGACGGCGTTTACCGCATCGCCGTTTATCCGCGGGAAAACATCAACGATAACGATGCACTGCGCCGATTCGTTCGCGCCGTGCAACAAATTGCCCCATCCGCCACCGGGATTCCGGTGATCAGCTTAGAAGCGGGGGAAGCGGTCGTGGATGCTTTCATCCATGCGTTTTCCTTGGCACTCCTGGGCGTTATCGTGGCGCTGTGGATAATGCTCAGAAGCGTCACTTCCACATTACTGGTATTGATACCGTTACTGCTTTCAGCTTTATTTACCGGCGCCGGTACCGTTTTGCTCAACCTTCCTTTCAATTTTGCCAATATCATTGCGCTGCCGCTATTACTCGGAATCGGCATCGACAGTAGCTTGCACATGGTACACAGAAGCCGCTCAGGTATTGTCTATGAAAGCTTATTGCATACCAGTACGGCGCGCGCCATTTTTTATAGCGCATTAACCACCTTGGTCGGATTTGGCAGTCTGGTCTTTTCCACGCACCAAGGCACTTCCAGCATGGGATTATTGCTGACAATCGGTTTATTGATTACGATCGTATGCGTATTGATTATTTTGCCGGTATTGCTGCAATCAGCGGATAAACAGCAAGAAAATTCCGGGTAATCGTTTTCCCGCTACTGATCTCCGGTACGTTCAAATGCAGCCGCAAAGAAACCATCGGTTTGGTGCTGTTTTGGAAATAGCTGCAAGAATTCGCCGGTATCCAAAGGAATGTTTTGCTGCGCTAGCAGCACAGCGCAATTCAACAACCTGAATTGCGGATGCGTATTGAGAAATCCCTGCACCACTTGCTGGTTTTCTTCCGGTAAGAAACTGCAAGTGGCATACACCAAACGCCCCCCTGATTTAAGCAAACCGGCAGCAGCAGCCAGAATAGCCGCCTGTTTAGCTTTCAGTTCCTCGATACTTTGCGGTGATTGCCGCCATTTCAAATCGGGATTGCGGCGCAGGGTACCGAGACCACTGCACGGCGAATCGACCAATACACGATCGATTTTTCCAGACAAGCGCTTGATCTTCAAGTCATTCTCATTTTCTATCCGTTGTGCGTGCAAATTGGATAGACCGGAACGTTTAAAGCGCGGCTTCAGATTGCTCAAGCGTTTTTCTGAAACATCAAAGGCGTACAGCCGCCCTTTAGAATTCATTAAGGCTCCCAGCAATAATGATTTCCCGCCCGCTCCGGCGCAAAAATCGACGATCATTTCGCCGCGCTTGGGTGCCAACAGATAACCCAGCAACTGACTGCCTTCATCTTGCACTTCGATTTTTCCAGACAGGAACAATGCGTGTCGATTAATCGCCGGCTTTCCAACCAAGCGGATGCCGCATGGCGAATAGGGCGTCGCTTGCGCTTGAAATCCTTCTTGCTGAAGAACATCGAGCGCCTCGGTGCGTTTCGCGAGTAACGTATTGACTCGTAAATCAAGCGGTGCAGGTTTCTGCAGCGATAACCCGAGATCCAGAATCTCGCTATCGGGCATAAACTGCTGTAATTTTTCCACAAGCCACACTGGAAATTCCGCTTGAACCGGTAGCGAAAAAGCCTCCGGTTTGAGCGCCTTAATTTCTGTCAGCCATTTCGCTTCCGTTTCACTCACCAACGGCGCCAATTCACGCAAATTGGTTCCCTGAAACTTAACGAAATAGGCCAACACGAGCGCACGTGGAGTCGGCAGTTTTGCCAAGCTCTCAAGAAAAAAGCGATGACGCAAAATGCCGAAGACAGTTTCAGCGATCAATGCGCGATCTTGCGCGCCCAGCATGGGATTGTCCTGAAAATAACGCCGCAGTATGGCATCCGCGGGGTACTCCAAAGGTATTACGACACGCGTGGCAACAACCACCGCGTCTAATTGTGAAGGAGTTAAACGCATGAATTTTGTTGAGATATCTCAGATCGGTTAGAGAATAAATAGAATTAATGTTCCGGTTTATAACGAATATTAATTCCGCTGACTATTTTTTCGATTTCACGGCCGTTTTCTTCGACTGTTACGATACGCACCGGCAACATGTGATTGTTCAATGCCAGCCATAGCTTCCTTTTAAGCTTGGAGCCTTTTTCTTCCTGCCGGGTTAACGCAATCGTTTTGATTTCGCCCAACGGCGTATCGAGGATTTCTTCGGTCACAGTGAAATGTGATAACCGTAAACTATGACCATCGGTGACGTAACGTTCCACATACTTTTTAGGAATCGCAGCAAACATGAAACTATACGAGAAACTTAATCGATCCAGCGTACCGTACGGTAGCTGCTGTGTTATCTCGTGCCCCATGTGACTGAGCGTAATGCTGTGATCAGCCCAATCGAAAACAGCCAGGCTGGGTGTTTTTTTCCCGCGCTTTTCGTAAGCGCGAGCCGGCTGCATACCTTGTTCAAATATAAGGCCTTCGCTATGCCGCACAATCCGATTCGGTTCTATCAGCTTGTAAACACCGGTGGCTTGTGCAACGCTGTTAATAGCGTAACGATAGTGCTCGCCGACATGATGAATTTCCATGACTTCATTGATTTCACCTTCTCCGATATCCGTTATCACGTGGTAACTGATTTCAATGCGGGACGGTATATCCGTCGCAAAAACCGGGAAACTGAATAACCATGGAATAAACAACAAGATCGCAAATTTCATTCAGGCAATCCCGGCGAATAGAGCATCATTCCGTCACTTCCGGAATTAGTCACTTCCACGCGATTATCGATGAACTGAATGCAACCATCCATAAACCAGCGGACCGCTTGCGGGTAAATGCGGTGTTCCAGCTGTAAAACCCGGCTTGCCAATGTTTGCTCGGTGTCGTCCGGCAATACCGGAACAGCGGCTTGAATGACAATCGGCCCATGGTCCAGTTTCGGCGTAACAAAATGAACCGTGCAACCATGGATCTTGACGCCTTCTTGTAGTGCCCGCGCATGAGTTCCTAAACCGGGAAACGCCGGGAGTAGTGAAGGATGAATATTCATTAACCGGCCCTGATAATGTTGTACAAAGCGATCACTCAGTATACGCATGAAGCCGGCCAGTGCAACCAATTTCGGTTTGCAGGCATCGATCTTTTCCGCCAATGCAACATCAAAAGTCTCACGATCCGGAAAAGAACGATGATCGAGAACAATCGTCGCAACACCGTAATTCTTGGCAATTTCCAATCCAGCCGCATTGGGATTATTACTGATAACTGTCATGCAATCCCGTGGATATCCGGATTCCAGCAGCGCTTGCATATTGCTGCCGCGGCCTGAAATCAAAATCACTAAAGATTTCATCTTAAGAAATCATTCGCTAAACCAGAACGGTAGCTTCCTGATTTGCCATACGCGATTTAATCTCACCGATTTGCCATGCGGTTTCCCCGCCACTGCGCAATATGCGGAGCGCATCCCCGGCATGTTCAGGTGCAACCACAATAACCAACCCGATGCCGCAATTAAAAACACGCGCCATTTCTTGATCGGTCACGTTACCTTGCTGTTGTAGCCATTGAAATAACGGCGGAATCCGCCATGTGTCTTTTTGCAATACCGCTGTCAGCGAATCCGGCAAAATACGCGGCACATTTTCCACCAAACCGCCGCCGGTGATATGCGCCAAGCCTTTCACCGGCAACTGCTTCATCAATGCCAATACAGACTTAACGTAAATGCGCGTCGGCGCCATGATGGTATCGGCCAACGTTTGACCATGAAAATCCATCGATAAATCGGCGCGGCTGTTTTCGATAATTTTACGAATCAGCGAATAACCATTCGAATGCGCACCGCTGGATGCAATACCCAGCACACAATCGCCAGCTTTGATCGACGCACCGCTGATGATCTGATCTTTCTCGACAACGCCGACGGCAAATCCGGCCAAATCATATTCGTCATGCGGATACATACCCGGCATTTCCGCCGTCTCGCCGCCAATCAAGGAACAACCGGCTAATTCGCAACCTTTGGCAATGCCTCCGACCACTTGGGTCGCAGTCTCGACATTCAATTTGCCACAGGCAAAATAATCCAGGAAAAACAAGGGTTCCGCACCTTGCACTAAGATATCGTTGACACTCATCGCCACCAAGTCGATACCGATTGTGTCATGCCGATCCAATTGAAAAGCCAATTTCAACTTGGTGCCCACGCCATCCGTGCCGGACACCAGCACCGGGTTGCGGTATTGCTTGGAAATTTCAAACAACGCACCGAAACCGCCGATTCCGGTCAGAACTTCGGGACGTAATGTGCGCTTAGCAAGCGGTTTGATATTGTCGACCAAGCGATCGCCGGCATCGATATCGACACCGGCATCACGATAAGAAAGATGATTTGTATCAGGGTGGTTGGAATTGCTGGATGTCAAGTTGAACTCTCAAACGAACAAAGGGTTTGCATTACTTTTAAACGCAATTTTACCGCAAATGAACAATATGTATGGCGCGGAATAAGAATTATCGGTAAGGAACTTCCACAATCGGATACTACGCGATCAAGCACTGTGAGTGCGATCTATCGTTAATTGATTGATATAAATTTAGACTATGCTGATTAAAGTCCCGTTACCATTGGCTTTACAATCAGTGGCCTGAACACATAACTTCACCTTAACCGCTCAAAAATATGGTTTCAACTGTTTCTTGGCAGTTTTATTTGTAGAATGAAATCCGTATAAGACGGTTTTATTGACGCATTATCGGATTCTTTATGCGCGTTGAAATTATCCGGGCATCGTTTTATTGAAACAGCAACTTCAATTTTCTTTTTTAATGCCGGATTTTGCTCTACTATGATCCTTTAAAAGCTATCAATTGCGGGAAACAAAAAAACGATCCATTTTTGCTTGAATGTAACAGCTGTATTATCAACTTACTTTTCTTGGAGGCTAAAAATGCGAACAATTCATGGTTTAGGTTTAGGTTGGCACAGAGATTTACCCGACATACGCGATCATACACAATCGACCGAATCCGTTGCCAAAGTACTGGCAAGATCCTCGCCGTTGAAGAAAGCGGCCAAATCATTACCAGCTGCCGTCGATCTACGAAAATTTTGTTCCCCGATCGAGGATCAGGAATCAATCGGTTCCTGCACCGCACATGCCGGAGTTGGCATGGTCGAATATTTTGAACGCCGCGCCTTCGGCAAACACATCGACGCATCGCGCCTGTTTCTCTACAAAGTCACACGCCAATTGATCGGTTTTACCGGTGACGACGGCGCTTATTTGCGCGATACCATGAAAGCGCTGGTGCTGTTCGGCGTTCCCCCGGAAAAATACTGGCCGTACGATATCAAACGGTTCAACGACGACCCTTCCAGCTTCTGCTTCTCGTATGCGCAAAACTACCAAGCGATCAACTATTACCGACTGGATCCACCCAATACCTCCACTGCCGCAGTTTTAACCAACGTCAAAAAAAACCTGGCGGCTAATCTTCCGTCGATGTTCGGTTTCTCTGTTTATAGTTCGATGCCTGGTTCCGGTGACGGCAAAGGTGAAATTCCGTACCCTGGCAAAGGCGATACGCTGGAAGGCGGTCACGCGGTTCTAGCCGTCGGCTACGACGATCAGAAAAAGATCGGTTCCACCAAAGGCGCATTGCTAATTCGCAACTCGTGGGGTGAGGACTGGGGCGACCACGGCTACGGCTGGCTGCCGTATGCATATATCGAAGATGGCCTCGCCGATGACTTCTGGTCGTTAGTTAAAGCGGAATTTGTCGATAGTGATTTGTTTAAATAATCGAAGTGCTTTGCATTTATTCAATTACAGCGACTTCAGCAACCATTACAAGTAAACCATGCACGCCAATTATTGAAAGAAATTTCAACAATTGGCGTGTAATTTCTGCTGTACTTTTACTGATCGTTTTCTGAAATAGACTCTAATCAAAAATCAGAGCGATCATACATCTCGGGTGATTGCATCACGTCGGCTTGCACAAGAAAAATAGCTTAGATAATTGAATTTTCGGTTTTATGACACCAACACTTCAATAGACCGGCTCTATGGAATTAAACTTTCCATTCCTAAACGATTTCATGTTTTTAACAGCAAAAAATTGTTCAGGAATGGTATGATCTGCGCTAATTTTTGTTGCCATACTATGGTTTTGTAGTAGTTTTTTCTGAATGGAGTCAATAAATCTTTTTTCCAGCTTGGCTGGTAGTTTCTCAAACACCGAGGTTGTTCATGTCTTTCAGTATCGCTAATTTGCTATCCCAACACCGCACCGACAAGTTTGATTTGCACGAGCATTATCTGAATGCGCAGATGGTGCGAGTGCTGAAGACGATCGGCTATGACCGCAATTATCAACGCGCAGCGGGGCAGTATTTGTACGATGAGCAGGGCAACGAATATCTCGATTTGTTGAGCGGGTTCGGGGTGTATGCGTTTGGCCGCAATCATCCGGTAATCGTCAATGCATTGAAAGAAGTGCTGTCGCTTGAGCTGCCGGATTTGGTGCAAATGGACGTATCGGTTCTGAGCGGTTTGCTGGCCAAGGAAATTCTGGCAACCGTGCCGGATAATCTGGAGCGTGCGTTTTTTTGCAATTCCGGTACCGAAGCGGTCGAAGCCGCGATCAAATTCGCCCGCTACGTAACCAAACGCAACCGCATTATTTGCTGCGATCACGCCTATCATGGTTTAACCATGGGCGCATTATCACTGAATGGCGAGCAGATTTTCAAGGACGGTTTCGGACCGCTGCTGCAAGATTGCGGCTCGGTGCCATTCAATGACCTGGCGGCGTTGGAACAAGCGCTCAACAGCCGCAATGTTGCGGCGTTCATAGTCGAACCGATTCAAGGCAAGGGCGTTAACATTCCGGACGACAATTACCTGCCTGAAGTCGAGCGACTGTGCAAGAAATACGGCACCTTGTTTGTTGCGGATGAAATTCAGACCGGCCTGGGGCGTACCGGTAAATTCTGGGCGATTGAACACTGGAACGTAAAGCCGGATATGATTTGCATGGCCAAGGCGTTATCCGGCGGGTTTGTGCCGGTCGGCGCAGTAGTAATGACGCAGCCGATCATGGAGAGCGTGTTCAACCGTATGGATCGCGCGGTGGTGCATGGCTCGACGTTCTCCAAAAACAATATGGCGATGGCGGCAGGCCTGGCAAGCCTGGAAGTCATCAAAACTGAGAAGCTGGTTGAAAACAGCGCCACTATCGGTGCGGATATCATCAGCCGGATCAATGCATTAACCGATCAGTTTGAATTTCTCAAGGAAGCACGCGGCAAAGGATCGATGATCGCGATCGAATTCAAGCCGCCCGGCAGTTTCTCGCTCAAAGCTGCGTGGATGATGTTGGAAGCGGCCAACAAAGGATTGTTCTGCCAGATGATCACCATCCCGCTGTTCAAAGAACATCGTATTCTGACGCAAGTTGCCGGGCATGGCATGAACGTGATCAAATTGTTGCCGCCGCTGATTCTATCCAAGAAAGACCGCGATCTCATCGTCAGTGCTTTAACTAAAACCATCGCCGATACGCATCAAGTACCGGGTTCGATTTGGGAGCTGGGTAAAAATCTTGCCAGCCATGCATTGAAGTCCAAAGCCGGCCAAAGCTAGTTGCGATGACGACCGAAGAACACGCGAACGAATTGCATTACCTCTGGTGGCTTTTTCTGGCATGCATAACCGGCGTGCTCATTTACCTGCTCAGTCCGATCTTGACACCGTTCTTGCTCGCTGCCGTAATCGCTTACATCTGCAACCCGATGGTCACGCGGATGGCCCGCCACAACATTCCGCGCACGATAGGGACTATCGTGGTGATGTTACTGTCACTCGTTGCATTTTGCGCATTAATTCTGATTATGGTGCCGCTATTCGAGAAAGAAGCGGGGCGTTTACTGGATAAAATGCCGGCATTTCTGGATATGCTCAAGAATCATATCATTCCCTGGCTGGAATCAAGGCTGGATATCAGCCTGGAACCCGATATGGAGATGCTAAAAGAAGCGGTATCGAAACACTGGCAAAGCGCCGGCGGTGTCGCGGCAAAAATCCTGCCGTCCTTGACCAGCGGCGGAATGGCCGTTGTGGAATTTCTGGTCAATTTGCTATTGGTGCCGGTGGTATTATTTTATCTACTGCGCGATTGGGATGTGTTGATCAAACAAATCGATGAAATGATTCCGCGTTATTGGTATCCTCAAATGTCGCAATTGGCGCACGAAACCGATCGTGTTCTGGCGGAGTTTCTACGCGGCCAACTGTCTGTCATTGTGCTGATGTGTATTTGTTATGTCACCGGCCTTTGGCTGGTGGGACTTGAATTTGCATTGCCGATCGGCTTGGTGGCCGGAATTCTGGTGTTTGTGCCGTATCTTGGCATGATCGTCGGTTTGACACTGGCGACTTTAGCAGCCGTCATGCAATTTCAAGATTGGAGCAACATCATCCCGATATGGATTGTATTCGGTATCGGTCAATTGCTTGAAGGCATGCTGATCACTCCTTGGCTGGTCGGTGACCGCATTGGTTTGCATCCGGTCATCGTCATTTTCGCATTGTTGGCTTTCGGGCAATTATTCGGCTTCTTCGGCATCTTGCTGGCGCTGCCGGTCAGCGCGGTCATGCTGGTTTGGTTGCGCCATCTTCATCAACGTTATTTAAACAGTAACTTCTATCATTAGCCTGCGTTGCAGGGAATGATCGTTGCGCGAACCCTATGCAACAATTGCTGCTAGACATCAAACCTGTACCGGCGCCGTCATTGGTTAATTTCCTGCCTGGCCGCAATGCCGAGTTGCTGCAAATATTGCACCGTATCCTGATCGGACAGGAGCAAGAACGCTTTGTCTATATCTGGGGAAATCCGGGGTGCGGCAAAAGCCATTTACTGCAGGCGATAACCGCCGCCTATACCCAAAACAACCTAAAAGCGGTATATTGCTGCGCAAAACAGTCCTGCGATTATCCGTTGGATGCCGATTGCGTAGCGATCGACGGTATCGATTGCCTGGATGCCTCGGCCCAAATCCGGCTATTTAATTTCTATAACGAATTGCGCGCGGAAGGTCACGCGCTTTTGTTGATGAGCGGTTCCGTTGCGCCGGTGCATCTCACCCTGCGGCAAGATTTGGTAACACGCTTGAGCTGGGGTTTGGCCTATCAGGTGCATGAATTGACCGAAGACGAGAAAATTCAAGCAATGAAAACACATGCCGCTGACTGCGGCATTCAATTGTCGCAAGAGATTTGTCTTTATCTGTTACGACATGGACAACGCGATTTACCGTCACTGATGATGACGCTGGAAGCATTGGATCGTTATTCCCTGGTTCATCAGCGTCCTATTACCATTCCTTTATTACGAGAATTATTACAGGTGGTTTCATGAATTTAGCATTATTTGATTTGGATAATACACTGATCGCAGGCGATAGTGATTTTCAATGGGCGCAATTCTTGATCGAAAAGAAAGCATTGGATCGCGAATTGCACGAAGCGAAAAATATCGAGTTTTATGAGCAATACAAAGCCGGAACCTTGGATATTCACGAATTTCTGGATTTTCAACTAAAACCGCTGGCGCGCCATCCGCGCGCGCAACTGGAAACCTGGCGGAAAGAATTCATGACGAAAAAAATCACACCACTGATCGCGCGCGGAACACGCCAATTGATCGAGCAACACAAACTGGATGGTGATTTATGCATCATCATCACCGCCACCAACAGCTTCGTCACCACGCCGATCGCACACGCACTCGGTATCGAACATTTAATCGCGACCGAACCGGAAGAAAAAGACGGCGAATTTACCGGACGCGTAGCCGGCACGCCGTCGTTCCGCGAAGGCAAAATCGACCGATTGGAAGAATGGTTGGACAGACACAATCTGACCTGGTTGTCTTTTCTGCGCAGCTGGTTTTACAGCGATTCCTTGAACGACCTGCCGCTACTCAGTAAAGTCACACATCCGGTCGCTGTCGACCCCGATCCGACGCTGAAAAGTCACGCGGAAAAAAATAACTGGCCGATCATCAGCTTACGTTAGCGCTCATCCGTGTAAATCGCTCGTTGCTTTCCTAAGTTTCCATTACGATTCAATCAAATTGCACGGTATAAAACAAATCAACCGCACTATCCTCACCGGCTTGCGTGACGATAGTAATTCTCGGTGTCAGATTGTAATTCAGCTTAGCGATACCGATTGTGCTTGTCGTCAAGCCCCGCTCGTAAGTCAAATAAGCGCGCGATGAAATGCGTTTACCGACCACGCCGATCTGTCCGGTCAGTGAACTGCCGGCGCTTGCTTGTTTGAAAGAGATTTCATCCACACCGAGTGCCTGAGTGATCCGGTCGGTAATGCCGCCGCCGGATTGGCCGCCGAGTATCGATCCGGCGGCTGATAGCAATACCGATGTATCGAGACCGCCGGTGTCGGGTTTTCTGCCCAACACGATCCAGGATAATTTCTCGACTTCGGATACCTCCGGCGTTGACACCAGCCTCACCTGCGGATGGCGCACCGATCCGGAGATTTCGACACCAGCCTCGACCGCCAGTCCCTCCCGCACAGCCAGGACGTTCAGATTGGGATCATCGAGCGGCCCCTGAAAACTGACGATACCGCGTTTGACCGTCAAGTTCTGGCCGTATGCCTTGAATGTAGTGTCCTGCGCAGCGATAGCGCCGGTGAGCTTAAGTTGCTGATTATTATCGTTGCGGATTTGCAGTTGACCCGCCAGACGGCCTTCCAAACCGGAAGCACGGATATGGAATTTCTCGCCCAGATTAAAATTCATATCGAGATCCAATGCCAGTTTTTGCGAACGCTGCGGTGACGGCGTATTGACCAGCACGACATCGTCCGGCAATGACGGACGGCCTCCTTCCGGCGGTTGCATGATCAAACCGGCGTCGGCCCGCAAATCGCCGGCAATGCTAAGACGGTTCTGCTGAAAACGGACAGTGCCGTTGCCGGAAGAAACAATCCAGTAATCAGTTCCGTGCGCGAGTGATAATCGATCGATGGAAAAATCGAGATGACTTGGATTGCCGGCTAATCCGACCTTGCCACTGACAACCAATGAGCCCGCCGTGTCTTGCAGCGCCAGATCGCCGAACAAGCGGCTATCCGGTGGTGATGTATAAGGGCTGGCAAAGTACAACCGATCGATGTGCAAATCCGCTTGCTGAAAATGCGCGGCCAGGGTGCCTTGCTGCAAGCGTATCCCCTGCTCCATTAACGCCAAATGTAAATTTACGCCGGAAACCGTGCCGCTAATATCCGGTTGCTGCACTGTTCCCTGAATTCCAGCTTGAATTTGCAATTCACCATCGGCGTGCAGATTGTCACCGAATGCGTTGAGCCACTTCAAGCTGGCAATAGTGGCGTGAATGTTACCCTGCAACGGCGATTCTTTGGCAATGGACCACTGCGATTTCGTTTGCTGCAGCGGCACCGTTACATCCGCCCGAGCACTGCCCAGCGCTTCGCTATCCAGTATCAATTGTCCGGATAATTTCCCCTGCTGTGCAGTTGCCTGCAGCAGTAATTGTTGCAATCCCAAGGGTTGCGGTACATCTCCGGGCAAGTACCAGTCACCGCGCTCACGCTGAATATGCAGTTCGCCGGTCAGTTGCGCGGCGGCATCGAGATGCCAGCGGCCGCCCAATTGTAACGGTGTTTTTTTTGCACGCGCCGGTATATCGGGCAGCAGCCCAATGCCGGTGAAATCACCACGGGTTTTCAAGCTGTCCGGTGCCCATTGCAATTGCTCGATGCGTACCGATCCATCGGAAATCGAAAATCCGGCATCATTCAACAAAAACGATGAGGCGCTAGCGGCAAGTGCTGCCGGCGCCAGCAGGCGAACCGGCATATCACCGGTAGCAGACAATTCGGTCAGCTGGCCTTGCCAGCGCAACGGCCGTTCAGATTTTGCACCGCTTAAACCGCCACTGGCCATCAGTCGTACCGCGATATCCCGGTTAATACCGGCATTGACCGTCAAGCGGTGCTGGTCGGTTTTACCGTCGAGAGTTGCGATCAATTGGTTGATCGTTGCATGCTCATGCGCACGGTAAGTATCAACTGCAACGTTCAGCGCGATGGTGTCATCACGATGCCACCGCGCACTGGCGGATATGCCTGAGAATTGCTGCTTACCGGGCAACTCCAGGCGCTTGCTGTCAAGCTTCCAGTCGAGATCGGGTGTTTTCATTGTGCCGCGGAAAACAAGCTGTGTCTGCAAATCGCCCGACACGCCCAAACCCAACTGCACCAATGCGGGAGCATTGACCGTCAGTTGCACATCGTGCCGCTCACCGTCCAGCCGCCCCTGCGCAAACAACCGGTTCGAGCCTGCCGACAATTCGGCCTTGCCGTTAAGGTGGCCGGCATCGGTGAATGCGATCTCTCCCAAGCCGCTGACCGGCGCTTTCGCCAAGCGGCTTTTTTGGATGATATACTTCAAAGTACCGGCAACTGCCGGCAGCCGTTGGCCGGATAACTGCAAGGTGGCGTTCAGATCGGAATCGACGGCTTGAATAAAATCCGCACTGTTGAAATTTATCAATTCTCCCGACAATTCAAACGACTGATCCCCGGTCAACTGCAATTTACCTTGACCGGCCAATCGCGAACGATTGCGTTGCAAATTAAACCGCTCAAGCATGATCTGCTCCATGGTACGAGCAATATCAGCGGTCAAACGCAACGACCGGTCGCGCAAATCGATATGAGCGGACTGCTTTTCCGTACCGCCGATGAGCTCGATCTTGCCTGAGATCGCGGCAGTTTGCAGACGGCTATACAGTTGCTGCGGATCGAGCCGCTCGACCGCCAAGTTCGCGGTGAGAACGTGCTTGTCCCTGTTCCAAGCCAATTGTCCACGCACAACCCCATCCTTTCCGGATTGCACTTGAACATCCGGTAACATCAGTAATTCCGGGGAAATCCGCACGCGGGTATGAATGGCGGACAGCGGAACACCGTTTTGATCGAGCGGCGCGGATGCATGATTCTCGATGTTGATATGACCTGCCAATTGTCCGGCCTGGTCTTGCATCAACTGTGCCGACACAGACAACTTCGCTTGCGGCGCATCCGCCAGAAAATCGGCTGGATTCCACTGTTCCAGGATAGCATGCAACTGCGTCAGCGGGTTTTCGGCAAACGGCTGCAACTGTGCTTGCAGGGTCATATTGGCCGCGGACGGCTGACCGACGGATTGAATTGTGAGTTGCATCAGATTGCCGGTAACGGTTGTATCGATGTCACCCCATGCACCGGCGGCGATACCGATGCGAGCGGATAAGTCAAACGGCGCATTGCCGGCAAGTTCCGCTTGCGATTCGACCGTCGCCCAAGGGGTTGTGAAATTCAGTTGCGTGAGCCGGTGATGCGTGCCATCGCTGTCCAACGCCAACATCAGATCGGATATTACCGGCTCGGCATTTTCCTGGATTGCCGCATTAAAATGAATGGAACCGACGGTCACTGCCGCAATCGATAATCCGAACGGGAGTAACAAACTGTCCGGTGGCTGCGGGGCGGTCGGCGCGGTCTCAGTCGTGTGCTGGTTGATGCGAATCGACTCCAGTGCCAGCCGATTGATGCTGATCCGCCGATGAAGCAATTGTGTGGGACTCCAATTGAGGCGGAGATCGTGCAGCGTTAGCTCTAACGCTTCATTTTTGAAAAGAATGCTTTCAACGCGCAAATCTTGTAATGTGCCATGCACGCCGGTCAATTGAACCGTGCCGCCGCCCCAGCGGTTAACTGCAGCAACCGTCGACTGCAGTCCGGATACACTATACAGCAACCAATAACCGGCAATTGCCGCAAACACCGGCAAGAACAGCAAACTGCCAACTAACTTGCGATAACGCCGCGCGGTTTTCGGCAACGATGGAGTTCCGGTGTGTTGATCGGTCATAAGCGATTCCTGATTCATCAAAAAGCGACGGCCATTGAAAAATGCACGCGCCAGTTACCGGTTTCGTGACCGCGCGCCAAATCGAGTGCCAGCGGGCCTGCCGGACTGCGCCAGCGCACCCCCGCGCCATAGCCGAGAAACATCCGCATATCTTGCCAGCGATCGGCTGCGCTACCGATATCGACAAACGTCGCCGCACCCCATTGATGAGTCAGCCAATGCGTATATTCGGCAGTACCGGTCGCCATCGTTCGGCCGCCAACCACGGCGCTGCCTTCGTGCACGCCGATACTTTTAAAAGCGTAACCGCGCAGCGATTGAATACCGCCTGCGCGAAACAGATATTCCTGCGGAATACCGAAACGCGATGGGGCTAATGTATAACCAACCTCAGCCCGCAGAAAAAATGTATCACGCAATCCCACCGGCCACCAGCTCTGATGGTTGGCATAAGTACGGATAAAATCCTGATCCGACAGCAATTGCCGGGTGCCGCCACCGATACGCACTTCAGTGATATCGCCGCGCCGGACGTTAACCGGATCGTCAACGATCCGCCGTCGCCAGCGCCAATCCAGCACCAGCGCCTGATTGATCTGATCGTTCGCACCGTCGGGTTTTTTATGCTCGCGTTGCCAATTCAAACCAAGCTGCATGACTGTCGTCGGCGTCTGGTAATTGCGCGTCAGGCCGGCTTTTTGCACATCGGTTTTCAAACCCGCGATATCCGTCATCTGCAGGCTGGCGCTGAACGAATGATTGATATTGTTTTGATCGGGTAAGGTATCGACCCCCGCCAGAAACGTTTGCCGCTTTTGCTCGAGCCGCAACAAACTGGTGAGATTCCAAGCGCGGTCGAATAGATTATGATACTGGTAATTGATTTCACCGCGCGCGCCATTGTTGGAACTGTAACCGGCACCGAAGGCGAAGCGTTGCGCGTGTGCCTCCGTCAGCATGACTTTAACCGGTATCGACCGGTGCTGGGCGATATCGGGCACGATACTGACCGTAACCGTGCTAAATTGCGGTGTTTTCTGCAATGCGAGTTGATATTGATGCAACAAATCACGCTGATAAATATCGCCTGGCTTGAAAGTCGCAAGCCGCGTGATCAGTGATGCATCATAACGTTTCAGACCGGAAATTTGAATTTCTCCAAGATGAAAAACCGGCCCGGAATCGATCGTAACAGTCAGGTCAGCGCGCGCGGCACCGGGATCGACGCTGGCCTGGCTGCTAGTGATGGCGGCGGCGGCAAATGCCTGTTGCGTGACGCTGTTAATCAAAGCGGATTTTGCCTGTTCCCAATCGGCGGCGCGAAAGGGCTTCCCGGTCTTTAGTGACCACGCAGCGCGAAGCTGCTCGATGCGTTTGCGGTGTTCTTTATCACTATTGGCGATATCACCGGAAAATTCAAGGCTAACCGAACCTACGCGAGTCAATTCGCCCGGATCAACTTTGATCTCGATCGATTGCGCATGCGCCGGCTTTATTACGGAAACACTGACACTGAAGTAACCTTCAGTCGCCATAATTTCGCTGATTTCTTTTTGTATGCGATGCACGAATGCGCTTTCATCATACTCGCTGGCAAATGGCTCTGCAGGTAGCTGAATATATTTATCGAGCATTTTTTTCACCGACTGCGGCGCCGATAATGAGACGATAGCCTGCTTACCGGGCAAATCGAGTATTTCCTGCGCCGCAGCGTGAAAACTCGATGCGACCAATAGCGCGATCAGATAAAATCGGATATTACAAAATAAAGTAAACAACTGGTAATTAAACAATAAATATTGAGTGTCGAAAAAACCGCCACTTTTGTTCAAATTGACTTAACCTATCGTTATGGGCAGCAACTAAAAGGAAGGGTTCCGTCACGCCAGAATGGCGGCGATGACAAAAAATGAACCTATCTTCGACATCCGAATATCCCGTCTGACCGATATTCAGGGAGAAAGCAAACAAACCTTGTGACATTGCCGGTATCAATGCGATGAATCTTTGCCTAATCTCAATCGATGTATGCTTCCTAACAAGTCATGAGGTGGTTTGGCACCGACATAATGACTGCGATCGCCGTCTAAGCGAATGATATAGTCTTCGTCACCACAATGGATGAAAACATCGTCCAAAGCGTAACTGCGACGCGTAAAAATACAAGCGGGTTGGTGTTTGGTTTTCGGTAAAAATATTCCCTGATTCGCGTTTACGCAATGCCGGTCTTGACTCAACCAATGATGGAGCGAAGGTAATAAATCGATTTGAGAGAAGGGATCGACTACTTCCTCATTATTCAAACCATAGCCGATAATGCTGAATGGAATGCGAGCATATGCGCGATCACCGAAGCGCACCATCTCATCCTGACTAGCCGGTACCATGGCGCGGTGATCGCTTACGATCATTAAGTAACCATTATCAAAAAAGCCGATTGATTTTAAATTTTCAACGAAAACCCCTAATGCACGGTCCGCATAACGAAAAACCAATTCTTCGGATTGCGCGGCGCTCTCAGGATCGATAAAAGGGTGATGTGTTGAAACGGTTTCCAATGTCAGGAACACTGGCTTTTTGCGATGATGCGTTTGGAGCTCGATTAGCGCTCGGTCATATAGCGCTTGATCTGGCGCGGCATCGAAGTGAAACCGTTTCATGCCGTCGTAGTAAGCTGCATCATGACCTTCAATTAAATTAAATCCAATTTTTTTAAGCCAATCCCCTTTCCCCAGAAAACCAAGATTCCCAGTCGTAAGAAAAGCGGTGTAGTAATCCAAGTCATTCAGTAGATGAGGCACCGTATGTTTAGAACTTTGGAATTGCTCGAATAACGGAGTCGATGCGTTACCCGTTCCCCTGGCGATAGCCGGTTCACCCGTGAGCAATGCAACCAGGCCCTGTTCCGTGTTGATGGCGTTGGCGTAGAAGTTGCTGAACCATCGTCCATTTTGACTGACACTGTCGAACTGCGGCGTCCAATCGCGAAGTCCTGAAAAAAGCTTGCTGTGATACATAGAAAGCGACTCGACAATCAGCAATATCAAATCAGGACGAGCCCCTACTCCCTCGTAGCACCGGCTTTCTTCCTCAGGCTCGGCTAAAATTTTGTTGGCGAAATCATCTGAATAAGGACGATGTCTTGTTTGCGATGAAAAAAATGCTTCAATCGAGTTTTGCAGATAAGGTCCATGAAATTCAGTGGGTTTCAAATATTCCGTCCCGAACAAGCCGAAGGCAACAAACGCCAAGAACACAGGCGATCGGGTCGTTGCATTATCTAAAATCAAGTAACGGCCCAAAACCCACAAGATTATGGAAATAACCATTGCAGCGATCAGTGCTGACCAGAAACTTACGATAAGCTGTCTGGAGAAATCCATGATTGCGCTGAATTCAGAAACAAATTTCAAGAATTCATGCCAGGTAAAACGAACCAGGAATTGCTGCAATACTATTAGGTCGATTGCCATGATTAGCAGTATGGCAATGACGCTCAAGCGCAAACTGAAACGCAACCAATACCAGCGGGAAAACCCTGCCACGAAATGCAAAATTCCCAGTAAAAAAAGGAATTGCAATTCAAAGAATATCGCTTTTCTTACCAAGCACCAATCACAACCAAGAATAGCCCGAGAATTGATTTCCAGTAGATAAAACTTATAAGCGATAAGCCCGATACAAAAAAACAAGAGCGGCAATCGTGCATTAAAAAGAAGCTTCTTGCTCAATGTAATAAAAGGTATCGAAGTCAATGAATGGTATTCTCGCTATTTTTTAGAAACAAGAACCTACAATGCGGCTGCACCGATATAACGATAATAATTCAGCTTATTGGTTTTTTCAAAACCTATCCTGCAATTACTCGATATAGTCACGATCTGCGGACTCTCGAGCATGATCCAATCAACTTGGGGGTTGAACGCGCCAAAATATTGGCAAAAGCCCTCAAATGCCACCCTGCGGTACTGGTTTTTCCCGGATGGGATAATGAAGACGCTGCATAACACCCCTGCGCAGCGGGTGATGTCGGGCTTTCTTCGGCAGCCCAACCCTGTGCTAATAACAAACCCAGGCGGTTTGCCACAAATTGCTGAAAAATATTCTGGGAAGCGCTATTCAGATACATTTTGTGATAACTTAGCCGTAATGTGGAAGCTATTTTCTAACGTGTCGCATTAATAGCAAGGATACATCGGTATTTATGCATTTTGAGTGGAATGCGAAGAAAGCTGTACTTAATCATCGTAAACATGGCGTCACTTTTGAAGAAGCATCCAGTGCATTGCGTGATGCATTTTCTGCAACTACCCGCGATCCCGATCATTCGGAAGATGAAGAAAGATATGTAACGTTTGGCATTTCTTCTCAAGGTCGTTTACTGGCGGTGGCACGTATACTGAAAGCGGCAATTCGATCCGGATCATATCAGCGCGATTGGCTACAAATTCTGAGAGGAAAATTTATGAAGAAGGTTAAACCTGAAATGACAGACGAGCTTCGGCCAGAGTACCAACGATCTGATTTCGATAAAATTATACGTGGCAAATACGCAAGCCGTATCAAAGCAGAAACCAATGTAGTGATTCTGGAGCCTGATATTGCGAAAGCTTTCCCCAACGATGAAGCGGTTAACAAGGCTCTGAGGCATTTGCTGGAAGAAGCGAAAACTTTATCCAAATTGACCCGGCAATCTGAAAAATCGGAGTAATAGCATGATTTATTCTGCAATTCGATTGAACCAGTAACCGGGTTTTCTGCTTTGATGCATCACGACAACCACATAGATTTTTTCTTTTGATTGCCTGTAAATTACAGCAAATGGGAAGCAGGTAAGGTTATAACGCCGGAACCCTTTCCGAATTGAGGCCACACACCAGAAAGTTCGGCGATGGCTGCATAAGCGCTTTCAAGCTCATTGATGAAACCACCGCCTAACCCTTTTGCCTGCGATTCATACCAGACGACCGATTCACGTATATCGCGCGCGACTTCAGGATGAAAGTAAACGTTTGTCACAGCTCACGGTTCAATTTCAGCTTTATTTCTTCCCAGCTAACCGGTTGCACTGTACCGGACTCAAGTTGCGCGAACCGGCGTTCTGCGATTTGAACCCACGCCTCATCAACATGTGCTTCGTTGGTGTCATCCAAACTTGAAATCAGGCAATGCGCGAGCGTCGCTTTTTCATGAGGCGACAATATCTTGATATTTTCCAGAATCCATTTCATCTTATCGGACATGATATCTCTCCGAAACCTTGATTAACAGGCAGTTTATCATTGAATGACGGGATGGGTTCCGGTATTGAAGTTTGATTTATCCTGGATGACGCAAGCTTATCCAAGCTACTTGCTGTTTATAGTTATATGAAGAAAGTTTTTTTTATTTTATTCACTACATTCTTCTTCCTCTAATAACGGAACAATATTCTCTACGGGAGAAGAATCGTTGCCAGCAACACGAATTATAATTGATGCTGATTGTGAATTTTGCGCAGGACGATAGATGCAATACCACATACTACCCCCTTTGGATACAGAAGTTGCGACACTCTCGAAAAATTTAACATCATCGCTCCCTTCCAGAACACAGTCATTCTCAAAAGATTCAATTGTTTGATGTCTATGGGTGAATGAGCCGCACGCGGACTCGAGTGTGACTTTTTGGTTAATTTTCCAATCACCAGGCACTGGATCACCGCACGTTGATCCACTAATATCATAGGTATAGGTATCTCGACAATTTTCATTTGTGTACTTAAGTTTAAGCAAGGCATTATTAAAAGTATGTTTTTTGTTCGATTGCCAATCCCGTAGCGCGAAGGTATGTTCACCCAAGCTGTAGTGAAATGTCTTGAGAATATCGGTAATTGCATCAGCACATCCCAGGCCCACAGCACCGACACAAATCAAACTATCAAGAAAGGTTTTTCCGACTGATGCGCCATCCGTTGGTTCGAGCGTGGAGGTTAAAATGACACCGAATTCCTTTTTCACAGGTTTAGCATCGTCGGAGTAGTCGCGTTTCTGTCGCCGGCCTTGGACAGGAATGCGTATCTCACCGTTGACATCTGTGTCTTGGTATGGTTTGAATGTGGCAGGACCGAAAAGCACAATCGAATCACCTGGAGCGAGTCCTCTCGTAAAACCAGTCCCCCCGCTGACGTCTATTCGCAAACCGACCGGATTGTGGTCCCTCAGTTGGCATGAACATTAATTGTTTCCCGATGCGGTACCAAGTGCTAAAAAGACAGTTGAAGCGCTCCCCAACTGTGCATCGGTCTCGGGGTTTGAATCGCCGCGCGCGGAATCTGGCATTTCATCTCAAACTTGGCTGCTAGGATTTTAGCCTCCGCGTCGCCTTCGCTTTTTCTCTTATGCCGTACAAGCGGTTCACCGCCCTCCATAGTTACAGTTGCGTGCAACATGGCGAGTTCGAATAGATAGTTTAGAGCAGAAAAGGTACTGCTCATTAGACCTCCGAAGTAGTTAAGAAACTCCGTGGCATGAGTGAGCTTAGATGCATCAATCATTATCGCTTCACCGGATTGTATAATCTCTTTACTAACCCAATCGGTTAAACCTTTCCACGCGGCACTTTCTCCGCCAATAGCGGACATGTCAACTCCACCGAGGGCTTTGGAAAGCACCCAAATACCCCAGCCATTCATCGCATCGTCTGCACAGTTAGGCGGCGGTGTGGTAGTTTTTTCTGGGATGCTAGGCATTCCCTTGGTTTCGTTAGTGCCAACGATTGGTTTTATGAGGTCGTCCGCATAACTGGTCTGGATCAGCAGCGGATTGAAAGAAATCACGCGGGCACGCGAAACCTTGCCGCGATCTGCTACTGGCTGGTTTGCCTTGATCCGCAGAGCTTCCACAAGAGCGAGCCGCAGCATACGGCCGACAAAGACCTCAAGCGTTGCCATATCGATACGCACTTGTTCCGGAGTAGTTGAAGATAGAATAAGAGGCGGGCCTCCGAGCCGAGCGTTACTGTGAGCGATAAGGTGAGCAAAGAATTGTACTTGTGGATCGGGACTTGACAAACCCTCACGGACTGCAGCTAATAGTCTAGCTGCCTTGCCGGAGTCCGCTGCAGGGATTGAAGTGAGTCCCAAGTCCAACAATCGCGCCGCGTCGGCAAACGAAATGGAAAATTGCGGGTTAGTAACCGCGATACCCGATACGTGCATCCACGGCAGCCCCAGATAATCCGATCCAGTCCCAGCAACAATTTGTCCTTTGGAGTCTACTACAGGCACGCCACTAGCTCCGAGAGCTCCAACGAGAGCTGGCATTCGCACTAATGGTTTCTCTGCGGCAAAAGCTGCAGCGGCAGCAGAAGCCTGTTCAATCGGTGTTCCCGGCCACACTGCCGGAGCGATCATCGAAGGAGTCGGTACTGAGGTGGGTCTGCTTATCGGAAGTGTACGGGAAACCTGGTTATCCGATGTCACCCTGGAGTTACACCCGGATAATAGCAATGCGATTACAATGAGAATTAACATATTTGCACTACTTCGAAATACAGTACAGTGCAAAGAAAGAATTGCTCTAACCATTAATACTCACCTCTTAAATATTTATTGGCAGTAAACAGTCATTAGATAGCAAACCCTGAAGAACTACGCCAATCCCAGCTGGGATCAGCGCATATAAGGGATTGGTTCTTGAAATCACTCATCTAAAAAGAGAAGCGATCTTTCACTTTACGCATTAGATGGATTAACTCAGTATCATCCGTACATGATTCGCATAGTATCACCACATGGTGTATTGCACTGTGCTTAATGTCACATTACGTTTTAATCCTCCCGCCGTAACTGCGGAAACAAAATCACATCGCGGATGCTGGGGCTGTCGGTCAGTAGCATGACCAGCCGGTCGATACCGATACCTTCCCCGGCTGTCGGCGGCAGGCCGTATTCCAAAGCACGGATATAATCGGCATCGAAGTGCATGGCTTCGTTATCGCCGGCATCCTTGGCTTTGGCTTGTTCCAGAAAGCGTGCTGCTTGATCTTCCGGGTCGTTTAATTCCGAGAAGCCATTCGCGATTTCACGTCCGGCAATGTAGAGCTCGAAGCGGTCGGTAATTTCGGCGTTGCTGTCGTTGCACCGCGCCAGGGGTGAGACTTCCGCCGGATAATCGACGATGAATGTCGGCTCGAACAGCAAATGCTCGGTGGTTTCGTCGAACAATGAGAGTTGCAAGCCACCAATACCGTCGTGCGGGCTGTAATGAATGCCGAGCGCTTGCAGCTTGTTAATCAGGAAATCACGGTCATTCAATTGCGCATCGGTATATTGCGGATGGAATTGTTTGATTGCTGCGGTAATGGTCAACCGGGCGAACGGTTTCGCCAAATCCATGGTTTTACCCTGATACGTGACTTCGGTGGTACCCAATACTTTTTGCGCGATTTCCGCCAGCATTCTCTCGGTGAAGTCCATCAGATAGGTAAAATCCTGGTAAGCCTCATAAAATTCCACCATGGTGAATTCGGGATTATGCCGGGTGGAAATGCCTTCATTGCGGAAGTTACGGTTGATTTCAAACACTTTTTCCATGCCGCCGACTACCAGCCGTTTCAAATACAACTCGGGCGCGATGCGCAAATACAGCGCCATGTCCAGCGCATTGTGATGCGTGGAGAATGGCCTTGCCGTGGCGCCGCCGGGAATCGGGTGCATCATCGGGGTTTCGACTTCGAGGTAGCCGCGCGCTACGAAAAATTCGCGCATGGCTTGAATAATTTTCGAGCGCGCCGTGAACACCTTGCGCGCGTCTTCATTGGTGATCAAATCGAGGTAACGCTGGCGGTATTTTTGTTCCTGATCGGTTAAGCCATGAAATTTTTCCGGCAGCGGCCGCAGCGATTTGGTCAGTAACTGCAAATTCGTGACGCGAATCGATAGCTCATCGGTCTTGGTTTTGAATAACAAGCCTTGCGCCCATAGAATGTCACCCAGATCGTAATGTTTAAAGGCCGTGTGCGCCGCTTCGCCGGTCTGATCGTTTGAGATATACAGCTGAACTCGGCCGCTCATGTCCTGAATGGTGGCGAAACTGGCCTTGCCCATGACGCGCTTTAACATCATACGCCCGGCCACTTTGACGGTAACCGGCGATTCTTCCAGTTGTTCCTTGGTTAAGTCATCGTATTGCCGGTGCAGATCCGCTGCCAGATGCTCGCGCCGGAAAGTGTTGGGAAAGGCATTGCCGGTCTGGCGCAGCTCAGCCAGTTTGGCACGACGCTCGGCAATGATTTGATTTTCATCGAGCGGCGCAGCCGATTGGTTATCTTGAGTCATATTCCAATTATTCTGTGTAAGATTAGGCGTTCATCCAGCGGCTGCAACATTTTTTGCTGCTGTGCAACCGTGAAATAATCCGCGCAATTATACGCTGCAACCGCAGAAATTCAGAAACGATATCAATGATCGTTCGACATTCTTCCTCGGAACCTGCCGGATTCCGGGTGGTGCTTCAGGGTGGCGTGGATTCAACCGGTGCCGATGGCTTCTTGGTTACGCTTGGACTGAGTGATTTAATGTCAGTTTGACCGTCGATCTTCAACTGCTTTCTATCGATCTTGCCGTTTGACAGCGCTTCACCGCTATAGGTGTAATGTAATTCAGTGGTAAATCCTTGTACGGTCACACCAAAAACATCCGCCAGAAATTGAAGAAAATCCTCGGACAAAGCCGCCTTGCAGGCGTAGACGACTATCACCGCATCTTTGGCGAAGCGGGCTTGAACTTCTGACCAGGGAACAACCGTTCCGTCGTCCTTCAGTATTCCGTTGTCTTTAAAACCTTGCAAAACACCTTCTTCCAGATCTTCGTCGAAATAGACGCCGTCGTCTTCGATTCTTCCTTTCAGCCCGATGCTGTCGCTGGCCCCGTGAGTTACAAAGTTTAACCGGGTAATACTGCCTTTGGGTTGCATGTATACCAGATTGATAAAACTGGCCGAGTGATCAACGATGGTATAGTTCTTTCCCTTCGCACCGCTGTTCTTGATCGCCGCAGCAAAATCCTTAGTACTTGGAAACCATTTGTCACCAGTCAACGCGTCGATTTCGTCTTGTTCCGAAGACCAGGGGTTTGGAAAATCCCCCACCGCCCAGATTTCCCGGGTCTGCACTCGTTTTTTTGAGCCAAGCACCTCTTCCGCTTTATCCGTCACCCGGTCGCGGATGGCATCAAAGCGGATAGCCGTCTTGTTTAAAATGCGTTCAAGTGTCGTTGTCATCCCGACCGCCTTGCTCGCTCTCCTTCTCGGCTTCCGGTTCACAGCAGAAAACCTTGCGGAATCGTTCCGCTTGCTGTTCGTCGCCATTGGCCACGACATCACGCCCCAACGCAATCCTGGAAATTTCTTCCTGCTGCAACGAATTCTTAAGCGCCATCTCGCGGATTGTTTCGGTCTGCAGGCTCGCAGAATAAGTATCGAGCAGACCTGCTTCCGGATCGCCGCCGCGGCCCAGGAATCCATCGACTACGACACCGTCGGTGCGCATGGTGATGACGTTTTCCTTGAGCACCACCCCCGGCACCTCGATGAATTCGCGCCCTTCCAGCCGTGTTTTCAGCGATTTGTTGACCCGGAGGTAAGATACACTTTCGGGCAGGTTAATATTCAACCCGGCAATGACCGTTGCCGGAAACTCCAGGTTCACTTGCTCCAGGAATTGCTGCGGCGTATCGCGGTAGTCGAAGATAAAATACAGCTCACGGATAATACCGCTGAGTATGCTTGTTCGTGTCTCCGGGTCGTCGATAAAATACGCATCCAGGAATTTGTCGAGCTCGTGGATCGCATATTGTGGATAGGGTCCCGGTGATTCGTCGTATAACGCGATCTTCACATCCGTCAGATGCAATACCGAGATATATTCCTGCACCATCTGGCGGAAAACAAGATTCAATGTGCGGCTGACGTTGACATTCTCAATCTGCCGCTCAATGGTACTTTCCGAGCCCTTTTCCGAGGTTGTCGACACACTTTGTTCCTGACTGGTATTGATTTCCACATCCCGCTTTGACGAGGCCCGGGCGGAGTGCTTGAACAATGCATTCGATACTGTGTTGGCAAAAGATTCGCGCGCGCTCCTCGTACCCCATTCCCCGCTGACTTCTTCCGAAGATTCCGAACCGCCGCTACCGCCAGCTTCGACCAACCCCCAAAGCACTTTGGCATTACCGCTGCCTTCCTTCTTGCTGTAGTTTTTCTGAGAATTCAGGATATCCGCTTCGGTTTCGGTGTATTTATTCGACGATTCGCTCTGAATACTGTTTTCGAAGTCGACAGCTGCTTCTTCGGTTACGGAATCAAGCACCGACGAACCGAAATTAACCTTGGATTCATTCTGCTGAATCGTTTTCTGGTAAGTCTTGAGCGAAATCTTGGTCTTTTCACCGGGAAACAAGGAAAAAGTCTTAATGACCCGACCTGCACCGTAGTTACCCAGGAAAGTGGAAATCTGCAGCTTCTCGAAAAACAGAATTTTTGGAAACACCCGCGATGGCGGACGCGGTTTCGGTTGAATAATGTCGAAATCACCGGAGAAACCGAGCATACCTTCGCTGGGGGTGTAAATGAAACTTGAAGGATATTGCTCGTAAACTTCGGCAACCGCTTTGAAATTGTTCACTGTCGCCAAGCGATCGCTTTTGGACACTAACGTTAAGTTATCGATGCGCAAATCCGGTCCGACCGGCTTAGGCCGCTTGACCTTCTTTTTCTCAACGTTCTCTCGAAGCTCTTTCAGAGTGGCAGCGTTAAGAAAATTCTCATCAATATCGATGGAAATGACGCTGACACCGACATGATTGGTGGATTCCGGAATCGAGTAATTCAGCCGGGGTGCTTCGTCAGCATCCTCTCCCAGGCGAATAAAGGGGGCACCGTTCTCGCTCATTGCAACCTCCTGTCATTCAGTGTTATCAAAAAAGCCAGATCAAGAATCTGCGGCTAACTAATGATTATACCGACCAGCAATTGCACAACTTTCAGGGATGGGTTGTTAGTGTAGAGAAATATCGATTGAATGTAAATTTAGTTGTGGGCATTCCCAATCTTAGTTCGATCACACCATCAACACGCAACATAATCCATGAAAAATATTCTACGCAAGCAGTTAATCATATGTTATTAAAATTCTCACTGCTTTCCTAACAATAATTGTCTCTAGATCGAAAATACGTGTTTGAGAAATTGCGCTATTAAAAACGAGTATCCACTTATAACCTTGCATAATAATCGTCATATGATGTGCAATTCATCGAAATAGAGACGGGGAGATGGTGCTGCTGTCAGTTGAAGCAGCCACATGGTAGCCATTTCAATAAAAATCCCCTTTTCTGACAAAAATACAGTGCACCCGGTGAATTTATTTGGCAAAATTGCCCTATTTGCAGATAACCTTTCACTTACCGGGGGAATAAAAATGAAATATAAGAGTCTCGACGAATTCAGTGCCTACGTGGCTGAGCGCAATCCGAATCAGCCAGAGTACATGCAGGCGGTAACGGAGGTCATTGAAAGCTTGTGGCCATTTATCATGGCGCATCCGCGCTATGCCGAGCATGGTTTGCTGGATCGCTTGGTTGAACCGGAGCGGGTGATCATATTTCGCGTTTCCTGGGTGGACGATCATGGCGAGGTCAAAGTCAATCGTGGCTACCGCATTCAGCACAGTTCTGCGATCGGCCCCTATAAAGGCGGTATCCGCTTTCATCCATCGGTGAATTTGTCGATCCTTAAATTTCTGGCATTCGAACAGACTTTCAAAAATGCGCTGACGACGTTGCCAATGGGCGGCGGCAAGGGCGGCTCCGATTTCGATCCTAAAGGTAAAAGCCCCGGTGAAGTGATGCGTTTCTGTCAAGCATTTATCAGCGAGTTATTCCGCCATATCGGCTCCAATACCGACGTGCCCGCCGGTGATATTGGCGTGGGTGGACGTGAGGTCGGTTTTATGGCCGGAATGATGAAAAAATTATCGAATCGCGCAGATTGCGTGTTTACCGGTAAAGGTCTGAGTTTTGGTGGATCGTTGATCCGTCCGGAAGCCACCGGCTATGGCACCGTTTATTTTGCGCAGGAAGTGTTGCAACACGCCGGACGTTCGCTCGAAGGCATGCGTGTATCCGTGTCCGGCTCCGGCAATGTAGCGCAGTTCGCGGTGGAAAAAGCCATGTCGCAAGGCGCCAAAGTGGTGACGGTATCGGACTCCAGCGGCACGATCGTTGATGAAGCAGGTTTCACACCGGAAAAATTAGCGATACTGGCGGAAGTGAAAAATCATTTGTACGCGCGGCTGGATGAATACGCAAAACGTGTCAATGTGACCTACCTGCCGGGCAAAACACCATGGCATGTTCCAGTACAAGTCGCGTTGCCTTGCGCAACGCAAAATGAATTGAACGGTGACGATGCCAGAACGCTGATCAAAAACGGTGTGATTTGCGTCGCCGAAGGCGCGAATATGCCGTCGACCGCGGAAGCTGTCGAATGCTTTATTCATAACAAAGTACTCTACGCACCGGGTAAAGCCAGCAATGCCGGCGGAGTCGCTACTTCCGGCTTGGAAATGAGCCAGAATGCCATGCGTCTTTCCTGGACGCGCGAGGAAGTGGATGCGCGATTGAAGGAAATCATGCAAGCCATCCATCAATCTTGCTTAAAATACGGCACCACGGACGATGGCAGCGTCAATTATGTCGACGGCGCAAACGTTGCCGGTTTTGTCAAAGTTGCGGATGCAATGCTCGGACAAGGCGTCATTTAAGGAATCCTGAAACCAGGATGCTCAGTCATACTCCATTGAGATCAGACGCAGAATGTTCGTTTTACCCTTCGTAAACGGCACTTCTTCACTGAATCTCGCTTTGGCTGACTGTCGCTCGTTACTTTTCTCAGAGCTTCCCCAGCTTGTCTTCAATTCTAGAATTTAAACGGGAAACCGGGCTCTTACCGCACCGTCGGAAGAGCGCGGTTTCATTGTAGAATATCAACAGCGTCTTTTTCCGCCCTGTCAGGCAGTTCGGTACTTTTTATACTATGAAAAATTTGCTGATTGGATTACTGCTCTTAACTTATGTCGGATCGTTACCGGCAAGCCAGGATAGCGATTTCCTGATAGCTCGCGAAGCTTTTCAGTCCGGTAACACAAAACGTCTGGACGAATCTGCCGCAAGACTGAAACGCCATGTGTTGTGGCCGTATGTCGATTATTACCAGCAGCGGATGTTATTGCGCACCTCCGATACCGCAACGATCCGGTATTTCCTGTTACGTTACGACGGCGATTTGGTCGCTGACCGGCTCCGCGGCGATTGGCTCAAAGTATTAGGTAAGAATCAACAGTGGGCACTATTTGATACCGAATACCCGCTGCTGGTCAACAAGGATACTGAACTGCTGTGCTACCACTATCAACGCCAGTTGGATCGACGGGATATTTCGGTGTTACCGGATATCCGTGCGTTGTGGTTAACACCCACCAGTTTACCTGATAGCTGCACGCCGGTATTTCAGTCGCTCATCTATGGCGGACAACTGACTGCCGAAGATATTTGGACACGCATCCGATTGGCGCTAGAAGAAGGCCAGACAGGGGTTGCCACGCATATCAACCGCTATCTTTCCGGCAATGAAACGCTCAACAGCGCCGACTTGAACAATGCCGCAAAAAATCCCTTGCGCTATCTCGATTCTTTAAAAACCATCAAGACCCGCAGTGATCGTGAAATTGTTCTATTTTCGTTATTGCGCTTATTACGCAACGATACCAACCCAACGTATGTGCAATGGTTGAAAGTCAAAAATCAATTGACCTCTTCCGATCGTTCCTATTTCCTGTCGCGACTGGGTTACCGGGCGGCCATGCGGCACGATCCCCGCGCTTTGGATTGGTTTAGCGAAGCACAAAACTCTACGCAATTGTATCCCCCTTCGGATCTTATCCTCGGCTGGCAGGTACGGGCGGCGTTACGAGTGGGAAACTGGGATGAGGTCTTAAGGACCATTAACCGGATGTCCATGACGGAACAGCAAGTGGATACCTGGCGTTACTGGAAAGCGCGCGCTTTGCTGGTGAAAGGTCATACGCTGAACGCCAACACGATATTCATTCCACTCAGCGCCGAACATAGTTTTTATGGGCAGTTGGCGCGGGAAGAGCTGGGTACGATACTCACCATCGCCGACAAAACCTACCGCGTTAATAGTGCCGAAATCACCGCAATGGAGCGCAAGCCTGGAATTCTGCGTGCATTGGCGTTTTCGCGCATGAATTTGCGCACTGAAGCAATGCGCGAATGGAGTTGGACCACTCGCAATTTCAGCGACGCCGAATTGCTGGCGGCAGCGGAAGTCGCCCGCCGTCAGGGTTTATACGATCGCGCGATCAATACTGCCAACCGGACGGTTGCACAGCATGATTTTAGTCTGCGGTTTTTATCGCCACACCGCGAAATGCTTCGGAAGGTATTGCAGCAACATGATCTCGACGAAGCTTGGGTGTACGGTTTGATCCGGCAGGAGAGCCGCTTTATCGCTGACATTAAATCGCATGCCGGTGCCGCCGGCTTGATGCAGTTGATGCCGGCAACTGCAGAATGGGTTGCCAAACAATTGGGAATACCGAATTTCCGTCAAAGCCTGGTGGTGGATATCAACACTAATTTGCGTTTGGGTACGTATTATCTCAAGCATGTACTGAGTACCTTGGATAATCAGCCGCTATTGGCTTCCGCCGCGTACAATGCCGGGCCGGGCCGGGCCAGACGCTGGCGCGACAATATTGTGCCGCTGGAAGGTGCGATTTATGCCGAAACGATTCCATTCAACGAAACGCGCGATTACGTCAAGAAGGTTCTGAAAAACTCGATGTATTACGCCAAAGTTTTGGATCATCGCCATGAACCGACGCTCAAACAACGCCTTGGCGTCGTGCGGGCGGCAAAATAACTGCCGGTTTGATTCACCCTTCTTAACTTTGGGAAAAGATTGTGAAAACTTATCTGGTGGGTGGTTCGGTTCGTGATGAACTGCTGGGATTGCCTGTTCAAGATCATGATTACGTGGTCGTGGGCGCCTCGCCCGAAGACATGGAACGATTGGGCTATCGCCCGGTAGGTAAAGATTTCCCGGTTTTTCTGCATCCTCAAACCAATGAGCAGTACGCGTTAGCACGCACCGAACGGAAAATATCGCGCGGCTATAAAGGATTCGAAGTATTTACCTCGCCACAAGTCACATTGCAGGAAGATCTGGCGCGACGGGACTTGACGATCAATTCGATCGCCAAAGACGAAGCCGGCAATATTATCGATCCGTTCAATGGCGTCGCCGATCTGGAATCGGGAATATTGCGGCATGTCAGCCCGGCTTTCTCCGAAGACCCGGTACGTATTCTCAGGACAGCGCGTTTTGCCGCGCGATTCGGCTTTCACATTGCGCCGGAAACACTGGCATTGATGAACGATATGGTACATAACGGCGAAGTCGATGCACTGGTACCGGAGCGTGTTTGGCAGGAACTCGCGCGCGGATTGATGGAACAACATCCGTCGCGCATGTTTTATGTGTTGCGAGAATGTGGCGCGCTCGCGCGCATCATGCCGGAAGTCGATGTACTATTCGGTGTACCGCAACCGGCACATGCACATCCTGAAATTGATACCGGCGTGCATATCATGATGGCAATTGATTTTGCGGCATCACAGCATTTCTCACTGCCGATCCGCTTTGCAACACTGATGCATGACTTAGGCAAGGGCACAACCCCACCGGAACAATGGCCGCGTCACATTGGGCATGAAGCGCGAAGCATCGAATTGACCAGAAATTTATGCGAACGCATCAAAGTACCCAAGGATTCTCGCGATCTGGCATTGCTGGTTGCTCGTTATCACGGCGATGTGCACCGGGCGGAAGAACTGCGACCGGCAACCATCGCGGATATGTTGAAAGGAGTTGATGCTTATAGAAAACCGGTTAGATTTGAAGAATTCCTGCGAGCTTGCGCCTGCGATTTTCATGGCCGCCCGGGGTATGCCGGGAAACCTTATACACAAGCCGAACTTTTAAAAAAAGCATTAATCGCGGCACAGCAAGTCGATGCCGGTGCAATCGCAACCGAATTAAGCCAAAGCTCAATCGATCCCGCAGAATTGCCCGCCGCCATCCATCACAAAGTACGAAAAACACGGATCGCTGTAATAAAGAAAGAACTGCTTGGTGAAGATGCTAACACTGCCGGAAGTGATACTTCATGATTTTATCTATGCTCCCAAAACTTCCCTGCAATAGCCTTGGGCAGAATCTTTACCCAAGGCTTTATTGGTTTCAGTGTTCGCTATCTTCAGAAATTCCTGTAAAAGAATTCATCAGACTGATTCCGCATCCTGTCACATGAATTCAACACCCGTTTGTTGCAATCCGGTAAGGTTAATATTGATTTCGTTGATATCGGTGTTTGCCGCAATCTCGAGCAGTTGGGCTTGACTCAACGTTCCGCCGCTGCCGGCTAATAGCTTGACATAAAAATCATGCTCGGAAGCAGAAGGTAAACTACCCACAACATTTTGGTACACTTTATCGACAAATGCATCATTGGACAGCCCCATAACGCCTACCACCAGCTGAGAAACCGCAAGCATACTTTCACCGGAGTCAAACAGATTCAGTCCGATACCCACATAATCCGGATGCTGTGAGATCGTGGGAGCATCAAAGGCCGCGCCGATGATGCGAACCGTGCTATTGGCTGATTGACCGTCACTGAGATCCACGGCTATTTTCTCATCCGTAAATCTAAATCGCTCTATTCCAAAAAGCGTATCATTGCCGTCCGGGCCTGTTACGTTAAAACCGCTACTGGTGCTAACAATTGTATAATTTACCCGGCTGCTGCTGAAGATAGCGGTATCAATCCCCAAACCACCGCTTAATTTGTCATTTCCGCTGCCACCATTGAGTGTATCCGCTCCGTCAGCCGCGACAATGAAATCATCTCCTGATGTACCAATCAGATTATCGGGACCGTCTGTTCCAGAAAAGATATTACTCGGAACAGTGCCGGTGCTGCCTGCAAAATTTTTCGGTGAATTGATACCGGTCGAACTGTCCGGATTTAAGGAAGTGACGCCATCCACTGGCAAATTGGCATAAGATAATTTGCCATCATCCATTCCGGGAAAATTGACAGTACCCCCTGATAAAAACAGAAAACCATTCGGAATGATATAGTCAGGAGTCACAATCCCTAAGTCTGCGAATCCTTGCGTTCCAACCAACACTGATTTATTGAGAGTCGCAGTACTGGGAAGGTCTGTCGTAATATTGTAGGTCTTAGTAGTGCTGCCATTAGACGATGTAATGGTATGTCCTGCCCACAAATTCTGAGAATCCGCATCACCCATGAACTCGATGAATTGAATGGTGCCGTCCGCATTGGAATATACTTCATTCAGGTGAAAAATATGAAATGTCATGCTATTACTCTCCAGAGTTAAAATTTATTAAATAAATATCGAGGGCCCAGCGAAATTCAGTTCTTTTTGTTAAATATCAGTGGCGTTATTTTTTTTTCCACTGCCCATTGATTTGAATCCAAGTTCCTGCCGGAACAGTCTTAACGATTTCAGTAGCATAAACCCTGGCTACCTCATCGACATTGATGCCTTGAGCAGTCGCTTTTTCCTGATAAATAGCTCTGCGTTTTGCATTGATAGCATCCGCTTCCGCTTGAGCCTGGGGTTGCCGTGCGATGACATAGCCATTATAGCTTTCACCGATAGCGCCTGATGCACGGAGACTCTCCAGATTTTCCGCTTTGGCCAATGAAGTGTAGAGCGTGAAGGTCAGTAAAAAAGCGATCGTAAGACCGGGAAATGTTTTTTTCAAAATCGTTTTCTCAATAGGCTGCACAATAGTCTCCTTGTATGATAACTGCTAGAAGATACCGGGATTGGCTGCAATATCTTTCTTGGCTTCTTCTTCAAGCTTGACTCGGATATCAGCATCCAGTTTGATATTCAAATTGATCGTGATGGGCTCTTGCGGTGATTCCACTTTAACTGTTGGCGCGCAGGCTGTAATTACCAAACAGAAAAGAATCAGGCCGGTCTTAACGATCGCTATTTTAGTTACTTGATCAATATTGCGCATGATTGCACTCCTCTTTTATGATAGCTCCTAGCGTTCGGTTCGATGGGAGCCGGTAATGAGCATTGCTGCTCCATGGCCGCAATTTAGCGCCCTCTAAGTTAATGAAGTATGAATGAACCACGCAAAATTTTATGGGACAAATGATACCCTTCGTTAATCGTTTGTAGAATTTTATCAATATTTGTTTCCAGTTTAATATTGAGCTGGAACGGTTGTCCATCCTTGACCTTGGGATTATTCCCCAACAAAGAGAGTTTAACCACCAAATCATGCAAATCCAACTTATCAAGATTCAGCGCGAGCTCAGTATAGTGAAAGTCTTGTACAGCCTGCAGCAACAAGTTCATTTCCTTACCGGCGGAAGACAGCATTTTCGAAGCTTTTTCCGATTTAAAGCGTAAAGTCCCTGGCGAACTTGCTGTGAGACGGCCATTTGCTATCGTCAGTAGATTATCCTTTATCGTGATCGGAATTTGACCATCCAATTGACCGCTTCCGGTCAGTCCATCAATTTTTAGCAAGTTAAAGAAGGTTTCGAGATCAATATCCTCAATACGAAACAAGATATCCGTCTGCGCTGCAACAGGGTCAATGACCGTCGGTACCAAGGATACAACGCCGTTAATCATGGAAAATTGCGCTTTTTCTATCTCCAGGCGAGGCGGCGTTGTGCCTTCGATATGGTAAGAAATCAGTAAGTTTTCCAACGGAATCCCGGAATCAATCCGACGAATGGTAATTGATTGGTGCGGTGCACTGCTCGGTGCAATTAAGTTATCCAGATTTAGCATCGCATTCAAATCATTTAATTTTATTGTTTCACGAGTAAATGACAAATCATGTATGCCAAGTTTGGCACCGCTACTTCGCACCCCATCTTTATTCCATCTGAACTGCGCATGCGCATTGACCTTCCCGCTCACATCTTCCAATTGCACCAGAAGCGGCGAAAGATCACTGGGCTGCAAAGCACCCGGTGAGAAACTGAGCGGCGCAATCTCGAATTTCAACATACCGTTACCGGTACTGGTCGTATATCTGCCAGTCAGTTTTAAATAATCCAGCGCAGGAATGCCCCCTTTGAGTTCCAGCGCGTATACAGCGGGCGTCTCTTCATCAGCGGTATCGCGGATAGCACCGGAAAAAGACATTGCAGCAAACAACGGTTCAGATGCTAAATGACGCAGTTGACCGATTGTAAAATTAGCGATGTCGTCATCCTTTTGACCATTTAGCTGCAGAATAACCGAAATATCCGACGCTTGAATCTGAGATAGTAAGTTAACAGCTGCATCACTAACCGTCAGCGTTCCTCGGTATTTTTCATCATCATCCCGTTTTCCAATCAGAGAAATTCTGCCGGGATGAATCAGCGCTTTGCGCTCGGATGATTCAGGGCGCTTGTCCAGCAATGTCAGATTGGCAGGAGTGATCGAAATGGCATGCCTGAGTTTTAAACCATGCGTATCATTTACTATGTCCAGGTCTGCTTGGTCGATAGAGAAGCCTTGAAAATTTTCGATTTGTACGGGGTAATCAGTATGAATTTTTCCCAATGCCACTTGCCCCTGTTCACGCAACCCGATTTGCGCGGATGTTGGAGTGAACTTGATCCGCGCGGGTATGGAGACTGATAGGTGCTCGAGTTTCAGTGCGTCAGCGGATACCTGACCATCGGCGATTTTAAAATCCACATTGCCCAGCATTGAATCGGATGATTCCTGAACCTCCCCTGTCAAAACCATTTCTTCAAAAACCAATTCGGACGTGAGCGTCTCTGTTCGCCGCAATAACCGGATACCCGACAATTTAGTATCGGTCTGCATTTGCTGTAATTGCAATGCAACAATCGTGAAGGAAGTGTCACTTGAAAAATTCGCAATTCGGACTTCAGGGGTATCGAGCCAAGCTTCCGGCACAAGAACTCGTCCTTGGAGCTTTCCCTGATTATCGAAAGATGCTTTAAACACGGCCTTTGCCTGCAAAAACGATGCGGCAGTCACCACATTCAGTTGAATTTCCTGCTGACCGGATTGTATCGCTCCAATACCGCCGGATAGATCCATCGTAATGTCTCCCGCCGCCATCTGAAGATAAATCGCGGAATCACTCAATTTTAATTCCGGCAACCAAGGTATGGAAACTTTCAATTTAGCGGCAGGTGCAGGAGATTGTGGCATTGCGAAATTGGAGGCACCTTCTTTTAAATCGATGGTTATTTGCATGCCGCTGATTACGACCGAAACCGGCTTTCCTGCCAAGAGTTCTCGAAAATCCCAAGTCACCAGAAGCCGCTTCAGACGGAATTCGCTATTTTTCCCAGCCGTGACATCCCGCAATTGCAAAGAATTAAACGAAACATCAGGAATTTCAATCGACTGCAGCGGAAAACCTCGCTGACTCAGTTGATCACTGATTATCGCTTCAACGATGGTATGACGAAATAAATAAAGTCCTAATACGATAACAATCGTAAAACTAATTAGCGCCAGCAATACGGCTTTTAGTAGTTTGCCCATCGAATGGATTAAAATAATGGCCGCGGAATTTTTTTCAATTAATTTATTGTAATTGATAACTTTACTATTTTTGGAAAATCCCTAATAGCAACCCGTAAGCAATATCCTTCAATCTTGATTGATACGATGCTCTTATATAGCACCATAGAATTTGACAGTATCAAAGAAGTTAACAAAGCTTGCAACAACGATTTTACGCACCTCGTGCGATTTATCACACGAACCTTACTATTTTTTGATTTTATGAATCTTTATGATTGCTAGAATGCTATGTTAACCATTCAGTCATTAACCTATTTGCAAGGCGGTGTTGCATTATTAGAAAACTGTAATCTGCAAATCTTTGCCAATCAGCGGATTGGTTTGGTCGGGCGGAATGGTTGCGGAAAATCCACATTATTCAGGTTAATTCGAGGTGTCATCAAGCCGGATGGCGGCGAAGTATGCTTGCAATCCGGTAAAACGATCGCTTTCGTTGAACAGGAAATCATCAACTCCGACCTGCCTGCGATTGAATTTGCATTAGACGGCGATGTCGAGCTGCGGCGGCTTGAGAACACATTGGCGCAAGCGCATCATGATACCGCCTGGTTTGAAGCGCAACAGCGTTATGAAGCGATCGGCGGTTACACGGCACGATCCAGGGCGGCACAGTTATTGAACGGATTAGGATTTGAAAATTCAGCCCTGGAACAAGCAGTCAATCATTTCTCAGGCGGCTGGCGAATGCGCTTGAATTTAGCAAGAGCATTGATGCACCGCGCCGATTTGCTGCTGCTTGACGAGCCGACCAATCACTTGGATCTGGAAGCAATTCTTTGGTTGGAACAATATCTATTGCGTTATCCGGGTAGCTTGATGGTGGTCTCTCATGACCGTGAATTTCTTAATACTTGTGTCAATCGCATTGCCAGCATTCATAACCGCTCAATTGAGACTTATAGCGGCAATTACGACGATTTTGAACGTGCTCGCGCTGAACATCTGACGCAACAGAATCAAGCCTGGCAACTGCAGCAAAAACAGATTGCGCATATGGAAGATTTCGTGCGGCGTTTTCGCGCCAAGGCAACTAAAGCCAAGCAGGCACAAAGCCGCATCAAAGCCCTGGAACGTTTAGTGCGCTTAGCGCCGGTTCATTTGCAAGATGGTCATTTTGACCTGGAGATTGAGGCGCCTGAACGCAGTCCTGATGTATTGCTGCGCATTAAAAATATCAGCTTCGGTTATAACAGCCTTCCGTTATTTCAGCAGGTTCATCTAACATTGCAAGCAGGCTCGCGAATCGCTCTGATGGGTCCCAATGGAACTGGCAAATCGACATTCATTAAATTACTAACCGGGGAAATAATACCGACATTCGGTTCACTGGAACGGGCGGAAAATATTCGAATTGGCTATTTCGCGCAGCATCAGCTGGAAAACCTGGACGGTAAAAAGACACCGCTTCAACATTTACAAGAAATCGCCCCGCTGCGGACCGAACTGGATTTACGAAAATTTCTAGGACGGTTTGGTCTAGGCGGTGATGGCGAAAATCGTCCGGTCAATAGTTTCTCCGGGGGCGAAAAAAGCCGTTTGGCACTGGCTATACTGGCCTGGCAGAAACCGCATTTGTTGTTACTGGATGAGCCCACCAATCATCTGGATCTGGATATGCGAGATGCACTGACACTGGCATTAGAAAGTTATACCGGTGCGGTCGTTTTGGTGTCGCATGACCGTAGCCTGGTACGGGCGGTGGCGGATGAATTATGGCTGGTAGCGGATGGTAAAATACAGCCATTGGATGGTGATCTGGAGGATTATAAAAATTGGCTTGAAAATCGTCGCGCTCCAGATGGAGTAAAAATAAAACCCACTTCGCAGAAGACACCATCTCAAACCGCAATCAAACCAAACAGAAAGGCATTGTTATCGAAACAATCGAAACTTGAAACGGCTTTAGCAATCGCGCAACAAGAGTTATCCGAAGCAAATCGGCAATTAGGTGATCCACTCACCTATACGAAATGCACCCGGGAAGAGATCGACCGGCTTAATGCAATTCACTCGACACTTGAGAAAAAAATAGCGGAATTGGAAGAAGGCTGGCTAGCGTTAGAATTGGCGCTCGATGAATGAAAAAATTGCAGCAGGTCGTTCAGAAACAGTCACCGCTCCCTAGACCTGCATGTTCATTATTTCTTGGTAGGCAGTCACTAATTTATTACGAACTTGAACCATTGATTGAAATGATACATTGGCTTTCTGCAGGGAAATCATCACTTCATGTAAATCGACATTGGCTTGGTCACTGACAAATTGTTCAGTCATCCTGTCCGCACCGCTTTGCGCTTTATTGACTTGGTCGACGGCTGCCTTTAGCTTCTCGCTAAAATCAACACTTGCAACTTCATCGCTTTTCGGTTGCTTTTTAACCCCGGAAGCCAGTTCTGAAGCTGCCTGCAATTGCTGCAATATATTGTCAATTCCCGCTCTATCCATGTTTTATCCTTGCACGCATCTTAGAAATACCAGAAAAATCCCAAATAATTTCAAAATTCTATCAAATCAAGCTTATCTGTCTATAGGAAAATTATAGTTAACTTGTCATGCGGTACTGTTGTAATTTGTATCGCAATGTTCTCTCCGAAATACCGAGCTTTTTAACGGCTAATTTCCGGGAACCATTAACTGCGGCCAGCGTTTCCAAAATATGTTTGCGTTCAAGCGATTTAATATCATCCGTCTCCGGTTGAGTATTTGCTTGATCTTTTATCTCGCCAACGAGGACAGGCAGATGAATATGTTCAGCATCGATAGTATCGCTTGTTGCCAGAATCACGGCGCGCTGCATCACATTTTCTAATTCACGAACGTTACCCGGCCAGGAATATTGTGTCAATTTATCAATGGCTGCCCGAGTCATTCTGTATAACGGTTCTGTATTGGAAGAAGATGCAGTCAACGCACGAAGTGCCAAAGATTCGATGTCTAAAGGGCGCTCGCGTAGCGGTGGGATTTCGATTGGAAACACATTGAGGCGATAGTAGAGATCTTCCCGGAACCGGCCGCTTTTAACCATTGCCAGCATATCGCGATTGGAAGTGGCCAACACCCGGATATCCAATTTAATCGTTCTGTGTCCGCCAACTCTCTCAACCTCTCTTTCTTGCAGGACTCGCAACAATTTAGCTTGTAACTCCAGTGGCATTTCTGAGATCTCATCCAACAATAACGTGCCGCCCTCCGCTTGTTCAAATTTTCCGGGTTGCGCTTGCGCTGCACCGGTAAAAGCACCTTTCTCGTAACCGAATAATGTCGCCTCTAGTAAATTCTCAGGAATAGCAGCGCAATTGATAGCGACAAACGGCTTGGAAGAACGTGGTGAGTGCATATGAATGAAGCGGGCTATCACTTCCTTGCCACAACCGCTCTCACCTGTCAGCAACACCGTTGCAGGCGATTGCGCAACACGCCTGGCGAGTGACAACAATGATCGTGTTCGAGGATCTTTGGCGACAACCTTATCATCCTGTTCATTCTCCGGTAACGCATATCGCTTGACATGCGCTAACAAAATTCCCGGATCGAACGGTTTCAACAGATAATCGCAAGCACCTGTTTGCATTGCGGCAACCGCGCGTTTAACATCACCGTATGCCGTCATCAGCAAGACCGGCAACTCGGGTTCAAACGCTTTAATCTCTTGTAATAGCGCAAACCCATCAATCGGTTTCATTTGCACATCGCTGACAACCATTCCCATTGGTTGCTCATGCAGTATTTTCATTGCGTCAACACCATTAGACGCAGCCCAAGTCTGATAACCGGATAGCTTCAGGGTAGCGCAAATCGCCTCCTGTAAATCCTGATCGTCCTCTACCACCAGAATAGGCAGTGTTTTCATAAATTAATCTCCTGTGCTTCTGGGTAAACGTACGACAAACTCGGTTCCCGTTTCTGGCGTGGAATGAATATGGATGCTACCGCCCATTGACTGAATAACGCTTCTAGCGATAGCCAAACCAAGCCCGGTCCCTTCGGATCGGGTAGTAAAGAAAGGCTCGAATAACCTTTCTTGCAGCGACGAATCAATGCCGGGGCCATCATCATGCACACTTAAAATAATGACGGCCTCTTCCAAGCAAGCGGTAAAAGAAATGACACCACCGATTAAAGATGCCTGAACAGCATTTTCGAGAAGATTCATCAGAGCTCCGAACAGCGCCGGCCGATCCGTCATGATCTTTTCTGATCCGCAATGATTGAAAATATTCAATTGCATTTCCTTTTGCTTCATCTGCGGCTCAATAACTTGTTGCAACTCGGTTATCAGATCGTTTATCCCAACTGTTGATAGCTGATTTGTCTCGCCTTTTACAAAGAGGAGCATGTCTTTTGTTAAATGCTCCAGGTGAAGTAAGCGCTCAATCGTTTTTGCAGCAAATTTCTGCCGCTCACCGGAAGTCAGAACATCACTTCCCAAATGATTCGCATAAATCAGGGCTGTCGATAGTGGCGTGCGAAGCTGATGCGCAAGATTTGCCGCCATTTCCCCCATAGCAGTCAAGCGTTGATTCCGCCTGAACTGTTCCTGCAATGCGTAAGCATCGGTAATATCATTGATGAGCAAAATTCTTCTGCCAGCCGGATCCATCGCGCTGCTTTCAATGCGAATACGCCGAAACTCGGATATTTGCCCCGATTTTATATGCCACTCATTGGCAAGCCTCGTAGCGGTTAAGCGCTCTTGAACGACCTGACTCCATTCCAAGCCGAGCAAAGGCTCTCCCAATAGGCTTATAGCTGCAGGATTCACTTCCTCAATACATTCCTGTGCATTCAATGCGACAACCGCACCCGGCAGAGCATTTAACAACAAACTCAATCGTTGCGATAAATTCTCTTTAGCTACGAGTTGTTTGTGCAATTCTCCATTGGCAAGCGCCAATTCCCGGGTTAATTGCGTCACTTGCCCTTGTAATTCCTGGTATGCGCTTGATAGTTGCTCCGACACTTCGTTAAAAGCAGCAAATGCGCGTTGCAACTGCATTTGATCTTCTGATATATCTTTGATTTTGATAGATTTATTTATCTGCACGGGATATTAATTCAGTTATTAGGAATTACCAGTAGCTTAGCTTGAAGGCTATTCCGGTAATGATGCGAATAAGGCGGACAAACCTATTCTTTTTAAACATTCAGAATTAATAAATTTGCCGATAATCATCAGCTCTGGAAAGTCTATTGAGACTGACAAACTTTTGACTGAATTTTTTACGGCATCGAAATAGCAAGATTGAGAATTCGGTTAATGGCATGGCATTTTAATTCGGCTGATACAACACTATTCAGCTTCAGAGTCTCAATTTAATAATCTTACAGTTAAGAATACTTTTGAAAAGTGATTGAGCGTTAAAGCAGGAGAGCATCAGTGGCAACAGTACCCAGTGAAACCCCCAACACGACAGCACCTACTTCAGCATTTAAACTGGAGCACTTCAAGCAGTTGTCGAATCAGAAAAAACTCGGGGTCATTCTATCAGCCGGAGCGGCTATCGCATTGCTCGTGGGTGCTTTAATGTGGAGTCAAACGCCCGAATATCGCGTGCTTTATTCAAATATCCAGGATCAAGACGGTGCGGCGATTATCAGCGCACTGCAACAAATGAATATCCCGTATAAGTTTTCTGAAAACGGTGGCGCCATCCTGGTTCCCGATAAACAAGTCCATGAAGTACGTTTAAAATTGGCAGGCCAAGGATTGCCCAAGGGGGGGTTGGCCGGTTTTGAATTGATGGAAAATCAGAAGTTCGGTTCGAGTCAATTCCTCGAACAAGTCAACTATCAGCGGGCATTGGAAGGCGAATTAGCACGTTCGGTACAATCGCTGTCCGCCGTACAAAGTGCGCGAGTGCACTTAGCCATCGCAAAACCTTCCGTATTTTCAAGAGAGCGGCAGCAACCCAGTGTTTCCGTACTGCTCAATTTGCACCCGGGCAGGGTACTCAGCATCGAACAAGTCAGCGCCATTGTGCATTTGATGTCAAGCAGCGTCCCCAATTTGCCCGTAAAGAATGTAACCGTCGTGGATCAGAACGGCAATCTATTGAGCACTCAAAACGATAAAAAACAAGATTCCCGGTTTGATGCCAAGCAATTGGAATATATCCAAGAAATTGAAGAAAACTATATCCGCCGGATCGAAACCATCTTGAAGCCTATCACGGGCGCAACCAATGTCCGGGCTCAAGTAACTGCGGATATCGATTTTTCTCGAATTGAGCGTGCCGAAGAGACCTACCGGCCCAACAACACCGAGTCGGACGGCGCTTCGATTCGGAGTCAACAAACACATGAATCAACATCAACCGGTTCAAAATTTGACGGCGGAATCCCTGGCGCGTTATCCAACCGACCGCCTGAACCAGCAACCGCGCCCATTGAAGTAGGAGGAAAAAAAGCCGGAAATGCTGAAGATGGAGAAGGCGCCAATAAGGAAGCATCAGCAATTCCTACCGACAAGAAAAAAGAATCGACTACTAATTATGAAGTCGACAAAACCGTACAGCATACCCAGCAGTCAACCGGCAACATCAAACGATTGTCAGCGGCTGTCGTAGTCAATTATCGGAAAAAAGTCAATGAAAACATGGAAGTAACTTATGAACCGTTCAGTGCGGAAGAAGTTAAAGAAATTAACAACCTTGTTCGAGAAGCCATGGGTTATAACGAGAAACGAGGAGACTCGCTGACGGTTACCAACAGTTTATTTACCGACGATACCGCGCCGGTATTGGAAGTACCGCTCTGGAAAGATCCGGATGTGATTATGTTTGCGAAGGAAATTGGAAAGCAATTGTTAATCGTAGCCGTGGTGTTATTTTTCTTGCTGAAAATATTCAAACCATTCTTGAAAAGCCTGGCGCCCCTGCCACCGCCAGTTCCCGAATTAACCGATAAAACCGTGGCTCTCGGCCCGGACGGAACTCCCGTAGAAGGATTACCTGAACAGATAGATAGAGCATCCATGCAGCAAGCAATACAAAGATCCATATTTGAGGAAAATCTTAAACGAGCAAAACAATTGGCGTTGGATGAACCCGCTATCGTGGCGAATGTTGTCAAGGACTGGATAGCTAAAAATGGATGACGAAGGAATTAAAAAAAGCGCGATCTTACTGATGTCCTTGGGAGAACAAGAAGCAGCATCCGTCATTAAGCTGCTAGGACCCAAGGAAGTGCAGCGGCTGGGTGAAACCATGTCAAAATTGCAAAATATTACGCGCACTGAGATTGAAACCATCATTTCTGAGTTCTGCAACGAAGCGGAAGGAAGGACGACGCTTGGACAGGATTCGGCGGATTATATACGCAAGGTGCTAACCAGTGCATTAGGCGACGAAAAAGCGGCCAATTTGATAGACCGAATTTTGCAAGGTGGCGATACCAGCGGCATTGAAGGGTTGAAATGGATGGATGCCCAATCAGTGGCTGAATTGATTAAGAATGAACATCCGCAAATCATCGCGACTATTTTGGTGCACTTAGAACGAGACCAAGCTTGCGAAATATTAAGCCTCTTTACCGAACGGTTGCGTAACGACACTTTACTACGTGTTGCTACGCTTGACAGCATTCAACCCGATGCGTTACGTGAACTCAATGACGTATTAACAAAATTGCTGTCAGGCAGTACAAATATTCGTAAAGCAGCGATGGGTGGGGTAAGAGCGGCAGCCGAGATTCTCAACTTTGCACCATCCGCTCAAGAAGCCAGTGTCATCGAAAATATCAAACAATATGATGAAGAATTGGCGCAGAAAATAATGGATGAAATGTTCGTGTTCGATAACTTAATAGAAATTGACGATCACGGTATCCAGTTATTACTCAGAGAAGTTCAGTCGGAATCACTGATTATCGCTCTGAAAGGCGCACAAGAAGAATTGCGTCAGAAAATTTTCAAGAATATGTCGCAACGTGCCGCTGAGGCTCTTCGAGAGGACCTTGAAAGCAAAGGACCGGTTCGAATTTCTGAAGTCGAGGCGGAACAAAAAGAAATCCTTAAGGTTGTACGCCAATTGGCTGACGATGGACAGATCGTACTCGGTGGAAAAGGCGATGACGGCTTCATCTAACTAAACTATCCCTTTCATCCTAAAAACCCACCTTATTAATGCGCAGATTTGAAGGTTTAGCACTATGATCACAAGCGATTTCATCCCCAAGGAAAAGCAAAACGGCTATCGGCGCTGGGAAATGGATTCTCTGGAAACGCCTGAGTGTTCAGAAAAAGAACCAGATGATACGATCGAAAATAACATCGAAGATGAACAAACCGAAGTTGCCGCGCCTACCGAAGAGGAAATAGCATCTGTTTTCCAGCACGCCAAAGAAGAAGGTTATGCAGTTGGTTTCCAGGAAGGCCGCACAGCAGGTTATAAGGAAGGCAGGGAAAGTGCGGAGACTGAAGTCAAAGCGGAAGTCGCACGACTCCAAATGCTATTATCGAAACTGGAGTGTGATCTTCATGAAATTGATCAACACGTAGCCAATGACTTACTGGATTTGGCGATTGCGCTTGCCAAGAAAGTCGTGGCACAAGCACTCGCGTTAAATCCGAATCTGATTATTCCGGTCGTGCAAGAAGCGATCCGCAGTTTACCTAGTGCTGCAGATCATCCACGTCTTTTTTTACACCCGGATGATGCAACCCTGATCACGGCTCATCTCAGTCATCAGATCGAACAAGATCATTGGCAAATCCGCGAAGATCCGCAAATCGCCAGAGGCGGTTGCCGCATCGAAGCCGGTGGCAGTGAAATCAACGCAAGCCTCGAAACACGCTGGCAAAGAGCGCTTGCAGCCATCGGTCAAAACAGCGATTGGTTCGATGGAAAAGAATAATATGTCGCGCCATGAACAATGGGGGGGGTTCCTTAAGAACTGCACTCAACTTGTTGCCCCCGCGAATCCTTATCTATTAAGCGGAACAATCACGCGAGTAGCCGGATTGGTCATGGAAGCCGTCGGACTCCGGTTAGCGGTTGGCAGCAGTTGCACAATTTTTCTCACAAACGGCCACCATGTATCGGCGGAAGTGGTTGGATTCGCAGGCGATCGGATATTCTTAATGCCTTCCAGCGATGTCTATGGACTATCGCCCGGCGCCAAAGTTGTTCCTGCCGAAATTGCTGTAGAACCGCCGCAACTTGGAAACTTTCAACACCCGCGCAGACGCGCAGCCGACCGGGCCAAGCATATTATGGTCGGCCCCGAACTCCTTGGCCGCGTACTGAATGGCTTAGGCGAACCACTCGATCGCTTAGGCCCAACGCATGCGCAACACAGCGTCCCCTTATACAGTCGTCCTTATAATCCTTTAGAACGAATCCCCGTAAGTGAGCCGCTTGATGTCGGCGTGCGGGCGATCAATACGCTGTTGACCGTTGGACGAGGCCAGCGCATGGGATTGTTTGCTGGCAGTGGTGTTGGAAAAAGCGTATTGCTTGGAATGATGGCGCGCTATACCGCTGCCGATGTCATAGTGGTGGGCTTGATCGGGGAACGGGGACGCGAGGTTAAAGAATTCATCGAAAATATTCTAGGCGAAGAAGGGCTCGCCCGCTCGGTCGTAGTCGCCGCACCAGCCGATACTTCACCGCTGCTGCGCTTGCAAGGCGCAGCCTACGCGACCGCAATCGCCGAATACTTTCGCGATTCCGGTAAACATGTACTGCTGATTATGGACTCTTTGACTCGCTACGCCATGGCACAACGTGAAATTTCCCTGGCAATCGGCGAGCCGCCCGCTACCAAAGGCTATCCGCCGTCGGTTTTTGCCAAATTACCCCAATTGGTTGAGCGCGCCGGCAATGGCCACCAACAGAATGGTTCTATTACAGCTTTTTATACGGTATTAACGGAAGGCGACGATCAGAACGACCCGATTGCCGATAGCGCACGCGCCATTCTGGACGGCCATGTCGTGTTATCACGCAGACTGGCGGAAGCCGGTCATTACCCGGCGATCGATATCGAAGCCTCAATCAGCCGGATCATGACCAGCATCGTTCCACAACAGCAGGTAGATATGGCGCGTCAATTTAAATCCTTATATTCAAGGTATCAACGCAGTCACGATTTGATCAGTGTCGGTGCCTACGTTGCCGGCTCCGATCCGGAATTGGATCGCGCAATCAGACTCTACCCGGCATTTGAAAGATTCTTACAACAATCGATGACGCAACAAGAAAGCTTCGACAGTGGTCTTGCAAAACTATTGAGGCTGTTCGATTCCGATGGCAGCCGGTAGTCAGAAACAAGATGCCAAAACCATCTTCTCTAAGAATCATGCTGGATTTAGCAAAGCAGCAAGCCGATGCCGCGGCCAAGCAACTCGGTAAACTCAATTATCAGCAGCAAGAAGCGGAAAGAAAATTGCAGCTACTCGTGCAATATCGCGATAGTTATCAATCACAATTCAAAAACACCAGCAAACAAGGCATTGATCAGATTCAGTGGCGTAATTACATCGCTTTTATGAACAAGCTGGATACCGCCATCACCGAACAGCGGCAAGCTGTGCTGTACGCGCAAAACAAAAAGAACGCAGGAAACAATGAATTTCTCTCCTATCAACGCAAGCTAAAGTCCTACGATACATTGGTTCATCGCCAGCAACTCTCCGAAATTCAGCGGCAAATAAAGAATGATCAAAAACTGCAGGACGAGTTTGCTTCAAACTCAACACGTCACGCTCCCTATCCTCCCAAGGCCGACTCATAATTTAACCGGCATCTGCTGAAACTGGTATGGATATTGCATAAACTTATCCGAAATTAACCCAATCTGTGAGAACAAACTTATGTTAAACATGTCTGTTGCACCTTCAATAAAAACGCCAACAGAAAACTCCACCGCCACGGCGGATTCCGGTTTACTCGGCATATCCGATCCTGTTTCGGAAGAATTCAGTAACATCTTGGAACGCGAGGTTTCACAAACAACCAATTCGCGCGGAAAATCAAATACCGATAGCAATGCCAAACCCGAGGAGCAATCCGACGAAACAGAGACGGCGCCGGCTGAAGCTACCGACACCAAAACAGCCGAGACTGTGTCTGCAGACAACATGAGCAACTTTATCCAGAACTTGTTAAGCGGCGATCCAACACTGGGTTTTAGATCCAATCAACCGCTCAATCAATTAAACACACTACCGGAACCAGCGTTGAAGGCCCCTTTAACGGATGCACTGACATCAAAGCTACCGGCCATATTAAATCCATCGACTTCTCAAAACGCTGAAGCCGCACTGAATCCGGCATTTCCTGCCATTAATCAATTATTACAGCAAACCCAGGTTGGTAACGACTTAAACTCCCAAGCTAACCAATTCTGGCAAATGATAGGGTCGGCAAATTCTGCCTCAGACGGCAAATTATTACCGTTAACTTCCGAACTGACCGAAGCCATTGCAACCAATACCAATGACTCGTTTTTATCAGTTCACGGAGAATCCAATTCACAACAATCGCTGGGGTTGAGTAATGCGATGTCCTCGGTCACATCAACAACCTCTTCAAGCGACATTCAAGTCAATCAACCCGTCGGTCATACCAAATGGGGAGGTGAATTCGCACAGAAAGTGGTATGGTTGACTTCGCAACAACAGCAAGTCGCTGAAATTCATCTGAATCCGGCACATTTAGGGCCCGTTGATGTGATGTTGACGATTACCCAGGATCAAGCAACCGCGCAATTCCTGTCACCCCATCCAGCAGTACGGGAAGCCATTGAACAAGCATTGCCGAAACTACGGGAAATGATGGCGGATAATGGCATTCAATTGGGTAATGTCATGGTCGGCGCCGATTCTTTCCAACAAGAAAACAGGCAGCAACACGCCAATCATTCCGATAAGGGCAATGCCAGCATGACGAATGCTCGGGCAGAAACCACGAATCAAACAGAAACATTAACAATCCCGGTCAAACACCAAGGTATTGTGAACACCTATGCATGATCTTCGGTGGACTCCAATTGCAATAACTGTTTCAATTTCTATCGCGCGCTATCAGGATCGGATAGCGCGTTGAATGATGTTTCATTTATGTTTCTCCCGTTTCTGTTCTGATTCATAGAGTTATATCTGCAGATCTCCTGTCGCGTTCGCATAGATCCGAGTAACTGAAAATAGCGATATTATTTCATTGTTATTTGCGGTATCAATTGATACCGCTGTCAAAGATAATTGATTTCGTCAAATTTGGAGTTAAACAAATGTCGAAATCAAATACAGCAACAGCACCCGCACCAGCCGCTGACGGCGGCAAAAACAAGAAAGGACTGATAATAATCATTCTGATCGCGATTATCGCAATTGGCGCAGGCGCAGGCGGCGCCTGGTATTTCATGCAACAAGCCGGTGATGAAGAAAGCGAAGAAGAAAAACCAAAAGCGAAAGCCAAGCAGAAACCTACCACATTTGTTGATCTTGAGATTTTTACAGTGAATCTTCAACCGGAAGAGAGCGGTCAATACCTGCAAGTTGGCTTGACTGTAAAAGCCAGAGAAACGGAAGTCGTGCAAGAAATAGCCAAGCAAATGCCATCAATACGCAACCGCATCTTGATGTTACTGTCCAGCAAAAAAGCAGCGGAAATTTCAAGCATCGCCGGAAAACAACAGCTAAGCGACCAAATTACTGATGAAATCAGGCAATCGCTCGACTCGGAAAACCTCCAGGAAGATGTACGGGAAGTATTGTTCACCTCCTTTGTAATTCAATAATCCGCAAATGGCCGAAGATTTCCTCTCGCAAGAAGAAGTCGATGCACTACTGAAAGGTGCAACGGGTGATAGCGATGAAATTCAAGATGAAGAAGACAAAGGCGGCATTCGTCCCTACAACATCGGAACGCAGGAGCGGATCGTTCGCGGGCGGATGCCGACCTATGAAATTATCAATGAGCGCTTTGCACGATTATTACGCATCGGTTTATTTAATTTCATGCGGCGTACAGTGGATATCGCCGTTGGTCCCGTCAAAGTGATTAAGTTTAGCGAATTTGTACGCAATCTGGTTGTACCGACAAATTTAAACATGGTTCATATGAAACCATTGCGTGGCACCGCGTTACTCGTTTTTGATCCCGACCTGATATTTCTCATCGTAGACAACCTGTTTGGCGGTGATGGCCGATATCACACGCGCGTTGAAGGAAGAGATTTTACTCAAACGGAACAGCGGATCATTCAACGCCTGCTGGGCGTCGTTTTTGAGGAATACGAGAAATCCTGGAAAGCGGTTTATCCCGTTAATTTTGAATATATCCGATCCGAAATGAACCCCCAGTTTGCCACGATCGCCACACCGAATGAAGTGGTCGTTTCAGTGACATTCGATATTGATATGGGAAACAAAGGAGGGGGCTTGCATGTTTGTATTCCTTATTCCATGGTTGAGCCGATTCGCGATATTTTGTATAGCGCGTTGCAAGGCGACCATATGGAAGTGGATAAACGCTGGATCAAACTGCTATCACAGCAAGTACAAGGCGCGGAAGTCGAATTGGTTGCAAATCTTGGACATACAAAAGTTACCTTCGAACAAATTCTAAGCATGCAAGTCGGGGATATTGTTCCGCTGGAAATCCCCAAGATGATTACCGTCCATGTCAGCGGAGTACCGGTCATGGATTGTCGCTACGGCACGATGAACGGCCGCTATGCACTTAAAGTTAACAATCTGATTTCGCAATCAGAAACTGAAAATTAATTGGAGCAAATATGTCTGAACCAACCACCAGCGATCAAGCGGAAACCGATGATTGGGCAGCCGCGATGGCCGAGCAAGCAAATGCGCAAAACGAAGAGGCTCCGGTTGATGACTGGGCAGCCGCGATGGCCGAGCAAGAAGCGGAAACAAGAAACCAATCGGCCTCGGAATCTTCCGCCGGTTCTATATTGAATGCACAATCAGCATCGACATCCGTTTTTCAGGAATTCTCAAAAGAGGGTTCGGAAAACAATACGCGCCACGACATCGACCTGATCCTCGACATTCCCGTACAAATGACGGTGGAATTGGGCCGTACCAAGATTGCTATCAAGAATCTGTTGCAACTTGCACAAGGCTCCGTGGTTGAGCTGGACGGCATGGCCGGCGAACCCATGGATGTACTGGTAAACGGCTGCTTGATCGCACAGGGGGAAGTCGTTGTGGTGAATGACAAATTCGGCATTCGATTAACCGACATTATTACCCCCAGCGAACGTATTCGTAAACTCAACCGCTAGAATTTAACTATGCTAAACCGATTCCCGGCTTTACTGCTGATGATTTCCCTCCCGGTATTCGCCGATACCGGAAAACCAAGTTATGTGCCACCTCCCTCCGTCATATCAACGGAAAACATGCTGCAAATGATGGGAGGATTATTACTGGTGTTGGTCATCATCGGCGGCGCCGCTTGGTTGCTGAAACGCTTCTCGCTGATACCGGCAACCGCTGCGGGAGTCATCAAAATTGTCGCAGCAAGCGGTGTCGGTCAAAGAGAACGAGTGGTCGTAGTCGAGATTGACAGCACTTGGCTGGTACTGGGTGTCGCGCCGGGGCGGGTAAACAAGCTGCACACTATGCAAAAGCCTTCAGAAAATTCCGTCTCCGCACCAACGAATTCTTCGACGAATGCTTTTGCCGATCAACTTAATCAGAGTATCCACAAAGAACATGTTTAATCGAGTTATTGTCGCCCTGCAGACCGGCTTTTTGCACACGATCAATCTTCTGCGATACAGGATTGAGGTTTTCCGGTATTCGAATAGCTGTATCTTGGAAAAGCGCCGGTGGTTGCAAATAATAGCGATCGCACTCAGTTGCGCGGCTTTTCCGGTATTCGCGCAAAAATCCGGTTTTCCGGCATTCACCAGTTCACCGAATGCCGATGGCAGCGCAACCTATACGTTGAGCTTGCAAACGCTGTTATTCCTAACGACTTTGACATTTCTACCAGCCATCGTACTGATGATGTCAAGTTTTACCCGGATCATCATTGTATTGTCGTTACTTCGCCTCGCATTGGGTACACAATCCTCTCCGCCGAATCAGGTGTTGCTCGGAATCGCATTGTTTCTAACTTTTTTTGTTATGTCGCCGGTTATCGATCGGGTGTATCACGAAGCCTATCTGCCGTACTCCGAAGATAAAATCAACATCATGCAAGCAGCCGAACAAGCCAGCATCCCGATTAAATCATTTATGCTGCATCAAACCCGGGAAACGGACCTAGCGCTTTTTGTGCAAATCTCCGGCAATGAGGAAATCGAAAGCCGTGACAATGTTCCGCTGAAACTATTGGTGCCGGCCTATATCACCAGCGAGTTAAAAACCGCATTCCAAATCGGTTTTGTCATATTTATTCCATTTCTAATCATCGATCTGGTGGTATCCAGCGTATTAATGGCAATGGGTATGATGATGCTCTCACCTATGATTATTTCATTGCCATTCAAACTCATGCTTTTTGTCTTGGTGGATGGCTGGCACCTGATCATCGGTTCATTAACGCAAAGCTTTTTCACTTAAGAGGAAATCTTTCATGACTCCAGAAGGTGCAATGACAATTGGCCGGCAAGCGCTTGAAATTACATTCATGATTGCCGCTCCGCTATTGCTTTCGGCGCTGGCAACCGGCCTATTGGTCAGTATTTTTCAAGCGGCAACGCAAATCAATGAAATGACCTTATCCTTCATTCCCAAGTTATTGGTCATGTTTCTGGTAATAGTACTGGCCGGACCCTGGATGATCACGATCATGACGGATTATATGCACCGATTGTTCACCAGCATCCCCTGGCTGGCAGTCGGCTGATATCGTAACGCCGGTATCGCTGAACGAATTCATGCGTGACCATACCGATCAGGCAAGTGATTCCGCATCATGATCAATATCTCAACAGCGGAACTGAATGTATTGCTCGCCTCCTTTTTATGGCCGCTCAGCCGTATTCTCGCATTGGTGGCCACCGCGCCTATTCTTGGAAACCCCAGCATCCCGGTTCGTGTAAAACTGGGGTTGGCGATCGTGATCACGATTCTGGTCATGCCGATGGTGGAACAATCATTACCGCAAATTGACCCCGCTTCCGGCGTCGGCCTTATTATCCTGTTGCAACAAGTGTTGATCGGCATCGCCATTGGATTTGTCATGCGTATCGTTTTTGTCGCAGTCGAAATGGCCGGTGAGTTGATCGGCTTACAAATGGGTTTGGGTTTTGCGGTTTTCTTTGATCCGCAAAGTTCCGGTCAAATCGATATCATCGGCCGTTTTCTCGGGGTGATAGCCAGTCTCGCATTTTTAGCAATTGACGGCCATTTGATGATGATTGCGCTCATTTCACAAAGCTTTAGCACCTTACCTGTCGGATCCGAAGCAACAACCAATGCAACATTTTCGACACTGGCCAATTGGGGCAGCGAAATTTTCAGATCCGGCTTGCAATTGTCACTCCCGGTATTAACCGCGCTATTGATCACAAACCTGGCATTAGGAATTCTCACCAGGGTTGCACCGCAATTGAATATTTTCGCCGTCGGTTTTCCATTAACATTATCAATCGGGATTTTGGTTCTAGCCATCAGCATGCCTTTTTATACTCCCGTACTGGAACAGCTGGTACATGAGGGTTTAAATCTCATGATGAACATCACCAATGTTACTGAAATCCATATGCCGTAGAAATTCTTGCTCTTTCGCAAACCGTTATTGCGTATCGGACAAACGCATATCTTGCTAAAAAACACCGATCCATCCGTGCAGTAAATTCATGAGCATTTCCCTAAAGAGAAACAGACACTTTTCCCCTGTTTTTTCATCGCAAGCTCATCGCTCAAATGCTGTTAGAGTAATTATCTGTTTAGTAAAAGTTGCTGACACCAGCAACACATATACGATCTTACGTTTTGGTAATGGCATATGACATTTAAGTCACGGTTATTCAGCTCGCTGCGCAAACTTTCCGCTTCGCAAGAAATTCATTTTGGCGAAGACACCGCTCCATCCGAGGACGATATACCATCGGACGCTTCGCCGGATAGCCGTCAACAATTCGCTACGGCTGACGAAATCAAGCAGCTCCTCGACAATGCCAATCGCGACCGTATCCATGCGGAAGATCATGCAATCAAAGAAGCGCATAAGCGTATCGAAGCGGAAAATATCGCGCGAGTAGCCGCTGAAGCCAGAGCTCGCGCGGAGGCCAATGCCAGAATCGCGGCGGAAACCAAAAATCAGGCCGAAACGCTTGCAACCAATCAAGCCAGAGCCAGGGCAAAAGCTGAAGCATTGGCGGCCCGGGAAGCCAATGTCCGTCGTGAATTGGAATTAAAAGCCAAATTGCTGGCGGATGAAAAGGTTAAAGCTGAAAAAGCATTAAGCGCATTACTCGAAGCCAAGATCAAAGCGGAAGCTTCGATCGTCGAAAAAACACAGCGGCGTGTCGAACAAGATGCAGTTGCATTGGATCTGGCGCATGCGGCGGCATTAAAAGAAAGCGAAGCCGCCGAAGCCGCCAAAATCCGCGCCAGAACAGCTGAAGAAGCGCACCTTGCGGCATCCGCAGCAATCGAGGCTGAAACCAGCGCTGCCGCATTAGCCGCAGCAAAGCTTCAGGAATCGCAAAAACAACTGGCGCTGGCGCAAGGCTGTAAAGAATTGGAACAGCAAGCACTGGAAACCATTCAAATTCGCACAACACTGGAAACACAACGGCAAGCGCAAATAGCCCAACGTTTGGAAGCCGAACGTAAAGCCAAAGAACAGGAAGAAGCACGATTCGAAGCCGAAGCGGCAGCCACCCGGGCAGCTTTGGAAAAAATCGAAGTGGAGGCAGCCGCGGCGGAACAGGCACGAATCCGCACCGAATCGGATCAACAGGCGATCATTGCCGCGCAGGAGCGGACGGATGCCGATAAAGCCGCAACGAAAATGGCTGAGGCCATAGCCGCTAATGAGCGCGCCGCAACGGATGCCATCAATGCAAAACAGCAGGCGGAAAGCAAATTGCTTGAAGAAACCGAGCGCCGGATGCAGCTCGCAGCGGAAGCGCTGGCAATTGCGGAAGCGGCTTTGCACGCTGAGAAAACCGCTAATCAGGCAGTTGCGGAAAAAAATAAAGCCGAATCCGCTGCGATCAAAGAATCTCAGAAACGCGCCAAAGCGGATGAAGAGGCGCGCAAAGAAGCGGAACAACATAAAGAAGCCGAAAAAGCCGCAAAAATTGCAGCGCAACAGAGAGCAACCGCGGAAATGCGATTAAAAACCGCTGCGGAATCAAAAGCTCAAGCGGATATGCTAATGGCGCAAGAAGTGCAAGCAAAAGCGGATTTGGAGCAACGTTTGCAAGAAGATGCCGAACTGCGCGCCAAAGCCATGACCGACGCCAAACAGGCGGTTGCCGAGCGCCTGGAAATCGAACAAAAAATTACCGGAATGGCGATTACCCGGGCGCAAGCCAAAATTATCGCGACCAATAAAGCCAGAGCACAATTGGAAGCGGAAAAAAACGCCACCCGCATTGCACTGGAAAAAGCCCGGAAAGAATCAGCCGCCTTGGCTGCCATGCAAGAGCGCATTACCCTGGAATCCGCCGCATTGGAAGTTGCCGCAGCACGAGAAGCCGTCGAATCGATGGCGAAAGAAGCGCTTTTTGCACGCTCGCAAGCGGATAAGGAAGCAACTGCCGCCGCCACTGCCAGAATTCGCGCCGAAATCGCCGCCGCAGAACGCTCAAGAAATCAGATGGATACCCGCACCGCAAAAAAATCTCAAACGGTTGAGTCGTTCGCCAACATGGCGGCAGCCGAACGCGTTCCGATGAAATCCAGACGTTAACGGTCAAATCAGCAGTAACAGCGCCAAGCCAACACCGGCAGCGGTTGCCAGCATGCCTGCGACACACTGTTTCGCCAATATTCGATTGCCTAAGAAAAAAATCAAACCAAGCTTAAAACCGATGTTGGACAGAAACGCCAGCGAAATCGCAACGATCACTTGTACCGTCTCCAATTTCTCCAGTTTATATAAATGCAAGCTGGATAGCGTGATCGCATCGACATCGGTCAACCCTGAGACCAATGCGACGGCATACAGACCGCTACTACCGGCGATATCCGAAAGCCACGAAGAACAAAATAAAACGACGCCATAAATTAAGCCGAAAGCAGCGGCTGCACGAATTTCGGTCGGATTCTTGATCTCCGGCACGGGTACTTCATGCTGCAGATTCAAGCGATACCACCAGTAGCCGGTGATGCCCGCGCCAAGCAGGAAACCGCTACCCAGCACCGGCAGCAATTGCGGCAATATCGCTGGCGATACCACCGCGCTGAGAATGGTTAAACGGATCAATACCGTCAAGTTGGCGATCAGAATCACCACGACGGCGAGTTGCGTGAATTCCTGATTCTCCATGCTACGGCGTGCGTAAACCAATGTCGTGGCGGTACTGGAAACCAAACCGCCGAATAATCCCAGTATCGCACCATGGCGTTGCCCGATCAGTTGCAATGCCACATAACCGGCCAAACTGACCCCTGAAATTAGTACCACCATCAACCAAATTTGATACGGATTAATCGCTCCATAGGGGCCGAAATTTTTATCCGGCAACACCGGCAAAATAATAAAGGTCAGCACCGCGAATTGCAGTATGGATATCAAATCGCGCCGGCTCAATTTCTCGGTGATGCCGTGTAATTCCGCTTTAAAATACAACAACACCGTGGTGATAATAGCCAGCATGATCGCCAATGTATCGGCCCCATACCACACCGACGCACCCAGTCCATAGCAAACCAGCGCCGCGGCGATGGTGGTCGTACCAGGATCGGAACTGTCATCCTTGATCCGGTAATACGTTGCAATCATCATCAGGCCGACAATCAGTAAGCCACCCAACAGCATCCACGGCATAACTTTTTCCGACAACATCGCCGCCAGCGTGCCAAACAACGCAACCAATGCGAATGTTCTGAGACCCGCCCGTGACCCCGGGCTACGCTCGCGCTCCAGCCCGATTAGCAAACCGATCGCAAGGCTGGTTACGAAATGCGGCAACACCGCCAGTTCACCATTTAATGTAAATTCAGTGTGCATCGTCAATGACCGATTGATCTGCGTGAAACCAATGCTCCAGCAGAAATTGCAAGGATGTCTTGCCATTATATTCATTGATCTGCAGGCGATAAACCGCATCGATCACATCCGGAAGCGGATCGTGATGAAAAAATAGAATTCCATCGAACGATTCCTCCGACTTTTGCGGTTTTTGCGTCAGTTGGTCTTGAATGCCGGATGTGAGTTTTCGTAATTTCAGCTTCAAATGTTTTTCGCCGACGATACGCTGACTTTCAACGTAGAATCGCGCATTAAACGACGGCTGCGGAAACCCTTGCCCCCATACCTGGCGCTCGAGCGATTGCGCCAATTCCAGATTGATGTCGGTGAGCGCCAGGTCGCCATCGGTTTCAATCACGCGTATCAAATCAGCAGGTGTCAGCAGCATTTGCGCGGCTTGCTCAAACGCTTCGTGAAATGCCTCGAAATCGCTGCTCCGTATGGTCAGCCCGGCAGCGGCCGCATGGCCGCCGAATTTAAGAAGCAACCCGGGATGCTGTTTCGATACCAGATCCAACGCGTCGCGCAGGTGAAAACCATTGATCGATCGCCCGGAACCCTTCATTTCGCCCTCGGCGCCCGGTGCGAAAATGATCACCGGGCGATGATATTTATCCTTGATACGCGACGCCAGAATACCGATCACGCCTTGATGCCAATCGGAATCGAACAGACAAATGCTGTAAGCGGCTTGAAATTCCGTGCGGCGGTTGGTAAGCAGCGCATCGAGCTTGAGCAATGCGCTTTCCTGCATGGTCGATTCGATTTCCCGGCGTTGCCGGTTCAAATCGTCCAATTGCTTGGCAATGTTCGCGGCATATGCTTCATCATCGGTAATCAAGCATTCGATGCCAAGCGACATATCGTCGAGCCGTCCGGCGGCGTTTAAGCGCGGTCCGAGCATAAAACCCAATTCATACGTCGACAACTGCCGGAAATCGCGCCGCGATACTTCGATCAAGGCATTGATTCCGGCGCATGCGCGGCCTTTGCGGATGCGCTGCAAACCTTGCTGCACCAGAATCCGGTTGTTGCTATCGAGCCTGACGACATCGGCAACGGTACCCAGCGCAACCAAATCGAGAAAACCGGCCAAATTCGGTTCCGGCAAAGCCGCTGAAAACGCATCACGGCGGCGCAATTCCGCGCGTAGCGCCAACATCAAATAAAAGATGACGCCCACACCGGCGATATTTTTGCTTGGAAAAGAACAATCCGGTTGATTGGGGTTAACGATAGCAGCCGCAGCCGGCAACTCATCGCCGGGTAAATGGTGATCGGTAATCACCACTTGCATGCCCAAACGGTAAGCTTCGTCAACGCCGGCGACGCTGGCAATACCGTTATCGACGGTGATCAGAATATCCGGTTGCTTGGTCTTATGCGCCAACTGCACGATTTCCGGGGTCAAGCCATAACCGAACTCAAACCGGTTCGGTACCAGGTAATCGACGATCGCACCAAACTTGCGCAAAATACGGATACCGACCGCACACGCGGTGGCGCCATCGGAATCGTAATCGGCGATTATCAGCAAGCGCCTCCCGGCGGCGATGGCATCGGCCAGAAATCCGGCTGTTGCAACGGCATTCTTCAATTCCCCGAAGGGAATCAGTTGCGTCAGCTCGGTTTCGAGTTGATCGGGATTATCGATGCCGCGCGCCGCATAGATACGCGCCAGAATCGGTGGTAACCCGTTGCCGCAGAGTGTCTGGAATGATTGCGGATCATACCGGCGCGTAATGATTTTGGACATGTCGGTACACCGGCGGGTGCATAGAAATTATTGGGAAACCCCGTTATTCTGCCGGGAGTTCGGCAGCCTCCGCAAGTTTTTCCACTTTCAGAACGTGCAGCCGGCGGCTATCAACGCGCTGTACCGTGAACTTGAACGGCTCGATCACCACCGATTCATTGCGGTTCGGTACACGGCCAAACTTATTCAAAACCAAACCGCCGATGGTATCGTAATCCTCGTCACTGAAATTCGCGCCCAACACGTCATTGAAGTTTTCGATCTCGGTAATCGCTTTGACACGGTAACGCCCGTCCGCCTCCATGACGATGTTATCTTCCTCTTCGTCGAAATCGTATTCATCCTCGATTTCTCCGACGATTTGCTCGAGCACATCCTCAATCGTAACCAAACCGGCCACACCGCCGTACTCATTGACGACGATCGCCATATGATTGCGATTACTGCGGAATTCTTTCAGCAAGATATTCAAGCGCTTCGATTCCGGAATAAAAACCGCCGGGCGCAGCATGTCGCGGATATTGAATTCTTCGGGAGCGGCGTAATAGCGCAGCAGGTCTTTTGCCAGCAGAATACCGATAATTTCGTCTTCGTCGCCTTCGATCACCGGAAAACGCGAATGCGCGGCTTCGATGACGAAAGGAATGAAATTCTCGGGTTTCTTGCTGATGTTAACAATATCCATCTGCGAGCGTGGCACCATGATATCGCGGGCCTGCATTTCGGAAACTTGCATGACGCCTTCGATCATGCTGAGCGCATCGGAATCGAGTAAATTGCGTTCAAAGGCGGAGTGTAGCAGGGTAATCAGTTGTTCGCGGTCTTCCGGTTTGCGGATCAGCAGTGCGCCAAGCCTTTCAAACCAGCCGCTTTTAGGTGGAGGTTCGTCCATAGTTGTCGAGGTTAAAAAATAATAATTTACACATAATATTTCAATGATTAATGATGTTCCGCATAGGGATCACCATATCCAAGCCGAGTCAGTATCGCCGTTTCCAATCGCTCCATTTCAATCGCCTCGGCATCTTCCAAATGGTCGTAGCCTTGCAAGTGCAGAATGCCGTGCACCGTCAAATGTGCAAAATGCGCGATCAAGTCTTTGTGCTGTTGCTGCGCTTCTTGCCGCACCACCGGAACGCACAACACGATATCGCCAGCCAAAGGGTGTGTATCGTCATACACGAAGGTTAACACATTGGTGGCGTAGTCCTTGCCGCGGAATTGCCGGTTCAGTTCATGACCTTCCTGCTCATCCACCAGCCGTAACACAACCTCGGCATCGCGCTGCAACGCGGCTTTAACCCAGCGGCGAAACTGCGGCCGCGCCGGCACTTCGCCGGATTCTGTCGCATATTGCACCATCAACTTGAACGATCGATTCGAACGCAACGTCAATCAGCATTCCGGTGCTGTTTGTCGTGCTTCTCATAGGCGCTGACAATCCGCTGCACCAGCGGATGTCGCACGACATCATCGGTGAGAAAATGCGTAAACGCGATCCCGCGGATATTTTTAAGCACTTGCTGCGCTTCCACTAACCCGCTTTTCTGATGCTTGGGCAAATCGATCTGCGTCACATCGCCGGTAATCACCGCTTTCGAGCCCAGCCCAATACGCGTCAGAAACATTTTCATTTGCTCCGGCGTGGTATTTTGCGCTTCGTCCAAAATGATAAACGACTGATTCAACGTACGTCCGCGCATAAACGCCAATGGCGCGATTTCAATGGTATTGCGTTCGAATTGCTTGCTGGTTTTATCAAATCCCATCAGATCGTACAGCGCGTCGTACAAAGGCCGTAGATACGGATCGACTTTTTGCGTCATGTCGCCGGGCAGGAAACCCAGCCGTTCACCCGCTTCCACCGCCGGACGCACCAGAATCAAGCGCGATACCAAATCGCGCTCCAGCGCGTCGACGGCGCTGGCAACCGCGAGATAAGTCTTGCCGGTACCGGCGGGACCAATCGCAAAGGTAATGTCGTGCTCCTGAATTTGCTGCAAGTACTGTGTCTGGCGCGGGGTACGGCCATATAAATTGCTGCGGCGGGTTAGCAGTGACGGTGACGCCGGCGGTTTCACCGTAAAACCATCGGCTGGACTGCCATTTTCTTCAGGTGCTTGCGGATTCAGCGCCTCGATCAAACCGAGCTGAATCTGTTCCAAACTCAGATGATGCTGCGATTGATTATAAAAATTACGCAGCACTTGCGCCGCCAGTTTGGTTTGGCCGGTATTGCCCGACACACTGAAATGTTCGCCGCGCCGTGAAATGGTAACATCCAACGCAGTTTCGACCTGTTTCAGGTTCTCATCCAATGCGCCGCACAAATTAGCGAGGCGTTGATTGTCGGCGGGTGTGAAAGAAATTTCGAGGGGTGTTGGTTTCAAAATCAAGCGCTGTTATTACAATAATGCGATTCTCTCAGCGGTTGCAATACTTTGCAAGCAAAAAAACCCTGCTTAAAACAGGCCTTTTCATCCAAAAGACTTCTCGAATCCCGCTGTAAAAGCTACCCATTGACCATTTCACCGCGCAATGAATGCGCACGAGCTTCGGTAATACGCACGTCGATGAAACTGCCGATCAACCGCAGATCACCGGATAAATTGACAACGCGGTTGTTGTCGGTGCGTCCGGCCAGCTCTTCGGGATTTTTCTTCGATGGCCCGTCGAGCAACACGCGCTGCACCGTTCCCACCATTTGCTGGCTGATTTTGCGTGCTTGCTGCTGAATTTGCGCTTGCAGCCGCTGCAACCGTTCCAGCTTCACTTCCTGCGGCGTGTCGTCGGGCAGATCCGCCGCCGGCGTGCCGGGGCGCTGGCTGTAGATAAAACTGAACGATTCGTCGAAATTCATTTCCTCGATCAGTGCCATGGTCGCTTCGAAATCGGCTTCGGTTTCGCCGGGAAAGCCGACGATAAAATCCGACGACAGTGAAAGATGGGGGCGAATCGCGCGCAGTTTGCGGATGATCGACTTGTATTCAAGCACGCTGTAACCGCGTTTCATCGCCGCCAGAATCCGGTCGGAACCGGATTGCACCGGCAAGTGCAAGTGACTGACCAGTTTCGGCAATTGCGCATACGACTGAATCAAGCGCGTGGTGAATTCTTTCGGATGCGACGTGGTATAACGGATGCGCTCGATGCCGGGAATGTCGTGCAAACACTCCAGCAATAACGAAAAATCGGCGATTTCGCCGTCGTCCATCACGCCCAGGTAAGCATTGACGTTTTGCCCGAGCAAATTGATTTCCTTCACGCCTTGATCGGCGAGCACGGCAATCTCAGTCAGCACATCACCGAGCGGGCGCGATACTTCCTCGCCGCGCGTGTACGGCACCACGCAATAACTGCAATACTTGCTGCAACCTTCCATGATCGACACGAACGCGGTGACGCCTTCGGTGCGGGCGGGCGGCAAATGATCGAATTTCTCGATTTCCGGAAACGTGATATCGACTTGCGAACGGCCGGTACTACGGCGGGTTTCGATCAATTGCGGCAGGCGATGTAAGGTTTGCGGCCCGAACACCACGTCGACGAACGGTGCACGGCTCACAATCGCTTTGCCTTCCTGGCTGGCAACGCAACCGCCGACACCGATCAATAAATCGGGATTACGCTCTTTCAAATGACGCACCCGGCCCAAATCGTGAAACACTTTTTCCTGCGCTTTCTCGCGCACCGAACAGGTATTGAACAAAATAATATCGGCTTGCGCCGGATCGTCGGTTGCCTCCATGCCGTACGCGGCATGCAGCACATCGGCCATCTTCTCCGAGTCGTACTCGTTCATCTGGCAGCCGAAAGTTTTGATATAAAGCTTGTTACTCACGAATCCACTGACATCCACTTAAAAAAATAAAAACCGCCGCTGCGGCGACGGCAACCGCTGCCCTTGGCTTTCCGCATCCTTGACCTCGTCCGGCGTCAAAAACCACACCCGCCGCAAATGACCGGTCATGTCGAGCTGGTAGCGGATCAACCCGGAATAGTTCGCCATCGACGGCATAATAATCAGATTATCCACCCCGCGAATCTGTCCGCCCGGCCCCATGATGAACTGCATCCCGTCGATGGTGAACTGCGGAAACGACACCGCCGTCAGCTCGCCGAGCTTGCTGTCTTCCGGAAACTTGCGCGTCTGCTGCGCCACCGCCGGTTGCATCAGCAAAACGCACAACACCGTCAGTCCCCATAATCTGATGTACGTGTCTTTCATCCTATCAACACTCGCAAAGAAACCATCGGAACTCGAGAAAACAATCAAGAAACATGAGCTTGGATCCTGAACAGCCGCCAGGGCTTTAAGGGCGTAATGATACGCGAAAGCGAAAATCGATAGCAATGATTTTGTCGCGGTGAATACTGCGCTCTTTCACTTCGTACTTCTTCAAACGCACGAAAAATACCTGTTCCTATCCGCCGCCAAACCGTATCGCAGCCACCCCAAGCCGGAGCATCTGATCTTGCCCGCCGAACGTATCGAAGAATAAAACCCGACCGAACATGCCAATGTGGATCAACGAAACCAGCCGGGTTATCGCTCAGGAAAAGAACAAAAACCCTGGTGCATGACGCTGCGCGTGATACGCCCACAAGACTATCCCTGTATCCAGGGAATACAAATTACCCATGAATATATCTTTTTTAGCGATAATAGCGTCTATAATGTGGGTAGCTTTCCAAAAGCTCGTACCAGTTTTACCGCTGCCTCAAGACGAAGCAAATGATTTCACAACAACTTTGAGTGTTGGAGTAAGAATTCAATGTAGACTCAATCGAAAAGGATAAAAAATGATCAAAAACCATTACTCAATACTGATTGCCGGAATTTTATCGGCATCGATCGCAATGTCTGCCAATGCAGAAACAGAATGGGCCATCAAAATATTTGATGGCGTTGATCTGGTGGATATTAATAATTCTGGGCAAATAGTTGGCAGATATACCGGAACGAACCAGCATTTTATTACCGGTACAGATGGTGAAGGGATCATCAAGACTTTTGATTTGAGTGGTGGGTGGGTTAGCGCCATTAATGATTCAGGACAAATCACCGGTATCGGTGGTGGTACCGGCGCATTTATTACCGATGCAAATGGTGAAAACTTGCGTTCTATTGGAACGCTTGGGGGAAAAGACTCTACTGCATTTGACATCAATAATTCTGGGCAAGTCGTCGGTACATCAAGCACACCTGAAGGTGATTTCCATGCATTCATGACCGGTTCGAACGGTGTTGGAATGATTGATCTAGGGACTCTTGGCGGAAAGTACAGTTATGCATCCGCGATCAATGAATCGGGGCAAGTGGTGGGATTGTCAGAAACCGCTGATGGATCTTTTCATGCATTCATGACCGGCTCCAATGGGAATGGCATGACAGATTTAGGCGCTCTGGATGCAAGAGGTAGCATAGCTACTTCTATTAACGATCATGGGCAAGTTGTTGGAGTGCTAAGTTATTCTGGCTACGAGGAAAGCTTCATCACTGGGCCGAATGGTGAAGACATGGATTATCTAGGCAGTTCTCGTGCTATCGAAATCAATAATTCCGGGCAAGTAATACTTAATTTCTATGGACCAGCAATCTCTGCATGGTTATATAGCGGTGATGGATCTTTCATAAATCTCGGACTATTACCTATTTTCTCCACTGTTGGAGGAGTTTCTGAACTTAGTGCAGATGCAATCAACGACAAAGGACAAATTATCGGAAGATTTCACGATAGAAAAGGGTCGTTTATGCTTACGCCTGTCTCACCGGTTCCCGAACCACAAAATTACGCGATGTTGTTGGCGGGACTCGGATTAATGGCATTCAGAAGAAACAGGCTGTTTAAGCTGACAAACTATTGATCCCGCAAACAGCGAGTATCGTAGCCCGTCATCTAAGTACTGAAAATCGCTTACGATTATGAATCAAGGCTTTCCAATCCCGCCGATTCAAACACCGCCAGCGATTCAATATGCGCGGTGTGCGGGAACATGTTGACGACGCCGGCGGCGCGCAGTTGCCAGCCGCCTTTTTGCGCCAGGATGGCGGTATCGCGCGCCAGCGTTTCCGGGTTGCACGACACGTAGACGATGCGCCGCGGCTTGGCAGGTGTTGCCGCCAATGTTTCGGCGACGGCCAAGGCGCCGGCGCGTGGCGGATCGATCAGTACGCGGTCGATACGTCCGTGGGTTTGCAGCAGTTGATTCCAATCATCCAGCGTCCATTTGAACAGATCGCGTGCGATGAAGGTGGTTTTTGCCGCCAGGCCGTTTTGCCGCGCGGCTTGTTCGGCACGGGCGACCAATGTGGCCGCGCCTTCCAGACCGATTACCTGTTGCGCGCGGGTAGCAAGCGGCAGGGTGAAATTACCCAAACCGCAAAAGAAATCGGCGACGACCTCGTCCGGTTGCGGCGCCAATAATTCAATCGCGCGGCTGACCAATAGCATGTTCAATTGGTGATTGACTTGCGTGAAGTCGGTCGGCATGAAGGGCAGGGTGATGCCGAATTCTGGCAATTCCAGCGTCAGCACATTGGCTTCTTCATCCAACATCGGCGCGACGGATTGTGATCCGCCGGGCTGCAGCCACATCGACACGCCGTGCATGCGGCCAAACGCCAGCAACGCTGCGCGATCATCGTCATCGGGTGGTTCGAGCACGCGCACGACCAGCACGGTGGCATGCGCGCCCACTGCGACTTCGATCTGTGGCAAACGGTCGCGAATCGCCAAATTAGCGATCAGTTCGCGCAGCGGCCCCAGCAGATTGGAAATCCGCTCCGGCAGCACTGCGCACGATTGCATGTCGACCACGAAGCCGCGGATGCGCTCGTGAAATCCAACCATTTGAATACCTTTGCGCCGCACGAAGCGCACCGACAGCCGCGCACGATGGCGATAGCCCCACGCCGGACCATCGAGCGGCGGCAGCAGCGTTTCCGGGCGAATTTTGGCGGTGTGCCACAGCGCATCTTCCAGCACTTGCTGCTTGAGTTGCAACTGCGCCGCCACATCCAGATGTTGCAGCGAGCAACCGCCGCATGCGCTCCGGAAATACCCGAAATGCTGACAACGCGGCGTTACCCGGTGTGGACTGGCGTGCACGCATTCGAGCAATTGCCCGATATGATTGCGCGGTTTCGATTTCATCACTTCATACCGCACCCGTTCGCCCGGCAACGCGCCTTCGATGACAACCGGTTTGCCGGCGTGCTGCGCTATTCCTTTGCCATCGAGCTTGAGCGACTCGATAACGGCTTCAAAGTGATCAGTCATGAAATTTTAGAAGGTATTGAGAAATGAGAAAGTGCTGCAAACCGGCTTTTCAATCCGTCATTCCCGCATCGTTGCGCGGATTGCTGCGGCTATGGATGGTAAAAACATCGACCAGACGGAATACCGGCGATGTCGCTTGGGTAAAATCTTCTACCGGCTTATCAATGCCGATGACGTAACCGGTCAAACTGTCCCCGGTCAATTTGAAACGGATCATGTGCCGGTAACATTCGGAGCGGCTGCCGCCACCCGCTTCGTTATTGTGGCCGTTAAATGCTAAAGCGGTGGCAAAATACCAGCCCAGCCAAATGCAACTAAAAACCGCACCCGCCAGAAATGCGGCCAGCAGCCGCCAGCCGTCGACCGGGATTAACTGGCCTTGGGTTGCGGCAATCAATGTGAAAATTCCAACCGCAAACCACGCTGCCAGCAGAAAATACCCCAGCCTGGTTTGATCACTCAAAGGAAATTCTTTTTTTACCAGACTGTCCAGCGTAAAAATCCGCCCGACCAATAAGGTCACCGCAGCGGTGGCGGCAGCGATGACAAACAAACTCACCCAGTCGGCATAAAGCGCCAGACTAACCGGTACTGCCAGCAACAATGCCGCGCACCAGGCAGCGATCAGCGCCAGCCGGATTTTGCCGGTTGCGTTCCTGAACAATTGCCCGCCCCAGAAATAGGCAATCGCGACCAAACCGATCGTCATGACAAGCCAGACGACGACAATCAATAAATTGAAAGTCATGATAGACGTCGAATAAGTCCCGTAACGCAGCATGCCGAAAATCAGATAAGCGGCGGCTAACGCACCGTATCCCCAGAAAGGAACCGCTTCCAAAACCATTCCCGGACCGATTCCGAGTTTCTGATAAAATTCAGCGGGAAAAATGGATGTGTCGCGGTGCGTTTTGCTGCGTTGATCCAATAGATCCCGGTAGCGGCGGCTTAAATAAAGCAGTAATGCCGCAACCACGCCCGACATCAGCATCAATAGACCGGCCATCAACGGATGCGGCGGTTGTTCGTGGTTCATGACGATAAGCAGCATCAGCACTCCGGCACCAGCCAGCACGGGCGTCATGAAGAGCATAACGCTTTTCCGCCATGCATCGGCGTCGGCCTTAAGATTGTCTTCCAGCGACACTACGGGTGTCATTATTCGAGTGACGAACTGCTGCAATTTGCCGGATTGCTTATTTTCTCCGGGCTGTTTCTCCGGTTTTGTGGCTCTCCATAGAGCCAGCAGTACCCCGGCGAATAGCACGAGGACCATCAGATTGAAAACATAACTGCCGGTGAAAAAGCTAACGTTCGCTATGTCAGGATCGATCTGCAATGCCGACTGAATTCTTGACAGTATGCCGTCCTTATTTGCGAGCACCGGATGAAAGCCGCTAAAAATTTGCTGGAAAAGCGATACCGTGCTTTGCGGAATCGTTACCGCAAAATAACTCAGGAATGCGACCAGGCCGCCAATCAACCAGATATAGCCGCCGGTCCAGATAGTCAGCGGATTGAGCAAAGCCCGCGTAAATAACTGGTGCGAATTTCTACGGTGCGGGTAATGCGCGCGCCTTGGCACTTCCGCCATATCGGTATGGCTCGGATGCAGAAACGCGCCGCCGCCACCGGCAACCACCGACGCATAATTGGCCGGCATGGCATCGCCTTGCCCGCTGCCCCAGTAACGTTCGTAATGATGCGTATCTCCGGCAATATCCAAACGGCATTTACTGTCGTCCAATTTCCCCGCATGATTTTCGACGAAACTTGGCTGCAGCCCGAGACGCTGAAAGGTATCCACCAATGCGGCATCCGGTTTTGCCCATCTGCCGAAAACCGTGCTCGGTTCGGGCGTTACGACGATCAATTTTGACGGAACGTGTTGCTGCAATTCTCTTTGCACAGCATCCTGACGGTTGCTATCGAACAGTTCGCCAGTATCGACCAGCCTGTTACAGAAGCTGGATACGAAAAACGCTTGCTGGCGTTTATCCATCTTGCCATTTTGCGAATCCAACCCCCATAATCGCCAGCCGAACGGCAATTGCATATCGACATAGCTCGCTTCTTGGGTGCGGATGAAGCCTTTCAGGCCGAGCTGCGGGTCTTTTTCATCGTTATCAGTTCCCGTATCCGATGAAATCGGCTCGCGGAATTGGCGGTTAAAACCATCCAGCGCATCGTAATAATCGTGATTGGCGGGAATGCCGTAAACCGGCCGCCGGTCGATGGTTTTACCGTTCTTGACCAGATCGTCGTAAGCGCAATTGAATGGGGTTTGAAAGCGCTCCATCAATGACGCGGTATCGGCGACATGATAAGCGGTATCGCCACCGACAAACAGAAATTCCCCGCGCGGCAGCCGTTGCGCATGGGCAGCATCCCCGGATAGGACAACGGTGTCTCCCGGACGCTGGCCGATGCTATCAGCGACCCAAAGATCGCTCATGCACAAATAACCGATATTGTAGACAGCATGCATGCCATCGCCGGTATCGGCGATGAAATCGAACCAGTAAGCATCCTTGGCGAAGTCTTTATTCGGCGCTTGAATGACTTCCGCTTTCATCCAATCTTTGGGATCTTGCTTATCCCCCATGAAGGTATAAGCCACAATCAATTTTAGCCCGGCCAGCAGTTCCCGTCCCAGCAGCCATGCAACAGGCGGTTTAAACCTGGATTTATTACAATTGCCAGTATCGTTCATGGAGGTGGCCTTCGATTCGGTAGTTGGAGACAATAGCGATGTTTACATTCAAGAAAAGCCAAGCATTGTAGCCGATATTTACTGTGCCCATCATCGGCCCTGACGCCCGGAGGAAATGAATCCTCCGGGAAGTCTCGGGAAATTGCTCAGACTAGCGCCAGCTCAGCACCACATAACGCGACACGTCGTCGTCCCGCACTAATAGCAATACTTTGCTATTGGCGCTGCTTTTCACCGCCTGATCAAACTCGGCGGCGCTGTTAACGGCTTTGCGATTGACCTCGAGAATCACGCTGCCGCGGCTGATACCGGCCATCATTGCGACCGATCCGGACGCTACCTCGGTGACGATGACGCCTTTTCCGGGTTTGATGTCAAATTGCCGCGCCACTTCGGCGGTAATCGATTGCACCGTGATACCCAGTTTATCACTGGCTTGCGATTCTTCTTGCGCGGCTTGCTTATTGTCAGGAAGCTTGTCGATACTCACCGATACCGTGCGTTGCTTGCCATCGCGGATGATATCGAACGTTACTTTGCTGCCCGGCTGTTCCGCGGCGACGCGATTGCGGAATTCGCCGGTATCGCTGACCGGCTGGCCTTGGAAATTTAGAATGACATCACCCGGCTTGAGCCCTGCTTTTTCAGCCGGTGAATTCTTGGTCACTTGCGCGACGAGAATACCTTTGTCGGTACTCAAATCGAATGATTTCGCCAGATCGGGCGTCAGCGGCTGGATCATGATGCCGAGATAACCGCGCACCACTTCACCTTTCTCGATCAATTGGTTGGCAATGCGTTCCACGAGATTGATCGGAATGGCAAAACCGATCCCCATATAACCACCGCTGCGGCTGAAAATGGCGGTATTCATGCCGACCACTTCACCATCCAGATTGACCAACGGCCCGCCGGAATTGCCAGGATTGATCGCCGCGTCAGTCTGGATAAAATCTTCATAGTCGTTGATGCCGAGCGAAGTGCGGCCTTTGGCACTGACCACTCCGACTGTCAACGTATGGCTCAGGCCGAACGGATTGCCGATCGCCACCACCCATTCACCCACTTCCAACTGTGAATAATCGCCAATCGGAATCGCCGGCAGACCACTTGCGTCGATTTCGATCACCGCGATATCCGATTTCGGATCGGTACCCTTGATGGTTGCATCGAACTCCCGGCCATCGAGAAATTTGACGCTGATTTTGTCGTTGCCCTCGACCACGTGGTTATTGGTCAGAATATAGGTCTTTTTACCGGGCTTGGCGGCGGCAAACACAAATCCCGAACCTTGCCCGACCACGGAACGCTGCCGCCCGGGTTGTTTCTTGCCCGGCTCATTAAAGCGGGGCATGTCCGGAAAACGGTCGCCAAAAAACCGTTTAAAAAAATCATCGCCGAACGGCAATTGCTGGCCATCACCAAATGGAATACCAAACGGCGACACCTGCGCGGCTTCGGCTTCCCGTTCGACCTGAATCAGCACCACTGAAGGCGATACCTTGCGTGCGACCGCGGCAAACGCTTTACCGGTTTGCCGCAAACTCTCAACACCATTATCCTGCGCCTGCAATTCGAGCGGCATCAGCAATGCGGCGATTGCTATGATAAAAAAATTACGATACCGAATCATCATTTCGCTCCTCTGTTTAAATTTTTATGTTTCCAGCTTACCGTAATTGGGGATTTGGGTTGCAAATTACAAGCAAGCAATGTGAAATCATCAAATCTGGTAGTATTTTTTATTTTAGGGCAAAACACATGATCATTGTTATTTCACCGGCAAAAACGCTGGACTTTGAAACACCGCCGTTGACGCAAACACATACGCAGCCGGATTTTCTGGACGATTCGGCGCTGCTGATCGAAACATTGCGAAAACTGGAACCCGGCCAAATCGGCGCGATGATGTCGATCAGCCCGAAGCTGGCGACGCTCAACTCCAATCGCTATTTCGCTTGGAAACGGCCGTTTACGCTGCGTAACGCCAAGCAAGCAATCTTTGCGTTTAAAGGCGATGTGTATACCGGCCTGGATGCCGACACCCTGACAACCGATGAATGGGCGTTCGCGCAAGATCATTTGCGCATTTTGTCGGGATTGTACGGTGTATTGCGGCCGCTCGATTTGATGCAGCCATACCGGCTGGAAATGGGCACCGCGCTTAAAAATTCGCGCGGTAACAATCTCTACGAATTCTGGGGCGACACCATCACCCAGTCATTGAACCGGGAATTGCAAAAACAGCAAGATGCCGTCTTGATCAACCTGGCATCGAACGAGTATTTTCAATCGGTCAAGCCGGATTCCCTCAATGCCCGCATCATTACGCCAATCTTCAAAGACGAGAAAAACGGCGTATACAAAATCATCAGTTTCTTCGCCAAAAAGGCCCGCGGCATGATGAGCCGCTATATTATCCAAAACCGATTGACCGATCCCGAAGGCATCAAAAACTTTACCGTAGCGGGTTATCGCTTTAGCGCGGGCGACAGCGGCAAGGATGACTGGGTGTTTACCCGCGCCGAAACCAAAGCAGCCTGATAGCCTGTAACCATAATCCGGATTTTTATCGAATACACCATGAATAATTTTTCACACATCGAATTGGCAAAAAACTACGTGACTTTATCCAATCTGCACGATCTCGCACGCATTCAACCTCTGTTCGCTGCCGACGCCACCTATCACTCCGCATTCTTCGGCGAGTTCCAGGGCCGCGATATCATTTATTCGATGATGGCCGGTTTTTTTACCCGTTTTCCGGATGCGCATTGGGAGGTTTCCGGTTATCGGGAAATTGAAAACAACGGTGTGGAATTCGCCTTCACCATGACCGGCAGCGATACTGAATCCGGCAAGAAAGTCGAACGGCACGGTCTGGAACGGATATTCTTCACGATCGAAGGATTGATTCGGCATATTGCAGTTGATAAGCCGGCGGATAACTCAGAATGACAAGGTAAGCGTTCAATCCGCGCCAGGTAGCGTCATTGAGGGTCAAAACGCAATCTGCATGCGCGAAAACAAGATTTTCTCGGTAGGCCGATGATGATCGGCTGCGCCATGGCTAAAATGCGTTTGATCGTAGTCTATTTGGAATTTCACGTTCCGGTTGAGATACCAATTGATGCCGATGCCGAAGTCCTGCGCTTTGCTTACCGAGCGATCCCGATCGAACAAGCCGTGCGCGAATGCTTTGGTATCAAGGTTCAGTGCCGAGTATCGCGCCACCAATTGCACCGCGCCTAACGAGCCGATGCTTTCCAGGGCGAAAGGTTTGCTAGGGCGCATTCTTCGAAAAGAAGCATCACCATTCAACAGTACCCACGATAATTGAACTTGGAAAGCATCGTTTGTAACTTTGTCGCTAACCGTGCCGAACCTGATATTCTGCTGAGAGATCGTGTACTCACTCATAATTCCAAACGGCCCCCAATGATAATAAAGTTGCGGACCGATCCGTTCCCGGCTGCCATCCGCGTGAGCCCCTCTCGCGTACCTAGCAATCGATTGCTGTCCCGGTGAAATAAAGGCGGGTAAATTTGCATCGCCCGCTTGGCTGCTGCCGCGCTGCGTTCCATAACTATAGGCGATGCCCAATCCCAATCCTTCCAGGAATTCCGGTCCGGTATGTTTTAACGGGTGCGCAAATACACGCGCGACAAAATCAAAACCGCTGTTATTCGAATTAATGACACTGTCACGCAAACCGGCACTGTTATCGATATTTCCGCTAAAAATACCAAGCTGATACTCGGTCGTGCCCCCAAGGATTTCACCAAAGATTTGCGCGCCGATTTCACGATTGGGAGCCAAATTAGTCGGAAAGGCGCGTTCGTTAAACGCCAGCGCCGTAGCCGATTGCAATCGCTCCAAGCCAAACGGCGCCTTGAATTTACCGGCACGCAGATTAAATGATCTGTGGAAACGGCGTTCGGCATAAACATCGAGAATACCGGGCGCCGCTGAAAAACTTGGCAAGATATAAAAACGATAGGTCTTGCCGAGCCTGACTTCGAGCAATGGCTGGATACGCCGCAACAGAAAATTATCTTTTCCTAAATCGATACCGTCTTCAAAATAAGTGCGTGAATCCAATTGCAGAAAACCACCTAGCCGGATTTCATTGCGGCCATTGCTCCAGCGATAACCGGTGCCGGAATCTTTAAAGAAAAACCCGGACTTTCTTCTCTTGCTCTTTTTCTTCTTATCCGTGTTGTTCTTGACTGCCGGCTCTTGGAAAGTATCGAATGTATCTTCTTGAGCATACCCATCCGTTGGCACGAACAAACAATACAGAGTGACCATCAGCATGCTTAACAAAAAAACTTTCATCATGAGCTCTGACTTCCGGGCGCATGCTTAGGCGCGATTAATCGTCAATGCGCTTGAAAAAGTAAGCTGACGAAGCATGCCGGAGGGAATAGCCACATCGTCAGCAAACAAAAAGTCAAAGGTTCTTTCACCCATTTCACCGCGCCGCATGCTGATGGAAAACGAATGCGGCGAATCGGGAAGCAGTTGTAATGAATAGTTTGCCGGCAATCCGAAAGCGTGCGCTTGTGCCGACATTGCTTCAATCCATCGCTTTCCCCGTTCAATGCGGGTACTGCCTTGCAAACGATCGATTCGAGATGATTGATTAAGCTCACGATCACGATGATTGTCCCGCTCTCCGATTAAAACACAAACGGGAATCTGTAAAAATTGCTCGGGATTGAAGCGTATCAGCGGTAGGTTATGAGACGCCATGGTTCCTTGCGGAAACTTCAGCAGCCGATCGGGGAAGGTATACCAGCCCGCGGCTCCGAGAACAACTTTGGCGATACGATGCGGGTAAGCCATCATATAACGATGCGCAAACTGGGCGCCGCCGGAATAACCGAACAAATAGAACTTGCTTGCATCTGCGCCAGTAAGCTGAGCAACTTCCGCCACAATGGCGTTTAACGCAATATCCGCACGCTTCCCTTTGCGGCCCAGGCGTTGATAATCGGGAAATTCATCTTCGGGAAAAAACGGTGCAATCAAAACCACGCCATATTTTTCAGCGAAGACGGAAAACTCCCGGGCATGTTGCTTAGCATTCCGTGAAATCCCGTGCACGGTGACAAAAATTTTGGCATTGCTCGCGCCTTGTTTTGGGATGTAAAGAAAATAGCTTTGTTTCCAATCGCTTTGCAAGCGGCATTTCTTTACAATTCCGCGCTCCCATGCGGTTTGTGAAAAAGTTTCACTTCGCGCACGCTCCGTAGCCATCGCATTCACGGAAGACATGAATAAAAACATGAACGTAATCCTCCAGGCAACTCGTTTCAAACGGCGATCGCGTGATGAATGCCGAAAAATCGTGCGGTTGGACCATTTCCGGAAAGAACTTCCGCAGGCGGCCCGGCTTCGAGCAATTGACCTGCAACCACATACCAAATCACATCAGCAGCCATGAGATGCCGCGGCTGGTGCGTGACCATCAACACCGTCCCTTGAAATTCCGCAAGAATTTCATCCAGAACTTTGCTTGCTCGTTGATCCAAATTAGCATCGGCTTCATCGAGCAGCAACAGCGCCGGGGTTCCCAACAGCGCGCGCGCCAACGCAATTTTCTGCCGCTGTCCTAACGATAAACTCAAGCCTCCTTCGGTAACCCTGGTTTTATCGCCTTTTGGTAACTGCGCCAATAACTCATCAATACCGCATAACCGCCGTACTCGCGCAACCTCTTTATCCGGCGCCCGGCGCCAGCGGTAACGCAGATTGCGATCGATAGTGCCGCGTAATAGCGGTAAATCAGGACTGACCATGGCGATAGCCCGGCGAATCGAATCCAGGTTATGTTCCGCAAGATTCTGACCGTCAAGCATAACGCGGCCTTCCTGCGGATCCATCAATCGGGCCGCCAGCGACAACAAGGTCGATTTACCCGCGCCATTGGGTCCGACAATCGCAACGACCTTGCCGGGCTCGGCCACCGCGCTAAATTTGTTAGCCCCTCCCGTCACGCTAACCGCATCAAACTCCAGCCGTCCGGACCCCTTGATCAAATCAGGCGCATTATCCGCCTGCGAAGTAAGCGAAGGGCTATTCAAAAATTCCTGAATCCTCTCGCGCGCAATCGAAGCGCTATGCCAATACTCTTGAACACGCCCCAAATCCCGCAATGGCGGCAACAATATACCAACGATGCTGATGGCGGCCATTACCGCGCCGACACTGGCGGTACCGGCAGAGATAGCAAACATCCCCGCCAATAGCGTCATTGCCGATGTCATCGCCACCGAAAATTCGGTAACCCCCAAAATCTGACCCGCGACGCGCGCACGCGCGATCATCGATTCCTGCAAGCATTGTCCCTGGCGGACGAGACGTTGCCGTTCTCGGTCGACTTGACCAAACACCTGAACCACCGCGATACTTGCAACCTTCTCGTTGACATTGGCTGCCAGATTGCATAACCGCCGACGCGATTCAATGGCTGCAGCGCGCATCCGTTTCCCGAAAAGATACGTGAGCCAGGCACCGGCCGCCAGCGACGCGGTCACGGTTAAAGCCAATTGCCAGTGAATAATTCCGAGCAGTATTAACGCGGATACTGTCGACACTCCCGCCACTGACAGTCGCGCGAGCCCCAAACTAATCCAGCGCCGCAACGAAGTCATATCGCCGACGAATCGCAGGGAAACGCTGCCACGGCTTCGTTTCTGCAAGATTCGCGGTGTTAACGCGCTGAGACAGTCGTACAATGAAACCCGCACTTCGGCTGCATAATGCTGCCCCATCGATTCCGCATCCACACGCTCAAGCATGCGCAACCAGCTAATGCCGGCTGCTGCGACGATTAGACCGGTAGCCAGCAATAACACGTGCAGATTGAAAACCGGTTGCCCGGAAGTCAAGAAACCGTCAAACAATTCTTTGACCAGCCAGGCAGTTACAACTGCCAGTGCGGCTTGCGTCAAACCATTGGCAACCAGACGGATAAACAACTTTCGACGATATCCGTGAAGAATCGAAGGAATTTTTATCGTTTTCATAAAGAATAAACCTGAATCGGATTGAGCGGCTGGCTCTGGACGCCGTTAGCCGGCCAGCACGCTATGACCGAGCGGCTGCTTCTGTTGAACTTGTAAAATATCGGCAATCGTGCCCGCTGAGAGCGCTGCCTTATCGAGTACCGGCAATCCAAGCGCCTTTTCTGTTTCAAAGATCGCCAATGGCGATGCGGTCAGCCGGCCACTGATCGCTGTGAGTGGTAATTTTTTTTGTTCTAACAGCTCTGCTCCCGCCACCGCTCCCATGGCATCGCCCGCCGCAAAAATAAGACTGTCAATGTTTTTTGCAAAAACCTTGGAATTCAGCAATGCGGCTGTCTCGCGTTGCAACAAACCATCCGCGACTTCCACGACAATTGCGTCAATATTGGCGGCGCTTAAATTCGTAATCAGAATCTCAATAATCTGATCGATTTGTTCGGCCGATAGCAGGTAGGTCGATGGATAACCGGCATGCGTGAAATCAAGTGTTAACTGCGAACCGGCGTCGGTCATGAGCCACGTATCCCGGCCAGAACCGGTACCCGTGATTTTGGCTGCGCCCACCCGGAAACCCGCATTCACCAGGCCGCGGATCATGCATGCGGCCGTAGTCGTTTTACCGGCGTTCATTGAGGTGCCAAAAACCCCGACGGTATACGGACGGGGAAACAAATTGACGAGTTTCGGTAGCGCCGTATTTTTTATGTTGATCCGGCGATGATCGCTATCCGCTAACAAACCAATCGGCTCAATTTCCGTCGGCGCTTTGACGCTTGCATGGCGGTAATTCATACGCGCCGCGATGCCTCCGGAAGCCACCAGATCGCAGGGCCCCAAGTCATCCGGCACATGCGCTTCATACTGATCCGGAGCGTACCGATTGCCGTAGCATACGATAATCTCATCGCCTACAAACAACGCCGCCCGCCGCCCGTGTGCCAATTCCAAACCGGAATGATGACCGATCCTGGCGACTCTGGCCAACACCAGATCACCGGCACGAGGAACAACATTCGCTCCGTTCATCAGTGTTACCACTGATTCCAATTTTTGATTTCGTGGGGTGTACGCCATTTTGGCTTTCAATAGGCGCTCTTGGGTAATAAATGATAGGTTCATTTGGTTTTCCTTTATAAACAGAATCCCACTTCATTGGAATTCATTGAATCAATCCGGAAGAGTTGCCTGTAAATATCAATTCTTTGCATTCCCATAACAGCTTTGCTCGTCCGCTCACTTTATTCATTCACACTCATATGGAAACCTTCCATTTCCCGTGAATGACTCAAAAAAAGACGTAACAACCCCCTTGCGGCAGCATTCCTTAATGAATGACCGCGCTGCTGCTATCCGGTTAGAAACGATTTCTGATTGGGAAAGGCTTGTGCCTTTCCCGATTGGCTGATTGGTTAGCTCAATACGCTCACGTCGTCCCAACTGATTTGGTCCGGCATGACGCCGACGAGTGTGATTGAAACATCCGGACCAAAGTCGACGATGAAGTTTTGACCGTCATGGTGTATGTCGGTAACGAAACTGGCCAAATGTTCGCGCGAAGTTAAGCCAAGACCGGTATCGAACACCAAATCATCGCCATCCAGCGATTTAAAATCATCGATACGCAAATGCGATGCTTCGCGAATTACAAAATCGTCAGCACCATTGCCGCCCGAGCAATCCTCGCCCGCGCGTACCGCGATAAAATCATCGCCATCCGTGGGCGAATACCGCAGCTCACCCGAAAATTTTGGTACGACGCCGCTGGCATCCGATGATACCTGCCACTGTTCGGAAACACGCACATATAGCTGATCGCCATCCGCATCCGCATAACGCGTAATCTCGGTGCCAAAAGGTTTTACCTCGGTCCGAACGACATCGCCATTGGCTTCTACGACATACGTTTCGGTGCCATCGTCATCGATCGATTTGGGCTTCAAAACACCATCCTTCAGTTCGTACACCGCCGTGACTTTACCGTCCACGATGTCGAATTTAAATGTTTTGTGGCCGCTTCCGGATGAACTGTCATCATTGAAATCATCACTTCCTGAGCTCATTGTTATCTCCTTTGATAATATGGTAGTAAAAACAATCAGTGTATTTACATTACACTTTATTTGAAACTATCCGATTCAGTTTGCAAGCGCTTACTGAATCGGATTTCGTTGCGCTGGTGTTAATTGGTTGCTCCATTCGGCAGGCAAATTCTGCACCCAGCCGTTATAAACCAGCGGAATCGGCAGAACCCCTTGTCCACCCATGCCCGGATACGCCGAAATGGTGTCATCAATGGCGGTGTTAGTTGCAGCAAACAATCCCACTGCACCGACAATGGTTGCATCAGCTGGGTTTCCATCGTTATTCGGATCGATATCGACAACCAGCATTCTGTTCGAAAATTTGCTGGTTACGTAGACATAATAACCGCCACCTTGTTTAGCGCCGTATTGCGCCCCGTGACAACCCGGATCGCAAGGTAGCATCGCTACAACCTCATCGGTTAGAGTGTTTACAATCGTAATTGTGCCGGTCAATGTATTGGCGGTTACCATGCTTTTCCCATCCGGCGATACCGGTGTTTGGATCGGTAATGCGCCAACTGGACCGGAAATGGCTCCGGTAATAGGATTGTAGTTGGCGATCAGATTGATATGTTTTACCACCCGATGCGTATCCATATTCACGACCGTAATAGTGCTATCAAGCAGATTGGCTACATAGTATTTGCTGGCATCGGGCATCATCCCGGTCGCCAACGGATGACTGAAAGGACCGCCAACCGGCAGGATGGCTTCGATACGATCGCTGTGGAAATTGTATTGGGTGCTATCTCCGTCCAATACATTAGGCGTTACCATGATCTTACCGTCATGGCTCATCCAATGCGCATGCGGATTGCCCCTGCCGATATCGACCCGGCGTAACACTTGCGTGGCAAGCGGCGATAGCTCCATCACCGAATCGGTTCGCACATCACCATTGTTGGTTACATGAATCAAGTCTGAGTCAGTCAATGTCATCACATGCGCCGGCGCTTCACCGACTGAAACATTGCGAACCAGCCTGCCGGTTGCACGATCATAGACCGCCAATTTTTTATCAAACCATTGCGTGACATAAATCACATTTTGATTTTTGTCGGTCCACATATTATGCGGATTGTTCATTTTGATGGACGGAAGAGCCACTTTACGCTTGATTTGCCAGGATACGCCATCTACAGCAGTCACCGTCCCCGGCTTGGATTTTCCCGAAGTTTCTTCAAATTGCGTGGCGACCCAAATTTCACCCACCGCCGGTGTCGCCGGCTTAACCAGGGGATTGAGCGCAATATCGTTGCCGTAACGGGCATTGAGCACGGCGGGTAAGTTCACAACACCAATGTCGACACGCACGTCGACATTCGGATAAGTAATGTGCCAGGGCGCATGACTTGCGTAGTTCTGCCAGTTCGCCGGATTGGTTGCGATAAAAAATGTCCGCAGTAACCGCGTGGCCAGATCGCTACTGCTAGGAATATTGATGCCATTGATCAAGCTGAGATTCGCTCCGAGATCCAAACCGGTTGTGGCCGGATCGTCGACAATGACCGCACCGAACATATAAGGATGAATACTGCAAGTAAAAACATACAATCCCGGCGTTGTGAGCGTCAAACTGTCGCCCCCTTTTTTCGGATTGGTATTAAATGGCATGCCGGCCGCTCCGGTTGGGTAGATCAAACTGGTTCGGGTATGCACGGTATTGGAATTACCGGAAAAATTGACGCGCACCCCCGGCGCCGCAATGGCAATGGAGCGATTACCGGCAACCGCCACGCCCGTATCGAACCAACGGCCCGGGTGATCGGTTAACTCAAAATTAACTTCGTTATCACCGGCAAAACCGGTATTTACCAACAACAGTGACAGTGCAAAACAAAGAACAAGCCAGGCAAGCATGTCATGAGCCTTCTTGATTCCAGGTAATTCGAACATAAAACCTCCTCTTAGCTATAAAACTGTATATCTACGTTTCACCGCACAACGATTGACTTCGATCTCATCAATTTTTATTAGTGTGAAAATTTCCCGCACTTGCAAGCACTATACGTGGGAATTATTTCCATGTCAACAATTGTGTGATTATTTCCCACGATGTGATATATTACGTACTGTTTTCGATTGAAATACCATTTACAGCAGCCAATCTATGCATGGAGTTCGCAACAATCATTCGTATTCAACCGCGCTGATCGTCGCTTTGCGCCGGATATTGCGGCCCTTTGTCAAACTGATGCTGGCAAATGGCATCACCTTTCCATTTTTATCCGAATTATTGAAGGGTATCTTTGTAGAGGTTGCCGACAGCGAATTTAGAATTGGCGGCAAATCTTCGACTGATAGTCATTTGAGTTTACTGACCGGCATCCACCGTAAGGATATCAAGCGGTTAAGAACTTACGTGCATTCCGATGCCGAAACAATCCCGCAAGCCGTATCGTTAGGCACGCGCCTGGTTAACTTATGGACCAGCGATCCGCGTTTCGTCGATGAAAATAACCAACCCAAACCATTGCCCCGTTTCTGCAAAGAAGGAGGGGAAATTTCCTTTGAAGGATTGGTTGCCAGTGTAAGCTGCGATATCCGTTCACGGGTTGTGCTGGATGAATGGCTCAGATTGGGTGTCGCCCACTTCAATGACAGCAACCAGGTATGTCTCAATACCGCAGCATTTATCCCGGCCAATGGATTCGAGGAAAAAGTTTATTATTTCAGCCATAACTTGCACGACCATGCAGCGGCTGCAACCAGCAATTTGCTCGGAAACAATCAACCATTTCTTGAACGAAGCGTATCTTACGATGGACTCAGCGCCGATTCCGTCAAAAATCTTGCTGAAATATCAGGACAACAAGGAATGGAAACACTCCTCGCTATCAACAAGGCAGCGATGGAGTTTGAAAAAAACGATAACGGTAAAAACGAGCCTCAGCACCGCATGACATTCGGCATTTATTACTACACCGAACCGGTTACCCCCGAAGAACCGGCCGATGACAAAGCGGAAAATGCCCCTCACGCGCACGGCAATCGCTCACTGCCTGAATGAAAAATCTTAATTTGACTGCCCGGAGCCGTTTTATCGCGCGTATTGTCCTGGTTGCCGCGATCGCTCTGTGTTTTTCCAGCGGGGTATTCGCAAAAAACAACTGCGACACTCGTGCGACGATCCTCAATCCTGCGATGATCGCACATGCGGACTCAGGAATCGGCGGTACCGGTATAACGACCACTGAATCGGGAATTGGCGGTACCGGATTGCACGAAGGCGGCATTGGCGGCACCGGTAATCCCGCGGGTGGAATCGGAGGAACCGGCAATGTTGCAAACGATGGTGGCATCGGCGGCACCGGGATCATCGGCATTATTACCGGCTTCGCCAGTATCTGCGTCAACGGCATTGAGGTTCACTACGACAGCAACACGACAATCCAGGTGGACGATCAGTCAGCGGCGGTCCGCGATCTCGCAGCCGGACAACTCATTGCCGTCCGCGCATCGGGCAGTGGGTCAGAGCTTACTGCACGCCACATCGCAATCATTCATGCCGCTGTTGGCCCGATTAGCGCGATCGATTATGAAAAAGGTGAAATGCGCGTGTTAAATCAAACAGTGCAACTTACTCGCTTGGAAGATCGCCACAGTCTGTCAACCCTGAAAACCGGAGATTGGACGCAAGTCAGCGGCCACCGGTTAGCCAGCGGCGCAATCGTCGCGTCGCGCATTGAGACGATACCGCCGCGATCGGAAGCCAAACTCAATGGCTACGTCACGCACATCGATAGTCAAGGCTTCGAAATCAATGGCACGCGCATCCATGCCAGTGCCCAAGCGCCGATTGCCAATATCTCGCAAGGCATGGAAATATCCGTAACCGGGCATTGGAATGGCGCCAGTTTGCAGGCCGAACGTATCGCCAGAGAACCCACTCGTCAGAACATCGGAAACGTGCAGCAGCTTGTCATCGAAGGATATATCCATGCGCTTGACGACAAAGCGATCAACCTGGGTAACCGGGTTATCACGCTTGATTCCAATACCCAGATTGCAGGTGCTTCGAGAAACGAACTGCGGCCTGACCAACGTATTCAGATAACCGGCCAGATGGAATCGGATCAACGCATCATACCTGAGCAAATTGAAATGAAGCAGGAACAGCCCCTGCTTCTTCAGCAAAAAATCGACCAGGATGCGATCGATAGTCATCGCCAGGAGCATAAAAGAACTACCAAAGACGAGCCGGAACCCAGATCCGGCGATGGCGATCAAGATGGAAAGCACGGTAATGGTAAAGACGGTGATCTTAACCATCCCGGTAAAGACGAATTGAAAAAAGAAACCGATCGGCATTCCAATAAAGATCATGAGCCTGGCGATAAATCCCGCGCCAGCGATTCCGGCAAACCATCCGGGGATGCGAAACAATTCGACCGCAAAGAATCATTGGAACGCGAACAATCCCCCGACAGTCATCGCTCTGATAAATCGGAAAAAACCAGCGACTCACATTCGCATGAACCGATCAATATTCAAAACGACTTGCCACTCGGCAGCGATCGCGATCACAGCGGGCATTCCGACCGGGATCCCGGTCATCGCGATACCGATCATCTTCGCGATCAGCTGCCCGATAGGGGGGATACCCGCGATAGCGGACAAGATCGCAGCGAATTTCACGACTCCAAAGATTTATTACGCGATAGTGATCGCTTATCGGATAGAAACGATCGTCATTATGACGGACTCTCGGATCGAGATTTCAGCCATCGCGATACCGATCATATTCGCGATCATCTACCCGATGGGGATGTTCGCGAGAGCGTACGGGATCGTAGCGACTTTCACGATCGCGAAGTCGGTCATCGCGACAGGGATATCGATCGGTAGCGCACAATGATGCCAGATCACCAGGATACCAAGACCTTATTATTTCTTACGTAGGACTGAAAGCAATCATTCCGCAGACAGTTTATTTTCCGCCACAGGTAATTATTTCATTATTACATTCCCGAAATATATCGGTGTATTGCTTCGCTTTGTATCAACTGCAAATACCATTAATCTTTATGTACCGTTCTTTATCAGCCTGCACACTTGCCATTCTCTCGTTAGTTCCGTTCTCAGCGCTCGCAAATGGCTTGAGTTTCAGCACAGCCACCGATTTCACCACGGGTCATTACGGTGGAACCAGCGCGACGGATATCTGGTATGTCCCTTTTACTACGCGCTACGATAAGGATCGCGCATCTTTTCGATTGATTATTCCGTATCTCAATATCACAGGACCGGGAAACATATTGGGACCGGGCATCGGCGGCATCGATGGCCGCGAAACCATTATCGAAGGTGGTTTTACCGGCATTAGTTCCGGCAGCGGCGGCGGTACCGTTGTCTGTGATGATAACAATGAAGATTGTTCTGGCAAAAACCCGGGGCGGAGTGAAGATAACTCTGATCCCGGTGGTGGCGGAAGCGATGATGGCAACAACTCCGGTTCCGGCGTAGGGAACGGGGATGATAACGACAACTCCGGTACCAGCGGAGGAAATGATGATGAAGGCGGCGGCAATTCCGGCTCTGATGATGGAAGCAATGGCGACGACAACTCTGATCCCGGCAGCGATGACGGAAGTGACGATAACGACAACCCTGACTCCGGCAATGATGAGGAGGAGGGGGATGATGATAATTCCGGTTCCGGTGGGGATGATGGTAGCGACGACGATGATTCCGATTTTGTCGATGGAGAGGACGATGACAGTGGCAACGATGATGGCAGCAGTGATGATGACGGCAGTGATGACGATGAAGACTCGAGCGGATCATTTTCCAGAATAAAAGCAAGAAAAATCGCTGCTGCCGGTCTGATCGGCGGCACCCCTCTGGGTGGACCACGTCTGCCAAGTTCAACACGTTCCGGCTTGGGCGACATCATCACGGCATTTAGCTACAACCTGATTGATCACGCACCGACCGGCGTCTTTTTTGATATTACTACACGTTTAAAAATTCCTACGGCCAGCGAAAGGCAAAATATGGGTACCGGTAAGATTGACTTCGCCATTCAGGGAGATTTATTTAAAATGATCTCCAAATTCACACTCAGCGCGACGTTAGGGTATCGGATTCTTGGCAATCCTTCCGGGATTACTTTTCATAACGTAGTGTATGGTGGCGCAGGCATTGGTTACCGGCTGACTCCTGCCGCCACGCTCGGCACAAGCTACAATATGGCGCAATCACCTGTGGGATTGGAAGACAGCAGGGATTTAACACTCTATCTTTCACAGCGAATCACCCATCATTTCAGGCTCAATGTTTATGGTTTGCGGGGTTTCTCGGAACGTAGCCCTGATTGGGGCAGCGGCATCAATCTACGCTATGTTTTTTAACAATACCGGAGTGTCCGCGCGCCCACTCACTCTTACTTCAGAATTGTTCAGGGATGCAGAAGACCGTCCGCTTTGCGTTTCGCCAGCAAGCAAATAAAATCACAGGCAATATGCGCAGCAGCCAGCGCGGTAATTTGACTATGATCGTAAGGTGGCGAAACTTCAACGATATCCGCACCAATGAGGTTAATCCCGGTTAAGCCGCGAATGACGCTCAGCGCTTGTGCCGTTGAGAGTCCCCCGCAAACCGGCGTACCGGTGCCGGGCGCAAAAGCCGGGTCGAGGCAATCGATATCAAAGGTCAAGTACGCCGGGTGATTCCCGACAACCCGCTCAATCTCCGCAATCACGGCATCGGTACCATGCCGATGCACCCAGGTTGCATCCAAAATATGCATGCCCATGAAATCATCGTTCCATGTCCGGATGCCTATTTGTACTGAACGCTTGGGATCAATCAAACCATCCTTGATCGCCTTATAAAACATCGATCCGTGATTCAGTGAATCAGGGGATGCGTCCGTCCAGGTATCGCTATGCGCATCAAAATGAATCAACGCCAGCGGCTCTCCGAATTTCTCCGCATGTGCTTTGAGCAGAGGGTAAGTGACATAATGATCGCCACCGAAAGTCAACATGCGCGCGCCGGAACCCAAAATATGACGGGCGTGATCGGCGATCGCTTGGTGAAGCGTCATCGGATTATGAACATCGAGATAGCAATCACCGTAATCGATCACCGCCAAATTTTCAAATGGATCGAATCCCCAAGGATAGGGCTTTAAAGAAGCAACTTCGGCAGATGCCAAGCGGATTGCCTGCGGTCCAAAACGAGCGCCGGAACGATAAGTCACGGCCAAATCGAACGGAATACCACTGATCACTAATTCCGCTCCGCCGAGGTCTTTGCTGTAATTACGCCGCATAAAAGAAAGCACCCCCGAAAAAGTCGGCTCACGCAACATGCCATGGGGATTATCCCGTACGATTGCGCCATCAATCTTGATTGAGTCATCGCTTGCCATAGGAGCTCCTTTGATTACTGCAACTTAATGTTTATAGTTACTTGCCGGCATTTATTCAAACTTGCTCATAATATGGTTGTACACGCGGCAGATTCAAGTGCTGCCGCTCAAAAATGAGAGATCTCCGGATGGATCAATGCGATGGCTTGACGTTATAATCTTCGTGTTTAAGAATGGATGTTTCTGAACGTTATGCAATTTTCAATCCATCACAAGCAAATTGGGACAATGTTGCTGATAGCGGGATTCGCGAGTGGTTGCGCTTCGCTGTTTCCCGGCAGCTCATCGCCGGGTCCTGAAATACGCGGCCATTCCCGGCCGAATCTTAACGCGGCTTATAATAGACCCTATAAAGTAAAAGGGGTTACTTATTATCCATTACGAACCGCAGCCGGTTATCGTGAAATCGGTCATGCTTCCTGGTATGGTTCGGAATCAGGCAATCGCACCGCCATGGGAACCCGTTTTGTGCCGCATGGATTAACGGCGGCCCACAAGACGCTGCCGCTACCCACCCGGGTCAGGGTCACCAATTTGCACAACGGCCGCTATGTGGATGTTGTAGTAAACGACCGGGGGCCTTTCAAAAAAGGCCGGATTATCGACTTATCGCATGGCGCAGCGAAAAAAATCGGATTACATGGTGTTGCTAAAGTGAGAGTCGAACATCTGAGCGACAAAATCAGCCAGACCGAGAAATGACCTGACCCGGTTCGATCAAATTGTTTTTCTCTATGCAGTTCAAAGCGGCAAGACATATCAAACTATCAGTCGAATTCACACATCACCCAGCGTCGCAAACCGCTCTCGCAAACAGTTGATCAACGCTCCATTAAATATTCTTTCTAAAGATATATCATAACATTACCTCTTTAAGCGCTTGGCAGAGTTGTTTAGAATGAATAAACAATAGCCCTTCTGAAAAGTGCGTAATAACAATGACAACACGAAACATACCGCCTGAGCGTGCTACCGCGATGCTATCGTTGATTAAAGAATTTCAATATCTCTCACCCGGAGATATTGAAATCATAGCAAATGCATGTCAATGGCACCGATATGACGCAGGCAGTGAAATCGTGCGTTATCATGATCATACCAACAGCGCTTTCTTCATCGTGCAAGGTGAGATTCGCGTGATGTATCATGGTTTATCGGGACAAGAAGTCATATTGTGTGACTTACTGACTGGTGAAATGTTTGGCGAATTAACAGCAATTGATGGTCACCCTCGCTCAGCCACCGTCAAAGCGCGAACGAGCGTTTTGCTGGCATCAATGTCGGCGGCCGATTTCCAAAATCTGATCTATTCCAACCGTCAAATTGCGGAAACCATCCTTAAACGCCTGACAGGACAAGTGCGTCGCTTGACTGAACGAGTTTACGATTACAGTACCTTGGCGGTACGGAACCGCATTCAAGTGGAATTATTACGTCTTGCACGAGAGCACGTCACTTCCGAAAATACTGCGATCATTTCTCCGGCACCAACGCAAACCGAAATCGCGAATTTGGTGAGCACACACCGGGAAGCGGTATCTCGAGAGCTGAATAATCTGGTCAAGGATAAATTAATTATGCGGCAAGGACATGATTTACATATCCTCGATGTGGCCAAACTTACCGACATGGTCAATGAAGTACGTGGCGGTTTCTAGTTAAAATCTGACAATAGCGGTTCCTAATTATTTGTTAGGACTTGCCTAAATGTGGCAAACTTCGCTGTCAAGATTAATTACGGGTATTTTAATTCTGTGTCCCCCTATGAGCTATTCATTGGATTACGCTATACGCGTGCCAAGAAACGTAATCACTTCATCTCGTTTATTTCACTGATTTCTTTGATGGGCATCACACTGGGAATGACAGCGCTTATTACGGTCATGTCAGTGATGAATGGTTTTCAGAAAGAAGTCCGCACCAGAATTCTGGGGGTCGCATCGCATGTTCAAATCGGCAGCTTCCAAGGTAATGTGCGCCATTGGCAGCAAATCGCGGATGAAGCGACCCGGCACCCGGCGGTAGAAGCTGCGGCGCCTTTTGTCAGCGCTCAGGGAATGGTGTCGCATAATCAAGTGGTACAAGGCGTTCTAGTGCGCGGAATTTTGCCGACTATGGAAGACAAGGTTGCCGATTTTTCCAAAACGATGGTAAGCGGTAAGCTCGATGACTTGGTCCCCGGAGAATTCGGCATCATCATCGGCATGGAACTGGCGCGTATGATGGGCACATTTGTCGGCGAAAAGATTGTACTGATCTCGCCGCAAGGGCAAGTCACACCGGCAGGTATTTTGCCAAGATTGAAACAATTCACCGTCGTCGGAATTTTTGAAGTCGGACATTTCGAATATGATTCCGGTTTGGTTTTGATCCATATGTTCGATGCACAAAAACTCTACCGCATGGAAAACGACGATGTTTCCGGCGTACGCTTAAAATTAACCGACTTGTTTCTAGCACCAAAAGTAGTGCAAGAATTGCCCGCAATGCTATCAATCGACACACATATCAGCGATTGGACCAAACAGCATGCCAATTATTTTCGTGCCATCCAAATAGAGAAACGCATGTTATCGCTGATTCTGGCGTTGATAATCGCAGTTGCTGCATTCAATATTGTGTCCACCTTGGTGATGGCGGTCACCGATAAGGAATCGGATATCGCGATTCTTAGAACGCTCGGGGCAAGTCCTCGTAGCATCATGAAAATATTCATCGTCCAAGGAACATTTATCGGTGTCCTGGGTACGGTGCTCGGTGTCACCGGCGGCATGCTGCTGGCATATAACGTCGGGGAAGTCGTCGCTTTTATTGAAAGTCTGCTTAACATTCAATTTCTATCCCGGGAAATTTACTACATCAGTAAGATTCCAACCGATCCGCAGATGGCCGACATCACAACCGTTGCCGTCACTTCGTTTATATTGAGCTTGCTGGCAACCATCTACCCCAGTTATCGAGCTTCCAAAGTCAATCCCGCGGAGGCCTTGCGCTATGAATGATGCTGTCATTTCTTGCCGCAATCTGATCAAACAGTTTTCACAAGGCGATTTGACAGTACCCGTGCTCAAAGGGGTCAACTTGGATCTGCAGAAGGGTGAGATGCTGGCAATCGTCGGATCTTCCGGTTCCGGCAAGAGTACCTTGCTGCATGTACTGGGCGGATTGGATGCTCCCACGAGCGGTGAAATCAGAATCCTAGATCATGACATCTCCAAAATTAGTGAAGAGGAACGTTGCAGGTTACGAAACCACTCGCTTGGTTTCATCTATCAATTCCATCATTTGCTACCGGAATTCAGTGCACTCGAAAATGTAGCCATGCCTTTGCTTATCCGTCGTTTATCCACCGAAGAAGCCTACGATCTCGCAGCCGATATGTTGAAACTGGTTGGCTTGGGTCACCGATTGACCCATACCCCCGGTGAATTGTCTGGCGGCGAACGTCAACGCGCCGCGGTTGCACGAGCACTGGTTACACGTCCTGCTTGTATTTTGGCTGACGAGCCAACCGGAAATTTGGATCGACAGACTGCAGAAAAAGTGTTTGATCTGATGTTAGAATTGAACCACAAGATTAGCGCCAGTTTGATCATCGTCACACACGATTCGCGCCTTGCCGATCGCGCTCAACGAACTTTACAACTCATCGACGGTGTTTTATGTAATGTTTCCCCGTCGTAAGAGTAATTTCAATCAATAATGTTTTCTGTGTAATACCCGCATATGCGTACATTGTTCACGTACATCATGGTTTTTCCCCAGCGCAGCGCATTCGTACTCGTTGCGTTGCTGATCGCCGGCATCGCGGAAGGCTTGAGTCTGACTGCACTATTACCATTAATATCGATTGCCGTTGGCGATTCCGGCGGCGAGAACGATTCCGGCATCGGTCAATTCATGGAAAAAGCGCTGCGAGACATCGGTATCGATCCCACGCTGGATACCATTCTGGTCATTATCGTCGGCGGTATGTTTTTCAAGGGATTCGTGCTGTTGCTGGCGAATCGTCAGGTCGGTTATACCGTTGCGCATGTGGCCACTGCTTTGCGTCTGGATCTGATCGAAGCTTTGCTGGCCAGTCGCTGGCAATATTATCTGCGCCAACCGGTCGGCTCGCTCGCCAATTCCATCGCCTCGGAAGCTTATCGCGCAGCTAACGGTTTCGAGCACAGCGTCAATGTGTTGTCTCTGATGGTACAAGTACTGGTATACGCTATCGTCGCACTGTTCATCTCATGGGAAGCCACGCTCGCCTCATTGATTATCGGTTCTTTCCTGCTGTTTGTACTCAACAGCTTAGTCAGCGCAACACGTCGCGCAGGCACGAAGCAAACCCATTTGTTGCGTGATCTGCTTGCCTACCTGTCGGATGTGCTGAGTTCAGTGAAATCACTCAAAGCGATGGCACGTGATAACGTGGCCGATGCCATTTTGCGCGAGCAAACGCAGCAACTGGAAAAAGCCACGCGCCGCGAGGTGATGAACCGGGAAGCTCTGAACTCGCTGCAAGAGCCCATTCTCGCCGCTCTGACAGCCAGCGGTTTGTATCTTGCGCTGGTGGTATGGCAACTGTCCTTGCCGGAAGTGATGTTGATGGTATTTTTGTTGACACGCATTCTGGGCTTGTTGAATAAAACGCAGCGCCGGCACCAACAGTTGGCCGCACAAGAAAGCGCCTACTGGGCATTGCGCAGGGCCGCCGAGGGCGCGCGCGCAGCCGCCGAAAGAGCGACTGGAACACTGCACCCCACGCTGCAAAAAGGTGTAACGCTGCACCACGTACGTTTCAACTATGAACGCAAAGTGATATTCAAGGATTTGAATATCGAAATACCGATCAATACATTCACCGCTGTCATGGGGCCGTCCGGTACCGGCAAGAGCACGCTGCTGGACTTGTTGTGCGGGTTGACAGAGCCGCAATCCGGTGAAGTGCGGATCGACGGTGTTTCATTGCACGACATTAATTTGCGCGAATGGCGCCACATGATCGGTTATGTTTCTCAAGACACGATTCTGCTGCATGATACCGTGATGAATAATATTCTTGTGGGAGAACCTGCCTTAACGGCTGCTGACGCGGAACGAGCATTGCGTCAAGCGGGTGCATGGGATTTTGTCAGTCTGTTACCGGAAGGATTACAGACCGTTGTCGGTGAACGTGGCGGGCTGCTTTCCGGCGGGCAGCGTCAGCGCATTGCCATCGCGCGCGCTTTGGCTCATAAGCCGTCATTCCTGATTCTGGATGAACCGACCAGCGCACTGGATCCGGAAAGCGAGCAAACGATTTGTGAAACATTACAAAAACTGGCCAAGGATTTAACGATTATTGCAGTCTCTCACCAACCGGCCGTCATCAACGCTGCCGACCGGGTTTTTATGCTTTCCAATGGTGAAGCGGAACCATTGTCGCAAACATCCAATCTGCAATAGTTGCAATATCGATTGCATAAAACTTTCCGCAAGGAAATAGTTTCTTATGCAATCACTCATCATAGAAGCGAATTCAAAAAAGCTTTTCGAACAATGAAATTACATTTACTCATCCCACAATTATTCTGGCCTGAAAAGCTACAACCGGAAATTTATCAGGCCTTGCCGGCTCCTTACTTATCGAAATTACTTTCTAAAAGCCGTTTCGTTGTTGAATCCGCTGAAGATATGGAATCATGGCTTTGCAAGCAGTTCAATATAGCCGAACAACAGCACAATTGGCCAATAGCACCGCTTATGTTGCATATTGATGCGCCCGACATGTCAAAATCCAATAAAGATTTCTGGTTGCGTGCCGATCCTGTGCACCTAAGAATCGAGCAAAATCATATTATGTTAGCTGATAGCCAAGCTTTCCAAATCTCACAACAAGAAGCTGAAGAAATAGTCGATAGTATTAACCGTAATCTTGGTGATCAAGAGTTCTCACTCATACCATTTCATCCTGATCGCTGGTACATTCGAATGCCTAAAATCCCAGATGTGCATACGTATACCCTTGATCAGGTAACATGCAAAAATATCAATCGGTATTTACCTTCTGGCAGAGACAGCACTCGGTGGCACAAATTATTCAATGAAATTCAAATGTTGCTGCATGATCATCCTATCAATCAAGCGCGAGCATCCCGCGGGGAATTGACCATCAATAGTGTTTGGTTTTGGGGAGGTGGGCAAGCGCCGCAGTCAATCAGCTCTTCTTTTACACATATTCATAGCGACCATGACTTACCGCGCGCACTCGCATTAGCCACTCAAACCAACAGCTCCGGACTCCCTGGAAACCCCAGTGAATGGATGCAGATACCGCATTCCGGTACCCACTTAATTGTTCTGGATGCGCTGCAAAGTAAAGCAAAATATCGAAATGGCTATGATTGGCGAGAAACCCTGATGACTCTGGAACAGCAGTGGTTCTCATCGATCTATCGCGCATTGAAAGAAAAGAGAATTAATCAGCTAATTATTACAGCATTAAACGAAACCGGCTCTCGGAATTTTATAATCGAACCCGTTGATCTGTGGAAATTCTGGCGCCTAAACCAACCACTCATGACACATAGTAACAAACATTGACGTATCTAATATTTTAGATGGTGCTGGCAATCAGGATTTCTTAATTGTTTTTTGTTTTACGAAAACAGTCACTTTATACAAGGAATCAAAGTGCAAAAGACTAAATCATATATTGCGACCTCATTAGCGCTTATATCCGCGATCATTCTTGCAGTAAGTTCATTTTTTCCAACAGAACTTACTTTCTCATTTTATGAATCCGCTGCATTATGGCTTCTATTGATAGTGGCTATATTGCTTACTATCGGTCAGATTTCACGCACAGAAAAAAATATTATAGATTGTTCCGATCAGCTTCAAATTAGTAAAGATAGACTCGGAAACGAGATAAAGCATCGTTTATGGGCAGAAAAAACGGCTTCTGAAAATAAAATAAAATCACAATTTATCGATGAAAACATGCCGGTAATGTTAGCTTATTTCAACACTGAATTCCGTTGCCGCTATCACAACCGTATTTTCCGCCGATGGTTTAGTCTCACTGCAGATCAAATAGATGGCAAGCTATTAAAGGAGTTCTCAGGAGAGGAGTTTTCTGCTGCTATCCTAAATAATTCAAAAGAAATCCTCGCAGGAAAAACCATTCATAATGAGCGTATTCTCAAATCAACCAAAGGATTTCCATATATATTCACGGAACAGTATCTCCCGCACCTCGACAATAAAGGAAAAACAATCGGTTTTTACACACTGCATACTCCCCGCGCTCAGGAAAAAAGTCGCATCACTCCAAAGCACAAAGCAGAAAAAGAGAAACTGAATGAAGCGCTACCGGCAAAAGCGCCTGATAGTACTGCAAAAGATACTGCCAGTATTCAACAAAATGACATGCAAGCCTCATCCTTAGGCGTCTCGGCTGCACGTATTGCGCAAGCAATTGAAGGAGGGGAGTTCAATATTTATTGTCAGAAAATAGCACCGGTGAATTCTTCGGTTGCATCCTCGCACTATGAGATTCTCATTCGTATGCATGAAGAAGAAAGTAATCTGATGCCACCCGGCTCATTCCTGCCTTTGGTCGATCAATTTAAAATGATGCCAAAATTGGATCGATGGATAATAAATCATATTCTCCAATGGCTATCGACGCACGCCAATTCCGATTATGTGTTTTATTTAAACGTTGCAAAAGACACTTTAAGTGATCAAACTTTTCCCATTTTCATCCAAGATCAGATTAATAAAACAAAAACCTCAGCTACTAATATTTGTTTTGAAATTGAAGCTTCTGATGCGGAATCCGATGTAAGGAACACTATTCATTTTACTCAGAAAGTTCGCGATATCGGCTGCTTGGTATCGTTATGCAGTGTCGATGGCAATGCAGAAACACTTGAATTATTGAATAAAATTAGAGTTGATTGTTTAAAAATCGATGGCAGTTTGATTTGCAATATCTTGCGTGACGAAGATGACTTAGCCAAAGTACAAGCGATTAATAGCCTTGCTCACCAAGCTAATATTAAAACGATCGCCGAATTAGTTGAAACCGATGAAATTATTGAAAAACTTAAGGAAATAGGCATTGATTACGGACAAGGATTCGGTATTGGCAAACCTCATCCGTTCGCTGAGCTTGATCAAGGAAATGAAAAAGGGTGATATCTTTCTACAAGAATAATCACCCTTAGCTGATGAAGGACTACACTTACAAGGCCTTGACCATATTTTCTACTACTTTCTTCGCATCGCCGAATATCATCATTGTCTTATCCATATAAAACAAATCATTATCCAAGCCGGCATATCCTACTGCCATGCTTCTTTTAACAACCATGACAGTACGAGCTTTATACGCATCCAAAATCGGCATGCCATAGATAGGACTTCCGGGTACATTCGCAGCCGGATTAACCACATCATTAGCGCCCAAGACCAGAACGACATCGGTATTAGAAAAGTCGCTATTGATCTCCTCCATCTCCAGAACTTGCTCATACGGAATTTCAGCTTCCGCCAGCAGCACGTTCATGTGGCCGGGCATACGACCTGCAACCGGATGGATGGCAAAACGAACATTGACGCCTTTTTCATGTAATTTCTCAGCCAATTCCTTGACGGCATGTTGTGCACGAGCAACAGCTAAGCCATAGCCTGGAACAATAATAACGCTATCCGCATTTCCCATCAGGAATGCTGCGTCATCGGCGCTGCCGCTGCGGTAGGTTTTTTGAACACCGCTATCAGCTGCGACTGTACCGCCATCACTACCAAACCCGCCCAATATGACAGACAGGAATGGGCGATTCATCGCTTTACACATAATGTAGGAAAGAATCGCACCCGAACTGCCAACAAGCGATCCGGCAATGATTAACATTGGATTACCCAACGAGAAACCAATTCCTGCAGCCGCCCAACCCGAATAAGAATTCAGCATCGAGATCACAACCGGCATATCCGCGCCACCAATCGGGATAATTATCAGGAACCCCAGTACAAATGCGATGGCCGTCATCGCGATAAAAGCCGTCCAATTGGTGGTATCGCTGAAGAAGAACCATAAACCGAATCCGATCATCCCGAGCGCCAATATCAAATTGAGCGCATGTTGCCCGCCAAATACAATCGGCGTGCCACTCATTCGTCCTGAAAGTTTCAGGAATGCAATGACCGACCCGGACCAGGTCATGGCGCCGATAAACGTGCCCAGAAATAACTCCAACTTGCTTCCGGCAGGGAGCACCTCCGGCAAACCGAATGAAACCGGATTATTAACCGCTGCAATTGCAATAAAAACAGCGGCCAAACCTACCAATGAATGCATAAACGCCACAAGTTCCGGCATTGCGGTCATTTGTACCCGCTGCGCCACAATCGCGCCAATAATGCCACCCACCGCTATGCAAGCAAGAATCAAAATCCAATTCTGCGTAAGCGTTAGGGTCGTGGCAACTGCTATCGTCATTCCGACGATGCCGAATAAGTTACCACGGCGCGCAGATTCAGGTGAACTTAAACCTTTTAGAGCCAGTATAAAAAACACTGAAGCCACTAAATATGCAAGTGCTACCATATTTGCTGACATTTACGCGCTTCCTTTTTTATCTTTTTTCTTGAACATTTCCAGCATTCGTTGACTCACCAGAAATCCGCCAAATACATTGATTGCAGCCAGCGTCACTGCCGCCGCACCTAACCAAACGCCCCAATCAGTTTCTGCAGGCCCCGCTGCCAACATCGCTCCGACAAGAATAATACCGGAAATGGCATTCGTTACTGACATCAGCGGGGTATGCAGTGCAGGTGTAACGTTCCAGACCACATGATAGCCAACAAAAATTGCTAGCACAAAAACCGTTAGATTAATAATAACTGGATCAACGTCACCAATCATATTGACTCCTTTAAAATTCGTTTACTGATCGCTCGCGATAAAACAAATAACTTTATTAAGTTAACCAGCGATTTCTCCACCTGCGCAAAGCAATGTTCCCGCAATAATCTCATCCTCACGATCTATTTTGAGAGCGCCACTCTCCGGATCCAGCATCAAGTTTAGAAAGTTCATCAGATTCCGCGCATATAACGAGCTTGCGTCTGCTGCCACCAATCCTGGAAGATTTGCAATGCCGACCAGATGCACGCCGTGCTTGACAACCGTCTGGTTTAATTCAGACAGTGGACAATTACCACCCGCTTCAACAGCCATATCTACTATCACCGATCCCGGCTTCATGACTTTGACCGTTTCTTCTTTCAACAATACTGGAGCCGGGCGCCCCGGAATCAAAGCGGTTGTGATGATAACATCCGCCGCAGCCGCTCGCTCATGAACAAGCTCGCCTTGGCGATGTTTATAGTCATCGGACATTTCCGTTGCATAACCACCGGCAGTTTCGGCTTTTGCTTTTTCTTCATCGTTAAGCGGCACTTCTATAAACTTAGCGCCCAAACTTTCTACCTGTTCCTTCACCGCGGGTCTAACATCGAAAGCTTCGACCACGGCACCCAGCCTTTTTGCTGTGGCAATCGCCTGCAACCCTGCAACACCCGCTCCCAGCACAAGAACGCGAGCAGCTTTCACGGTTCCCGCCGCAGTCATCAGCATCGGAAAGAATTTTTGGTACACATTGGCCGCCATAATGACAGCTTTATAGCCCGCAATGTTTGCCTGCGATGAAAGAACATCCATGCTCTGCGCCCGGGAAATACGCGGCAACTTCTCCATTGCAAACGCCGTTAATCCATGCTGAGACAAAGCCGCCACCCCATCTTTTTGATGAGGCGACAGAAGACCTACCAAAACTGCGTCTTTACGCATCATCACCAATTCAGCAGCTTCCGGACCTCTCACTTTGAGGACAATTTGTGATTGTGCATATAACTCAGCAACATCCGTAACTATCGTCGCACCCGCTTCTTGATACGCCGAATCCGGTATACTGGCCCCAGCACCGGCGCCGGATTGTACCAAAACTTTATGAACACCCTTGGCAGTAAATTTCTTCACGGTCTCCGGTGTCGCCGCTACACGCGTTTCACCACCGCGAATCTCTGCTGGTATGCCTATTTGCATTGATTATCTCCCTTTTCTTTCCAACCTACTCGCAAAAAATAACTACACTGTGTTCAATTTATTAATGAATTGCGGATTATAAAGCAATTTATGTGCAATGCATTAACCGGATCAGGAAAAAACTTTGGTATGACTTGATTTTGAGACTGTTTTCAATTTATTAAGAAATCTCACCGAACTCTTTCTGGAATTGCCGGGTAATCCGATCCAACAAAAGTGGAATTTTGATCAATAGCACCTCCGCTTCATTCCAATCATTATCACAACCCGCTTTCTCAAGCGCTTCGCAAAGCTCTGCAAAACCTGCTGCACCAATGGTTTTAGCGGATGATTTAAGTTTATGCCCCAAACGCCCAAGGGCGGGTAAATCTTTTTCGGCCTGCGCCTGTTTCATCTCTGCCAATGTGCTATTGGCAACTTCAATAAATTTAAGAGCAAATTTACAAACCAATGCGGAATTGTTATGAAACATCTGGCGCATTACCGCTATATCAACGGGCAGCAATTCGTCCGGTATCGATTCCTCTTTTCCAGTCACTTGTTTTTACACTCCGGTTTTTAAACAACGATCAATCCAACGACCTGTCAATTTCTCCTGCACTGTATTTTGACGCAAACGTGTCGCCAATCCTGGAAAATCCACTTGATCCAATGGTTGATCTTGATTGAAACACGAAAAGACGTAAGTGATTTTTCCACTATCCGGATCTTGGTGTGGCTGCAAGCACTGCGCACATACTTCTTTCATCATGCATTGCATCGGTGAATTGATCGAACCAATCGCAAAATGATCCGCCTTCAAATACGGCTTTAACTGATTATGGCGAGCAACTCCGACAGCAGCCATCATGCGATCCGAACCAATCGCGATGATATGATCGGCATCCACCAGTGCCACGGGCTGCTCGCCCAATTTACCGCTGGCGTATGCTTCCATGGCTTGTACAATATTCCCTACATAGCTTTTATCTTGCGGACGGGTAGCGGTAAAACCGGGCGATTCGTCACAACACCACACCACAATATCAGCCGCCGCCTCAATTTCAGCGACTTTATATCGATCGATCAATTTTTTATAGCCCGCGAAGTACAGCACTTTCGATCCGGCTGCACGCGCCGCGGCACCGATAGAAAAAAGCACCGCATTACCAAGTCCACCGCCAACCAACACTACGGTCTGATTCTCCGGAATTTCCGTTGGTGTTCCGGTAGGACCCATGAGCACAACCGGCTCACCTGGTTTGACCAATGCACAGAGATTGGACGACCCTCCCATTTCCAATACTATAAGTGAAACCAAGCCGCGCTCAATATCCACCGAAGCGCCGGTCAGAGCAAGTCCTTCCATTGCCAATCGAGTATCTTTGGCAATCGGTGCCGATGTTGAAAAATTCTGAAAACGATAGAACTGCCCTGGCTGAAAGTGCTCCGCCGCCATCGGTGCATGAACCACCACTTCGATAATATTCGGAGTCAATCTTTCCACTGTATGAATTGTCGCACGCAACTGATTATTTAACTGCGAAAAGAATTGCTCCGCCGGTTGACCGGATGCCGGTTGAACGCGTTCCAGTACCCGGTTGACGATCGGATAACCCTGCTTAGCACTCGACATCGCTTTTACGACATTCCCAGAATAAGAAGGGTGCAAATCACCGAAGAAGCTGATAAAACGGCCATCCTGAGCATCATTTCTGTACCGGCTCATTAATACGATCGGTGCCTCAGGCTTGGGATTGCCATAGACCGGTTGCGCCGGATTGCCCTCTTCGTCGCACGCCGCAAAATAGCGGCCATTCAGTTTAAATAACTTTTCATCCTCGCGCGCCAGCACCGTATTCGGCTGCGTACCTGCGGCAACCAGCAAAGCTCGCGCAGGTAGTTGCACCTTGCCCGCATCATGCCATTGTCCACTGTCGTCGCATTTCTGCACAGCAAACTGCACCGATTGCGCATGACCCCACGCATCGATATTAACACGCACAGGCGTCATTCCTTCAGCAAACCAAATACCTTCCTCTAACGCTTTTTCCACTTCCTCATGATTCAATGTATAAGACGGGCTATCAATCATGCGTTTCCGGTACGCAAGAGTCGCGCCACCCCATGACTGCAACAATTGAACAGTGCGCGCCGGGCGATTTTCCCGCTCAGCCGTTTGCCGCTCTGCACGAATCGCACGTGCGTGTGTCAGGAATTCATCGGCAATTTCTTTTTCTTCCTCGTCCCATATTTCGCGAATAGCCGCTTCCCCTTGCACCGCTGACAAAATTTCATAGCGCTGCAAGAATTTCTCAACCTGTACCGGATAATAAGCCAATGCTTCAGTCGCAGTATCAATTGCAGTTAAACCGCCACCAATCACAACAACCGGTAGCCGTAACTGCATGTTTGCAATCGAATCGCTTTGCGCGGCGCCCGTTAACTGCAGAGCCATCAGAAAATCGGATGCCGCACGCACGCCTCGAGCCAATCCGTTCGGCAAATCCAACACGGTCGGCTTTCCCGCGCCAGCCGCTAAGGCGATGTGATCAAATCCCATAGCGAAAGCATCATCGGTTGTCAAAGTACCGCCAAAACGCACACCACCGAACAAAGCAAATTCTTCTCTGCGTTCTAACAACAAGCGGATTAATTTCAGGAAATTTTTGTTCCAGCGCACCGTAATACCATATTCCGCCACGCCACCGAAACCGCCCGGTATACGCTGATCCAAATTTTCTTCAAGCGTATCGGCATGCTGTATCGCTTTGAACGGCACTCGTTTGCCCAATTGCGTCACACCGGAAATATCTTCCGGCAGAGGTTCGATTTTAAGACCATCGATCCCGACGACGGTATGGCCTTCATTCATCAAGTGGTGCGCCAGTGTATATCCGGCCGGTCCCATGCCTACGACCAGTACTTTGCGGCCAGACGCTGGTTTCGGTACCGGTCGATGCAAATTCAACGGATTCCATCGAGTTAACAAGCTATAAATTTCAAAACCCCACGGCAATGCCAGCACGTCTTTTAACGTCCGTGTCTCAGCTTGCGGAATGTCGACGGGCTCCTGCTTTTGATAAATGCAGGATTTCATGCAATCGTTACAAATCCGATGGCCGGTGCCCGCGCACATGGGATTATCCAACACGATCATCGCAAGACTGCCGACCGCCACACCTTGCGTTTTCAGTTTGTGGAATTCGGAAATGCGTTCTTCCAACGGACAACCCGCCAGTAATGCTCCCAGCTCACTTCTCTTAAAAGTCGCCGGTTCATCCGGTACTTTTGATTTTTGTATCAAACCTTTTGAGCATGAATCTTTTCCTTGCTCATGGCACCAGATGCAATAATTCGCTTCATCCAGCGCTCCCATTAAATCCGTCCCGGCATCGGTCAATGCGAAGCCGTCACGTTCACGCACATGACTTAACCGATGAACAGGATAACCTCCGGAATCATCCGTCTCCAAAGTCAGCAGATGCTTGAAGTCGAGCTTCGCGGGTGATTTAAATAAAATGCCGTGCCGCGTATGCTGTTGGCCTTCGGGAGTTCTGAGCGCCCACGCGGCATAGCGCAATGCCTTATTCAATCGCGACTCGTTCTCCGATTCGGCTTCCATCCATTGTGTCACTTTGGTAGCAAACACCAGCTCCGAGAAGGCTTCACCGAATTCCGCCGCTAATTCCCCTTCCAACGCCAAACCATTAATACCAGCCAGTTCGTCATCGCTGACTTTGCTTTTAGCGCGACGTTGCACAAACTGCCGTTTACAAAAATAGAGCGGAGCAAGCTCATGATGTTTTGCGGCCAGTTGATGTACTTCATTCTCGATGTTGAATAACCGGGCAATAAAATCTTCCAACCAAGGTGCAATCTCAATCAATAAAGCCGATTCGTCTTTTGGCAATAATTCAACCGGATGAGCGCGTGCAGACTCAAGCCGCTTGCACAGCGCTTCATCACCGGTACGCAAAAAATCCAAAAAAATTTGATCCAATTTTGCCAAACCACTGCGTTGGTACAAATCGGAAATTGCAAAACCAAAATTAAAATTCGAAGAAGCTGTAGTTCCCTGCTGTGTGTGCAACATTGCATCCATGTTTGTCATTAGTCCAATTTTTAATAGTTATTATCCTATCTTCACCTGGGGAATCGATCGGGCATTGGCATTTCAAACAATTACCTTATCCCGCATTCGATTTCTCACAAAATAGTAAATCGCTGTTGTTTGTTATTATCTGTTTTTTTATTTTTTCTGCTTAACGCAATCCGGAAAACTTGCCAAGGTTGATGCTCGACAACCTGATTACACGGGTAGGGTAATTTTTTTGTCGCATTATTCGCTAAAATTACAATACCGTAATCCTATAAAAAGCGGCTCCGGACTAATTGGCTCTTTTTGGTATCAACCATTTCAAAAGAACATCGACCAATAAATCGGGATTGATCGGCTTCGCTAAGAAATCATTCATGCCAGCAGCATGGCATAATTCTTTATGATGCTCATCTGCATTGGCTGTCATTGCAATGACAATCAGATCCGACCATTGTAAATTGGCGCGAATCATACGAGTCGCTTCCAAACCATCCATAACCGGCATTTGGATATCCATCAAGACGCAGTCAAAAGCCTCTTTTTCTATGATATCCAACGCTTCTTTGCCATGATTCGCTATTACAACCGTCGCTTCGTTATATTCCAGAAGCCATTTTGCAACCTGCTGATTTAGCTCATTATCTTCTACAACCAGGATATTAAACCCTTTCAATCTTTGTTGCATAATCTTCGGATAATTCCTATAGCTCGTATTATTCTTATAATTATTCCGATGAAAAAATACTCCCGCATGATATGAAATTAACAGTTAACTCAATACAAAAAATAATGACAATACCGTTGGGAACGCCGGGATTATCCTTTCACAACAAAGATGGAATCAAGTTTTGCAGCATCAATGAATCTTAATTCCCGGAAACCGAAATCATACCGGCAGCAACCGTATTATTGCTGCTTTCATCAATGATGATAAAGCTTCCGGTCGCGCGATTTCGCGCATAATCGTCGCAAACGAGCGGAAGCTGCACCTTTATTCCAACATGCGCAATATCATTCATTTTTAGCGAACTGGCGGTTTCACGGTCCATGGTATTAACATCAACACGATAATCTATTTTGCTGATAACTGCTTTTGCGATACGTGTAGTCTGTTTCACCAGATACTTACGCGCAGTATCCAATGGTTGTTCGGAAAGCCAACATAGCATCGCATTGAATTCCTTGCTGACTCGTGGCGAGTCGTTAGTCTTGACCAATAAATCGCCACGCGAAATATCCAAATGATCTTCGATGGTCAATGTAATCGACTGCGGTGCAAACGCTTCATCGACTGGATCTTCAAATTTAAGAATTTCTTTAATGCGGGATGTCAAACCCGAAGGCAATACGGTGACTGGATCGCCGATACGGATCGAACCCGATTCGATACGCCCCATATAGCCGCGAAAGTCATGCAATTCCTTTGTTTGCGGCCGGCAGACCCACTGAATCGGAAAACGGAAGTCGTCGCGATTGATGTCATCTTCGATCGATACGGTTTCCAGCAGATCCATCAGTGTAGTGCCTTGATACCAATCGAGCCGATCTCCTCGCTCAACCACCATATCACCGTTGAGCGCCGACATCGGAATGTAATTGATATTCCGTAAATTGAGATTAACCGCAAACGCTGAAAAGTCTTCACATATTTTTTCAAAAACCGCTTGCGAATAATCAACCAAATCCATTTTATTGACGGCGACCACCAGATGCGGAATCCCCACTAGACTTGCCAAGTAAGCGTGACGGCGTGATTGCGTCAGCACTCCCTTACGCGCATCAATCAAAATGACTGCCAGATTGGCAGTAGATGCACCGGTAACCATATTGCGCGTGTACTGCTCATGACCTGGTGTATCCGCAATAATAAATTTCCGTTTCGGTGTCGCAAAATAGCGATAAGCCACATCAATCGTAATGCCTTGCTCACGCTCGGCCTGTAATCCATCGGTCAGCAGTGACAAATCAACACCTTGCAAACCGCGTTTTTGCGTAGTGTTGGCAATGGATGTCAATTGGTCTTCGAAAATAGATTTCGAATCGTGCAGCAAACGGCCAATCAGGGTGCTTTTGCCATCATCAACACTACCGGCTGTGATGAAGCGTAGTAATTCAGTTTGATCAAACGATATTTTTTCAATGATCGACATTTAGATATCCTTCGGAGAATCGTAGCGCGTAATAATAAATTCAGGCAAGCCGTTCGATTTGTTAAGCATGATAGCGTGGATTAATTGGCTGAAAACGGCGCTCGCCCGACCAGTGGTTTCCGTTATTGCAATAACGCTAGAAATATCCTTCCTTTTTGCGCAATTCCATTGATGCTTCCGACGTTTGGTCATCCATACGCGTAGCACCGCGTTCAGTAATCCGGGTCATTGCTGTCTCAGCGATTATTTCATCCACGGTGTTCGCTTCCGATTCCACCGGACAAGTACAACTCATATCACCCACGGTACGGAACCGCACCATAATATTTTCTGTTCGTTCACCTGCTTGCGGCTGCACCAGATGAGAGATTGGAAGTATTCCGGACACGCGGCGAATGACGTCTCGCTTATGTGCAAAATAAATACTCGGAACTTCCAGCTCCTCGCGCGCGATATATTCCCAAACATCCAGTTCCGTCCAATTACTGATTGGAAAAACCCGGATATTTTCCCCCGGATGCGTGCGGGTGTTATAAATATCCCATAATTCCGGACGCTGATTTTTCGGATCCCATTGCCCAAACTCATCCCGGAAAGAAAAAATCCGTTCTTTCGCGCGCGCTTTTTCTTCATCACGGCGCGCACCGCCGATACAAGCATCAAATTTGAATTCGGCAATGGCATCCAACAGCGTAACCGATTGAAACGCATTCCGGCTCTGCGTTTCCGAGCGCAATACCACCCGGCCTTTCTTAATCGAATCTTCCATACTGCGCACGATCAAGCGTTCACCCAATTGCTTGGCGCGGTAATCACGAAACTCGATAACTTCCGGAAAATTGTGCTCGGTATCGATATGCATCAGCGGAAATGGAAAGCGGCCAGGGCGAAATGCTTTTTCGGCCAGCCTTAACAAAACGATCGAATCCTTACCGCCGGAAAACAGCAGCACTGGATTGGCACACTCTGCCGCCACTTCACGCATGATATGAATCGCTTCACTTTCCAATGCGTCAAGATGGGTAAATGTGTGATGACTCATTATTTTCTCTCAACTAATAAAATGGATAATTTTAGATTAAGTTGCAACAGGGTTTTTATTACAATTAAACAATATTATTTCAATGGAATGACTTTCCCGCTATGCAACCCGCACTCTTTGGTTTCCGGTGCTTCCCACCACCACCGCCCGGAACGGATATCCTCACCCGGCGTAATTGCGCGAGTACAAGGCGCACAACCGATGCTGGGATAAAACTTATCATGCAACGCGTTATACGGCACCTCATAATGCTTGAGATATTGCCAAACCTCCGCATCAGACCATTCCAGTAACGGATTTACCTTCTGCATGCGATTATCCATATCGTAAGCCGAAACTTTCAAACTGATTCTGGTGGAAGCCTGTTCACGACGGATTCCCGTTACCCATGCGCGTTTACCTTGTAACGCACGACGCAGCGGCTCAACTTTTCGAATATGGCAGCATGCTTTGCGCAATTCGATGCTTTCATAAAAACCGTTAACGCCATGCTCCGCAACATAAGATTCAACCTGTTTTACATTGGGGAAAAAAATGCGCAGCGGCTTTTTGTATTTGTTTCGCACAATTTGCATCAGATCGTAGGTTTCTTGCGGCAAACGGCCCGTATCCAAACTGAACATTTCAATATCAAGTTGAAAGCGATCAATGATATCGGTTAATACCATATCCTCCGCACCCAAACTATTGGCGAACGTAACGGGAGCAAAATCAGCGATGGTTTCAGTCAGAACCGCCACAACTTGATCAATCTTTTCTTGTAATTCAGTCATTCGGTGCGCTCGCAGCCAAGTTACCTTCACGGTTCACGCGCCGGAACAATGGCAGTTTCTGATCAATCGCAGTTTGATACACTTCGGAAAAATCGCTTAACCCTTTTAATGCTTCCTCAATGCTTCGATCCGAGCGTACTGCAAAAGCATCAAAGCCAACACGCTTCATATAAAACAACTGGTCGCGCAGCACATCGCCGATAGCGCGCAATTCGCCGGAATAACCCAGGCGCGCACGCAAATTGTAGGCAATCGAATAGCCGCGCCCATCGGAAAATTTGGGAAAATCAACTGCAATCACCGAGAATTTTTGAATATCCTCCTTCAACGCCTCGGAACGCTCATCACTGGCCAACCAAACTCCGATTTCCGGACGCTGCTGCAATGTTTCACGCTGCGCTTGCCATACTTTCAAAGGAACGATGATCTTTCCCGGCGCAACGGTAACATTTTCCGGCATTTGATCCGCCTCCAGCCGCAGAACCGTCCAATCATCCGGAACAATGGATTTATTTTTAATGATCATGTCGATTAGAACCTTGGTGAATAGTAGGGAACGTCATAGTGAGCTGACACGACAACATGCGGATCAGTCACTTCTTCCTGTGCGACAAATTCCGTTGCATACACATGCTCTTTAAAAGGCGCATGGCCAATGCGGCGCACCGTTTCAATAAAGCGTTCCCCGTCGAAGCGCTCGCGCAAATAAACTTGGATCAAGCGCTCAATAACCTCCGGAACTTGATAAAAAGTAAACGATGGACCAAGAATCTTACCGATGGCGCTATCGTTGCCTTCCGATCCGCCGATCGATACTTGATACCATTCGTCATGATCTTTCTTTTCCACACCGGTTATGCCGATATTACCGATATGATGCTGCCCGCAGGCATTCACACATCCGGAAATATTCAGCGTCATTTCACCAATGTCATACAGATAATCCAAATCTTCAAAGCGCTCGGCAATCAATTTCGCCAATGGTATTGATCGAGCATTGGCAAGTGTGCAAAATTCCGCGCCCGGACAACTGATTATGTCGGTCAACATACCAATATTCGGTGTCGTCAATTCGTAACGGGTCGCTTCTTGCCATAAACTGATCAAATCCTTCTGCCGAACATCCGCCAGAACCAAATTCTGTTTATGCGTTATACGCAATTCACCAAAGCTGTAACGGTCCGCCAACTCAGCAATCGCGTCCATTTGTTCGGCGGTCGCATCACCCGGCGCATCGCCCGGTTTCTTCAATGACAACACCACAATGACATAACCGGGAACCCGGTGAGGCATGACATTTTTAGCCATCCAATGTGAGAATGATCGGCTATCCGCTTTGAATTCGCTCAGTCTCGAATCGCTGTCAGGCAACGTCTCATACGCCGGATCGACAAAAAATGACGCAACACGTCGAACCTCTTCATCTGTCAGAGTGCCGGGACCATCTTGGATATTGGCCCAATCGGCTTCAACTTGGCGTTTGAATTCATCAACCCCTAACGCCTTTACCAAAATTTTGATACGCGCTTTATACTTGTTATCTCGACGACCATATTGGTTATAAACCCGCAAAATCGATTCAACGTAGGTCAATATATGCTGCCACGGCAAGAAATCGCGAATTTCACTGCCGATAACCGGGGTGCGGCCTAATCCGCCACCGACCAACACGCGAAAACCCACTTCACCTTGCGCATTTTTAGTCACCGCCAAACCTATGTCATGCGCATAGATCGCAGCACGATCATCTTTCGCGCCACTAATGGCTATTTTAAATTTGCGCGGCAAATAGGCGAACTCCGGGTTAAAAGTACTCCATTGCCGCAAAATCTCGGCATAAGGGCGCGGATCGACGATCTCGTCTTGCGCCACGCCGGCAAATTCATCCGAAGTAATATTACGCACACAGTTTCCTGATGTTTGTATCCCGTGCATCTCCACCGATGCCAAATCCGCCAGGATATCCGGTGTATCTTCCAGTTTCAGCCAGTTGAATTGAATATTCTGCCGCGTTGTAAAGTGACCATATCCGCGATCGTATTTGCGTGCAATATGAGCAAACATGCGCATTTGTTTCGAAGAAATCAAGCCATACGGTACCGCAATGCGCAACATATATCCGTGAATCTGCATATACAACCCGTTTTGCAAGCGCAAAGGCAAAAATTCTTCCTCCGTCAATTCACCGGAAAGACGGCGATGCACCTGATTGCGATACTGCTTGACCCGTTCGTTGACTATTGTTTGATCATATTCATCATAACGATACATGTTTATTTTCCTCGCTATTGATTCGGAATTAAGTAAACAAAAACATCATAGCTTATTCGTTGCTATAGTGTTTTGATACCGGCAACATCAATGCCGCATCGAGTGGAAATTTAGCGCCATATTTCATAATGTGGTTCACATCATCATCCTCATCGTGCCTCAGCGCCATTCCAATATAAGCGTGCTCGCCGGATTGGCCGACCACAACGCCAATTCGTCCACCGCAACCATTAAACCAGGTCACTTGTTTAGGCTTATTCTCAATATTAGTGCTCATTTCAATCCTTGTTTAACATCATTAACTGATTGTTTTGTTGTTATTCCGCTCGATTGTATCGAACAATCGAAAAAAAATTTACCGAATTGCTGCTGTACCACAACATTTCGGACATGAAAAATAGTAATCTGCCATTTTACCAAAAAAATAAACCACAAACTTTTTCTATGGATCAATGACATCGAATCGGATGACTTTGCTCTCAATAAAATAACCTTGTTCGATTCAACCTACAACACAATCAGATATATCGATTCACTCTTTCAATCGGGCTGCATCATAACAATTCATTTTTATAATTCAAAATAATATTATATTAGACATATATAATTTTTTATTATTACCGAACATCTTTTATGAAACTACAGCAACTACGTTACCTGTGTGAAACTGCCAATCATAATATGAACTTATCCAAGGCTGCCAAGAATCTGCACACTTCGCAACCCGCTATCAGCAAGCAAATCCAGTTACTGGAAGAAGAGCTCGGTGTCGATATCTTTCAGCGCAATGGCAAACGCATTGTCCGGATCACCCCTCCCGGTGAACAGATCATAAAAATTGCAACGCGAATGCTTCGTGACGCAGACAACTTGAAACGCATCGCACAGGAATTTACCGACGAGGCCGGTGGTACATTGACCATCGCCACGACCCATACCCAGGCTCGCTATGCATTGCCGCCCGTTATAAAGCGATTTACCGCGCGTTACCCCAAGGTCAAGTTGACCTTGCGGCAAGGCAATCCGATGCAAATTTCAGCATTGGTATCCTCCGGTGAAGCGGATATTGCCATTGCAACCGAGGCAATCGAGCATTTTCAAGAGCTTATCATGCTGCCTTGCTACGAATGGAACCGTTGCGTCGTGGTCCCGCCGAAACATCCGCTGTTAAAGCTAAAAAAACTCACGTTGGAAGCAATCAACCAATACCCGATTATTACCTATGATTTTGCCTTTACCGGTCGCTCAAAAATCAACCAGGCATTTGCCAACAAAGGGCTGGAACCTAATGTCGTGCTCACCGCTATCGATTCCGATGTCATCAAGACTTACGTGGAATTGGGATTAGGTGTCGGCATCCTGGCTAACATGGCTTTTGACGCCGGACGGGATGTGAATCTGAAGTCGATAGACGCCAGTCATTTGTTCGAACCGAGCACGACGCGTATCGGTATCAGCCGCAATAGTTATATCCGCGGCTATATTTTCGATTTCATCGAAATGTTTGCGCCGCATCTCGATCATGCCGCGATCCAGGCAAAACTCAAAAACTATCAAACGGAAAACTAACGCGTCAACACATAATGCCGGTATTCGCAATTGCCAATGTGAATATCGCGCAATCGCGCATCCTCGATACCGCCTTCGAAATAAGCGATAAACACTCGCATGGTTTCTTCGTGAGCAACCACCAGCAGCGTATCGTCCGGTTGCTCACGCAACCAGTCAATAAAACGCAACACCCGCTGCTTGTGGTCCAGTAACGATTCCCCGCCATTGATCCGCGCACGTAGTGGATCATGATCAATCGCCGCAAAGTAATTCACCACCGGTTGACTCTCAAAACCGGAACGAATGTCCGCCAGATCGGCATGCACCTCGATCGGAACCGCATGGTAGCGATTCACAATCTCCGCCGTCTGCCGGGTGCGCGGTAACAGCGAAACCAAGATACGGCTCAAAGCAATATTTCGTAACTGCTGTGCCGCGGTTTCCGCCTGCGCTATACCCGCTCCGGTTAAATACACATCCCGGACCGGATCGTCGTTACATAATCCCAGGTCGTTATAATTCGTGCGCCCGTGGCGCATGCAGTAAAAGTGCACGATTCCATTCCAACTCAAGTCTACTAACAAACATCAAACCAGAAAATCATTCAACTGGCAAAAATTACACTACACTTGCATCCAAAAAAACAGTTACTGCGTATCTCCTAATGACGGTGGCAACAATCGGCAAATATGTGCCGCCTGTGTATCCGATTAATCATTCAGGAGAGTCATCATGAAATTCGCACGTAAAGCACATTACACCAGTTGATCGCTTTCGTTGCGTTGCCGAGCACCAGTGTCAACCTCTACGCATTCAATCCACCGGAAGGCTACCAAGGCCGTTTCTCAGTACCGCGCCCGCCGTTGCTGCAACCCGGGATTACCAATTCCGGCATTTTTATCTCTTCTTTGGTAATCCCGGTTCTTTTGATATTCTCGCCAAATGAACTACTCGCTCATTTACCGCATCACGCTGGAAATCATACTGCCGATCATGAGATCATTCTGATGAATGTTGGCAGCCATAAAGAAACATATTGAGTAAAACAAATAGTGCCACTTTGCACCAATCCATTCTTGCGCTACTTCAAAGCTTTCACGGTACGACCACTAAGGCCTCCCGATCCAATCGATCAGCTCGGAATAACCAACCAACGCAGCATCGGCAGTTACTAAACGGGCAGGCATCGCTAATGCCTGAGCAATTAACAAACGATCAAACGGGTCGGTATGCAGCATCGGCAAATGCGCAACACCCGCTGCATGTTCGGAAGAAACGGGCAATTCGATGAAACCAGTCATTCCCGCCCCATCCGCAATTTCTTTGGCGGAATAGTGAAACTTCACCTTCCCCAATGCCGATTTGATCGCGATTTCCCAAATACTGGCGGCACTAAAATACACTTCGACCAACGGTGATTCAAGCTGCGTTCTCAGCATTTGCGGCAATCGACTGGGCGTATCCAGCGCCCGCAGCAAAATATGTGTATTGAGCAGCAATCGCATTGTTTTGTTAGCGATTCTCAGAAGATGGTTCGATATCCGCATTCTGAAATTGCAGCAACGCCTCCTCAGGTAATGCGGCATCAAAATCTCCCGGTATTTTCAATTTTCCTTGGAAAATGCCCAAACTTCGAGCAGAAGGTGCACTATGCAACGGCACTAATTTGGCAACCGGCTTCCCGGCTTTCACGATGATAATTTCTTCGCCTGCTACTACCTTTTCGATAAGCTCGGATAAGTGAAGCTTTGCTTCATGTATGTTAACGGTCAACATGTTGGTATTTGCAATACATTCAATCGACTATTGTTGCTTTAATTCTACTCAAAAGCCTTTCTTTTAATTCTTCTTCTGTTTCATAAACGATATGATTGTATTGACGAGTATCAAAATGAACATTCGCTAAATGATCTTGATGAATCGTCCAGATTACGGGAATACCCAGCCCATATGCAAACCCAGCCTCATAGTAAACACCGCCCCGATTACCAGTAAAATCTGCTACGAGATAATTGCTTCTCCTAATTTCTGCAATAATTTCATCGCAGATTTTATTGTTATGTTCCTGAAGATCAATTCTTATACATTTTGTACCATCGGCTTCAATCGCTGGCTTGATGCCATTTTGGTAAAAGCTGTCCATCGTTTTATCAAACCACATTGCAACAAAAGCTTGTTTTCTAAATTTACTAAGATTTTTCTGTAATTGAGATAGCTTATTCCATCCACCAGCTTCAATAGTAAATCTTTGTTTTACTGGCCCATTAGAGGATAATTTAATGAACCCTAGTTGCTCAAATTGTCTCAGAATGTATGAACTAGAATTAAGATCGTAAGAATAAAGATACCAAACTTCATCTTCAGTTATGGATACTTCTTCACTAGGATGTTTTATCAAATAAGAAATATTTATCAGAGCTTCATCAAGCATTTCTAAAGGCGATGCCGGGTATAGAGAAAGCAAGTCTTGGATTGCTTCCAAACTCCAATCCCCATTTTTTCCAGACTTCTCAATTGTAATTCGAGTAAGAATATCAATTCCTCGGCATTTTCTTTGAGCAAGTACGTTGGCAATTTTCCTTTTGTTTTCTATCGCTCTGCTGAGTTCCGTGGCAGCATCGTCAGTGATTGAATATGTTCCACAAATAGGATCCCAGAAGAAATCTGTCTGAATTACAGCATCTCGATCAAAGTTACATTCTATTTCAGTTAAATAGGAAATTTTTTTATTCATGGTCTTAGCATACAAAATTTAACTTCTCCGTTAACGAGAATCACCCCGCCTTCCCATCCACCCTAGCACGCCAATAAATCGGCGCGAACTTGATTGCCCATAATCCGAAACACGCCAGCCAAATGAACGCTGCGAGCACATAGAACATCGGCGCAATCGCCGGGATGAGATCGGCCAAGATTCTGACTAAGGCGGTTGCCTGGAAGCCCAGGAACAGTAGCCAGGTGAAGCGGTCGAGTTCCAATGGCCGTCCCGAGTGGCCGAGGGTGACACGTGAAGCCATCGCGAGAACCATGCCGGAGAAGAAGCCGATGCCGAGCGCGTGCAGCGGGGCGAGACCTAGAATGAAATTGCCGGAGGCGAAATACACCAGGCTTTGCACGCCATACAGCAGCATGGCCACGCCGAGCCAGGCGAATGAGATGTGCAACACTGCCAGTAAGCTCACCTGAAAACTGCGCTGAAATTGCCAGCGGTACGATAGGTACAGCGCGCACCCGGCCAGCGGGAAATCAACGAACCACAAATAAGCGGTAAGCTCGAAGCATTGCAGCACACCATGCGCGGCAATGCAGCCGAGCATCAGCCACAGCATCCAGAAAGGCCGCACCATTTCGTAGTTATCCAGTACGCGGCTGGAGAAAAACGGAATCATGCGGTGCGACACCGTGAGCACGATCGGCAATAGGAAAAGCCAGAGTCCGGCAGCGCGGGCGAAATCGATAAGCATCGGGCTGTCACTGACCAGCCAGAACAAATACGCCGCGACACCGAGCCAGCCCATGACCAGCGCGACGCTGGTGACACGAGCATGGCGTTTATCCGCCGCCGGCGCGGTCAGCAAAATGCGCAACAGCACGTAAACCGCGATACTCCAGCCGGTCAACATCAGTTCCACGCCGGCAATGCTGATGATCCGGTGCGTCAATAACCCCGCGTAGAACAATGCCACGCCGCTCGCCATCAGCACGCAAGTAGCGACATATTCGCTTGGTTTCACTTTGTCGCCATTCATCCAATTCGGATATGTGGTAAACAGAAAACCGAAAATAAAAAACGGGAAAAAACCGTAAACCATCAGAAACGCATGCGCCCAGCTCGGTGCGACGTTCCAGACGGTCATCGAACCGGCAATACCGTAGCGGCCAGCCAGGTCAAAAATCCACCACAGCACAGTCAGCACACCTTGCAATGCACCCGCCAGAAACAAGCTGCGATGCGGTGCGGCGGAAAGGTAATCAAGAAAGTTGGAGGGTTTATCAATCAGGTTTTCCATAGCGTTTTTTCTATCATTGTGAACGGTTGGTGGATTTAACTCTCTGTTTCATTAGTCAATGTAATTATTTCTCTTCACTGCGGATATTTGTTATCATGCGTATCCCGCGGGTGTTCAACGAATTTTCATGCTTAATATCGATCTGCATTGCCATTCCTCAATTTCCGATGGTGTACTGACACCGACTCAGTTGGTCGAACGCGCCGCTCAACGTGGCGTTGCAACACTGGCTTTGACCGATCACGACGATATCGCCGGACTCGCGGAAGCTCGGCAGATCGCCGAAACGAAAAGTATCACATTTATAAATGGTGTGGAAATATCCGTCAGCTGGCGCGGCCGGACGATTCACATTGTCGGGCTGGATATCGATCCGGATTATGCGCCTTTGGTGGAAGGCCTGGCGCAAGTTCGTACAGGCCGCGCGCAGCGCGCTAAAAATATCGCGGCGGAACTCGAAAAAATCGGCATTTCGGGCAGCCTGGAAGGCGCCTATACCTTCGTCGGCGTACGCAGCCTCATCGGTCGGACGCATTTCGCGCGCTTTCTAGTCGAACAAGGATACGCCAAAGATGTTAAATCGGTGTTCAAAAAATATCTGGTCAAGGGTAAGCCCGGCTATACACCACATGAATGGGCGCCATTGAGCGATGCCATCAATTGGATTCGCGGCAGCGGTGGCCGGGCGGTCATTGCGCATCCCGGACGCTACGATTTGGGAAAAAATGTGTTGAACGATCTGCTCGATGAATTTGCCGCATTGGGTGGTTCGGCCATTGAAGTGGTAACATCCAGCCATACTCATGAACAAATGCAGCATTTCGCGCGTCATGCCAAGGATAGAAATTTACTGGCTTCCTGCGGTTCGGATTTTCATGGACCGGGAGAAAGCCATTTCGATCTGGGACAATTGCCGGAGTTTCCGTTGGGTTGCACGCCCGTTTGGCATCACTTTAAAACTTCCTTTACGACCGAACTGACTTATTGACGCACAGAATCAATTATCTTTCATTGCACGACCGTTTTATCCGTGGCCCAATTTTTTGCTATTCACACCGATACGCCCCATTTGCGCTTGATTAAACAAGCCGTTGCCATCGTGCGCGGAGGAGGTGTCATTGTCTATCCGACCGATTCCTGTTATGCCTTGGGCTGTCATTTGGGCGATAAAGACGCGATGGCGCGCATCCGTGCCATCCGGCAAGTGGACGAGCGCCATCATTTCACCTTGGTTTGCCGCGATCTGGCGGAAATCGCCACTTACGCAAAAGTCGATAACAGCCAATATCGCTTGCTGAAAGCCACGACACCCGGCAGTTATACTTTTATTTTGCAAGCAACTCGCGAAGTACCGCGCCGCATGCAGCATCCGAAACGCAACACCATCGGATTACGCATCCCGGATCATCCGGTCGTACAAGCGTTATTGCAAGAACTCGACGAACCCTTGCTCAGCTCCACATTGATTCTACCGGGTGACGAATATCCACTGAACGATGCGGAAGAAATCCGGGAGCGTTTGGAACATCAAGTGGAACTGGTCATGGACGCCGGTTCTTGCGGCATCGACATGACCACGGTAATCGACCTGACAACCGATGCGCCGGAGTTGGTGCGGCTTGGCAAAGGCAATCTCGAACCATTTGGGATCGACCATGGATGAAATTATCCAGGGCATCGCCATTTATGCATTACCGGTTATTCTCGCCATCACCATGCACGAAGCGGCGCATGGTTATATGGCTAAGAAATTCGGCGATTTGACCGCATTCAATGCCGGCCGCATCAGTCTTAATCCGGCCCGTCATATCGACTTGGTCGGCACGATTTTGGTACCGTTGACATTATTTATTCTAAGTAAATTAACCATCGGCGCAGGGTTCTTATTCGGTTGGGCTAAACCGGTACCGGTTAATTTTACCAATCTGCGCCACCCGAAACGCGACATGCTTTGGGTAGCCGCCGCCGGGCCGGGTGCCAATCTATTAATGGCATTCTTCTGGGCGCTGATGATCAAATTGGCGTTGCTAATGCCCGAGGTCAGCTATGCCAGGCCGCTCGCCCTGATGGGAATTGCCGGAATCGAAATCAATGTTATCCTGATGGTGTTGAATCTGTTGCCATTGCCACCGTTAGATGGTGGCCGGATGGCGGTCAGCCTGCTGCCGCACCGCTTGGCGTATCAATTTTCCCGGATCGAACCTTACGGCTTTATGATTTTGCTGCTCTTGCTATTCAGCGGTGTTTTGGGCGCTATCATCGGGCCGGTCATTCTATGGGTGAAAATTTTCATCGTATCTTTTTTTGAGTTATATATTTAGCAATGTTTTCAATATTAGGAAATCCATATGTTTGCTGATCGTGTTTTATCGGGTATGCGCCCCACCGGGAGCTTGCATTTAGGACATTATCACGGCGTCTTGAAAAATTGGGTGAAATTGCAGCAACAATATGAATGCTTATTTTTTGTAGCCGATTGGCATGCACTGACAACCCATTACGATTCACCCGAAATCATCGAACAAAATGTTTGGGATATGGTCATCGACTGGCTGGCCGCGGGGGTCGACCCGTCCCAGGCGATTTTATTCATTCAATCCAAAGTCCCGGCGCATGCCGAGCTGTACTTATTGCTGTCGATGATGACGCCACTCGGTTGGCTGGAACGTGTTCCCACTTATAAAGATCAACAGGAAAAACTCTCGGAGAAAGACCTCAGCACTTACGGCTTTCTGGGCTATCCATTGTTGCAAAGCGCCGATATCCTGATTTACCGTGCTAACTTGGTACCGGTTGGCGAAGATCAAGCACCGCATCTGGAATTTACCCGCGAAATCTCCCGCCGTTTCAACCATATTTATGGCAAAGAACCTGGGTTTGAAGAAAAAGCCGAAGCGGCCATCAAAAAGCTCGGCTCAAAAAAATCCAAGCTGTATACCGAGTTGCGCACGCTGTATCAAGAGCAGGGCGATGAGCACGCGCTGGAAGAAGCGCGATCGTTGCTGAATGAGCAACAGAATTTGAGTTTGGGCGACCGTGAACGCTTGTTCGGTTATCTCGAAGGCGGCGGCAAAATGATTCTGACCGAACCGGAAACATTACTGACCGCAGCCTCCCGCATGCCCGGATTGGATGGCCAGAAAATGTCCAAATCGTATAACAACACCATCAGCTTGCGTGAAGACCCTGAAAACATCCGCAGAAAAGTTCGCACTATGCCAACCGATCCGGCACGGGTACGCCGCAGCGATCCGGGTGATCCTGCCAAATGCCCGGTATGGCAATTTCATCTGGTTTATTCTGACGATGCCACGCGCGATTGGGTGCAAAAAGGATGCAAGAACGCCGAAATCGGCTGTCTGGATTGCAAATCACCGGTAATCGATAAGATCCTCGCCGAACAAGCGCCGATGCATGAGCGTATCAAAAAATACGAAGAAGATCCGACCCTGGTGCGCAACATCATCGCCGACGGTTGCGAAAAAGCCAATAAATTGGCGGAAGAAACCATGCGCGACATCCGTCAAGCAATGGGTTTGAATTATTCCTAAGCCATTTCCAATGGTCTGCCAATGGTGAATCCGGTTATTGATTCCTTAGAATCACAGTCACCGCAACCGATTGCCCGAATCTGCGGCGAACCGCTACTGGAAATTCCACAGGATCTATACATTCCGCCGGATGCGCTGGAGGTATTTCTCGATACCTTCCAGGGGCCGCTTGATCTGCTGTTATATTTGATCCGCAAGCATAATCTGAACATTCTCGATATCCCGATGGCGGAACTCACGCAACAATATATGACGTATGTCGAAATGATGCGAATTGATCAATTGGAATTGGCCGCAGAATATTTGCTAATGACCGCGCTACTGATTGAAATCAAATCGCGTATGCTACTTCCCAAGTCTAAAACGGAAATAGCGGAAGAAAGCGACCCGCGTGCCGAATTAGTGCGACGTTTACTCGAATACGAGCAAATTAAAAAAGCTGCGGATCGGCTCAATAGATTACCCCAAGCCGAACGTGATTTCAGCATCGCCCAGATCCGGATAGAACAAAACGAAACCATCCGATTGCCAAATGTTAACAGTGATGATCTGCGGAATGCCTGGATCGCCATTTTGACACGCGCAAAAGTCAACCGGCATCATCAGGTCAAGCGTGAAACGCTTTCCGTGCGGGCTTATATGAGCCAAGTATTACGCGATTTACGTACCCGGAAACAATTGGAATTCTACGATTTATTCAGTCCCGCCGCCACGATCATGGAAGTCGTTGTGACGTTTCTGGCAGTACTGGAACTTGCCAAGGAATTACTGCTGGAAATTTCCCAATCTCAAGATTCTGGAACAATCTATGTCCGCGCCGTCGACGTCGCTTAATCCCATCACGTTAGAATCACTCAATCCTGAGAAAGCAAAACAAATTCTGGAAGCAGCCCTGCTTGCCACACAAGAACCGCTACCGATCAGCGAATTGCGAAAATTATTCGATCACGAACTAAACAATGCGGTGATTTCCAGGCTGTTGGAAGAAATTCGTGACAAATGGCGCGACAGCGCCATCGAGCTGGTCACTGTGGCAAGCGGCTGGCGCTTTCAGACCAAACCTGAAATGCAACCATTCCTGGAGAAGCTCGCCCCGCAAAAAACACCACGCTACTCGCGCGCTATTCTGGAAACACTCGCCATCATCGCTTATCGCCAGCCGGTTACACGAGGCGATATTGAAGAAATCCGGGGTGTCAGCGTATCCGGTTCCATACTCAAAACGTTGTTGGCACGAGGCTGGATTGAAGAGATCGGGCACCGCAATGTGCCGGGAAAGCCGGCTCTGTTCGCCACCACACTGAATTTCCTCGACGATCTCAATTTACGGACTTTAGACGAACTTCCACCGCTGGATGAAATGAAATCTTTGATCGAGCCGGACAATCACAATCAAGCGTTGCCGTTTACGGAAACCGACTCAACGGATCACAAGGGAAACGCAGATTGATTCGGCGAGGGAGCGAAACCGCACAACGAAGTGATTGGCTCGTATAGCCATAATCAGTATCCTAGGATTTAGCGGTGCGTTGCGCTTCGATCAATGCGGGCGTAAGATGCGGCGCGATCACTTTCAGCAACTGCGAGAACACTTTAGGACTGCCCGCTACGATCTGACCACTTTCCAATTGCGTGCCATTGCCTTCCAGATCGCCAACCAAGCCACCGGCTTCGGTAATCAGCAAACAACCGGCGGCCATGTCCCAAGGCGCCAAACCGATCTCCCAGAATCCATCATAGCGGCCCGCCGCTACATAAGCCAAGTCCAGCGCGGCGGAACCAGGCCGGCGAATACCTGCGGTGCGCGGCACAATGTCCTTGAACATCGCGAGGTACGCGTCTAAATGGGTCAAATCGCGAAACGGAATACCAGTTCCGATCAAGCAATCTTCAAACTTGGCACGTTTGCTGACCCGGATGCGACGATCGTTCAGAAATGCGCCCGTTCCTCTGCTTGCTGTAAATAGTTCATTCATGTTCGGATCATAAACCACCGCATGAGTTAATACGTCTTTATGCTTTAATGCAATAGAAACCGAGTACTTGGGAAAACCATGCAAGAAATTGGTTGTACCGTCAAGCGGATCGATGATCCACAAAAACTCGGACTTTTCGTGATCGCCTTGCCGCCCGCTTTCTTCCGCCAGGATCGCATGATCCGGATATGCCGAGTGCAGTACCTTAATGATCGCTGCTTCCGCTGCGCCATCGACCTCACTGACGTAATCACTATGTGATTTCTTGGATACCGTCAGCAAATCCAAATTTTGCGAAGCTTGATTAATAATACTGCCAGCGCGGCGTGCGGCTTTCACCGCAATGGTCAACATCGGATGCATAAACTTGATTCGAGGAAATTAGCAAAAGCTGCGATTTTAATATGAATCGACTGTGCATGCTTGCTTTTGTCAAGATTCCCGCATGCCAATATTTCCGATTCATCAATTAAGATGGATACTTTTCCCTTACAAGCTACAGCAGGTCGTTTGCACAAAATTATCAGTATTCCTATTCAACCAGTCGGGATATTTTCTGGATACAATTCCACAATTTACCCCATTTATCGGGATAGATATCATCTGGTTATTGTTAAATGCATTTGATAGAATCAGTCTAAAAACAGATAGATTATAAAAACACGCTATAAATAGCTGATTAAAACTACCAATCAGCGATATAAAACTAATCCGGTAAATTAATACGATCCCCTAGAAACAGTTTTATTCAATAAAAAACAATAATACGCATGGCAGAGCCATCTAGCACAAAAATACGCATCCTGGTGGCCGAGAGCTTTGAGCTTGTCAGTCTTGGCTTACGATCGCTGTTCGAGAAGCACGCTGCGATCCGTCTGATCGCGGATACGAATTCCATCGAAGATCTGTTCATTTTAACCTCGCAGCACAATCCTGATGTAATTTTGATGGATTTACTCCTCAGCAATCAAAATTATGCTCAGGATATTTCCAAATTATTGCAAATAAGCCCGCAAAGCAAAGTGCTTGCTTTCTCGCATCACAATAGCGAACAAACACACCTGCAAACATTCCGTTCCGGAGCCGTCGGCATTATCAGCAAACAACACCCGTCTGATTTGCTGCTTAAAGCCATTTATTCGATCCATACCGGTCAAATCTGGTTTGATCGAAATGTCACCAAATTGCTTTGGCAAGCGCAATTTAGCTCCAAACCTTCTGCAGAGCCGCCAATCGCTGCAAAACTACCCAATCACCCCAAATTAAGCGACAGCGAACGTCATATTGCCTACCTGGCATGCAAAGGCTTATCAGCCAAGGAAATGAGCGCACAATTGCTGGTCACTGAAAAAACGGTACGCAATCAACTATCGGTTATCTATAAGAAAATCGGCGTTAAAAAACAAATTGAACTGTGCTTGAAAGCACCTCTGTATAACTACTTCAAAGAATCCTATTTGATCGGGACGTTTGACTCGAGAGATACCGAAAATTAGCTGCATCTTAAGGACAAATGCCTTCTATTTAACAGAAGTTATATTTGTTAAAATCCCTCTCTGATTAAATAGATAGCAATCTTCTACCCCTGCTATCCATTACTCAAACCGTAGGTTTCAAGAGAATCGTGGACTTCATTCGAAATACCCGCACAAACTAACCGCGACGTATTTTCCCTTCACGGTTCGCTGACTACGGAAATATTTTTCACCTAAGGAGGGAACCTAAATGCCGTTTCATGTTAATCCATCGAGTTGCGACATGCCGCTTTCGCAGAGCGCCATTGAAGCAACGAAGATTCCATACCGCTTGTTATGTACACAAGCCGCAGTCGGTTTTGCACTGGCAATGTCGATATCTTTCATTGGTATCGATAAAAGCTATGCCGCCGAGCATGTTATCAATATGACCGCGGAAGAAACCGCAGACGATGGATTCGGCAATAAATTGCTGGCTTATAGAATGATCAGCCATACTGTCGATGGCTTGGATGTCACCGACCGATACAGTTCTGACGCCACCATACCAGGCCCGATTATCGAATTAACCGAAGGCGATAAAGTCAAGTTGACGTTGTTCAATGCGATTGATTCCGGCTATCCGGTATCAGGGGTCAGCAAGCAGGTCAGCGTGCATGTCCATGGCGTTCATTACAAAATCCTGAGCGATGGTACGCTCAAAGTCATCAACAGAATCCAGGACGAAGGCGCTGGAGAAGGTCCTGAAAATACTTTCGTATCGTATGAGTATGAATGGGATGTCGCACCGGGAACCGCGGGCACCTGGGCATACCACGATCATAATTATGACAACCACAACGGCTCGGAACACAAAGGATTGTTTGGCGCGATTATCGTCAATCCGGCAGCAAATCCCAAACCCCATAATGCATTTAAATATTCCAAAGAATATGTTCTCTATCTCGGGGACGATGCTTTCTGGGGTGTTGAAATCGACAGCGCCACCAAAAAACAATCCAAACATGGCGCCAACCCAACGCTCAATGCGCCTAAAAATACCGATGTCCGGTTTCACCTCATTGCTTTAGGCACGGATCTCCATCAATTCACATTGAACGGTTATAAATGGATTGATCCGGGTACCCCCAAGCTTATCAGTCAAATCGCCATCGGCCCTCTGGAAAAGCATGTCTTCTATGTTAGAGCTAAAAACAGCACGCAATACGTAGATAACAATTTTTCAAACAAATTAATGGGCATGAAAGGCAACTTTATTGTTGATTAATAAGCAATTATGCATCCAAAAATTAAGGATCACATCATGAAAGAACAGATTATAGGATTCAATAAACGTATTGCGACAATGGCAGTCTTTGTGCTGTTTGCCATCGCTTTCTTGTCATCATCGATGGCAATGGCCGCAATACACAGCTTTAGTTTTACAGCCAAAACCTTACCTAACGGACAATTAGGCTATGCGATGGGCGCTGCCGATGCGGAAGCCGTTATTCCCGGTCCGGTTTTGTTCGTAAAGCAGGGTGATACGCTCCAAATCACGCTCACTAATAACACCGCGACCGATGTCGGCTTTAATGTCCCAGGATTGGTTAACAGCAATACCGCAAAAACGAAACCGGGTGAAACACAAAATTACACATTGCATGCTAATAAAACCGGTACCTACGTTTATCACGGCGATAACAATGGCAAAGAGTTGCTAGGGCTTTTTGGCGCCATCATTGTTGACAAAAACAATGGCCCGGTCGACAGCTTCGTGAACGACGATGGTAGTATCGTTCCGGTCACGCAAGCCGATATCGACAAGCAATTTGTGCTGTTTATGGTTGGCTCAACCTTCTGGGGTACCGAAATAGCGGCGGATGGCGTGCAAAAACCGCTATGGGCAGCCCCTAATTTAGGCGCGGTTGAAAATGATCTGGTCCGTTTCCATGTGTTATCAATAGGACCTGGACACACGTTCCACTTGCATGCGCACCGCTGGCTCAAGACCGATACCACAACCGTGATCGACACCAAATTGCTGAGTGAGGGTACCGATACACACAGCTTCACCATTAAAGCCGGCAGCGGTGTCGGCCCTGGCGATTGGCAATTCCACTGCCACTTGATCGCCCACATGGAAGCCGGCATGCACGGCAGTTTCCGAGTCGATCCAGCGGGTGGAGACGGTCACAGTGTTGTTGGCGCATCGCCTTATGGCAATATCCTGTTAGGCACCCGTCCATCCGAACCCGGTCTGGTCACCTTAGAAATCAGCGACGAACCGGCCAGCTGGTTTAGAAGCCCTCGAGGTGATGCCATTGTTGGATTGCCTTTCGACATCAAAACCAAATCGTTGGAAGTAATCTATCCAGGCAGTAGCGTCAACTTTATCATGTCTGACACCAATGCTGTGCATACCATTAGCTCTTTGTTATGGCCGACGGGTGCGCATCATATGCCTTTTAATCAAACCGATGCATATCGTGGCGGCGGTATCGTCAAACTCGATACACCGGGTTTGTATGTATTTACCTGTAAAGTTCACCCGTACATGTTTGGCGCCGTCATTGTCGACGATCCTGAAACGGAAGGACTCGATCTAGGCAATCCCGCGATGGACTATATGATTGACCTGGTTACCGGTATCGCCGGATTACCAACCAGCAGCGATCTCGCAGTTCGTTTATTGAGAACATTCTTCGTAGCCACCTCACCGAACAATTGGCAAGACTACTCGTCAGGTCTTTGGAATGTCAGATTCCCGACACTTCCAGTAAGAATCTCCGGTGCACCGTTTGGCAATGTCACACCGGGTGGTTTGGCCGCGCCATTATCGATCCTCAATATCGTGGATGCACCGCTTCCCGCGGCCACTCCACCGACAACACCGGGTGTTGGAGAAGTTTGGGTCAATACGCAATTCGAGAAAACCGCAAGCAAATACAAGGCTGGTACGATTACCGTCGTGAACGCCACGGACTGGTCGGTCAAACGCAAAATTGCGTTACCTGAAATTAATATGAATAATCCGCATAATATGTGGAGTAACAGGGATCAATCGGTCATTTACCAAACCCAATGGTTTGATAATAAATTATCTTTGATTAATCGCGAAAACGGCGAACTGATCAAAAATATTCAAGTTGGCTACGCGCCATCGCACGTGGTTACGCTTCCGACCAACGATGACATTACGATCGCCATCAACGGTGAAAACAGCATTGCGGTTATCCCTGTCGGAACAACCAATATTTCCAAAATGATGCCCACGCAAGGACAGGGTCATACTTCGGCGAATCCTCATGGGCACTGGATCAGTGCCGATGGCTCCAGAATCGTTACGCCGAACATCAATACCGGAGATGTCGGAATTTATGCGGCTAACGGCGACATCCATGCCAGAACCGGTACCGGTCAAGGCGCGCCGGGTGCGCATCCGATTGCGATTGGCATGATGCCGGACTCCAGCAAAATTTATGCGACCAATCTGTTGCACCATTCGTTAAGCGTATTGGATAGCAATACCGGCGCATTGCTAAAAACCGTGAATCTCATTGCCGACTACAATCCAATCGACGGATCGTTTGCCGACAATGACCTCAACGGTGAAATTGCTGTGGGTGTATTGCCGATTCAAACGCCGGTTTCTCCCGATGGTAAAGCAGTTGTTATCGCAGCAACCGGTGGTCAAATCGTCATCGTCGATACTGCGACGGACAACATCGTTAAAATGCTGCCGTGCGATCCCGGTTGTCATGGCGCCAACTTTGGCGCCAAGCAAGGGGGCGGTTATTATGCATACGTTACGAGCAAATTCTCCAACCGTTTAATCGTAGTGGATTTGGATCCCAACAATACCGGTAACTTAAAAGACGCGGCCATCGCCGGAACGATCTCCTTGGTTGCTACAGGAGGTACGGCAAACGACGATACCGTCAGCCAGCTTCCGGGATTTGGCGGACAAGGTATACTGGCAGTTCCTACCGTTTATAACGGTTGGGTGCAAAACCTGCCGGATGAATGGAAAGCCGGTCTGACCACCGCGCAAAGAAATCCGATCGGAGATTAATCAAATCGCAGCCATCGGCTTTATCGCTGATGGCTGCTTGACTGAGCACCTTGCAATTCAATTGGAAATGGCGATTATTTCAATATCCGCCAAACCGAAAGAATTGAACGGTGTTTCAGTCGATTGGATTCATGGGATAACCTCTAGCCGTATAAAAAAACACCCCACTAAGCAATTAGTGAGGTGCCAAGGCTTCGTTTCGAGCTATCTGGCTGCGAACGAAAAAAATAGCAAATCAGTTAATCATAAAACGATTACCGGTATGTCATTCCAACCGTTTGCTGATTGCTTTAAATTAAGTTTAGAAACCGATACCGACATAACCACCGGTTGTCATGCCGCTGAAACTGGAACCATCCAGTCCGCCGGGGACATAATGGTAGCGTGCATCAACACCGACGAAGAAATCCCGCCAAATGTTATATTCAACACCCCCGCCGAACATAATTCCAGGAGCAATATAAGTAACCGATTCAGACGGCGGGCTGATCACATGAATACCAAGACCGGCCGGTATGATCCAAGGTCTGATCTTATATTCCGCGAAATGGTTAAACTTGATTTTAGGCGCCGCGGTCAAAGTGAATTGGTTTACCGTCACACCTCGCGGGTTAAGCGGCGCACCCGCCAAGATACTGGGTTCGTTCGCTAACGCATTTCCCGCGACTATTCCAAATTGTTTGTATTCAAACATCAATTCTGCGTCAATCTCGGTTTTAGGAATAAACCCCCAACCATCCCGAGTCAATTGATAGTCAAAGCCGGCACCGACATACCAGGCATCCCGGCCGGCTTGCTCTTGCGCGCCAAGCGGAACAACGCGGCTTTCCAACGTGGTGCCGTTGCGAAGTGAATCACTACGCGCATAACCACCACGGAAAAACAGCAGAGTCCTTTTTTCGCTGACACCTTCGAAATCCATGCTTTCTTGCTGACTACGTTCAGTGACTTGTTGAATCCTATCAACTTTCTGTGTGGTTTGTGCTGATTCCGCTTTTACTCGATTCAATTCAGTTTGAATTTCTTGTGTTCTGGCCGATTCCGCTTTAATCCTACTTAGTTCACTTTGAATTTCTTGCAATGCATTTTCAAGTTGCTTGATACGTTGACTGGTTGAATCTTGCGCCAATACCTGCGGCGAAGATGCTACTAAAGCCAACAACAGCGAACTTGTTACAAAATTATTGATTAACTTTTCCTTTTGCAAAAAATACTTCATATAATTCCCCTTTCTAGGTTTCAATTTATAAGAATATAAGAACGGCGAGAAACAATCCTAACAGAATAAAAAAATACTTTTGTAGGAATTTTGATCTATATCAATTTAATAGCAATCACCATTCATTACCGGAAAATCATGATCAACGAAAAAAGCCTTTATTCATCGTTTCCTCCGCTTGAAAAAGCCCTGGATGAACCTAACGGCCTATTAGCGGTTGGCGGAGATTTATCGCCGCAAAGATTGATCGAAGCGTATCGCAAAGGTATTTTTCCTTGGTTCAATGAGAACGAACCAATTTTTTGGTGGAGCCCGAACCCAAGAATGGTGTTGTTTCCTCAAGAGTTAAAAATATCCCGATCATTACGTAAGACTCTCCACAAGAATTGCTACCAAGTTCGCACCGATACAGCGTTTAATCAAGTTATGCACGCTTGCGCAGCGCCACGAAAGGGGCAATCAGGAACCTGGATACATCCGGAAATGATCGCTGCATATACGGCGTTGCACGACATGGGTTTAGCGCATTCGGTGGAAACATGGATTGATGACGAGCTGGTTGGGGGTCTCTACGGCATTGCTTTGGGAAAAGTATTTTTCGGTGAATCAATGTTTTCCCGCCTCACCGATGCGTCGAAAATCGCCTTCGTTCATCTGGTGAAACAACTACAATATTGGGAATTCGGTTTGATTGATTGCCAAGTAAAAACCCATCACCTGGCATCACTCGGGGCACGGGAAATTTCCCGTCTTAACTTCAGTCAACATCTGGAAACGCTGATTACCGATGGCGAAATCGGCGACAAATGGAACTTTGAACGCATGTTACTTGAAATCTTCTGATATTGCCGTGATTAAATTTCAAACCACGAACCCTTATTCCTGCAGTTATTTACCAGGCAAATCCGCGTGCTCGGAAGTTGTCACGCCGGAGCACATCATCGATATTTCTGCTTACGGACAATTGATACAAGCCGGCTTCCGGCGCAGCGGGCATTATATTTATCGCCCCCGTTGCGAACATTGCCAAGCCTGCTTGTCGGTCCGTGTCCAAGCTAAATCCTTTTTGCCCAAACGCTTCCAGCGCCGGGCGTGGAAACAACATCAGCATTTACAAGTTTCCGCTCATCCGCTGCATTACAATCCCGCACATTTTGCACTCTATCAGCGTTACCAGGCAAAACGCCATGCGGGTGGCGGTATGGATAAGGATTGCCGTGAGCAATATCACAATTTTTTACTGCAAAGTCATGTCGATTCCATGCTGATTGAGTTTCGCGACAATGAGCAACTCCGCATGGTGAGCATCATCGATTTGCTGCCGGATGGGTTTTCATCGGTTTACACTTTTTTTGATGCGGATATAGCTCATGCGAGTTTCGGCACGTACAGTATTCTGTGGCAAATTGAACAGTGCCGGAATCTGAAGAAGGATTATTTATATCTAGGCTATTGGATCCAAGACAACCGGAAAATGCGATACAAAATAAACTTCCAACCGCTCGAAGTCTTGTTGGATGGTCGATGGCAGCCGCTGGACAGCAGCATTTTCGCGTAATTCTCATAGCATGATGGTTATTTCAGGATAAAATTCCGCCATGCTCTATCAATTTCTTCGTCCGTTGTTGTTTCAACTGAACCCCGAGTCCGCGCATCGCCTTTCTCTAGCCGCGATCGATCAGCTAGGGTGGTGGGGTCTGTTGCCTGGAGCTGTCATTGATTGCCAGCCTCGAACCGTAATGGGATTAACGTTCCCCAATCCGGTCGGATTAGCCGCCGGCTTGGATAAAAATGGCGAGCATCTCGACGCGCTCGCCTTGCTGGGGTTTGGTTTTATCGAAATCGGCACAGTCACACCCAGACCGCAACCTGGAAACCCGTTGCCCCGGCTTTTCCGCGTACCCGAGGCGCACGCCATTATCAATCGCCTCGGTTTTAATAATCACGGCGTCAATCAGTTGATCGAAAATGTCACACAGTCAAGTTATCAAGGTATTTTAGGGATCAATATCGGCAAGAATTTTGATACGCCGCTCGACAAAGCGGCCGAGGACTATTTGCTCTGCTTACAAAAAGTTTATCGCTATGCCAGTTACGTGACGATTAACATCTCATCGCCCAATACCAAGAATTTGCGGGAACTGCAATCCGCCGATGCATTGGATCACTTGCTCAGCCGATTAAAATCCTCGCAGCAAGAACTGTCGCAGATTCATGGAAAATATGTACCGATCGCAGTAAAAATCGCACCCGATCTCGATACCACGCAAATTGAATCAATCGCCGCCTTATTGCTCAAGCACCGGATAGATGCGGTCATTGCCACCAATACCACTATTTCACGCGAAAGCATCGCAAATCTACCGATTGCGCAAGAGACTGGCGGGCTTAGCGGTGCGCCGTTGAGGCAGCGATCGACAACCATCGTTCAGCAGTTGCATGGCTTTCTGCAAAATGCAATTCCTATTGTCGGTGTCGGTGGCATTATGTCGGTTGATGATGCAACCGAGAAACTAAATGCCGGCGCCAGCCTGATTCAGTTATATACCGGGCTCATCTATCACGGCCCGGGATTGGCCGGTACGATTGCACGGGCACTCTGCACCGGTCAAGCCTCTCAAAAAACCGAATCAGCATGAATCTACCATTGATTGATCAAATTGATGCCATTTTGCCGCAAACACAGTGCGGCAAATGCGGTTATCCCGGGTGCAGGCCCTACGCGGAAGCCATCGCCGAAGGCCGGGCTGATATCAATCAATGTTCGCCGGGGGATCAGGATGGCGTTTCGAAAATCGCGAAATTGTTGAATGTACCGCCCAAGCCGCTCAATACCGCTCATGGCTCCCCGTCATCCTACAAAGTCGTAGCTATAATTGATGAGCATTTGTGTATCGGCTGTACTTTCTGCCTTAAAGCATGTCCTGTCGATGCCATCGCTGGAGCAGCCAAGCAAATGCATACCGTGATTGCAGCGGAATGCACCGGTTGCGAGTTATGCATCGCGCCATGTCCGATGGACTGTATCAGCTTGATTCCAGCCGCTAACACTACCGGCACAAACAGCCTTGGCGCCGCTGAACGCAAGCAGCAAGCTGCGGACCATGCGCGTACCCGGTATCAACGCAGACAGCAGCGACTTGAACATGACAAACAACGCACTGCAGAAAAATCGAGTAAACATAAAACAACCGGCGCCGTGATAAAAAGTACCCAACCAATCACCGATGAACGAAAGAAAGCCATGGTTGCAGCAGCGCTCGCACGCGCAAAAATGATTCGCTCACAAACGCACGCCGGTAATTCTTCCACAAAACCGCATGAACTCAGCTAAACGGCATGAAATTTTCGCTTGCCTGAAATCCGTCAATCCGCATCCGACCACGGAGCTGCAGTATCACACACCTTTCGAATTGCTGATTGCCGTCATTCTCTCCGCGCAAGCCACCGATAAAAGCGTCAATCTGGCAACCCGGCAACTCTTTCCGCAGGCGAATACACCGGAAAAAATCCTGGCGCTTGGCGAGACCGGCTTGATGGAATTCATTAAAAGAATCGGCCTGTATAAAACCAAAGCCAAGAATATATTGGCTACTTGCCAGTTATTAATACAACTGCACGACAGCAGAGTGCCTCAAACACGCGAGCAATTGGAACAATTACCAGGTGTTGGGCGCAAAACAGCCAATGTAATATTGAATACGGCGTTTGGTGAACCTACAATCGCAGTTGATACTCATATTTTCCGCGTTGCCAACCGGACAGGGCTTGCTCCGGGCAAAAATGTACTGGAAGTGGAATTGAAATTGCTCAAAGCCGTTCCTAAAGAATATCGTCAGGATGCGCATCATTGGCTGATTCTTCATGGACGCTACGTATGCAAAGCGAGAAAACCGGAATGCGCGATTTGCAAGATCAATCACTTGTGTGAATTTCCTGACAAAACTATCTGATCATGTTTAAACCCACACGAGATCAAGCACGACAATTGTTTTTTGAAACTTGGCGCAAATATCGTCAACGGGAAATTTTATCCGGCATCGAAACAATCGCACTGGAAGTCATCTTGCAGCACTTCGAATATCAAGCGATTCTTGACGACGCAGAACGGTATCTGGATAAAGACTATTCCCCCGAAATGGGGGATACAAATCCGTTTTTACATATGAGCATGCATGTTGCAATCAAGGAACAGCTGTCAATTAATCAGCCGATTGGAATTTGCGAGCGATTTGCGCGCTTACAGAAAAAAACCGGAAGTGAGCATGCCGCCACCCATCAGGTCATGGAATGTTTGGCAGAGATGATTTGGCAAGCCCAGCGCAATCAATCCCCACCGGATGCCAGCGTATACTTCGCTTGCTTAGACAAGCAGTTAAATTGTTCAGAAGATTAAAAAATAAGCCCTAGTAAATACTAGGGCTTATTTCAATTCCAATCGACTAAGAAAACAAATAAACTTTTATTTGTTTGAATTCAGGCTGCCTGGTTGACTTGAATAGTAGAAAGCCAAGTTATTAATATCCGCTTCACTCAAATTTGCCGCCATTCCTGCCATGATAGGATCCTGCCGCGCACCGGATTTATAATCTTTCAATGCTTTTACCAGGTAAGTTCTATATTGACCACCGATCTTTGGAAAATTAGGAGCAGGGCTATTACCGTCGGCACCATGACATGAAGCACATACTTCGGCTGCTTTACTTTTACCAGCTTCAATATCCGCAGCCACTACCTGACTAGAGAGTATCAAGGCTGCGCCGCTCAATGCGGCTATTACATAATTCTTCATAATTCCTTCCTTGCGTAGTTGACTCAATTAATTTTTAGAATAATAAGCTGCGAAATCTTCGATATCTTGTTGGGATAGTGTTTTAGCCAATCCAGTCATGGTTGGATGACTGCGAGTGCCATTTTTGTATCCTTCCAGCGCCTTAATGATATATTCAGCATGCTGCCCGCCCAGTTTCGGAACACTGTAAGCAGTCGGAAATGCAGTTTTATAACCCGGAATCCCATGACAACCTTCACACATTGACAACTTATCTTTCGCCGCTGTTGCATCTCCAGCCGCTTGAGTCACTCCTGAAAATGCTAAGAGCAAACCCAAAGTAAGTAATAAATTCATAACCAATTTTTGTTTCATATAAGCCTCCTTCTCTCAAAAGTTGAACTTTAAACGATGCGCTCGATTTGGTCAATGAAAAGTGTAAGCATGTCCATGTTGTTTATAGGGAAATTGCTATTCAAACACTACATTTTTGAAGCAGATTTTGATTCCAATTCTTCCCATCTGGTTAAACAATCGACCAGTTCTTTTTCAATCGCAGCATACCGTTTTTGTAATCCTTTCACTTCATCCGGAAAATCACGATAAATGACCGGCTCATTTAAACGCAAGGTAATATTCGCTTGCTCTTGTTCCAAAAGATCAATCTTACTGGGCAAACTCTCGAGTTCACGCGCTTCTTGATAACTCAATTTATTAGCTCGAGTAGGCCTGGGTAATCTGGAAATACCGGCTGATAACGTATCTGGCTGCTTCGCTAATATTTTCTGCGGATTGATAGAATCTTCAAAATGTTTTGCACGATTCCAATCTTCATAACCGCCAATATATTCACACAATTTTCCATTTCCTTCAAATGCAATTACTTGCGTGACCACATTATCCAGAAATTCACGGTCATGGCTGACCAAAAACAAGGTGCCGGGATAACCCTGCAACAAATCTTCCAGCAGCTCCAGCGTTTCAATATCGAGATCATTGGTCGGCTCATCTAAAACCAGTACATTAGCAGGGCGTGTAAACAGTCTTGCCAGCAACAGCCGGTTGCGCTCACCGCCTGACAGTGACTTGACGGGAGAACGCGCGCGTTCCGGCGGAAAAAGAAAATCTTCCAAATAGCTGATGACATGCTTGCGCTTACCGCTGATCTCGACAAAGTCCGAGCCCGGGCTGATGGTATCCGTCAAAATCATTTCTTCATTGAGTTGCTCACGCATCTGATCAAAATACGCTACCATCAGCTTGGTTCCTTGCTGAATAGTACCGGAATCGGGCTGCAACTCCCCCAGAATCAATTTTAACAGCGTTGATTTTCCAGCACCGTTGGGGCCTAACAATCCGATCCGGTCGCCACGCATAATGCGGCAGGAAAAGTCTTTGATAATCACTTTATCGCCAAAACTTTTACTGACATGTTCAAGCTCTGCAATCAACTTTCCCGAGCGTTCGCCGGCATCCAAATTGATATTCGCAGTCCCGGTTTTTTCCCGCCGCGCCGCGCGTTCCAGCCGCAAGGCTTCCAGCCGGCGCACCCGGCCTTCATTGCGGGTACGCCGCGCTTCGATGCCTTTGCGGATCCATACTTCTTCCTGCGCCAGGATCTTATCGAACTTCTGGTTATGAATCGCCTCAACTTCCAGCATTTCGGCTTTCTTTCGCTGATAATCGCTGAATTTACCGGAAAATGACTGCAAATGGCCGCGATCCAGTTCAATAATCCGCGTTGCGACATGATCGAGAAAACGCCGGTCATGAGTGATGAATAACACGCTGCCGGCAAAACTCTGTAACAATCCTTCCAGCCACTCGATCGAGGAAAAATCCAGATGATTGGTCGGTTCGTCGAGCAGTAACACATCCGGAGAAATCACCAGCGCACGCGCCAATGCCACGCGCTTTTTCAAGCCGCCGGAAAGATGCTCGACCAGCGCATCCGCAGGCAGATTGAGTTTATCGATCACAGTCTCGATTTGTGCTTGCAAGCTCCAGCCGCCTTCCACTTCCAACGTATTTTGCAGCTCTTGCAGATGCAGCAACAACGCCTCGGTGTTTTCCGGCGATTCGCTCAAGGCATGCGACACTGCATGATATTCTTGCAAAATCCGGCTGATATCGCCTAGCCCGGTTGATACCTCCTGAAACACCGTATTGGCGGGATTTAGCAGCGGCTCTTGCGGTACATACGCCAGTTTGATGTCGGGTGCGCGCCACAACTTACCGTCATCGAGCTTGATCTCCGCCGAAAGCGCGCGCAGCAAGCTGGACTTTCCACCACCGTTGCGCCCGATCAAACCAACCCGCTCCCCCGCATCAAGCTGCAAGTTTGCATGATCGAGCAAAGCGTGATGGCCGAAGGCTAAGCAGGCATTATCCAGGGTAATAAGCGGCATGTGTAACGGCAGCGGATGAGGTTATGTGATTTTTCAAAACCGGCAATTGTGGCACGCTTTAACCGGCTTGGCAAAAACCGGTGGATATAAAAATGGAGCCCGCAGGCTCCATTTGGTACGGCTATGATTCAAAGACCGCCGGTTATATCATTCCACCGCTGATACATTGATCTTTTTAGGCAACACCGCTTCCCGTTTGGGAATCACGATCTCCAGCACACCGTTTTTGGACGAAGCGGAAATAGCATCGGGATTAGCGGTATCAGGCAAGCTGAAACGTCTATAAAACGAGCCATAAGTGCGTTCCACGCGCTTGTAGCCTTCTTTTTCCGTTTTACTTTCTGAGCTTTTTTCGCCTTTGATCGTCAACACGCCGTCATGCATGCTGATATCGATTGCTTCCGGTTTTACACCGGGAATATCCGCATAAATCACAAAACGATTCGCTTCCTCTTTGATATCCACGGCAGGCGCCCATTCGGCTGTTGCAGTGGAGCCTTCGGCAGCGCCGCGCTCCAGCTCTCTTTGCAATTGACTCAATAATCCCCAAGGTTCATAACGTGTAATAGCCATGATGAAATTCTCCTAGTCGATAAAATAGAACATTCTGTGTATTCGCTTCCGCATCAGTGCTTTCACAAATCACGCGGCTGATGTATCAAACATCTGCAATACACTTCATTTCCGGATATAGGGATCTTTCGTCTTTTTTCAAGCCTCACAAACTTCTAATTGGAATCAGCCGGATCGTCAGTTATCTGAATTTATTGCGCAAACCGCCGCCGCACTACATAAAAAATGCTTGCCGACGCCAGCAACGCCAGTACAACCCACAGGATATTGCGCTTCATCCATTCCGTGGTATTGCCCTCGACCGCAAAATTGGTCTCCGCCAATTCCAGCACCCGGCTATCGAACTGCGCGTCATGCTGCGTCGATAAGTGCAAACGGATTGTTAACGCCTGCGCGCCGGACGATTCCGGCGTCACCCGCCAGCGCCATCTTGCGGTGCCATCATAATCCGAGAACGGCTCTTGCGGCCCCAGCTTGTCGATTTCAAACGCCGCGCCATCAATCTCAGCTTTCATATTGGCCGACACCATACCGGTGATCCCTTGAATCGACGTACCTTCGGAAGCAGTTGACACAAGTTCGTTCAAAAACTTCGCCAAACGCTTGGTTTCCAGATTCAATGCCACGTCGAAGCTCTCGTATTGCTTCACTTCCGACGGGATCGAAATCATCGAACTGTCCACCGGCAATTTCATCACCACCGGATTCATCACCTTCTTGCTCGCCATCAAATGCAACAACGCATTGATCGAGAAAGGCACAAGCAACAAAACCGCCAACATCGCAACTGGCACGATGAAATTAAAATTCAAACCGGACTGAGGTTCAGTATTACGCATGATTACTCCAGCAATTAGATTCGTTTTAGGAGCAAATCATAACATTGTTGGAGAGGAAGCTGAGTAAATCAAAACAACGAGTTTTTCTGATTATCGAAACTCATCTTAGAAATTTTTTGCAAAACGGCTTGCAAACCACCAATTTTCTTAATCGCTAAAAACTGCTAAGTAATCAGCAAAAATAAACACGCGATTACGGCTCTGTCCGGTAATCTCATGCAAAATGCCGTGTTCGCGCATTTGTGCAACCAATTCATTCGCCGCCTTGTAACTAAGATCGCAAATTTTCTGAACTTCCTCGATGCGAATCGCGGGTTGCATATACAACGCATTCAGTAAACGTTGCGCGCTTGCAGTTCTGCGCCCGAAGCTCGCCTGCAGATTCTGTTCCAATTTTGCTTTCAAATGAATAATGCGCGATAACGCGCCCACTGCCATGTTTGCTGTTTGCTCGATCCCAACTAGAAAATACTTAAGCCATTGCAACATATCGTTTTTTTCACGAACCCGCATTAAATTGTCATAATACAGCCCTTTATCCTTCTCAAAATAGCTGGAAAGATAGAGCAATGGCTTCTCTAAAATCCCCTCACTCACCAAAAACAGCGTAATCAACAACCGCCCGATACGCCCATTGCCGTCCAGAAACGGGTGTATGGTTTCAAACTGGCAATGCGCGATTGCGACGCGGATCAACGCCGGAACATGAATATCCCGGTTGTGCAAAAATTGCTCCAAGTCACTCATTAACTCGTCGACATGTTGATGATGAGGAGGGATAAACACCGCATCCGCCAGGCTATGACCGCCGATCCAATTCTGACTGGCACGAAACTCTCCGGGCGACTTGTGTTCGCCGCGCACGTTTTGCAGCAAAATCCCGTGCGTTTGCCTTAATAAGCGTGAAGACAAAGGCAGTGTTTGCAAATGGTCGATTGCCTGATTCAACGCCTGCGTGTAATTTTGCACCTCACGCCAATCGTTACGATGCTCGGGCAGAATTTCCGACTCGGGCAGCACCGCTTCCTGAATATTGGTTTGCGTCCCCTCAATACGGCTGGAAACCACCGCTTCCTTGGTGACGTGTAACTGAATGAACAAATCAATATTCGGCACTAAGCGCGCAAATGAATTGAGCTCTCCAAGCTTGACCGCCGCTTTCTCCAGCAACAGATTTATCTGCGGCGTTTGCCACACCCATTCATCGTTAATCGTGGATGGCAGGAAATACCGGTATTCATAACCTTTCTGGTAGTGACCGGACTGATACTGCTCAAGTTGAATCGTCATGGCATGTCCGTAAGGAAAATAACATACAAAATCCTTTATATTACTTTTGTCGTTAAAAGTAAAATATAAATGGGCTTATGTTACTTTTATCACTTTAGGGCGCTATGATTTTGCATTGTTGCAGTAAAAAAATCTCCACTGGTTGATCAGACAGTTTGCAGAATTGCATTGACCTGACTATACTTGTACATCTTATTGATCATGTTAAATGGGATTTTATGAAAGTCGTCACCTATACCTATGCGCGTAATGCGCTCAAAACCATATTGGACGAGGTAGTTCAAGACGCGGATGTGACGATCATCAGCCGCCGCGATGCGGAGGGGGATGCCGTGGTGATGTCGCTCGATAGCTACAACAGCATCATGGAAACGCTGCACCTGACCGGCAACCCTGCAAACGCAGCAGCATTGGCCAAAGCCATCGCACAAGACAAAGCCGGAATGGCTCAAGAACATCCGCTGCATTCCACCGATTAATCTTGCGTACCATTCGATTCGTTCCCGATGCCTGGGAAGATTATTTGTACTGGCAGGATCAAGATAAAAAAACACTCAAGCGGATCAACCTGCTGATTACCGCCGCCGCGCGTGAACCCTATGCGGGAATAGGCAAACCCGAACCCTTGCGCGGCGACCTATCCGGCTACTGGTCGCGGCGCATCGACGAAGTTAACCGGTTAGTGTACCGGGCGACCGATACCGATCTGGTGATCATTGCCTGCCGCTTTCATTATTAATGCTATAAATCAGAACGCAGGGTTGGAATCTGAGAGTAATACATCAGAAAGCTGCTGTGCCAACAATTTACAGTAAGCCGGCCAGCCTTATTCTGCACTGATGCGTACATACACCAGCGGGCGCTCCGGTTTTCCATTCAGTTTTTCAATAGTGGCTGAGACACGATATTGTTTTAGCCAACGATGTAGCGTTTCTCTGAAAGCACGGTAGGATGTGCCGACGTTAGAAGGCGCATCACTTGCGAATGATGCGCTTCAGTGCGTTCAGCACATCCTACGGCCCTGAATATTGGTTTGCGTCCCCTCGATACGGCTGGAAACCACCGCCTCCTTGATAACATGTAATTGAATGAACAAATCGATATTCGGCACTAAGCGTGCAAATGAATTGAGCTCCCCGAGTTTGACCGCCGCCTTCTCCAGCAACAGATTTATCTGCGGCGTTTGCCACACCCATTCATCGTTAATCGTGGATGGCAGGAAATACCGGTATTCATAACCTTTCTGGTAGTGACCGGACTGATACTGCTCAAGTTGAATCGTCATAGCATGTCCGTAAGGAAAGTAACATACAAAATCCTTTATATTACTTTTGTCGTTAAAAGTAAAATATAAATGAACTTATGTTACTTTGATTGAGGTTTGATTGGTTTGACACAACGATCTTGTGGCTCATTTTGCGGATCTTTTTCCTCTGCACGTTTGATATCTTCTTCAACCACTGTGTAGAAACCAACAGGGTGTTTAAACGCATCTCGTTCTTTCCAATAGTTGTAACCGCCTTTAAGAATTGGATATTCCCTAAGATTGACGACAACGCCTGAGCGAATTCGCTCATTAAACATGCCTTTCGGAAGAAGTCCTTTTTCGTTTAACCAGCATTCTTCAGAATAAAGGTCAAAATATTGTCGTATCCAAATTTTGGTTTTTTCTTCGACAGATTCAAACGAATCTGAGCTTTGTTTCATTTCTTTTTTGAAGGGGATCTTGCCTAGCAGCTCTGCATAACGAACATTCATTTCGTTAAAATTTTGCCATTGCCGCTGAACTTTCTGCCCTTTCAATTGGTTGTATGCCAGACAGACACTAATAATCAATAAAAATAAAGTAACCCAGTGAGCTAATCCGCTATTTTCGATTAACCACTTAATAACACTACTAATACACTCGCGCATATTGCCCCCTGGTGAAAAAACATAGCATCGAAAATTCAAATTGAGAAAAATCCAAGTTGATAGAAATAAGAACAATCATCAACCATAGCTTCTGAGTTGTTTGCGCACCACCCGATACTCTGGACAGACCCTCCCCACCACCGCCCAAAACGCTTTCGAGTGATTCATTTCGATCAGGTGCGCGAGTTCGTGGGCGACGACGTAGTCGATCAAGTGCAGCGGCAATTGGATCAAGCGCCAGTTGAGCGTAACAAGACCACGGCTGTTGCAACTGCCCCAGCGGGTTTTGGCTTGAGAGAGGCGGAAGGGTGGGGCGGGTAGTGCCAATTGTTGCGCATAGATTCCGATACGCTGCTGGAAGCAGTCGATGGCTTGCTGTTGATACCAGTTCATCACAAAGATTTCGATTTGGCGGGGCGTGGGTTCGATGACAAGCGGCTGCAGCGGTTCATGGCCGGATGATTGCGCCATCACGATTTCGCCAGTTGGCTTCAATGCGATGCGCCAGGGTTCGCCGAGCAGGGGATAGGTGGAATCCAACGACCAGTCGAGCACCAGGCTTTTTTTCTCATGCCATTGCGCGAGCTTCTTCATGATCCAACCGGCTTTTTGCTGCAATACGCGGTCGATATGGGAAAGCGGGGTATGCAACGGCGCGCTGATGCGCAGGCCATGTTGACTGATTTGCAGGCCGATCGACTTGCGCCGGCTGCGGGTGAGGGTGTAACTGATTGCCTGACCGTTAAGCGTAGCGGTTTGTGTTGGCACGGTTAAGATTGTTGCGGTTTGGTCTGGCCGATGCGCAGCATCTCAGCCTCGATCCAGGCTTCCACCTGCGCGTTCAATTCCCCGGCTTCCATGCCGGTGGGGTCGATCGGCTGGCCGATGCTGACGGTGATGGTGCCGGGGCGTTTGACGAACGAATTCTTGCCCCAGAATTCCCCGGCATTATGCGCGACCGGCACCACCGGCACGTTGGTATGCGTCGCCAGCCAGGCGCCGCCGATGCGGTATTTGCCGCGCTGTCCCGGCGGAATGCGCGTGCCTTCAGGGAACACCACGATCCAGAACCCTTGTTTGATCCGGTCTTTACCTTGATCGACGATTTGTTCCAGGGCTTTTTTCTTGGCGCTGCGGTCGATCGCAATCGGGCTGGTCATCGCCAAGCCCCAGCCGAAAAACGGGATGCGCAGCAGCTCTTTTTTCAACACCCACACTTGCGGCGGAAAGATTTCCTGAAACGCCAGCGTTTCCCACGCCGATTGATGTTTGGAAAGAATAATGCTCGGCGATGCCGGAATGTTTTCTTTGCCGATGATGCGGTAACGCAGCCCGCACAGGTGCCACAGTAGAAACAACATGATGCGCGTCCAGCTCGAGGTGACGCGGTAACGATTATGCGGTGACAGCGGGAAGCATGCCAGCGTCAGAATCGCATACGGCGGCGTAATGATGATCTGCAGCAGCATATACAGCGCTGAGCGCGCAACGGCCGGCCACTTGCTCATTCTTCGCCAACCAGCTCATCGGCCACCGCCGATAGATCATCGAAAATCTGCGTATGCACCGGAATCTCCGTGGAATCACGCGTGATTTGGCCATTACCGGTCAATACCAGCACCGGAATCGCACCGACGTCCGCCGCCGCTTGCAAATCCTTCAACGAATCACCGACCGCCATGACATTCTTCAGATTAACGCCATAGCGTTGTATGATTTCCTGAAACAATCCGGTTGCCGGCTTACGGCAATTACATTGATCCGTGTTGGTATGCGGGCAAAAGAATATCGCATCGATGCGCCCGCCTGCGTGGTTGACCGCTTTGTGCATCTTGTCGTTGATAATGTTGTAAGCCGCCATGTCGAGCAGACCGCGGCCAATGCCGGATTGGTTGGTGGCGATCACCACGCGGTAACCGGCGTGCGTCAAGCGTGCAATCGCTTCCAGACTGCCGGGGATCGCAATCCATTCATCCGGCGTTTTGACAAAGGTTTCACTGGTTTGATTGATAACACCGGCTTGGTCGAGGATGATCAGTTTCATATCAGGTGGCCAGCTTGGAGAGATCGGCGATGCGGTTCATGATGCGGTGCAATTGCGCCAATAACGCCAGCCGGTTATTACGCAGCTTTTCATCGTCGACGTTCACCATCACGTGATCGAAGAACGTGTCAACCGGGGTTTTCAGCGTTGCCAGCAGTTGCAGCGAAGCAGTGTAATCACCGGCGGCAAAAGCTTTTTCAGTTTGCGGCTGAATAGCTTGCAATGCCTGATAAAGCGCCTGTTCATCGGCTTCCTGCAATAAACCGGTATCGACAGTGCCAGGGATAGCGCTTTCGGATTTCTTGAGGATATTACCGACGCGCTTGTTGGCCGCCGCCAAACTAGCCGCTTCCGGCAACGCGGCAAACGCCCGCACAGCAGCCAGACGTTTGGGAATATCGCTTAAATGCTGGGGATTCAAGCTGAGTACAGCGTCGACTTCCTGTGCGGTGTAGCCTTGGTCGCGTAAAGTGCCTGCGAGGCGTTCGTAAATAAACGTTAGCAATTGTTCAACTAATCCATCTGGAATTCGACGAATTACAATAGCTCGTGCGTAAAACTTTTCCCCTGGGGTTCTTTTATGGAAGTATTGTGACGACTGATTCTCAATTTCCGGATCATAAATAATTTTGATAACTTCCTGGATTAACACATTAAGTTCCAGTGGCAAGTCTTTCTCAATCAAAACTCTAATTAAGCCGAGTGCATGACGACGCAACGCAAACGGATCCTTGTCGCCGGTTGGTGTTTCGCCGATACCAAACATGTTTACCAATGTTTCCAGTTTGTCGGCCAATGCCAAACAAACACCCACCGGGTTACGCGGCAATTCGTCACCGGCAAAACGCGGTTTGTAATGATCTTCGATAGCAAATGCAATGTTATCGCTTAAGCCTTCATATTGTGCGTAATAGCGTCCCATAATGCCTTGCAGCTCGGGAAATTCACCGACCATATCGGTGAGTAAATCCACCTTGGCTAATGAAGCAGCTTCGTAAGTCTGATTAGCCAATTTGTCGCCACCCAACATTTCGCCAATCATCTTAGCAACGGCGCGAACGTAATACATGCGCCATCCTTGCGTACCCAGCTTATTGTGATACACCACCTTATCCAACTCCGGCAAGCGCGACTCCAGCGTTCTCTTGCGATCCTGGTCGAAGAAAAATTTGGCGTCGGCGAGGCGCGAGCGCACTACGCGTTCGTTACCGGCGATGACTTGCGCGGGATCGGCGGGGCGGATGTTGGAAACCAGCAGGAATTTGTTAGCGAGCTTTCCATGCGCATCGAGCAACGGAAAGTATTTCTGGTTCGCTTTCATCGTCAGAATCAAACATTCCTGCGGCACTTGCAGGAATTCGGCGTCGAACTGGCCAATCAGCACGTTCGGATGCTCAACCAGCGCGGTCACTTCGTCGAGTAGCGCCTCATCATCAATGGGCGTGAGATGTTCTTTTGCAGCGGCGGCGGCAAGCTGGCGCGCGATTTCGGCGCGGCGTTCGGCAAAGCTTGCGAGCACAGCACCTTCAGTTTGCAGTTGCTGCGCGTAACTGTCGGCGTTGTGCAGTACGATTGGGCTGACTTTAGCTTCGAAGCGATGGCCTTGCGTTTCGCGTCCGGCTTGCAGGCCGAGCACGCTGACCGGCATGATATCGGCGCCATGCAGCGCCACCAAAGCGTGTGCCGGGCGTATGAAATGCACGCTTTGCCAGCCGTCCGCCAGTTGATACGTCATCACTTTCGGAATCGGCAATTGACCGATTGCATCCAGCAAGGCTTTTTGCAACCCATCGGTCAACAATGTCCCTTGCACAATAACATCCAGAAACAACGTTTCGGTTTTACCATCCAAAGCACGCTTGAGTTGCGGTACTGCCGATGCATCGGCGCCAAGGCTGGCGAGTTTTTTCAATAACGGCGGCGTAGGTTGACCTTCGGCGTCCAAGCCGACTTTGACCGGCATCAGTTTTTGCGTAACCGCTTGATCGGCCGCTTGCGCCGCAACGTTGGCGATATGCACCGCCAACCGTCTCGGGGTTGCATACGGCGTGATAGTTGCATCGGGCGCGATCAATCCTTGCGCTTTCAGGCTTGCGGCGAGTAATTCGGCAAAACTGTTGCCGAGTTGTTTCAACGATTTCGGCGGCAGTTCTTCCACCAATAATTCGACGAGCAGGTTGTGGGTCATGATGCGGATTCCTGCATATCGGGCATTTGCGCGACCCATTCACGCGGCGCCAGCGGAAACGGCGGATTGAGGTTTTTGCGACTGTCGTAATACGCTTTGGCGACTTGCCGCGACAGATTGCGGATACGACCGATGTACGCCGCGCGTTCGGTGACGGAAATGGCACCGCGCGCGTCGAGCAGATTGAAGGTATGCGCGGCTTTCAGCACTTGCTCGTAAGCCGGCAATGCCAGTTGCTTTGCGATCAGATGGTTAGCTTGCGCTTCGTGCTTACCGAACGCCAGAAACAGAAACTCGGTATCGCTTTCTTCGAAGTTGTACTTCGATTGTTCGACTTCGTTTTGATGATACACATCGTGGTAGCGCAGCCCTTTGGTCCAGGTCAGATCGAACACGCTTTCCACGCCTTGCAAATACATCGCCAGGCGTTCCAGGCCGTAGGTAATTTCGCCGGTGATCGGTTTGCAATCGATGCCGCCGACTTGCTGAAAATACGTGAATTGCGTCACTTCCATGCCGTTCAGCCAGGTTTCCCAACCCAATCCCCACGCGCCCAATGTCGGATTTTCCCAATCGTCCTCGACCAGCCGCACATCGTTTTGCGTCAAATCGAAACCCAGTTCGCGCAAAGAATCCAGATATAGATCCAGAATATTTTTCGGCGCCGGTTTCAACACCACTTGAAACTGGTAATAATGCTGCAAGCGATTGGGATTCTCGCCGTAGCGGCCGTCTTTGGGGCGGCGCGACGGTTGCACGTACGCCACTTTCCACGGCTCGGGACCGATGGCGCGCAAAAAGGTGGCAGTGTGACTGGTGCCCGCGCCGACTTCCATATCGTACGGTTGCAGAATCGCACAACCTTGTTTGGCCCAGTAGCGCTGCAGGGTGAAGATGATTTCCTGAAAAGTCAGTGTCGGCATGAAGCGTCAAATAATTGCATTAAGTTAGGAACAGGTGGATTTTACCGGGTTTTTCGTGCGGCGCGGAAGGCGGATAGCAATCCGATGCTCAATAGCAACATCGCCAATCCCAGCACCGGATAATTGCCCATGCGTACGTACGGTGTCGCGCCGGTAAAACCTTGCGCCACGCCGTGCAATGCCGCAGTAATAAAAATTTCAATGGTATCCAGCACGCGCCCGCGCTCGTCAATGATCGCGGTCACACCGGTGTTGGTAGCACGCAACATATAGCGGCCGGTTTCCAGCGCGCGCATCTGCGAAATCTGCAAATGCTGCTGCGGCCCGATTGAGCGTCCGAACCAGGCATCGTTGCTGACGTTGACCAGCAATGTCGCTTGCGGCAATTGATTGATAATTTCTTCACCGAATACGTCTTCATAGCAGATATTGACCGCCACGCGTTGCCCGGCGATGGCCATCGGTTGTTGATCGAGCCCGCCGCGAGAAAAATCCGATAGCGGTATTTGCAACACTTGGATCACCCAACCAAACAGCGGCTTAAACGGAATAAATTCGCCGAACGGCACCAAATGATGTTTACGGTAACTTTGTTCAGGGGAAATGCCGAAACTGAACATGGTGTTGTAATAAGCATCGTCGTCTTCATCATCGCGTTCGGCCAAACCGATCAGCACATCGCCATTGACGCTGCGGGCATGCTCGGCGATATACGCCAGATACGCGGGCGGCACCACGTCGTTGAACAACGGAATCGATATCTCCGGGGTGACGATCAACTGGCTTTCGCTTTCCAGGATCAATCGCGCGTAGGTTTCCATCGAGTATTCGATCTGATCCGCACGCCATTTCAGATCCTGGGAAATATTTCCTTGCAACAGACTGACCGTAACCGGCTCGCCTTCGGGTTTTACCCAATCGATCGATTGCAATGCAAAACCGCATAACCAGATCGTTATCAATGCCGCTCCCCAGCGCCACTTCTCACGGATATTCTCAATCCAGAAAAATAATAAAGCGGCGCTGAATACGATGATCAGAGAAATTCCATACACACCGGCGATCGGCGCAAAACCTGCCAAAGGGCTGAACGGCGCCTGCGAATAACCCAGCGTCAACCAAGGAAAACCGGTGAACAACGTACCGCGCAACCACTCGGACAGCATCCACAGTGCCGCTGCCAGCGCAGCCCAGAGCAAGGGCGATGCCAAGCGAAGCCGGGTTAGCAGCCACAAACTGAAAGCCGGAAACAATGACAGATACGCGCACAAAATGATCAATGCCACCACCGCAATTGGCACCGGCATTGCGCCAAAGTCGTGCAAACTAACGTAAATCCAGGTAACGCCTGCGCTAAATAAACCCATGCCGAACCAAAACCCAAGCACGGCATTTCTGATCGAGCTTTGGTTTTTATGACACAATGCCAACAGCCATGCCAATGTAATGACCGGTACCGGAAACAGATAAAAAGGCGCAAAACCAAGCACCGTCAGCATACCCGCCACAAAAACCATCAGTAATTTAAAATGGAAATTCTTCAATCGTGTTTATCGTTGGAGTTGAAATCAATCAATAAAATACATCGCAAAATAATTACGCTTCACCGCATTCGGTACAAATGTGAACTTTCATGTTTTAATGTCGCTCTCAGCGTTTGGCAAATCATAAATTATTCGATGATTCCCGGGCGCATAATTTTAATCTTGCTTTTCGTGATGACAATCATTATTACTTATGCTAAATAGCTATTTATTCACTTTATTATCCGCACAAAAGTAATCGATGACCTTTGTTACAATAGCACCCAGCCTCAAACACGTAGCGATATTAAACGATATGACCATAGATTGACGTGTTTTGATAAATTTCTCTAGCGCTGTAGAAAATTAATGCGGTTTACCCAATATTCGAAAATCAAACGGATTTCTCATGAAATTTAAACTTCTATATGTGTTATTGCTATCTGGGCTTTCTGCCTGTGCGCAGATGCCTGCCAATCAGGCGGCAGATAAAACCGGGGAATCCACCGAGCAGGATGAAGTCAGTGACCTAAACTTGCCCAAACAGGAATTGACGGCTTCAATCCTATTTGATTTTTTAGTCGGCGAAACCGCATTGCAGCGCGGCAATCTGGATATTGCGATCAATCGCTACATCAAACTTACCAGAACGACGAGAGACCCGCGGCTCGCCAAACGGGCAACCGAAATTTCGCTGCACGCAGGCAACCCCATTGCCGCGGAACAAGCAGCGACCATGTGGATTGAGCTCGAACCGGATTCGGTAGATGCCCGCCAGACCATTGCTGCGCTATTGGTGAATCTTGGTAAATTAGAAGCAGCCAAACCGCATCTTGAAAAATTATTGGCATCCCAAACGGATCAAGTCGGGAATGCGTTTATGCAACTCAATCAACTGTTGTCACGCAATCCGGACAGGGCGGCAACATTGCGATTGGTACAGTACCTTTCCCAACCCTATAAAGATTCCCCGGAAGTCCATTTTGCCGTTTCTCAAGCAGCCTGGTTTGCCAATCAGCATCAGCTCGCACAAGATGAGATGCAACGCGCTCTGGCATTACGCCCGGATTGGGAAGTGGCGGCTGTGCATAATGGTAGAATATTGCAACGAATTTCAGTCACTGACGCCGGCAATTTCTATCGTGACTATTTACAGAAATTTCCCGTTTCCAACGAAGTTCGAATCGCTTACGCGCGCTTATTGATCGGCGATAACCAATTGGATCAGGCACGCGAACAAATCCAATGGTTATTGGACAAAAATGCAAAAGATCCGGAAATCACGCTTGCAACAGGATTACTAGCTGCGGAAATGGGTGATTTCGACGTCACCGAATCGAGTTTCAAAAAAGCATTGGATTTAGGCTACAAAGACGCCAACGCGGTACATTTCCACCTCGGTCAGATATACGAAGAAACCAATCGTCCCGATATGGCGATGGAATCCTATCAAATGGTAAGAAGCGGCAGCCGCTTTCTGCCGGCACAAATCCGTTACGCCGATTTGCTCGCAACCAAAGGGTATTTAAAAGAAGCGCGCACATATCTGCAGAGCCTGCCGGCTGCCAATGATCAGCAAACGGCGCATTTAATTTTGGCGGAAGCGCAAATCCTGCGAAGAACCAAAGCCTACCAAGAAGTATACAATTTGCTTAGCGATGGCTTAAATAAATTGCCCGATTATCCCGAGTTGCTCTATGATCGTGCCTTGGCTGCCGACAAGCTCGGCAAATTCACTATCCTTGAACAAGATTTACACAAACTGATACAGCTCAGGCCGGATAATCCCCATGCCTATAATGCACTGGGTTACAGCTATGCTGAACGTGGCAAGCATCTGCCCGAAGCCTTGAAACTGATTAGGAAAGCCATAGCACTCTCACCTGACGACCCATATATCATGGATAGTCTGGGATGGGTATACTACCGAATGGGCAATATTGCAGAAGGGTTGAATTATTTGAATTTGGCTTTTGCTGCCCGGCCTGATCCTGAAATTGCCGCGCACTTGGGAGAAGTGCTTTGGATACAAGGCGCAAAAGAAGATGCTAAAAATATTTGGCGCACCGCGCTGGAAAAAGATCCGGATAATGATATCTTGCTGGAAACGTTACAGCGTCTTACCAAAAAGAAGAGCATCGATTAAACTGGTTTTCATAACTTTGGCTTGTATATTGATATTGTCTTAGCAATTGCTAAGGCCTCACTAATAAATGAATTGCCTGCATCTCTATCGATCATAAGCCTTAAAATGTTAAATACTTCCACTACGCCAGCACTTGAATTTAAAAGCAGCACTTTTTTTTCCCCCATTCTGATCCTTTTTACAAATGATATCGCTGCAATCGAGCAAACATTGCATGAGAAAATAAAGCTCGCACCGGAATTTTTTAAAGATTCTCCAGTGATCATCGATTTGCGCGAACTTAACAAACAAAATCAAGAGTTGGATTTTACCTGTGTCATTGAACTGCTGCGCAGGATAGGTTTTTTCCCGGTCGGAATCCGTGGAGGCAACGATCAGCAAAACAAGCAAGCGCGTGCTTTATTCATTCCAATCGACACCGTGCGCGATCTTGGAAGCTCCATCGTGATCGGTGAAACGCAAAAACCGGAAGCTGTTCAGCAAACAAACATTAAATCCGAAACCGCTCCTCCTAAAGAATCGGTGAAACCGGCTGCGATTCCCCCAGTACCGGCGGCGGCAACATTGATTACCCATCCGATCCGGTCCGGGCAGCGTATCTATGCTTCCGGAGATTTAATCATTCTGTCGCAAGTCAGCGCCGGCGCCGAAATTATGGCTGAAGGCAATATTCACGTCTATAATACCCTGCGGGGACGCGCATTAGCAGGTGTGCATGGCAATACCGCCGCCAGAATTTTTTGCTTCGATTTGCAGGCGGAGCTTATATCGATCGCTGGCGACTATAAAACCAGCGAAGATATCAACAAGCAAACCTATAAGAATCCTGTACAGATCTATCTACAGGACCATGCATTGATCATTAAAGAAATCGCTTAAGACCAAACAGTAAAGGAGGCGCAATTGGCAAGAATTATAGTCGTGACATCAGGCAAAGGGGGCGTTGGCAAAACCACAACAAGCGCAGCGATTGCCATGGGGTTAGCGAAAAGAGGCCATAAAACGGCCGTCATCGATTTCGACGTAGGATTACGCAACCTGGATTTGATTTTGGGCTGCGAACGCCGGGTGGTTTATGATTTTATCAATGTGATCAATGGCGAGGCCAGTCTCAATCAAGCGCTTATTCGCGATAAGAATTGCAACTTGCTCTATATACTGCCAGCCTCGCAAACTCGTGACAAAGACGCGCTGACGCAAGAGGGCGTTGGTAAGGTTTTAGATGAATTATCGAAAGATTTTGAGTACATTGTCTGCGATTCACCTGCCGGTATTGAAAAAGGCGCCAATTTAGCGCTTTATTTTGCTGACGACGCTTTTGTCGTTACCAACCCTGAAATTTCATCGGTTCGGGATTCCGATCGCATGCTCGGTATTCTTTCCAGTAAATCACGCCGCGCCGAAAAAAATGAAGAGCCCATCAAGGAATATCTGCTACTGACCCGCTATGATGCGGATAGGGTCAAATTGGGCGAGATGCTGAGCCTGGAGGACGTGCAGGAAATATTATCATTGGAATTATTGGGCATTATCCCCGAATCAAAATCAGTCTTATCCGCATCCAATGCCGGAATGCCGGTTATACTGGATGAAAAAAGCGAGGCCGGTCAGGCCTACGCCGATGTCGTTGCGCGATACCTTGGAGAAAAGCTTCCGCATCGATTTATCGATGGTAAGCAAGGATTTCTCAAGAGACTTTTTGGAGGAAGAAAATGAGCCTACTTGATTATTTTAGATCTTCCAAACCCAAAACCGCGCCGCTAGCCAAGGAAAGATTGCAAATCCTGGTCGCGCACGAGCGCAAATACCGCAATCAGCCATCGTATTTACCGCAATTGCAAAAGGAATTGCTGGAAGTTATCCGGAAATATGTGAATGTCGATCAAGATGCCATATCCATCAATTTTGAACAGGATGAAAATCAGGAAACATTGGAATTGAATATTGTTCTTCCGGATTATCAACAAACCAATAGAACCGCCAATAGCTAGTGTCAATCGAGAAAATTCAAACTGCCTGTGATGTGGCTCCGAATTAACCAGCAAAGCGTTTTTCTGGCGGTTCTGATCAGTTGCTTGATGATTTTGCTCCATGGATGCAAAACCATCCCGACAGCAACACAATCCGACGCGGTTGCCACCACCGTATTATTCGATCCTGCGACATCCCCCCAGAAAGCGCCAGCCTACGATTTCAATATCCTGGGCCGTATCGCCATTCAAGATGAAAAGCAAAGTTTTTCCGGCAGCTTTCGTTGGGAACACCTGGCAGAAAGCGATGAAATTCTGTTATTTACCCCATGGGGGCAGGCTGTCGCGGAAATTACCAAGGATCAGGAAGGCGTACGATTGATTACTTCCAAACTGGAAGCTTATTACGCCACCGATGCTGAAAATCTGACGGAGCAGATTCTCGGCTGGCGGTTACCGCTTGATGGCTTGCAATATTGGATTCAAGGAATCCATTCACCGCTGACCACCGCGGAAAAAGATCTGAACCGGCAAAACCAGCTGCTTGCGATCCGGCAAGACGGGTGGCACATCCATTACAATCGTTTTACCCAAACCCCGGGTGGTTCGGTGCCGCTACCCAAAATCATTAATTTATTCTACGAGAATCAAAATCTAAAAATCCGTTTGATCGTAGATGACTGGAAAGTCCAATAAATCGGTCATGCACACCTTTTCCGCTCCGGCAAAACTGAATCTTTTCTTACACGTAATAGGCCGAAGGCAGGACGGCTATCATCTGTTACAAACCGTTTTCCGCTTTATTGATTTTTCGGATCAACTGAGCTTCCGATTGCGCCCCGATGGCGTCATCAAACTACATACGCCGATTCCCGGCGTACCGGAAGAAAAAGATTTATGCGTTCGCGCCGCCACACTATTGCAGCATGAAGCAGCCATCACGGAAGGCGTCGATATCTTTTTGCACAAGCAAATTCCAATGGGTGGGGGACTCGGCGGCGGCAGTTCCAATGCCGCCACCACATTATTAGCGTTGAATCATTTATGGCAAGCCAATATCAGCCATGCTCGCCTGCTCGAATTGGGACTGCAACTGGGCGCCGATGTTCCGGTGTTTATTTTCGGTCAAAGCGCCTTTGCCGAAGGTGTTGGCGAAAAGCTGTCCGCGATCGAATTACCACCCGCCTGGTATCTGGTGCTTGTACCGCCGGTATCGGTATCGACTGCGGAGATTTTTGCAAGTAAGGAATTGACACGAAACACAATACCGATCAAAATACCGCCCTTTTCTGTCTGGCAAGGACATAATGATTTGGAATTCGTCGTTTGCCGCTTATACCCTGAAGTCGCGAAATGTTTGGAGTGGCTAAAGAAACTGGAAAATACTACAATAGCAGCCATGAGCGGTTCCGGAGCCTGTGTATTTGCAGAATTTGCTTCAGAATCGGCAGCACAAGCCGCATTGGAAAAAATTCCGAATGATGTGAAAGGGTTTGTAGCAAAAGGATTAGATTACCATCCGATTCATAAAATCATTGAATCAAAGATTTAGGGGAGTCGCCAAGTGGTAAGGCACCGGATTTTGATTCCGGCATTCGTAGGTTCGATCCCTACCTCCCCTGCCAGTTTCTTTTTATTGAGAAAAATTCGAGTTGCGTGAAAACTCTTACTTTTTTCAAACTGACTGTTGCAAAAAAATTATATGGCTTATGACAGTTTGATGGTTTTTACCGGTACCGCCAACCCCAAATTGGCGGAAGATGCTGTCAAGCATCTTAATATTCATCTGGGGCGCGCCACTGTCAGCCGCTTCAGTGACGGCGAAGTAATGGTAGAAATTCTTGAGAATGTGCGCGGCAAGGATGTATTCGTGCTGCAATCGACCTGCGAGCCTACCAATGACAGCCTGATGGAAATACTGGTGATGGTGGATGCCTTGAAGCGCGCATCAGCGAGCCGCATTACCGCGGCGATTCCCTATTTCGGTTATGCGCGCCAGGATCGCAGGCCACGTTCGGCGCGTGTGCCGATTACCGCAAAAGTCGTAGCCAATATGCTCACAACGGTGGGTATCGACCGCTTACTGACGATGGATTTGCATTCGGATCAGATTCAGGGTTTTTTCGATATCCCGGTTGACAATATCTATGGTATGCCGATTTTGCTCGGCGATATCTGGAAACATAATTACCAGGATCTCATCGTGGTATCGCCCGATGTCGGCGGTGTCGTACGGGCACGGCATTTGGCCAAACGCTTGGAATGCGATCTGGCCATCATCGACAAGCGCCGTCCCAAACCGAATGAAGCCAAAGTCATGAACATCATCGGTGAAGTCAAGGACCGCACCTGCGTCATTATTGATGACATGGTGGATACCGCCAACACCCTATGTCAAGCGGCCAACGCTCTGAAAGAACATGGCGCGAAGTCGGTGATTGCGTATTCTACCCATGCGGTACTATCCGGCAGTGCGGTGGAACGGATTCAAAACTCCGCATTGGACAAACTGGTCGTCACCGATACCATTCCGTTGCGCGCAGATGCAATAACTTGTGACCGCATTTGCCAATTAAGCATCGCCAGTTTGCTGGCGGAAACGATGTTACGAATCAGCAATGAAAGTTCATTAAGTTCGCTATTCATGGAATAGCTATTTGTTTTATTAACCGGTTTGTTTGGTCGCGAACAAACCATCACTTAGGAGTCTTACAATGAAAATTGAAATCAGTGCCGACAAGCGCACAGTGCAGGGAAAGGGTGCGAGCCGCCGCCTGCGTCGTTCCGGTATCGTACCGGCGATCATTTATGGCGGCGAAGCTCCAGCGCAATCGATTGAAATGAATCATAAAGATTTGTTTTATAACCTCAAACATGAAGCGTTTCATGCTTCAATCCTGACGATTAGCGTTGCCGGTAAAAAAGAGCAAGTTCTATTGCGCGATATCCAAATGCACCCTTTCAAACAGCAAGTGTTGCATGTTGATTTTCAACGCGTTGACAAGAATAAGAAAATACACATGAAAGTGCCATTGCACTTCATCAATGCAGAAATCGCACCCGGTGTGAAAACCTCCGGCGGTATTGTGTCGCACATTCTCACCGAAGTCGATATCAGTTGCTTACCTGCGGATTTGCCGGAATACATTTCGGTGGATTTGATCGAGCTGACTGCCGGTCACACGCTGCATTTGAGCGATTTAGTATTGCCGAAAGGCGTAGAAACGGTATCGTTAGCCAAAGGTGAAAACTTGCCGGTGGTGACTATCGTTATTCCGCGTTCGGCGCTCTCTGAAGAATCTGCAGCAGCAACTGCCGCGGAAGGCGGCGAGAAATAACGCTGCACTGTTCTGAAAATTGGAAAAATCTGCTGGAATTGCACAATAACCCGGCAGATTTTTCTTTCCGGGTTTCCGAGCATCACGCAACGCAGCAAATCGCTTGCGCAAGCAAATTATCAGTGTTTCCCTAAAGTCTGATCAGTATCTATGAAACTCATCGTTGGATTGGGCAATCCCGGCAGAGAATATGACGGCACCCGGCATAACGCGGGTTTCGACTGGGTCGATCGGCTGGCGCACAAGCTGCAAGCTTCACTCAGGCTGGAGACGCGCTTTCATGGCTTATGCGCGCAAATCCGCCAAAAAGACATCGATGTATGGCTATTGGAACCACAAACGTTCATGAACCGCAGCGGGCAAGCGGTCGCAACACTGTGCCAGTTCTATAAAATCCTGCCGGATGAAATCATCGTGGTGCATGACGAGCTGGATCTGCCGCCCGGCATCGCCAAGCTGAAAAAGGGCGGTGGTTTGGGCGGACACAACGGCCTCAAGGATATCGCAGCCAAATTGGGTACCCAGGATTTCTGGCGGCTAAGAATCGGCATCGGTCATCCGGGTGATCGTAATGCGGTAGTCGGTTATGTGTTACACCCCCCACGAAAAGAAGAAGCACCGCTGATCGACGAAGCCATTGCCCGTAGTCTGGAAGTCTGGCCGCTCATCGCACAAGGCGCATGCGAAGCGGCGATGCTGAAACTGCATACCAAAGCGTAAATTCCAGTAGAAATTTCATAATGTTGTTATTTAACCCTTTTTAATGAGAAACCGGTCATGAGTCTGAAATGCGGAATCGTAGGCCTACCCAATGTCGGCAAATCCACCTTGTTTAATGCGTTGACCAAAGCGGGCATCGCTGCGGAAAATTATCCATTCTGCACCATCGATCCGAATGTCGGCATCGTCGAAGTACCGGATCCGCGCCTGCAAAAACTCAGCGACATCGTCAAGCCGCAAAAAATACAACCGGCCATCGTCGAATTCGTCGATATCGCCGGACTGGTCGCGGGCGCGTCCAAAGGTGAAGGATTAGGCAACAAATTCCTCGCCAACATCCGCGAAACCGACGGCATCGTCAACATGGTGCGCTGCTTCAACGATGACAACGTCGTGCACGTCGCCGGTAAAGTCGATCCGGTCTCGGATATCGAAGTGATCCAAACCGAACTGTCGCTGGCCGATCTCGCCACGGTGGAAAAAACATTACTGCGTGAATCCAAGGTGGCCAAATCCGGCAATAAGGATGCGATCAAATTGTGCGCCTTGCTGGAAAAAGTGCAAGCGCATCTTGACCAGGGCAAACCCGCCAGAACAATGGACTTGGATAAAGAGCAAAAGCTCTTATTGCAGCCGCTGTGCTTATTGACCGCCAAACCGGCGATTTACGTCGCCAACGTCGACGATCACGGCTTTGAAAACAACCCGCTGCTCACCCGCGTGCAAGAATACGCCGCCCAGGAAGGCGCGCCGGTCGTCGCCATCTGCGCCGCGCTTGAAGCGGAAATCGCGGAACTGTCCGACGAAGACAAAAAAATCTTCTTAGCCGACCTGAACCTCGAAGAACCCGGCCTCAACCGCCTGGTGCGCGCGGGCTATGAACTGCTCGGACTGCAAACCTACTTCACCGCCGGTGTCAAAGAAGTCCGCGCCTGGACCATCCACAAAGGCGACACCGCCCCGCAAGCAGCCGGTGTCATCCACACCGATTTTGAAAAAGGCTTCATCCGCGCCGAAGTCATCAGCTACGACGACTTCATCACCTACAATGGCGAACAAGGTACCAAGGAAGCCGGCAAAATGCGCCTCGAAGGCAAGGAATACATCGTCAAGGACGGCGATGTGATGCACTTCCGCTTCAACGTCTAAGGAAACTCTGAAAAACTACTGCGCTCCGCCATGATGCGTTGAAGTCAGGTTCAAAATGCTCATTTACTATCTGTAAATTGCGCTTTTTCACCTGATTTCGCCTTGCCTGCTCGTCGCTCGCTACCTTTTTCAGAGCTCTCCCAAAAGAATATGTCGCAAAAAATGAAAATTTGCGACATATTGAGTTGACCTGTCGCTGCAAACAACATAAACTGACGACGTGTCGCAAAAATGCAAAAATTAAACCATGACTGCCTGGCGTCCGGATCAACCTTACAACGACCTACCGCTGTTGCCTCCCGCAGCCGAGCTGGAAACGCGCACGGTACTGAAGCAATGCATCGCGGCCCGCGCAGCACTGGCAGAACTGAAACAAGCCGCTGAACTCATTCCCAATCAGGGCGTGTTGATCAATGCCCTGCCGCTGCTTGAAGCCCAAGCCAGCTCGGAAATCGAAAACATCGTCACCACGACAGACCGGCTGTTTCAGTTTCAAAGCGCAAACGAGTATGCCGACCCAGCCACGCGCGAAGCCCTGCGCTATAGCAGTGCGCTGCTGGAAGGGTTTCAGGCATTAAAGCAGCATCCGCTGAACACCCGCACCGCGGAACAAGTGTGCACGCGCATCAAAGGCATGGACATGCAAGTGCGGCGCGTGCCCGGAACGGCACTGGCCAATCAGGCCACCGGTGAAGTGATTTATACACCACCCGTCGGGGAAGACCTGCTGCGCGCCAAATTGGCCAACTGGGAACGCTACCTGCACGAAGCACGCGAAATCGATCCGCTAATCCGCATGGCGGCAGGGCACTATCAATTCGAGGCGATTCATCCGTTCACCGATGGCAATGGCCGCACCGGGCGCGTGCTGAATAGTCTATTTCTGATCCAGGAAGATTTATTGACGCTGCCGATTCTCTACCTCAGCCGCTACATCATCAAGAACAAAACCGAATATTACCGCCTGCTGCTCGATGTCACGCGAAACCAAGCATGGGAACCGTGGATTAGCTTCATACTGCAAGGCATTGAGAACACGGCACTCTGGACCACCGCCAAGATCGCCGCGATCCGCGCCCTCTCCGGATTGACAATTGATTATGTGAAGCAGAAAGCACCAAAAATCTACAGTCGCGAGCTGGTCGATCTGATCTTCGATCTGCCATACTGCCGGATTCAAAACCTGGTTGAAAAAAACATCGCCGGACGTCAAGCCGCCTCGCGCTATCTCAAGCAGCTGGTGGAAATCGGCGTGCTGGAGGAAAGAACCGTGGGACGCGAAAAGCTGTTCATTCATCCCAAATTGATGCGGTTACTGACACGGGATGACAATGCTGTGACATCCTATACATAAATCATTTTTCCCCTGAATTAGGCTTCCTTCTACTGGATTTCTGATTTCCATCCCTCAGAGTTTCGGTTGCTTTCAACATCCGATCAAAATCGGATTCGATGTTCTGTGTCCGGTTGAATTCCGCATATTCGGATAAAGCTTTCTGATCAGCTTGCATCTTGCTCACACGGCCTTTATGTTTCAGAACCTCGAATTCATTAAAACTTAGAAACTTATCAACACTGTCCGCCATATCAGCCATGCTCATTTGAAGCCGGTTTTCAATGATGTTTTCGATATAGTCGAAAAAACTGGAAATGGTACGTTCTAATCGCTTGATTTCCGGTTCGGTCAAATAGTTCTTAGCGACCGTTACATCTGAGGCGAGGATACGGCCATGAGGCGCATTTTTCCAAGTAAGTAAGCCCATGTAAGGAGCAGCGCGATCAGCCTTCTGCAGAATGATCTCGGCTGCAGTCTGACCGGTAATGGCGTAGTGAAACTTGTTTTGCACCATGGCATAGAAGTTTTGCGTGATGTCCGATTTTGGATCGTAATCAATACTGCATTCGGCAAAGATGTCAGTGATTTGCTGATAGATACGCCGCTCGCTGGCCCGGATAGAGCGGACCCGCTCGAGCAATTCTTGGAAATAATCTTCGCCGAAAACTCGCTTTCCCTGCTTTAACCGCTCATCATCCAGCACAAAGCCTTTACGAATATATTCTTTGAGGATCTGGGTTGCCCAGATGCGAAACTGGGTAGCGCGCTTGGAGCTCACACGATAGCCAACGGCAATAATGGCGTCAAGGCTGTAGTGTTTGAGCGTGCGCCGGACAGCCCGCCCGCCCTCATTCTGAACTACCGAGAAATCCTCGGTAGTTGCCGATTCCTCCAGCTCGCCCTCAGCAAATATATTCTTAAGGTGTAAGTTGATATTGTCCGCGCTAGTCTGGAACAAATCGGCCATAAGGCGCTGGGTCAACCAAAGAGATTCAGCGTGGATGAGCACTCGCACATGTACTTTTTCATCATCGCCGGAATAAAGCAGAAAAGGAGCTTCGGCACCTTCTGTTATCGCAATAGGTTGCTTCTCATTCGGAGTTTGTTTCTTAGCCATATGCTCTCCCCAATATAATCTGCGCAATATCGGTTACGACAACGATTGCAATTCACTGTACCAGCCAGCGGGCGCGAGCTGCGAGTCGATGAGTTCAGTCCGTGTATGAGCTTCGTTGCGACCTGCCTGGATCACCGGATTAGCGACGGAAGGAGGGTATCGTAATTGCCGTTCATTTGTCCCTCCTCTTGTTCAGTACTACAAGAAACTCTATAGAAACACCTGCATTGACTCACCGTCAATCCGATTCCGTCAGCGCCGCATTGCTATCTAATTTTTGCTACCGGGAGTGCACCGCATCCTTGAGCAGCAAGGCTTTTCTGGTGCTCAGCATTCGACTACTGGATTGCAATACCTTCATAAAAATAATCTAGGACATAGCGGTCAAAATCATCAAGTCCTTCGGTTTTTGCAAAAATTTCGGGCTTCAATTCGCGCAACAGCTTGATTGCAGAATGAAGGTCAAGTTTTTCATCTTCGAAATTGATAAGGCCGGATGCAGTGATCCGTTTAGCCAGCATTCGAGGTAATCCGTACTCTTCAAGCTCCATAACGCATGACGGCAGGAATGCCTTCGACAGCTTGGCGATGAACGGAGAGATGTCTATCTTGTGCACGGGTACGATTTCCTTCTGGATGACATTGACGTCGTTCAGCAACGCAGTCAATTTAAACGTTGCATTACGCTCCATCTTGAAAAACTCATCGATCGTAACATCTTGCTCGGATAGCTGATCCAAAAGCTCCGGGATTGTAAGGTTCCAATTGCTAGACAAGGCTCGCACGAACTCTGCAAATTTCGCGTAAGGGGCATCCCACCCACCAGGAACCAACTTTAGAACATTACAGAGTGTCCAAACCCAATAGTCGTTTGTTGGCGCATATAGGTTGGCAAGTCCTCTTACCAATCTTGGATTTTTTTTAATCGCAAAAGCTATCGTGGCAATCAATTCTGTGTCGCTGGAAATCAGCATCCCTTCATTTCTCAGGCGCTCAAATGACTCTTGCCCCATTAGCTGCGACATCTCCTCCTTGTAGTGCAAGAGCTTTGCCAATTGTTCCTTGGTGAGTTCCTGCTTGTATTTCTCATCGTCCACATCAGCAAGCAACTCGTCAGGGAACATCAATTCAAGTTGAGTTTCAGCAGGAATTGGGGGCTCTTCGAGAATGTAAATATTGCCGACAAAATGCCTGAACATCCGCCCACCCCGTCCGATGATGTTGCGATAGGTGAAGTCGTCGAGTTTCAGTTTCCCCTTCTTGTTGCTCCATACAATGACGTTTTCAGCCGATGTATTCACCCCTTCAATGATGGATGAAGTTGAAACTAGCGTTTGCAGCCCGCCTTTCTCCTCCTCAAAGAGTCGAACCTGTATCTGACTTAGGGAGCGATGAAGCTGACCGGTATGGATGCCGACGCCTCTCTTCACCAAATTGGTCAGCTTCCAGTTCGGATGGTAGTTCATCGCAAGCCACGCGGAAAAGCCGGATAGCAGCGCACTATTCTCCTTGTCAGCGTTATCGACTAGTAGGGTCGTAACACTATCAACACCAGAATAGGTTCCAGCGTAAATCAGGGACTTGGTTTCTTGCTTTCCTAATATCCTTAGGAGTGCATCATTTTTCTTCTGTACGTTCTTGTTGATGTCCTTGTACTCCTCATGCTTTTCAAGGAACACCGTGTTGAAATCCATGCGTAGGAAAGTCATGCCCTTTGTGAACGGATTGTCGTTCAAGTCCGCAATATTCGGTGCCAAGTAATATTTCTGCGCAGCCTTTTCGCCCAGCTTGAGCATTGCTTTCAAGAGGGCTGGTGACCTCTCTTTATCGAACGCTTGGCTCGCCTTGTAAAACTCGTCGACGACGAGCAAATCCAATTGTTCAAGCTTGTCGCAATAGTGAATCGCCCTTTCCTGCGGGAAGATGAGAATGTTCCTTTCGCCGAGTTCGACTTCCGATGTCGTCACAATCTTGTATTCGCCAGAAAACTTCTTGTTCAACCTACGTCTGGTCTCATCGGTCAACGCAATGGTAGGAACCAAAATCAGGACGTTCGTAGGTTTTTTGATTGCGATGTAAGCATCAATGATCAAGCTTTTGCCAAAGCTCGTCGGTGCGCTGACTGCAAGATCGTCGCCATCCAAAAGGTGTTTCAAGACTAATGACTGTTCACTGTGAAGCGTTACAGGCTCATCCTGCCCAATGTCCACCTTGAAAGACTCGTAAACGAACCGATCTTGCCAACTCGATGTTTCGGGTTCGAGGTAGGGATACAGCCCTGACTCTCGAATCAGGTGGTTCAGTAGCGGGTTGTAGGCTTGATTTTCTCTGCCAAGGCTATCGAGCAGACGAATCAGCCGGTTTCTCGCCTCAACTCCATCATCAGTTTGAAGTAATTCATTGATGGCTGCGCATTCCTCGAAAATATCCATCGCTCGTTACGCCTTGTGATGCGCTACCGCGCTCGAGAACCGATCAATCAGTTCTTTCCTGCCAGGAACAGGAAACAGAATGATGTGGAATTTGATTGATGAATACATAGCAACCTTGTCGGATAGCTCTTCGATTTGCTTCTTGAAATAGGCAGTTGCACGGTCAAGATGGTGCTCTCGAATCCTCTCCCTATATCCGTCATTCATCTCCTTGGTTTCAGCCGTAACAGAGCACTGATGCAAAAGCAGGATGGGGATATGAAGGATCGACTTGATATTGTCTATCGAGTTATCGGGCGACAAAGCAAGCTTGATCTTGGCAGCCAAATTCTTGTTTTCGACAAGTTGATCAACATCTGCCGTGTTGGTGATGATGCTGTTTTCTTTTTTCAGCTTCTCGGTTACCAGCGAATTTTCGACAGATTCGACGATGGATGACAGTCTTGCGTTTTCAATGCTGTTGTAGAACTTCGCCTCTCCGAACCAAAGCGAAAAAGCGTCATCGCCCTCCAAGACGATATGAACGCTGTCAGCCCCCTTGGCATTGTCTTGCGCGTTTTGCTTGCAGAAAATCTTGGGGACGACGGGTAACGCCTTGTAGTGGTGATGCATGATTCCATAGAGCACAATTTCGGCAAGTTCACTCCCTTTCCCTTTATCACCCTCCTTGTCGGTTAGCCGCAAATTTTTTGCTGCTGCCCGTAGAGTCGATGCACTCTTGCCTGCCAATTTTTCCCGCTCTTGTGCCGATAATGCGGTCAAGGCTATGTTGTCCCAGACGAAATTCTCGAATTTTTCACGTCGCCACTTCTCATCCTCAAAATCGTTAACCAGACTAAGAACGGTCTTGTTATCGACAGGAGTGAGCTCTGTGTTCTGAACCAAATTGATGTAGTCGTCATTGATAAGAATTTCGAAATCCATGGAGTTCATCCAATCAAAGGATCAGTTACCTTTTTGCGTCACGCACTTCTTGTAGGAAAAACCTTCCTTGGTTCCATCCTTCAATACCGCGCAAAAGCATTGAGAACCAAACTTCTCCGGCATGACTTCGAAATAATTGACGCCAGGTCCAACCTTTGCCGGATAACTCGGGTGCCTCTTAAACAGTTCAGCAAGATGAATTGTGTCTTCAGGTGAAACCAACTCTCCTGGTACATAGCGTTGAAGCATTTCCTGGAAAAAAGTATGGGCTAGGCTTTGATTGTCAAAGCTTATGGTTTCAAGAACCACTGGTTTTCGTCTTGCCATTTTTGCTCCCTTATTGTTAGGTCACACACAGCTAGAAGGAGAATACTAGAAAAAATCTATTGGCATTACCAATTTATAACATAAAAATGAGCGCATCCTGAATATAGCCAGGAAACTACCACTGCTTTGTAGAAAATAACGGGCTTAAATTGCAATTGCGCCTTTCACTTGCCCCGTCCGCATGCGGGCGTAGGTACTCCACAAGCGTTTGGTAGTCAGCAACAGCGGCGGCTCTTGGTCAAGTGCTCGCGCAACGCTTCGATCATCTTCAGAGTGAGCGTGCAGCGCTGTGCAGTATTGTTGGTAGAAAAATCCAGTGCGGCAATTTCATTCTTGTGCTGCCTAAAGTAATCGACAAAGATCTGGTTCATCGTTTGCGCTTGCCGCTGGGCGATGAATTGCGGGGCTTGCGCGCTGGCTTGTTATTCGCTACGGCTAACAGCTCATGGATGGCATCTCAGCTCATCGACGCCGAATACCACGTGAAAACGATCAAGATCGCCAACAACCTGCCACCACTGGATACATCGCCAGCGATTGAGATCATTCTGAAAAACACCTGCACCGACTCACCGCCAACTCGATTCCGTCAGCGCCGCATTGCTATCTCATTCTTGCCGACGGGAGCTCTCCGCATCCTTGAGCAACACCGCTTTGCTATATTGCAGGAATTCGTCCAGATGGTTTTCTATCACCGCTACAGTGATGGATAATTGCAGCGCCTGATAATCATGCATCGCAATGTTGCGAAACCCTACCATGCGCTTGAGTTTTTCTGCCAAGACCAGATCAATCCAGCCTGCTTGCGCCAGCAGCGTAAACACATCACGCGCACTTTGCGGAATACCCAGCCGTTCACGCCGGATCAAGTGCTGCCCCATATCCAGCGCCGCTTCGCAGGCGCGTTGAATGTTCAGAATAGTGGCATCCTGCCTTGTGGGATTCCCGGCAAATGTGGCGGGATCAGCCTCGTATTCCTCGCGGGCGCGCAGCACGCAACGTTCAATGGTGGCAGTCTTGTTGAGCAAGACATCATCGGCCATACACGCTCCCCCGGTGCTGAATGTCATCGATCAGTGCATTGCGGGCCTCATCCAGCGCGGTCTTTTCGCTCAGAATGGCCACTTCATAAAGCGCCGCCTGACCATCTTTTTGCCACCAGCGCTCGCCCGTGGTGATAATTTGGTATTGCATGACCGTCGATGCCGCCCGCAGATCGAGTAAGTCCACCGCACAGCCCGCATCGTCGGCTAATTCTCCCGCCAGATCGAACATCAGCAGAGGGTCGGCATAACCAGGCACCAATACCGCCAGATCCAGATCGCTTTCAGCACTGGCAAGGCCCTGGATGCGGCTGCCAAAGGCATACAACGCCAGCAGATCGGGCCAGCGGTTTTGCACTCGCTTCAGGATGATTTCTTTGTTCACGCGGCCTCCTGATTTCAAGGATTGGGACAGATTCTGGCGTGTATCATACCCTCTCACCACTGATTTCACTGCTTTTTTCGTTACCCCCGTGCGACCGGATGGCTTCACGTCGCCACAATTACCCGCACGGCATCAAGCCGCAAATTGCTGGATTTCAATGCGCTGGTCAGTTGCTGCAGTTGCCGCTCGAAGAATTGGATTTCTTCGTCGCGCACGTTTGGATTGACCTGCTGCAAGGCTTTGAGGCGTTCGATTTCCGGGACGAAGGTTTGCCGGATGCGCGCTTCGGCTGCGGCGATGAGTTGTGGAGCTTGCGCGCTGGCTTGTTGTTCGCTGGCGGTTAGCAATTCGCGGATCGCGTCTTCTTTCAGTTGGATCACTTGTTTGGCGATGCCGGTTGCGACCGGTTGCAGGTGCTGATTGATCGAGTCGTGATCGAGGTACGGATAATCGCCACTGCCTTGTTCGTCGAGCAAAATGCGGATCACCGCGGGCGGCAGGTAGCGGTTGCTTTGCTGCACATTGTGTCCGCTCGCTTCGAGCACGAACAGGGTTTCGAGCAGCAGGGTGCCGGGCTGCACGCGTTTGTGTTTCATCATGGTCACCACGGCGTTGCCGTTCTCGTGGCTCAAAATCCGCTCCATCGCGTGCGTGACCATCGGGTGTTCCCAAGTCAGAAAATGCACATCCTCATTGCTCAGCGCCACGGCTCGCGAATAGGTGATGACCGAGCCTTCGTCATCCAGGCCGGGAAACGGCATGCTCATGTGCTCGCTCGGTTCGATCAGAAAGCTGCCGGCGCGGTGGTCTTCGATATGCACGCCGCAGCAGTCGAATACCGTATCCATGTACTGTGGCAGCAGCGCATCGTCATCTTGCGCCTGCGCTTGGCCGGTCAATTGGTTGGCGATAAGTGGCCGGAACGAGTTGTATTCGAGCAGCTTGTCGCGCCCGCGGTCGAGCGCATCGTTCAATTCCCGATGCGCCGTTTGCGTGACGCCGATCAACTCGCTCAATGCCTCGGTCTGAGTTTGACGCTGATGCAGCGCGGCGATGAGCTGCTCTTCGACTTTGACAAACACCATTTGACCGGCCGGGCAGGTTTTCTCGAATGCATTCAAGCCTTCGTGATACCAGTGGAACATCACCGCCAGTGCGCTGTTTTCCAGATAAGGTACATGAATCTGAATAGTGTCGGTCTGGCCGATGCGATCGAGGCGGCCAATGCGCTGTTCAAGCAGATCGGGATTGAGCGGCAGGTCGAACAGAACCAGATGATGTGCAAACTGAAAATTGCGGCCTTCGCTGCCGATTTCCGAGCAGATCAGCACCTGGCCGCCGGTTTCCTTGTCGGCAAAGAACGCCGCGGCACGATCGCGTTCGACCAGGCTCATGCTTTCGTGGAATACCGGAATGAATTGCCCGGTGGTTTCTTTCAGCGCTTGCGCCAGATCGCGCGCGGTTTGGGCGTTGGCGGCGATGACTAGCACTTTTTCCGGCTTCACCCGCTTGAGCGTAGCGATCAGCCAATTCACGCGCGGATCGATTTCGGTCCAATACGGTTGACCCTCTTCGGATCGCACTTGGTAAATCAGTTCCGGGCAAAGCAGCAATTGCGGTTTGGATAACGGCGTGGTTTCAAACGTTACCAGACAAGGCAAATATTCCGCCGGTATCGGCAATGGATTGGCGACCAGCTTACGTTCGGGAAATCCTTTGACCGCCGCGCGGGTGTTACGGAACAGGATGCGCCCGGTACCATGCCGGTCGAGCAATAATTCCGCGAGCTGATTCCGGGCTTGTCCGGTCTGCGCTTGATCCGCTGAAGAATTCTGCGATTGCGCGATTAACGCTGATGCTTGATCCGAATCGAGCGTATCGGCGATCAGTTGACGGATATCATCGTTCAGTTTCTGCCCTTCAAGCAAGGCTTCCACGGCTTGGGCGATCGGTTCGTACGATTGCTCTTCGGTAACGAACTCGGAAAAACTGCTGAAACGATGCGGATCAAGCAGGCGCAGACGGGCATAGTGGCTGGCTTTACCTAATTGTTCCGGTGTCGCGGTTAAGAGCAACACGCCTGGAGTGCGTGCCGCCAATTGCTCGATCATAGCGTATTGCGGGCTGGCAGCTTGTGGCGACCAGTGCAAATGATGCGCTTCGTCGACCACTAGCAAATCCCAATGGCCTTCCAGCGCTTGTTTAAAGCGTTTCGGGTGTTGCCATAGAAAATGCAAGCTACATAACACTAATTGCTCGCTTTGAAACGGATTTTCGTCTTGCTGATCTTCTTCGCCTTCTTCGTCTTCCTCGCTTGCTTCCAGTGACAAACAGCGCTCTTCATCGAAAATACTGAATTGCAAATTGAAACGCCGCAGCATTTCCACCAACCATTGGTGAATCAAAGTTTCCGGAACCACGATAAGCACGCGCTTGGCACGCTCGGTCAGCAATTGCTGATGCAAAATCAATCCGGCTTCGATGGTTTTCCCCAACCCGACTTCATCGGCCAGCAATACACGGGGCGCAAAGCGGCGGCCCACTTCGTGGGCAATATAGAGTTGATGCGGAATCAGGCTGGTTCGCGTACCCACCAGACCATACAGCGGCGCTTGCGCCAGCCGGTTGCGGATCAACAATGTTTGATAACGAATGCGAAACCATTTGTCCTGGTCGAACTGACCGGTGAATAAACGCTCGGACGGACGGTTCAACTGTACTTGCGGCGCCAGTTGGTCTTCCGTCAATTCCATCATGCTGCCATCCGCGCAAGTACCGGTGTAGACGACTAAACCATTGCGTTCGATCATGCCGGTCACGGTCATAGTGGTACCGTCTTGGCTGTTGACAAGATCGCCCAATTTGAAAATCACCCGCGTCAGCGGTGCGGAATGTTTGGCGTACGTGCGGCTTTCGCCGGTCGCGTTGAATAAAATGGTGACAATCCGGTGTTCGACGGTTTGCACCGTACCCAGCCCCAGTTGTAAATCGACATCGCAGATCCAGCGTTGCCCTGGCTTAAACTCTTGCATCATGGTTGTTCGAGACCCGTATTGATCGTGGAAAAACAGGAAAATTACTCAAACCGCTAATAATAGCCGATGCAAGGGATGTCGAGCAAAGCGCAATGGCTTAAACCCGGATCGGAATCATGTTCACTAAAAGTTCACAGAAAATTGACACTGAAAAGATACCGCTGTTTATATAAAGAATTAGCCGGTTAGCTTCCTATAACTCAAGGAAGTTAACCGGCTAAAACAACGATTTGTATGATACTAAAGAGTCAGTGATGAAACATCAGACGCCTAGAAATTCAGGAACAAATTTGCAACAAAGTTATGCATCATTTGATCTGGGCGAGCGCTATGCGGCCGGTTGATGAATTGATTCATATACCCCAATTCAACCGTGGCATATTGGTTAACTTTGTAACCCAACCCTACGAATGCCCGGTTCTGATCGTAACCGCGGGATATAAAACCAGGATTGTCAACGGTATTCATCGCGATAAACAATTCACTTTGAACGATAAAACTGAGATTCGGATCCACGGCTGGCATTGGAACCGCTAGTTTAACCAATTGGCGGAATCGATAAGCCACATCATCGTTACCTGGGATAGGGGTTTGGTGATTGAAGAACCGTTCCTCAAAACGGCTACGCGCCGATAATCTGCCGAATGAAAAATTATCCGCCCAGGTCACTTGTTGCCAGATCCGATGCTCATCAAAGCAGCCGACACGGTTTAGGGGTTCACACGTAGGTGCCCAGGCATAACCCGCCCATACAACCACTTTGTCGGTTAGCGCATAACCTAAGCCGGGACGTACCAGCGATTGCGAAAATTGCGATGCATCATTACCAAAACGCCCTTGTCCTTCCATCCACCATCTGAATTTTTTCAGATCGGGATTTTGAGGGTTTATAAAGCCAAAATTACCCTGCGCTGCGATTTGTCCCCAAAATTGGAAATCTTCCACAGTTTTATCAGCAGCCGCAGGATTACATAACAACAAACTCAACGCAGCCAGATAAATATAATTATTAATTTTCTTCAACATACCATCTCTCCCTAAAAAAAGTTGTGAATTACTTAAGCTGCTATCTTCAGTTGTCGGTAAATGCTTTATCATGGCTCAAATTATCAATAAACAATCAGTCTCGTTTTTTCTGCACTTGACTTTTTTTCAACAATTGTTGCAGCGAAAATTGATCGAGGCGAACAGTAACATACTAAATGTTAAGAATTTGTTAATAATTGAACATACCCCTAGAGCTATTAGTACCTATAATTCGCCTTATATATCATACACCTGAGTAATTAATTAGCGAATTGCCATATACGATTTAACACCTATAAAATGCTAGTAATGTTGTTAAAATGTCAAAAAGCTCCTCTCAATAAATCATTAAAAATAAGGCGCAAAAAACTTTTGAATCTTATCCACGGCCGAACAGTGTTTGACAAGCTGCTATAAATGTGGATAAGGTAAAATCGTAAGGCCGGTCAAAATTTCCGATCGGAAACGGATGTAATGATTTACAATTCAAACGTATTATCGAGAGAGTAAAATCAATAAATTGGAGTTAGTAAATGAAAAAAATAAATATTGCTTTAACCATATCAGCATTATTCATCCTGACTGGTTGCGGCGCGAGCAAAGACTACACACCGCCAGCCGATGCATCAGGAGAACAAATTTTCAGCTCCGCTTGCACGGAATGCCATAAACCTCTCAGCGCAAGCGTTGCTATGATACTGAGTGAAAAAGTCGCGAACAAAGATGCGATCATCAAAAAATTTCAAGGTGGAAGTATGAGAATGCCGGCCTTCAAAAATATCCAGGGGGAATCTGCCGATCGATTGGCTGAATACATTCTGACCAATAGCGAAGTCAGATAAATTCGAAACCCTGAGGATTGCACAGATTCTCAGGGAAAATATCCCTTTAATGAAGCTTCGGAAAGCAGCGATTAGCGATTAGGAAAAGCAAAATCGAAGAAACGTAATTCGCTGAATGGTAAACGGGTATTTGAGTCCGATTTTCACGCAGTAATTTTTCAGAGTTTCCTCACACTTAAATAAAGGCTGAATAATTCTGGCGTTGCTGTTGATTGCGCAAATATTTATCAAAAACCTTGCAGATGCTGCCAATTACCAGCTGACCCTTAGGTGTTACGGTTACTTCTTCATCATCGAGCGTTATCAAACCGGCCTGCTCATGAAATAAAAGCTCTTTTAATTCTGTAGCAAAATAGCTTTTAAATTCAATCTGAAAAAAAGTTTCCATCGATTCAAAAATAAGCACGGAATGACAAATCAACGCTTGCATAACGGAACGGCGTATCAAATCGTCGGCACTAAGCTCAATGCCACGCATAATCGGGGGTATATTCCGCTCGATCCTGTCATAGTATTGCGTGAGATCGCAATGATTCTGACTCAACGTCGGGCCAATGCTGCCAATGGCCGAAATGCCCATGGCAATATGATCACTCTCCGGATACGCGGAATAGCCTTGTAAGCCATAATGCAAACGCCCTTGACGCTGCGCCAAGGCCAAGGAATCGCCTTTTTGCGCATAGTGATTCATACCGATATGAACATACCCGGCTTCCAGTAATTGATTAATTGTCTGCAACTGCATGTCTTGCCTGATTTCGTCACCTGGCAAATTCGCTAAATCAATCTGCCGTTGCGGTTTATATTTTTCCGGTAAGTAGTTGTAATTTGACAAACAAATTTGATCCGGACTGGCTCCGATAATTTTTCCTAAGGTATAACCAAGTTTCTCCACCGTTTGATTCGGCAACCCGAAAATCAATTCTGCCCGCACCGTTTTAAACCCGGCCTGCCGGGCTTCATCGATCGCATGGAGTGTTTCATATTCGGTTTGTATACGGTGTATCGATTGCTGTACGGATTGATCAAAATCCTGAACGCCGATAATGGCACAATTAAATCCAATTTCTTTCAGCGTATGCATCGAAAGATGGGCCATCAGCCGTGAATCGATCTCGATACTGAACTCTCCCTGTTCGGTCAAATTAAAGTGCCGGCGAATCTCCTTCATGAGATTGTTTAATTGGTAATCTTGCAATACTGTCGGAGTACCGCCTCCAAAATATATTTGCTCAACTCTTGGATCATTTTTAAAGTACTGCCCTTGAAGTCTGATTTCGCGCAACAAATAATCCAGATAATTCTCAATCAAGTCACGATCTCGTGAGACGATCTGATTACAATGGCAGAAAAAACACAAAGAACTGCAAAAAGGGATATGTACATACAGCGATAGCGGTCGGCGCAGATATCCTGATTTGCGGTAGCCGAGCCAAGTAAGGTATGTCTGCACATCAAATGCTTCGATAAAATAATCAGGCGCTGGATATAAGCGGTAGTCAACGCTATCCACACCAAAATAACGAAACAGATCTGAGTTGATTGCTAACAAATTTGATGTCGGTTGTAAAAATGATAGCGGACGCACTAGACAATTCGCTTCACTGGAAGATGCGTTCAATCAAACGATTAGTTAAAAATCCGCAAATTCTGAACCCTTTCAAATATTCACTTATCCGCTTGGGTGTCGCTTTCACAAAAAAGAATATCCATCCCCTAAAATATTCACGTAAAATTATGGTGCTAGATTCAGTAAAGCAGTTTGATTCAGATCAATTAACATCTTGAAATGTAATTTACTCGTCTTTGGGATAATACTTTGTTTCGCGACATTCCACTTCCTCATCTTGATATTTCAAACATCAGATCGAGTTGCGCATCTTGCAGCTTGCGTGAACTATGCTTGCCGGTAGGTTTAAACGATCAGGAAATTCATATCCTTGGCGATGTCGTCAGTCATAAACGCCGAATTTCGCGTGGTGGATATTTGCATCGGACCGGTATTAAATTTCAGTCACTTTTTGCCATTCGTAGCGGTTTTTTTAAAACCTGCGTACTGGAAGAAGATGGACGCCAGCAAGTCACCGGTTTTCATATGACCGGCGAATTATTGGGATTGGACGCCATAAGTTCGGATATTCACACATGTGATGCGATAGCCCTTGAAGACAGCGAAGTATGCGAAATTCCTTTTACCAAACTTGAAGAAATCAGTCTTGTTATTCCTTCGCTGATGCGCCATTTTCATAAAATCATGAGCCGTGAGATTGTACGGGATCATGGTGTAATGCTGTTGCTGGGCAGTATGAAAGCGGAAGAGCGCTTGGCAACCTTTTTATTGAATTTGTCGCGCCGCTTCTGTATGCGTGGATATTCCGAGAGTGAATTCAACCTGCGCATGACGCGGGAAGAAATAGGCAGTTATCTGGGTCTTAAACTTGAAACGGTCAGCCGGGCTTTCTCAAAGCTGCAAGATGAAAATATCATCACCGTTGACAACAAACGCATTCAAATTAACGATATCACCCGTTTGCGTCTGAAAATGGGCAATTCATCCTGCGTCACATGACTTGGATTGAATAATCTCCGGCGAAGGTCTGCCAAGATAATACCCCTGAACAAATTGAATCCCCAGATTTTGAATCATTTCCAGCGTCATGGCATCTTCGACAAACTCCGCCACGACATCCTTGCCTAAACCACGCGCGACATCGACCATCGCCTTGACGAAAATCTGATTGTCACGATTATTAACCAGATCCCTAATAAACATGCCATCGATTTTCAAGATCTCTACACCAAGATATTTGAGATAACTGAAAGTGGAAAAACCACTGCCAAAATCATCAAGGCACACCTTGCAACCGGCTTGATTAATCGCCTCAATAAAACGTTGCGCATCTTGAATATCCGATACCGCGGAGGTTTCGGTCAATTCAATAATCAATCGTCCCGGATCCACTTGATGCTTGTTCAGTTGTGTCTGAATAAAGCGCGGCAATGACGGGTCATCAAACGAACGCCCGGAAATATTGACTGCTATGGGCGGCATCTGCGCATGCTTTGCCAACACTTCAATACTGCGCTGCAATACCCATTTATCGATATCCAAGATCTGCCCGCTCTTCTCCGCCACCGGAATAAATTGCCCCGGCATAATTAATTGATCCGGCTGTTGCAGATCCCGCATGCGAACAAGCGCTTCCACATGTTTCAAGGCGCGATTGCGCGTCACATACACACCTTGGAAATGAATTTCGAAATAATTTTGTTCGAGCGCTTGCGCAATCCGGCTTTTCCAAGTCATCCGGGTGGTCATCACGGCCGACATATCCCGATCCACATCGTAGATACACCAATTATTCTTACCCATGGATTTGGCTTGATACATTGCTGCATCGGCGTGAGCTCCCAGATCTTCTATCTCCAAACCGTGATCCGGAAAAATAGCGATGCCTACGCTTGTTGTCAGTCGAATATTCGCTCCGCGAAAACGAAACGGTACGGACGAAACGGCATTAACGATATAGGCAGCCAACATCGACGGCTCAGCATCCTGCTTATGCTCTATCACGATGGCAAACTCGTCCCCGCCCAACCGGGCAAATAGCTCACTAGACTGAACCAGCGATGCAATTTCACCGGCGATGCGTACTAAAACAGTATCCCCTACCCGATATCCGAAGGTATCGTTAACATACTTAAATTCGTCAAGATCGAAATACAGCAGTGCAAATTTGATGTGATGGCGTTTAGCCATCCGCCAATATTGCTCAAGTTGCTCTTGAAAGCGATGACGGTTCAGCAGCCCGGTCAATGAATCACGCTCGGCTAAATAGAGTAATTGCTTGGCTGTCTGACGCTCTTGTGTAATATCTTCATAAATCCATAAGCGGCCCAAAATCGCGCCGTCATAATTCGTCACCGGATAGGATAATTGCGTCAGTATCCGGCCATCGTGCAATTCAATTTCGAACCGCTCGCTCGGCTCACTATTCGACATCTGCATGGCATGCTGGGAAGCGCGCTCCGGGCAAGGCAAGCGATGAGAGGAATGCGTCAAAATATCCCGAGCCGGAAAACCTGTAAGATCGAAGGTATCGGAAATCTCCCATAAATATTTGAATGCCGGATTGACGAATTCGATGCGCCCAGCCTGGTCTTCGAATAACACACCAATATTCATAGCCGACAGCAACGCACTCATACGTTGCTGCTCGCGTTGCAGTTGCTCCGCTCTGCGTAACAACTCCACATTCCGCTCTAAATCCAATTGCGTTATTTTTAGTTCGCTAACATCCTGAACAAAACCGATCAGTTTTGTAGGAAAGCTTTGCTTGAATTGCACCGCCAGTCCTTCCGCTTTCACTAAACGTACCTGATCGTTTTTCAGTCGTAAGCGATACTCAATCGGCTCCCAAACACCATGCACCAATGCTTGCGTTATGTTTGTTTGCACCTGCTCCAAATCAGCCGGATCGATCTTTGAAATTGCCATTTCAGGCGTTAACGTAGGATGCGTTACTGGATCGATCTGATGCAAACGATACATCTCCGGCGACCAGTGAATGATGCCTTCAGGGATATTCCATTCCCAGCTCCCGATTCCCGCTAATTGTTCGGTCTGGAACATCATCGCCTGCATCTGATGCAAATTTTCTTCCGATTTGAGGTGTTCGTTGATATGCCGCTGACGTTCAAGCTCCATTGAAATCCGCTGCCCGAAAATACGCAATAATTCCTGATCCTCATCGGTAAATTCATGCGGCTTATCGTCCAGCAAGCAGGTAATAGCAATCACATTCTGATGATTGTCCAGCACGGGAAAGCCGCAATAAGCGAGAGCATTATGCTCTTGTAAAAACGAAGCTTCGGGAAAAAGCTCACTGACGCGGTCGTAGACGCGGATATCCTTGCTCAGTTCAACGGTTGCACAAGGGGTAATCGCCAAAGGGCATTGCCCTGCATCCAGAAAAACATTCCCGTCGACATACACAGCGATAAAGTAAAGCTGATCGCCTCTAATCTCCGATAGACAAACCACGCGAACATCAAACAATTCAGCAATCATGCGAGCGATATGCTTAAAGATATCGGTAGGATTACTCGACAGCGTCATGCTCAACTCATAGAGCTTTTTCAGCTGCTCAACATGCTTTGTTTCGGAATCGGTTGTTCCAATCCGCCGCCGTCCGTCTTTTATATCACGCGCACCCATGCTTTTTCGTTAATTCAGCAACTTCTACTATCATTCTTGAAAAATTATTTTCTCATGAAAATCAACATCCTGAAAAGCACATTTAATGGTAAAGCTAACTTCAGGGAGAACCGGTGCGGACATGCACCGGTTCCAGGGTGGATGGAATTCAGCCGTCATGCCTTTGATACCGGCCGTGACGGCTGAATGAAACAGTAAACCAGCAAACTTCAAACGGCGACACACTACCACTCCAATCAGCGTTAATCCCGTGAGCAACAACGCCCAGGTATCGGATTCAAGTGCCGGTGCAGTAAACCTTGTGCCATATTGCACAGATATTACCCCTTTTCATTCTTGATCAAATTTGAATAAATCCTGCTTTGGATTCCATCCACGCAATATCCAAATTTCTTTTGAGCTAACAACTCGAAAAATGCCGCTGATATTTGTTTTATTAAAAATCAACATAAAAAGTTCACCCTTCAATAACAATATCGACGGGAACAATTTTACGCAATAGATTAGCCCTCCCGGTTTGCTAGTACACTTGTCCTAATTCCGGCAGTTTTGTTCTCAAAACATAAAAAGCCGCATTGGTTTCAGTCAACAGCAACTCAAACTCGAACAATTTCACGTTTGGCTCGACGTGCGAAGATTGTCAAAAACCCAAGGCCGGTCAGCAGTAATGCATAGCTTTCAGGTTCCGGCACGGGACTCAACAATCCTCGTATCTCCCCTCCAGGAAATAAATTCGTGTGAATGTTCAAGTAGGCTCTTCCCGCATCAAGACCGGCGACTAAATCGTTGAAAGCCGAGCTAATCGTGCCGCCGTGGTTGGTTATAAAAGCCGGGTTGTAGCTTGATGCCAAAGACATATCAAACGTATGATCATACGATCCTGATGTCACGCCAAGTGGAAAACCGGTAAACGACGGAAGTTCGGTTGCAACACCGACGTTAGACCCCGGATCGATGCAACAATGGATATGCGCCGCAGTTGTGATACCAAGCAGATCATTAAAATTCGCTTCAACCCGCATTGTCACCAAGTCAAAATCGATCGTAACCAGCACCGAGCCGGTAGCAGGTGAAGCATTCGCAGGCACTTCGCTGCTTCCCAACAACGGGGCAGCATATTTTGCCATGTCCGCAGCAGCTGGCAGCGTCCCGCCGATAAAGATAAAAATACCAAAAAGTAATTTGTTAAAATTCATGATTTATACCTCCAAGTTGTTGGAAAAACAAACCTGTTTTTCCTCAGAGGACTGTACTGAAAGCCGGATCGACAGTCAAACTACTCACTAGCCGGTAATCGCAAAATGATTGAATTTACATCCGGTCAGTATCAATCACAAACTTATTTCATTTTTATACGAACGATAACTTCCACTTACATCTCCGACCAACCGATCACGCCGGTATATGCGGTCGCTAAGATCACAATGCCAAAAACAATACGGTACCAAGCAAAAATCGTAAAGTCGTGATTGCTGACAAACTTTAACAGCGCACGCACGGCAACTAATGCGCTTAAAAAAGCAGCGACAAAACCCACTGCGATCAAACTTAAGTCACTCCAATCCAATAATTCCCGGTTTTTATACAAATCATAGAACGTCGCGGCGAACATAGTTGGAATCGCCAGAAAAAAAGAAAACTCCGCTGCAGCTTTGCGTGACAAACCAAAAAGCAAACCACCGATAATCGTAGCACCCGAACGCGAGGTTCCGGGAATCAACGCCAAACATTGAGCACAACCGACTTTCAAGGCATGTTTCCAATCCATGTCGTCGACACGCTCCACTTCGATCGTATGCTGTCTGCGCTCCGCCCACAAAATCAGCAAACCACCCACGATCAACGCAGTAGCCACCGGAATTGGGTGAAACAAATAAAACTTAATCGTTTTGATGAACAACAACCCAAGGATCGCGGCAGGTAAAAACGCGATCATGATATTGATAATAAAACGATTAGCCGATGGACTAGTACCAATGCCGCGCACCACTTCAATGATCTTGCCGCGATATTCCCAGCACACAGCCAGAATCGCACCTAACTGGATCGCAATGGTAAAAACCTTGGCGCTTTCATCGTTGAAATCGAGCAAGTCGCCGAACAAAATCAAATGTCCGGTCGACGAAATCGGTAAAAACTCGGTAAGACCTTCCACCACGCCCAAGATCAGCGCTTTTAACAATAATAATGGCTCCATCGGCGTAATTGGCTCTTGATTGGAATTGTTGAAATTACTCGATTACAACTTGTTATAGATCTCTGCGCCTTTTTCTTTGAATTCCGCCGATTTTTGCGCCATTCCCAACGTCAATGCAGCATCTTCGGCAACGCCTTGGCTGGCGGCATAATCGCGCACATCCTGCGTAATTTTCATTGAGCAGAAATGCGGCCCGCACATGGAACAGAAATGCGCGACTTTGGCACCTTCCTGCGGCAGGGTTTCGTCGTGGAATTGTTGTGCCTTGTCGGGATCGAGACTTAAGTTGAATTGATCTTCCCAACGGAATTCAAAACGCGCTTTGGACAAGGCGTTATCGCGGATTTGCGCGCCAGGATGGCCTTTCGCCAGATCGGCGGCATGCGCGGCGATTTTATACGTAATGATGCCGTCCTTGACATCGTCCTTGTCCGGCAGGCCCAAATGTTCCTTCGGCGTGACATAACACAACATTGCGGTGCCGTACCAGCCGATCATCGCCGCGCCGATGGCCGAGGTGATATGGTCATAACCCGGTGCAATATCGGTCGTCAACGGACCCAAGGTATAGAAAGGCGCTTCGTCGCAATATTTCAATTGCAATTCCATATTCTCTTTAATCAAGTGCATCGGCACATGCCCGGGACCTTCGATCATGGTCTGCACATCATGCTTCCAGGCGATTTGCGTCAATTCACCGAGCGTTTTCAATTCGGCAAATTGCGCTTCATCATTGGCATCGTAGATCGAGCCGGGGCGCAAGCCGTCGCCGAGAGAAAAGCTGACATCGTAGGCTTTCATGATCTCGCAGATGTCTTCGAAATGCGTGTACAGAAAACTTTCCTGATGATGCGCCAAACACCATTTCGCCATGATGGAACCGCCGCGCGACACGATACCGGTCATGCGTTTTGCGGTCATCGGCACATACGCCAGGCGCACGCCGGCATGAATGGTGAAATAATCAACGCCTTGCTCGGCCTGTTCGATCAACGTATCGCGGAATATTTCCCAAGTCAACTCTTCGGCGCGCCCGTCGACTTTTTCCAATGCCTGATAAATCGGCACCGTGCCGATCGGCACCGGGCTATTGCGGATAATCCATTCGCGCGTTTCGTGGATGTTTTTACCGGTGGACAAATCCATCACCGTGTCGCCGCCCCAGCGGATCGCCCAGGTCATTTTTTCCACTTCTTCCTGAATGCTCGAACCCAACGCCGAATTACCGATATTGGCATTGATTTTGACCAGGAAGTTACGGCCGATAATCATCGGCTCCGATTCCGGATGGTTGATGTTCGCCGGAATGATGGCGCGCCCTCGCGCCACTTCTGAACGAACGAATTCCGGGGTAATTGTCTTCGGCAACGAAGCGCCAAAATCCTGCCCTGGATGCTGGCGTGTCAATAGTTCGTGGTGTTGCGCGCTGAATGCTTCAACACGCTGATTCTCGCGAAGCGCGATAAACTCCATTTCAGGTGTAATAATGCCGCGGCGGGCATAATGCATCTGCGTCACATTCATGCCCGGTTTTGCACATCTTGGCAATCGTTGCAAATTAAAGCGCATCTCCGCCAGTTTCGGATCTTGCAGGCGCGCTTGACTGTATGCGGAGTTGTGTCCTGACAATACCTCGGTATCCTGACGTTCGGTAATCCACGGCTCACGCAATGGCGCCAAACCGGAACGGATATCGATAGTGGCGGCAGGATCGGTATAAGGCCCGGAAGTATCGTAAACCCAAATCGGCGGATTTTTTTCACTGCCCGCAGAAGTATGGGTATCGGTCAGGCGGATTTCGCGCATTGGCACCTGGATGTCGGCACGCGATCCTTGCACATAAATTTTCCGGGAATTAGGCAGCGGCTTGACGGCGGCCTCATCGACTTGCGCGGTCGCGCTGGAAAAACTTTTTTGGTTTAAAACTGTAATGCTCATAAAATACTGGCTCCTTAAGAAAATGCCATAAAGAGCGGGAGGATAAACCCCAGCTTCCCTACGGCGGCATTATCCGCGTCAGGTAACAAGGGACTCTCTCACCGGATTATCAGAGAATTCTGAAAACGGACCCCTAGCTGATGCTGTGAAGCTAATGGAAATGTGAAATAATTGCAAGTCTTACCTTAATTGAAGAATACGAAATAGAAATGGATATCGAACAAACCCGGTCTAATATGGTCGCCCAGCAGATTCGTCCTTGGTATGTGTTGGACGATAATGTGCTGGATTTACTCTACAAACTTAAGCGCGAAGAATTCGTCCCGGCGGAAAGCCGCGCGATGGCTTTCGTCGATATGGAAATCCCGCTCGGTCACGGCCAAGTCATGCTGACGCCGAAAATGGAAGCACGTATCGTACAAGAACTTCATATCCGCAAAACCGACAAAATTCTCGAAGTCGGCAGCGGCAGCGGTTATATGACCGCGTTACTGGCGGAGCGCGGCAAACATGTCTATAGCATTGAGATTTTCCCGGAATTGAAAGCAATGGCGGAAACCAATCTGCAAGCGCACGGCATTACCAACGTCACGCTCGCACATGGTGATGCCGCGCTTGGGTGGCCTCAGTATGCGCCGTACGATGTCATTGTATTAACCGCATCGACACCGGTGCTGCCGGAAGCTTTCCAGAACAGCCTGAACCCCGGTGGCCGGTTATTTGCGATTGTCGGCGACGATCCGGTGATGGAAGCATTGCTCGTCACCTGCGTGGCGCCCGGCGAATTCACAACCACCACGCTGTTTGAAACCTGCACCGCGCCGCTGGTCAATGCACTGCGACCGACAAGGTTCACCTTTTGAGTATTAACGCGACAACGTGGCGATATCATTGCAGCGATCAACGGATTGCTGCAGCGTTAATAGCTCCGGACTCCAACCGGAAAAACGTATGAAGCCGGCGCAATGGATTTTCGCTGCCATAATCGGCATGCAATCGCTTTCCATATTGCAAGCCGCTGACTTGATGAGCATTTATCAGGAAGCCCTGACGCAGGATTCGCAATATCGCTCGGCGCGGGCAACGTATCAAGCATCGCAGGAAAAAGTGGTGCAAGGCAGAGCCGGTTTTCTTCCGAATGTTACGTTGTCGGCCAATCGTACCGAGCAACAAGTCAACGCCAGTAATATTTTTTCTTCGACGACCGGTACCACGATTAATCCATCACCGGTCACGATACACGCCGGAGGTGTCACGATATCCGCGACGCAACCGCTATTCCGCATGGAAAACATCGTGATCTATCAGCAATCCAAAACCGAAGTCAGCAAAGCCGATGCGCAGTTTATCGTCGCCGGACAGGATTTGATCCTCCGCGTCGCGCAAGCGTATTTTGACGTACTCGACGCGCAGATCGACGTCGAGGTCGCTGAAACACAGAAAAAAGCGATTCTGAAACAATTGGAACAAGCCAAACGTAATTTCGAAGTCGGCGTTGCCACCATCGTCGATACCAACGAAGCGCAAGCACGTTACGATCTTACCACGTCACAAGAAATCGCTGCGCGCAATGCGCTGGAAATCCGCAAGCGCACATTGCAAGGCATTATCGATCGTTTTCCGGAAAATCTCACCGGCGCCAAGGAAATTACAACGGATTTAGCAAAACTGAACTACAACACCATGGACGAATGGGTACATACCGCCGAGGAAAAAAATTTCACGCTCAAAATGCAGCAATCGGCCTACGAATTCGCCACCCAGGAAGTTAAAAGAATCTGGTCGCAACATTACCCGACTGTTGATCTGGTCGCGCAATACAGCCAACAAACGGGTGTAGGCGGCGCAATCACCGGTCGCGGTATTGATCTCACCTCGAAATCCATTGGCGTGCAACTCAATGTCCCACTATTTCAGGGTTTTTCGGTTCAATCCCGCGTACGTGAAGCGCTTTCGAATCAAAACAAAGCACTCCACGACCTGGAAACCACTCGCCGTAACATCACCTTGCAAGCACGGCAGCAATTTCTGAATGTCACCAACGGCATTGCGCAGATACAAGCGCTCAAACAAGCGCTGATCTCCAGTCAAAGCCAGTTGGATTCGACCGTTCTGGGACAACAGGTCGGCGTGCGCACCGAAGTCGACGTGCTCAACGCCCAGCAGCAACTGTACGCTGCCAAACGTGACCTGACCAAAGCCTATCATGGTTATTTGATGTCAAGACTGCGCCTCAACGCGGAAGCCGGAGAACTGGACGAAGATACACTCATTCAAATCAATGCGATGCTGGTTAAATAGCGGATAGCTATTTTAACAGGCCGTTGAAAAACTATCTGCGTTGCCGCTACGGCGTTAAAAACAAACTCAAAACGCTCATTTATTACGCATAAACTGCGCTTTTTCGCTTGTTTTTGCCTTGTATCGGCTGTCTCGAAAACGTTTTTCAACGGCCTGTTAAAAGCCTCTTGGGTTTATCCCGGATGATCAGATTGCAAAATTATATTATTTGAAAGATAATTTCATCGGCAATGAAATGTTCTTAGGGAAATGCTGATAATTCGCATTGTCATTCCGAACGCAGTGAGGAATCTTCAAATAATCAACGCAATAGATTTCTCGCTCTTGCTCGAAATGACACTTGTTCAGAGCTTCCCGAATAACCTTTCTTGCTCAAGCAATTGCAGTTCCTGAAGACAATAAAAGTTAATAAGCATCGGACTCTTAACTCCTTATGAAGGAATCATGATGAAACAAAAAAATCAAAAATTAGGCATCAGGCATCAGGCATCAGGCATCAGGCATCAGGCATCAATTAATTCTAATCTTCCTCGTTTCGATTCTCTTTTTATTTTCCACATCACCGTGGGCAGCCCGGTATGAGGCGGACGATTACGAAAATTTGCTTAGCGAAGCAAATTCAAAGGGCTTTGTCCGGGTATTAATTTTGCTGGATGATACCGTCACGCTCGAACGCATGGATGACGAGCGGGACTCGTTAACCGCAGTAATGGAAGAAAAAGCTCAAAAAGTTCTCTCGGAATTGGGACAAAATGCCCTGCCATCCGGGTACTGGAACAGTGGTATCGGCCAGATGGGCGCGTACGTTAACGAAAGCGGTCTTCATATCCTGGCCGCAAGCGATCAAGCAATTTCTTTTATCCGCGACATCACGCACCCATACCGCATTAAAGCGTCTGACGCTGACGGAAGTCTCGATGCCGTTGAAAAAGCGATCATTGCCGATGGCTCCGCAAACGTTGAAATTTTCCTGAACGTCGATTCGGTTGATTACGACATCGACCGTTCCGGAAAAACCGTGTTAAGCCCTTCCACGGCAATGTCCGCGCAGGCGCAAACCATTAAAAGCATTATCCTCAAGGATAATCATGCAACGGGAATCAAAATCCTGGAAGATGACTTTTCATCCCGGCCGGTCTTGCGCGCGAATATCGACCGGACCGCTTTCCATGCCTTGATCGAGCGTGACGACATCCGCGCGATCCGCCCCATTAACTATGTGGATCCGCGCGTTGCACAATGGCCGGAAGAAGTTCTGGAAGCCGCTAAGGAATTCGGGGATGCCGAAGTAATGATTACCCTACGTGGCGGGGATTTATTTACGCCAAAAACCGGCTACTTGCCGGAAACAGCCATCAAATCTCAGGTCGAGGCCAATCAACGGGCTTTCAAAGACATCATCGCCCAGACCGGAGCGCTTGATCCCGACGAGGAATCGCTATCGGGCGCGAATATCGGCGTATTGCACGTGCGGCTGCCTTTCGAGGCTCTGGCCAAATTGTACGACAGCAAGGACGAAAGGATTCTCAGCATCGAATTGAACAAACCCGTTGCCGAGACTTCGCTGACCAACAGCACGAATTTGATGAATCTGCCACAGGCATGGAACAAAGGCCATCGCGCCGCGGGGCAAAATATTGTTATTATCGACACCGGCGTGCGCAAAGACCACGCTTTTTTCACCACCGGTAGTACCACTCGAGTTACCTACGAAGCCTGTTTTGGCACGAATGGAGTGGGTCCCGGTGGAGTCGTCTATTCGTCAATCTGCCCTAGCGCTAACAGCCTAGGCGACAGCCCGCTAGGTCTTGCCGGATCAGGAGCGCCCAATTCCAACCTCACCGTTTGCAATTCTGCACCGAACCATGATTGTTCCCACGGTACGCACGTTGCCGGAATTGCCGCCGGACGCCAAAACCCTGTTTTGTCGCCATCAAACTTGCAAGGGGTAGCGCCGGATGCCTCGATCATTTCAGTTCAGGTTTTTTCATACAGCACCAATCCCCCAAAAGGATCGGCATTTACTAGCGACATACAAGCCGCGCTTGGTGCAATCGACCAGAATACAGTTGGAACATCTAGTCCAAACACTGTAAACCTGAGCATTAGTAGCCCGACTCTTTACAGTTCTATTAGTAGCCCGACTTGTCCTACTTTTTATAACTCTCAGGTGAGCAACCTAAACTCTAAAGGAATTCCGGTCATTGCTTCGACAGGAAATAATTCTAACAAAGGAGCTATCAGCTTACCCGCATGTACCCCTCTCGTTATTAAAGTCAGCTCCGTTAAAAATGATTCAACCGGTACGACGTTGAGCAACTTTGCAAACATTATCAGTCAGTCCGTTTTTTCGGGACCGATTCTGCTTGCGCCGGGTGGCGAAGACGGCGGAACCGGGATTGTTTCCGCGCATTACGCAAATACCATTGCGACCGTTCCGATGTCAGGAACCTCCATGGCAGCCCCTCATGTAGCGGGGTTTTATGCCGCCATCAAGGCCGCAACGCCCGGCACCTCGGTTGCGAACGCCACGGCCTGGATCGTTACCACCGGCAGCATTCCGGTCACGATCAATTTGCCAGTGCCAGTTGGTAATCAAGTTTTCCGCCGTGTTCGCGCGCCGAACTTCTAACTCTTGAGGAGATAACATCATGAAACGCTTTTTATTACTGTCGGTGCTTACCGGTATTTACGTGCTTTTTATATCAGCAGCATTCGCAAATGATTTTGATATTAATACCAAATTCGCCTCACCGGGAAAAATATGTTTCTCACAGACTAACTTATACGCTGAAACCGACAATTACAAGAGTGTCATGCTGAACCACTATCTGATCGTCCGCAAGGAAGATCATTATAAAACCGGAGATGTGTTTGTCGGCTTTCGTTTGAAGAGCCAGCCGGATGTTTTGTGGCTTTATAATGGAGGGGTAAGCTGGATCAAGCAGGAAAAAGGAAAAGTACCGGAATTCTTTTATAATTTCGCACAAATTCCACTTGGCCAACTCCAGCCGGTGACTCCAACTTCTATCTTCTACCATCCTATCAATGTCAGTCCGTATGTGGGTGACGGAGAATTATGGGTCGGTTATGGCTTGCGGTCCGAATCGGAGACGGCGCAGGTGTCCTTCGATGAAATGCTGAGTAGTAACCGGTTTGATCTTATTTGGGAAATTGGAAATTCTCTACTACAACCTCGCAACATATCTGGTCCTCCAATTATCTGTCTTACAACAACTGAAATGACAGAATACTTTCCGGTACTAGAAACATCGGATACTAAAAATTAGTGCCCTTCTTTCATTGAATCGACGTTTTTTATCTTGCAATTCCCTCATGGGAATTGCAAGAATCTTCGTCATTCTTAGTCTCATAAATTCAAATTACTTACTTCCCTATTACAGGATATTGCTAAAATACCTATAGAAGCTGGCCAGACAGTCGCCGCCTGGCGTTCTTTTTGAGCGCGAGGGGGAGGAAAGTCCGGACTCCATAGAGCAGGATGGCGGCTAACAGCCGCCCGCCGCAAGGCGAGGAATAGGGCCACAGAGACGAGCGTATTCAGTTACGGTGAAACGCGGCAACCTCCATCCGGAGCAAGACCAAATAGGCAGGCGATGATGTGGCTCGCGGAGCCTGCGGGTGGGTTGCTTGAATGTGCGGGTAACCGCGCATCTAGAGGAATGACTGTCCACGACAGAATCCGGCTTACCGGCTGGCTTCACCGATTGTTAATTTTCCAGGATAATGCGCCGGAAACCTTAAACCATTGCAATGATCCGTAAATTACTCAATAAAGTATTCGGTCGTAATACCTCTACTCCCAAATCGGCCACCAAGCTGACTATTATTTCCAGCAAACGGCATGGCATCCGGCGCAATCAAATCAGTCCTTGCGCCTTAAAAATCACCCAGCAATTACAAGGCGCCGGATATACAGCGTACATTGTCGGTGGTGCAGTGCGCGATCTATTGCTGGGGCTGGTCCCGAAAGATTTTGATGTGGCAACCAGCGCCACCCCCGAAGAAGTTCACAAACTGTTTCGCCGCTCACGCATCATTGGACGGCGCTTTCGCCTGGTTCATGTCATGTGCGGCGCGGAAACCATCGAAGTCTCAACTTTTCGCGGACCTTCTTCGGACGATGAAGATTCAACCGCAATTCCATTAACCGACCAGCATGGCCGGCTATTGCACGACAACGTATTCGGCTCTCAGGAAGAAGATGCGGTGCGCCGCGACTTCACGATCAACGCGCTGTATTTCGATCCCATCAAAGAGGAAATTATCGATTACCTCAACGGTTTTGAAGACATCAACGCCAAAGAGATGCGCATTATCGGTGAGCCGGAGCAACGTTACCGCGAAGACCCGGTGCGTTTATTACGCGCGGTGCGCCTAGCGGCAAAGCTCGGGTTGCAAATCGAAACAGAAACCGCAAAACCGATCGGCGATCTTGCGCCGTTATTGCAAAACGTGCCGCCATCACGCCTATTTGACGAAATGCTGAAGCTGCTATTGTCCGGCCACGCGCTGTCTTGCTTGGTCGAATTACGCGCCCGCGGCCTGCATCACGGTTTGTTGCCAATGCTGGACGTCATCTTGGAGCAGCCATTAGGCGAACGTTTTATCACTATCGCGCTTAAAAATACCGATGACCGGATCCGGCAAGACAAAACGGTATCGCCGGGTTTCCTGTTTGCCACGCTATTGTGGCATGAAGTGCTGTCTTGCTGGAATTCACTCCAATCCGCCGGAGAAAGACCCATGCCGGCTTTATTCAAGGCAATGGACCAGGTCTTGACACAGCAGCACAAAAATCTTGCGATACCCCGGCGCTTCGATGCCGTGATACAGGAAATTTGGGCCATGCAACCGCGTTTTGAAGCGCGTATCGGCCGCAAACCTTTCCGGTTGCTGACACACCCCCGTTTCCGCGCCGCCTACGATTTCTTGCAGTTACGCTGCGAAAGCGGGGAATTGGATATAGAAGTTGGTCATTGGTGGAAAAAATTTATCGTGTCGGATCCCGACGCTCGTGAAAAAATGCTCTCCGCGCCGTCTACCGGCAAGAAGAAAAGAAGACGGCGCAGCCGTAAAAATACCGCATCGGTTAGTCACGCAACCGCAGAAACCATGAAACAAGAAACCCATTAATCCGTTTTAATGAATACTAAAACCGCTCAAGCATTTATCGCGCTAGGCAGTAACTTGGAAAACCCCATTTCGCAACTGCAACGCGCTTTCAGCGAACTGGAACAATTACCGCAGACGCATTTGCTAAGCCGCTCGTCGCTGTATCAAAGCGCACCGGTCGGGCGGCTGGATCAACCTGATTTCATCAACGCCGTCGCCTTGATTGAAACCCGGCTGACACCATCGCAATTACTGCAAGCCTTGCTGGCCATCGAGCAACGGCACGGACGCGTGCGGGAATCGCTCAACGCGCCGCGAACGCTTGATCTCGACGTGTTATTGTACGATGCCTTGCGATACCAGGATGCGCATCTGACCATCCCCCATCCGCGCATGACACAACGCGCCTTTGTGTTGATGCCGCTGTTTGAAATTGCGCCGGATTGTCATATTCCGGGATATGGCCACGTTCAACAATTATTACTGCTGTGCCAGGATCAACAGCTCAAACGAATTGAATCATGAAAATGTCATTGAGTACGTTACAAAAAATGGCGGAAAGCCATGAGAAAATCGCCATACTGACTTGCTACGACGCAACATTTGCTGCGGTGCTGGAGTCCGCGGGCGTGGATGCGCTCCTGGTCGGCGACTCCCTCGGTAATGTATTGCACGGCAATACCACGACTTTAGCCGTTACGCTCAGGGATATGATTTATCACACGCGCTGCGTAGCCCAAGGTGCCAGCAATGCCTTCATTATCGCCGACATGCCGTTTGGCAGTTACCAAAAATCGCCCGAACAGGCTTTTGAAAATGCGGCGGCACTTATAGCCGCAGGCGCTCAGATGGTCAAAATAGAAGGTGGCCATCTCATGGCTGATACCGTCCGTTTCCTGGCGCAACGCGGTATTCCGGTTTGCGCGCATATCGGCTTAACACCGCAATCGATTCACCAGCTCGGCGGTTATAAACTGCAAGGCAATAACGACAAAGCCGCCAAGCAATTATCGGATGATGCCAAAGCCTTGGAAAAATCCGGCGCCAGCCTGTTGGTGCTGGAGATGATACCGGCCAAACTGGCCAAGAAAATCACACAGTCCTTAGCCATACCGACCATCGGTATCGGCGCCGGACCCGATTGCGCCGGCCAGGTTTTAGTTTTGCACGATATGCTGGGTATATCGCAAGGTAAAAAACCTCGCTTTGTCAAAGATTTCATGGCGAATTCCAATAGTATCCAAGAAGCAATCTCCCATTACGTCAATACTGTCAAAACCGGGCAATTTCCCGGTAAAGAGCACCAATTCTGATCGATAAGCCGTCGTGAAAATAATTACCGGGATTACAGAATTACGCCATCACTTGCGGGATGAACCTCAAATCGCCTTTGTTCCGACCATGGGCAATCTCCACGAAGGTCACATGTCTCTGATTCATGAAGCAAAAAAACGATGCAATCATGTGGTTGTCAGTATTTTCGTCAATCGCTTGCAGTTTTTACCGCACGAAGATTTCGACTGTTATCCGCGTACGTTCGAAGATGATTGCAGGTTGCTGTCCGCAGTAAATGTCAAGACTGTTTTTGCACCCAATGAGAAAATTCTTTTCCCAACGACACAAGAATTCTTGTTAGCATTACCACCTGTGGCAGATATCCTGGAAGGAAAATTTCGACCGGGATTTTTCCGTGGTGTAGCGACTATTGTATTGAAACTATTCAATATTATCCAACCTGACCTGGCGGTATTCGGCAAAAAGGATTATCAGCAGTTGCATATCGTGCGTGAAATGGTTAAACAATTAAACATTCCCATTGAAATCGTTGCTGGCGAAACCGTACGGGCTGAAGATGGATTGGCTTTAAGCTCTCGCAACCAATATCTGGACGCAACGCAACGATTAGAAGCGCGTCAGCTTTATCAAACACTGTTACAGATCAAACAAAAAGTCATTGCCGGCTGTAAAGACTTTAAAGCTTTAGAAGGCAATGCAATCAACCATCTTGTTCAGCATGGCTGGAAAGTCGATTACATCAGTATTCACAATCGTAGTTCACTGATGCCGGCCAGCGAGCAGGATAGGAATTTAGTGGTTTTAGGCGCCGCTCGGCTCAATAGCACGCGGTTGATCGATAACCTGGAAATTACCTCTTAACTCAGCCAGACAGATAAAGATCAAAAAATGACGCAATCACTGAACACTTTCTGGTTATCCTGCTTAGACCACTTCAGAAGAGAACTCAATGCGCAACAGTTTAATACCTGGATCAAACCGCTGCAGATCGATTCCGCCTTGGATAACGATAATGAAGTCATACTGATCGCACCAAATCGTTTTGTATCGCAATGGGTCAAAGACAATTTCATTACGCACATCGAAAAGATGGCGCTGTCGTACTTCGACAAAAAAATTCAGTTTCTTTTGAAACTCGCCGACCATGTAGAAACCAAAACTGATCAAACCGAAACGGATCTTCCGGATCCACAACATGAAACCGTACCAATACCCAAAGCGATTCACCATCCCCCCAAAAAAGATCCGAATGGTCTGAATCCGCAATTTACGTTTGATAATTTCGTTACCGGAAAAGCGAATCAATTGGCCAGGGCGGGTGCTATCCAAGTTGCAGAATCACCCGGAATCGCATACAACCCGCTGTTTATTTATGGCGGAGTCGGATTAGGAAAAACCCATCTGATCCAGGCCATTGGAAATTACGTGTACGAAAACGATAAAAGCGCAAAAATTCGTTATGTGCACGCGGAGAAATACGTCTCCGACGTGGTAAACGCCTATCAGCACAAAGCATTCGACAAATTCAAGCTCTACTACCACTCTTTGGACCTTTTGCTGGTAGACGATGTGCAGTTTTTCGGCGGCAAAAACCGCACCCAGGAGGAATTTTTCTACGCGTTCAATACCCTTATCGAAACCCATAAACAGGTCATTATTACCTGCGATACGTATCCCAAAGAAATCACCGGACTGGAAGAACGGCTGGTGTCGCGTTTCGGTTGGGGCTTGACCGTCGCCGTTGAACCGCCGGAATTGGAAATGCGGGTTGCGATTCTATTGAAAAAAGCCGAATTGGAAAAAATCAATCTGGATGAAAATGTTGCATTTTTCATCGCCAAGCACATTCGTTCCAACGTCCGGGAGTTGGAAGGCGCGCTCAAGCGGGTCATGGCTTTTTCCCGCTTCATTAATCAGGAAATCACGCTGGATTTGGCGAAAGAAGCACTCAAAGATCTTCTCGCCGTTCAAAGCCGCCAGATTTCAATTGAAAACATTCAGAAAACCGTCGCCGATTATTACAAAATCAAAGTTTCTGAAATGTATTCGAAAAAACGCTCCCGCGTCGTTGCCAGACCTAGACAAATGGCAATGGCAATCGCAAAGGAATTAACATCACTGAGCTTGCCGGACATCGGCGAAGCATTCGGCGGACGGGATCATACGACAGTACTGCACGGTTATCGTAAAATTAACGAACTACGTGTTTCCGATCCAATTGTTAACCGCGATTTTAATGCTTTAATTCTAATTTTAAGAGGTTGATGATAACCACTGAATAACTTGTGCATAACTGTGGCATAAAAATTATTTCTAATTTTATCCACAATTTGCCCACTGAATATACAGCGCTCATACAGGTGGAAAATTTACACTATCTTTTTGAAATTAAATTAAAGTTACACATTATCCCGTAGTTTGAACCTATTAATTAGTTATTACTATTTTTTTAAATAAATGCTTTTAATTAAAACCAACCGAGATACGTTACTGAAACCCTTGCAAACGGTAACCGGCATTGTGGAGCGACGCCAGACACTGCCCATCCTATCAAACGTGCTTATTCATCAAAACGAGAAAAAGACGTCCTTTTTGACCACTGATCTCGAAATTCAAATTAAAACGTCTACCGGCGAGGAACTCGCCGGTGAACAGCCATTTGCATTAACCGTCTCCGCAAAAAAACTTCAGGATATTCTGCGTTCGTTGTCGTCCGGTGCGGAAGTTACGCTGACACGTAAAGATGATCACTTGTATGTAAAATCCGGGAAAAGCGCATTCAACCTGCAAATTTTGCCTGCCGAGGATTTTCCGGAAGTGGCTGACGAACCGGAATCCGAAGCGGCAATCACGTTATCGCAAAAGGAATTAAAAAATCTTTTTCATCATGTGCAATTTGCCATTGCACAGCAAGATATCCGCTATTACTTGAATGGTTTGTTGTTACTGGCGGATGGTAAGCAATTGATCAGTGTCGGCACCGATGGTCACCGCCTGGCTTATATCGCAACACCATTGGAAATCACACAAAAAAAACAGGAAGTGATTTTGCCGCGCAAGGCGGTGTTTGAATTGTCCAAATTGCTTGAGGATAGCGACGATCCGGTTAAAATCGAATACTTGCAGAATAAAATCCGCTTTTCTTTTGCAGACGTCGTGCTCACATCGAAAGTCATCGATGGCAAATTTCCCGATTACAACCGGGTAATTCCAACTCGCAACGACAAAGTGTTCGATATCGACCGGTTGATGTTTTTACAAGCATTGCAGCGCGTTTCGATTCTTTCGAACCAAAGCGAAAAATTCCGCGGGGTGCGGTTAATCGTCGACAAGGGCAGCTTGCGCATCATTTGCAAAAATAACGAGCAGGAAGAAGCCGAAGAAGAACTGGAAATCAACTACCAGGAAGAGCTGGTGGATATCAGCCTGAATATAACTTACTTGCTGGATCTGTTGAACAACGTGTCCAGCGAAACGGTGCAATGCGCATTTGAAAACGCCAATAGCAGCGTGCTGATGACGATACCCAGCAGCAAAGCGTTCAAATACATCGTCATGCCGATGCGGATTTAGTTTCACAGTTTAGCTATTTAGCTGGAAGAAACCTGCCACCGTGCTCGTAAAACCTTTTTAAACATTTCCTAGACAGACATATAAAAACCGATGACTGATCACAATTCCAATCCAAGCGACTACGATTCCGAAAGCATTAAAATCCTGAAAGGCCTCGACGCGGTTCGTAAACGGCCCGGCATGTATATCGGCGATACCAGCGATGGTACCGGTTTACATCACATGGTGTTCGAAGTCGTCGATAACGCCATCGACGAAGCATTGGCCGGGCATTGCGATGAAATCACCGTGACCATTCATCCCGACAATTCCGTCAGCGTGCTCGACAACGGTCGCGGCATCCCGACCGGCATTAAGCAGGACGACGAGTTGAAACGCTCCGCTGCGGAAATCGTGATGACCGAGCTGCATGCCGGCGGCAAGTTTGACGACAACTCGTACAAAGTGTCCGGTGGTTTGCATGGCGTCGGTGTATCGGTTGTGAATGCGTTATCCGAATGGCTGAAACTGACCATCCGCCGCGACGGCAAGGTGCATCATATGGAATTCCGCATGGGCGAACGGGTCGAGCCGCTAAAAGTGATCGGCGAAAGCGAACGTCACGGCACCGAAGTGCATTTTCTCGCCAGCAAGGAGATTTTCGGCCTTGTCGAATTCCATTACGATATTTTCGCCAAACGCCTGCGCGAGCTGTCGTTTTTGAACAATGGCGTGAAAATTCATTTGATCGACCAGCGTACCGGCAAGGATGAAAATTTCGCCTTTACCGGCGGCATCAAAAATTTCGTCGAATATATCAACCGCAGCAAAACTGTGCTGCACCCGGCGGTTTTTTACACCAGCGGTGTGAAAGACAATATTACCGTCGAAGTTTCGATGCAATGGAACGACAGCTATACCGAGCAGGTGCTGTGTTTTACCAACAACATCCCGCAAAAGGACGGCGGCACCCATTTAACCGGCTTGCGCGCGGCGATGACGCGCACGCTGAACAGTTACATTGAAAAGAACGAACTGGCGAAAAAAGCCAAGGTGGAAACCTCCGGCGACGACATGCGTGAAGGCTTGTCGTGCGTGTTGTCGGTAAAACTGTTCGAACCCAAATTCTCGTCGCAAACCAAGGAAAAGCTGGTGTCGTCGGAAGTGCGGCCGGTCGTCGAAGAAGTGGTATCGCAAAAATTTTCCGAATATCTCTTGGAAAACCCGGTCGATGCCAAAACTATTTGCAACAAGATTATCGACGCCGCCCGCGCTCGCGAAGCGGCGCGTAAAGCCCGCGAACTGACGCGCCGCAAAGGCGTGCTCGACAGCATGGGATTGCCGGGCAAACTGGCCGATTGCCAGGAGAAAAACCCGGAATTATGCGAACTGTATCTGGTCGAGGGTGATTCCGCGGGCGGCTCCGCCAAACAAGGGCGCGACCGTAAATTCCAGGCGATCATGCCGCTCAAGGGAAAAATTCTCAACGTTGAAAAAGCCCGCTTCGACAAACTGATCTCGTCGCAGGAGATCATTTCGCTGATTACTGCGCTTGGCACCGGCATCGGCAAGGATGAATACAATCCGGACAAACTGCGTTACCACCGCATCATCATCATGACCGACGCCGACGTCGACGGCTCGCATATCCGCACGCTACTGCTGACGTTCTTCTACCGGCAGATGCCGGAATTGATCGAACGCGGCCACGTCTACATCGCGCAACCGCCGCTGTACAAAATCAAACACGGCAAAAAGGAGCGCTACGTCAAGGACGACCATGAGTTGAAGCAATACATGCTGAGTCTCGCGCTCGACGGCGCCGAACTTCACACCAGTGAAGCCAAGCCGCCATTGAGCGGCGACACGCTGGCGCAAATCGCAAATGAATATATTCTCGCCGAAGCGGTCATCGAGCGCATGAGCCAGGCAATCGACAGCACGGTCATGCACGAATTGCTGCGCCAGCCCGATGTCGACCTGAGCAATGGCCAAACCGCCAGTGATAGTGCAGCCCGCTTGACCGCGCGCGTCAAGGATGTGGAAATCGTCGCGGAATACGATGAGGTGCACGAGCGCTACCGCCTCAAAATCATGCGTTTGTCGCACGGCAATATCGTCATCAGCTACCTCGACAGCGATTTCCTCGACAGCGGCGACTACGCGCAAATTCAGAAAACCGCGCAAGTATTCGACGGCCTGATCGGCCAAGGCGCTTATGTGCAACGCGGCGAACGCAAGCAATCGGTCAGCGAATTCAAACAAGCGCTGGAATGGCTGCTGGACGAAGCCAAAAAAGGCGTCAACATCCAGCGTTACAAGGGCCTTGGTGAAATGAACCCCAGCCAGCTCTGGGAAACCACCATGGACCCGCAAAACCGCCGCCTGCTGCGCGCGCAAATCGAAGACAGCATCCTCACCGACGAAATTTTCACCACACTGATGGGCGATGTGGTCGAACCACGCCGGGCGTTTATCGAGAAGAATGCGCTAAGGGCGACGAATATTGATATTTAAATCCGGTTTATTCAGTCATTAAGCGGTTACCGGGATTTTCAAAATCCTTCAAGGATTGACAGAATCAAATAGTAAAGAGGGTCGTTGTTGATTACGAAACCGCAATTAACACCGCATCAAAGTCAGTATTTTGCTTGGCTGCTCACGCGCCGGGCTGCAAGTGATTCGGTCGAATCGTTGGCTTCGACGCTGGTCGATTCGCAAGTTGACCTCAATCCCCATCAAGTCGAAGCAGCGCTCTTCGCATGCCGTAATCCGCTCTCTCGCGGCGTGATCCTTGCCGATGAGGTGGGGCTGGGTAAAACCATCGAAGCAGGTTTGGTGATTTCACAACGCTGGGCCGAGCGCCGCCGCCGCATTCTGATTATTGTTCCAGCTAACCTGCGCAAGCAGTGGCATCAGGAATTACAGGATAAATTCAGTTTGCAAGGCCGGATCCTGGAAGCCAAAAGCTATAACGCCATCCGCAAGCAGATTGATCGGAATCCGTTTGAGCATGGTTCTGGCCCGATGATTTGCTCTTATCAGTTCGCCAAGGCCAAAGCGGATAATATCAAAACCATCGAATGGGATTTAGTCGTGCTTGACGAAGCCCATCGGTTGCGCAACGTCTACAAAACCAGCAATGTCATCGCCAAAACACTGAAGGAAGCGTTGGCGCACGTCCATTCCAAGGTGCTGCTCACAGCAACGCCGCTGCAGAACTCTTTGCTGGAACTTTATGGGCTTACCAGTATGATCGATGACCGGATTTTTGGCGACATCGATAGTTTTCGCACCCAATTCACTGCGGCTGGAAAAGATCAAAATTTCGCCAACTTGCGTCATCGCTTGGCACCGGTCTGTAAGCGTACTTTGCGCAAAGAAGTACAGCCCTATATCTCGTATACCTCTCGCAAAGCGATTGTTGAGGAATTTACACCTTCAAGCGAAGAGCAGGAGCTGTCCCATCTTGTGTCGGACTATTTGCGCCGCCCAAACCTCAAGGCATTACCGGAAGGTCAGCGCCAATTGATCTCTCTGGTGTTGTGGAAACTGCTGGCATCGTCGACACATGCGATCGCAGGTGCGCTGGATACTATGGCAAACAGGCTTCAGAAAATACTGGATGATGCGGTCAATCTGCCTGATTTAGCGGAAGATCTGGATAAAGACTATGAATTGCTAGACGAAACCGCCGACGAATGGAACGATTTAGCGAGTAATGCCCCCTCTTCTATATGCAACGAACGTGAAGCCATTTCACAGGAAATTGGCGATTTGCGCCATTTCAAAACATTGGCAAGCGGCATTCACGAAAATGCCAAGGGTAAAGCGTTACTCACCGCGCTGGATCGCGCTTTCGCCGAATTGGATCGGCTCGGCGCGGCCAAGAAAGCGATCATCTTTACCGAATCGAAACGAACGCAGGATTATCTGCTTTCTTTGTTAGAACAAACCCGCTATGGCGAGAACATCGTGCTCTTCAACGGCACCAACAGCGATGCACGGGCGCAGACTATCTACAAAGATTGGTTGAAGCGCCACCAAGGCAGCGACCGCGTGACTGGCTCCAAGACCGCCGATACGCGAGCGGCGCTGGTCGAACACTTTAAGGAATATGGCAAGATCATGATCGCCACCGAGGCAGGCGCTGAAGGCATCAACCTACAATTCTGCTCGCTGGTCATCAACTACGACCTGCCGTGGAATCCGCAGCGTATCGAGCAGCGCATCGGGCGCTGTCATCGCTACGGGCAAAAGTTCGACGTGGTGGTGGTGAATTTCGTTGACCGCAGCAACGAAGCCGATGCGCGGGTATACGAACTGCTGGCGCAGAAATTCCAGCTTTTCGAGGGTGTATTCGGCGCCAGCGACGAAGTGCTGGGCGCTATCGGTTCCGGGGTGGACTTCGAGCGGCGTATCGCCGAAATTTATCGAAACTGCCGGGAACATGGGGAGATCAAGGCCAGCTTTGAACAGTTGCAACTCGACCTTTCCGGTGAGATCAGTGAGGCAATGGTCAAGACCCGCCAAATCTTGTTGGAAAACTTCGATGAGGAAGTGCAGGATAAACTACGCGTGCGCGCCGAGGACAGCCGCGTCGCGCGCAGCAAATTCGAGCGCATGCTGATGGACTTGACCCGGATGGAACTGGATGGCTGCGCCGCGTTCGATGATGACGGGTTCGTGCTTGGCAATCCACCAGCTGGAATTGAAAACAGCGGTGTCGCGGGAATCGAGCCTGGGCGCTACGAGCTGCCTCGCCGTTCCGGTGACGCTCATCTATACCGCATCGGTCATCCGCTTGCTGAATGGGTCATCCAGCAAGCGAAAACCCGCGATCTTCCTGCAGCTCGGCTGGTGTTCGACTACGAGGCTCACGGCACAAGAATCAGTACCCTTGAACCGTACCGCGCCAAGAGCGGATGGCTAAGTGTGAAGCTGGTTTCGGTCATGGCGCTTGGACAAAATGAACAGCATCTGCTGGTTGCTGCCAGTACCGCCGAAGGCGAGGTGCTGGCTGAAGACGATCCTGAAAAACTACTGCGCTTGCCCGCAATTATACAAGATGCAAACTTGTACAATAATGGCGAAGTTTTACAGGTCGAGCTTGAAGCCCGTCAGACCACGCTGCTGCGTGATATCAACCAGCGCAACCTCGGTTACTTTGAGCAGGAGGTCCAAAAATTGGACGCCTGGGTGGACGATCTGAAACTGGGATTGGAGCAGGAAATCAAGGCCATCGATGTTGAAATCAAGGAAGTACGCCGCATGGCTGCGGTTTCTGCCACATTGGAAGAGAAATTGGCGCAGCAGAAGCATCAGCGCGAGCTGGAAAGCAAACGCAGCAAGCTGCGCCGCGAGCTGTTCGCACGGCAGGACGAAATCGAAGCCCAGCATAACGCGCTCATCAATCAATTGGAAATACAACTTCAACAGCAGGTCGAAGAGCGCACGTTGTTTACCGTTGAATGGGAGTTGAAATGAGAAACCGAATGATCAACAGTGAATCAAGCAACCACACGGTTGATTTAGAGTTTTTTACTTCATTCAAATACGGAAAATAAATATAAAATCAATAGCTTTTTATATTCACTATGAAATACTGGATACTGTCGAAAGGGAGTTGATATAGGTCTATGAATAAAAATGTGACGATAGCTGGAAAATCTTTTGAGGATCTGAAACAAGTCAATGAACATGGAGCAGAATATTGGAGCGCCCGGGCTTTGCAATTTCTATTGGGCTACAGTCAATGGCGGCGTTTTGAGCAAGCCATCGATCGTGCCATAAGTTCTTGCAAAGAATCGGGAAATCCCCCGGAGAACCATTTTGCCGGCGCCGGCAAAATGGTCGAGCTGGGATCTGGTAGTGAGCGTATTGTCGAGGATTATCACCTTTCCCGCTTCGCCTGCTACCTCATCGCTCAAAACGGTGATCCACGTAAATCTGAAATCGCTCAAGCACAAAAATACTTCGCTATTCAAACTCGCCGCCAGGAATTGAGCGACCAAGCTGCTGCCGATATGGAACGATTAGAGTTACGAAAGCAGACCGCAGAGGAATTCAAAGCACTTTCCGGTGCTGCACAGGACGCCGGTGTACAAAACAAAATGTTCGGCGTCTTCCACGATGCGGGTTACAAGGGCTTGTATGGCGGATTGGGGCGCGACGCCATTAAGCGGCGCAAAGCCATTCCTGAGAAAGACAATCTGCTTGACCGCATGAATGCTACTGAACTGGCCGCCAACCAGTTCCGCATGACCCAAACCCGCGATAAACTGGCACGCGATCGGGTACATAACCAATCGCAGGCTATTCAGACCCACGAACAAGTTGGGCGTGAAGTACGCGATGCAATCAAGCGTATAGGCGGTGCGTTTCCCGAGAATATTCCTGCTGATGAACATATTAAAGAGGTGGAAAAGCGGATCAAGACAGCTATCCCTAAATTAGAACTGGATGAACGAGATGCAACGGGATTGCTGGGAGAGAACAAAGATAAGTAACAAGTAAACATTTTTTTACCATTAAGTGACGGTTACATGAAGCTTCGCTTTTTTGCATCTCTATTGATGTTCATTAGTTCTTACTTTCCATTGGCACTGATTTTTGTCATTAAGGACTTGGATGACACTAACTTTTTACCTAAACACCCGATTGCAGCGGGAATTATTTTAGTAATAACAATTTTAGCGTGTGCGACGGTAATTATTGCTGCCAACAAGATACAAAGTGGCATACCCGTAAAAGTTACAAAACTGGCGAACAAATCGGGAGATATGTTTACCTATACGATCCCCTACATGATTTCTTTTTACAATTTCGATCTTGGAGATTGGAAAACGCTAATCAGCCTTTTTGTATTCATGATTCTGATGTTTGCGTTGGCATACCGAACTCAGAATATATTCATCAACCCTGTTCTGGCACTGGCTGGTTATGGTCTTTATGACTGTCAATTTAAAGATGGCGAACGTGAAGTATCAGGACTTTTAATATCAAAATATCCATTCCAGCTCGGTGATATCTGCGTCATCGAGCGTTTATCGCAGTTCCTATATTTTGTAAGCAGTGTCCAGCTGAAGGGGAAAGCCGATGCCAAATAATGTCCAGAAGAAAATTGCTCATCTTCGCCAAACAGAGTTTAAAGATTGGGTAATTACTCTATGGCTTGTAAAGAGGCGTTTAGTAGAACAAATTGCGAATTACTCGGTATTACGTGTCGATATTGATATGAAATTACAGAATAAATTCAAGAATACCCTCACCGATAGAATTCAAGGAAAGAGTTATAAGCTCGAAGAATACGATTTTCTGACAGCAGATCAAGATGATCATCTTCTCACGATAGATTCAGCTGAAACTGATTTCAAGAAAATTCAAGAGGCGATAAACCAAGGATTACAAAACCATAAAGCTGAAAAATACGAAGACTTACTTGATTCTTGGGCATTCGTTGTCAAGCTGGAATACGATGGAGAAATTCTATATGGCGTAAGAAAAGTCAATAAACTGACAGGTGCCGCCAAGATGGCGAAACTATCCTACTTCATATTCGATAACCATCAATTAACTGATTTAGAAGACAAGAAAGTTTTTACACTAGACACAAGTATTGATTTCTTTGTTTATGATGGAACAACTTTCATTGCCAATAAGAAGGAATTTGAAAGCATTTTAAATTTCCGGCAAGGCATGGAAAATAATCGCGATGCTGTTCTCAAGGATTTTTCTGAGCTAGATATATTTACGGATATAGAAGCAATCAGAAAAACTGTGGGTTCAAATATTCGTTTATTACGCAAGATTTCAGCGATACAAAAGTCCGGTTATTACAAAAATAAGGACTTCATGGGGAATCTCATTAAAATTAATGAACAAAGAAGCTGGGGATTGTCTCTTCAGGATAACCAGATTGTTGTGACAGAAGAGAATGTGGAGTTGGTTTTAACGTTGCTAAATAACAGTCGACTCGAATCACCAATTAATCACGAAATATTTGATGCTTCGGTAAAAAAGAAAGTCGTATGAGCAACCAAAAACTAGAACTCACGTGGATCGATAAGGACAAACGTCAAAATCCGGAATCGCGTATCCTGCGTGAAGAATGGGTATTGAAATGAAGCGCATCCCCCCTTCGCAACATGGCACCTTGGAATCCTTGGCCAGTCAGATTGCCGAGATCGTTCAGCAGGCGCGCAGCCAGGTACGCCAAAGCGTCAACCAGGCGATGGTGGCCAGCTACTGGGAAATTGGCCGCCTGATCGTGGAGTACGAACAGCAGGGGCAGGAACGCGCCGCCTATGGCCAGCGCCAACTGGCGGAGCTATCCACCCGCCTCACAGACCTGTTTGGCAAGGGATTTGACGTCAGCAACCTGCGCAACATGCGCCGGTTTCATCTGGCTTTTCCGATTCGGGAGACAGTGTCTCCTGAATTGAGCTGGTCGCATTACAACGTCTTGACCAAGGTGGAAAATCCATCCGCCAATAAAGGTACGCAACGCAGAGAAAGCCATCAGCCAGAACTTCTGGGAGCGTAGGGCGCTACGGACGACAAATCGGCGACAGCCACGAGCGCTTGTTGAGCAGCAAGGACAAGGCGCTGGTCGAGGCCGAAGCCGCGCAGTACACGGAATCCCTGGTGGAAACCCGCAAGGATTTCCTGCGTGATCCGTATGTGCTGGATTTTCTCAACCTGAATCCCAGCCGCTTTCTGGAAGGCGATCTGGAGCAAGCCATCATGGACAACCTGCAAAACTTCCTGCTGGAGCTGGGCAAGGGCTTTGCCTTTGTCGCCCGCCAGCAGCGCGTGAGTTTTACCGATGAAGATTTTTATCTTGACCTCGTGTTTTACAACTACAAACTCAAATGCTTTTTGCTGGTGGACTTGAAACTGGGCAGGCTCACCCATCAGGACATGGGGCAGATGGATACTTATGTGCGCCTGTACGACGAGCAAATCAAAGGCGCGGACGACAATCCCACCATTGGCCTGGTGTTGTGCAGCGAAAAAAGCGAAGCCGTGGTGCGCTATTCCGTGCTGGCGGAACAACAGCAATTGTTTGCCGCCAAATATCTGCCTTATCTGCCGAGCGAAGCAGAGCTCAAACACGAACTGGAACGCGAGCGCGAACGCGCCCTGCAAAGATTGGTGCAGCGGCAAGAGGCACAAGAATGAGCGGCAAACAAAAACTCGAACTCACCTGGATCGGCAAGGACAAGCGGCCCAAGCTGGAGCCGCGCATTTTGCTGGAGAGATGCTGCGCTGTCGTATCACGCCAGGCATCGGGTGTCGGATAACGATAGCTTCGACAACCGGTTGATCTTCGGTGACAACCTGCTGGCGCTGAAGGCGCTGGAGCAGGAGTTCTCGGGGAAGGTGAAGTGCGTGTTCATCGATCCGCCGTACAACACCGGCAGCGCGTTCACGCATTACGACGATGGGCTGGAGCATTCGATCTGGCTGGGATTGATGCGCGACCGGCTGGAAATTATCAAGCTTGCTGTCCGAGGATGGTTCGTTGTGGATCACGATTGATGACAACGAGGCGCATTATTTGAAGGTGTTGTGTGATGAGGTGTTTGGGCGGGCGAATTTTGTTGCGAATGTGGTTTGGCAGAAAAAGTATGCTGTAGCTAATGACCATAAAACTATTGCGCCAATGCACGATCATGTTCTCGTCTATCGCAAAAGCGAAAAGTGGGAACGCAAGCTCATTCCAAGAACTGAAGCGAAAGATCGTCAATATAAATTTGAAGATGAAAAAGGTGTGTTTCGCTTTCCAGTGATTACACCTGTAGCAAGTCATTTGAAGAACGCCCAAATCTTTACTACCCGATTACGCAACCAAATACAGGGGAAGAAATTTGGCCTAGCAAAACACGTGTATGGGCATATTCTCAAGAAGAACATTTGCGGCATGCAGCTGAAGGTTTCATTTATTGGGGAAAAGACGGTTCCGGAAAAACCCCTTCTTTTAAACGTTATAAGCATTTACTGCGCAATCAGGGTATCGTCCCTCAGACGCTTTGGTCACATGAGTACGCAAGTCACACCGATGCGGCTCGAAAAGAAGTGAGGGCTGTATTGAGTAGCTCCTCTTTGTTGGATGACTTTATTACCCCAAAACCTGAAGGTTTGATTCAACGCGTTTTAGAAATCGCCACCAACCCCGGCGATCTCGTCCTCGATTCCTTCGCCGGTTCCGGCACCACCGGCTCGGTGGCGCACAAGATGGGCCGCCGCTGGATCATGGTCGAACTGGGCGAGCATTGCCACACGCACATCATTCCGCGCCTGAAGAAGGTCATCGACGGCGACGATCAGGGCGGTATTTCCAAAGCGGTGAACTGGCAAGGCGGCGGCGGGTTTCGCTACTACCGGCTGGCACCGACGCTGATCGTCAACGACCGCTGGGGCAATCCGGTGATCAATCCCGAGTACAACGCCGCACAGTTGGCCGAAGCGCTGGCGAAGCTGGAAGGTTTTACCTACGCGCCGTCGGAAGTTCGTGGTGGCAGCACGGCCATTCCAGCGAGCGCGATTTCATCTACGTCACCACGCAAAACCTCTCCGCCGATCAGTTGCAGGCGCTGTCCGACGAAGTCGGCGGCGAACAAAGCCTGCTGGTGTGCTGCGCCGCGTTCCGGGGTTTGGGTGCAAATGGCGCGGCGCAAGCCGCCGAGCGCTGGTCGAATCTGACGCTGAAAAAAATCCCCAAAATGGTGCTGGCGCGCTGCGAGTGGGGCCATGACGACTACAGCCTGAATGTCGCGAATCTGCCGATGGCGCAGCCTGAACCGGCCGAGCCTGCCGTGAGCCAAGGAAGACGGGCCAAGACGGATGGGCGCATCGCCGATCTGTTTGGCGATGGGGAGGAGGCGTGATGGCGAAGAAAAAGAAAGAAGTCTCCATTGTCCGCTCTTCGGCGGCGGAGTATCTGACCTTTGTGGCGGCCAGCGGCCAGGGCGGCGTGGAGACGGTCTATGCCGACGAGAATGTCTGGCTGACGCAGAAGATGATGGCCACGCTCTATGATGTGGATGTACGCACCATCAACTATCACCTAAAAAAAGTATTTGAAGACAACGAGCTGCAGCAAGATTCAGTTATCCGAAAATTTCGGATAACTGCCACCGATGGCAAGAACTATGACACCAGGCACTACAATCTGGCCGCCATCATTGCGGTGGGCTACAAGGTCAATTCCGAACGGGCGGTGCAATTTCGCAAGTGGGCCACGGGCATCGTCGAGGAATTCGCTATCAAGGGGTGGGTCATGGATGTGGAGCGCCTAAAGCAAGGCGGCTCTGTCCTGACAGATCAATACTTTGAGGAACAGCTGCAGCGTGTCCGTGAGATTCGCCTTTCGGAGCGCAAGTTCTATCAAAAAATCACGGATCTTTATGCCACGTCGATTGATTACGATGTGACTGCACAGGCCACCAAGCGATTTTTCGCCAGCGTACAGAATAAACTGCATTGGGCCATTCATGGGCAGACGGCGGCGGAAGTCATCGTTGCGCGTGCGGATGCAGAAAAGCCCAATATGGGGTTGACCACTTGGCAGGATGCGCCACGTGGAAAAATTCAGAAGTTTGACGTGGTTATCGCCAAAAATTACCTGAGCGAAAATGAAATGGCTCAACTTTCCCGGCTGGTGAACGCCTATCTGGATATGGCCGAGCTGATGGCGCAGAACAAGATGCCCATGACCATGCAGGACTGGGAAATTCGATTAAACCGATTCATTGAAATGACCGATCGTGAGGTATTACAAGATGCCGGTAAGGTCACGGCGGAAATCGCACGCGCCCATGCTGAAGCTGAGTTTGAAAAATACCGCATCGTGCAGGACCGATTGTTCGAGAGCGATTTTGACCGCATGCTGAAGCTGCTGGACAACAAGGGAGAATGAAGCATGAGTGTCCGCATCCAGAACCATATTATAGGACGCTTGTCGCTCCGCCCGCCGCAGGCCGAATCGCTGGCCAAATTAAAACAGGCATTGGATGCCGCGCCGGAAATGTTGACGCAGGAGCGCAATGTTCCGGCGGTACTGGCGACGCTCAAGGCGCAGTTCCCCAAGCTGGAAGACTTCGAGCGCGAGTTTCCCTCGCTTTGCTTTGCAATGGCGACCGGTGTGGGCAAGACGCGGTTGATGGGGGCTTTTATCGCTTATCTGCATCTGGCGCACGGCATCAATAACTTCTTCGTGCTCGCGCCCAATCTTACGATCTACAACAAGCTGATTACGGATTTCACGCCGAATACACCGAAATACGTGTTCAAGGGCATCGGTGAATTTGCCATCCATGCGCCGCGTGTCATTACCGGCGACAACTACGATCAGCAAAACATCACGGGTGGCGAGTTGCTGGGCGAAGTTCGCATCAATATTTTCAATATTTCCAAGATCACTTCCGAAGTGCGCGGCGGCCGCGAACCGCGCATCAAGCGCATGAAAGAGGTATTAGGCGATAGCTACTTCAATCATCTCGCCAATTTGCCGGATCTGGTGCTGTTGATGGACGAATCGCACCGCTATCGCGCGCAAGCCGGGATGCGGGCGATCAATGAATTACAGCCTTTGTTCGGACTGGAGGTCACGGCGACGCCGTTCGTGGAGGCAAACCCAAAGCCGATTCCGTTCAAGAATGTGGTCATGGACTATCCGCTGGCACTGGCGATGGAAGACGGTTTTGTCAAGGAGCCTGCCGTTGTCACGCAGCGTAATTTTGATGCGAAAGCACACACGCCCGAGGAAATCGAGAAAACCAAGCTGGAAGACGGCGTGCGTCTGCACGAAACAACAAAAGTTGAGCTGCTGACCTATGCCCGGGAAAACGGTGTTGCGCCGGTCAAGCCCTTCATGCTGGTGATTGCACGCGATACCACGCACGCGGGGCAACTCCGGGAATTGATTGAAGAGCGATTATACGAAGGGAGATATCAGGGCAAGGTGATTCAGGTCGATTCCAGCCGCTCAGGCAGCGAAGAGGAGGAAATGATCGCTCGTTTGCTCGCGGTCGAGAGTGTGGACGAGCCGACCGAGATTGTGATTCACGTCAACATGCTCAAGGAGGGCTGGGACGTGACCAATCTTTACACCATTGTGCCGCTGCGCGCCGCTAATGCCCGCACGCTGATCGAGCAATCCATCGGCCGGGGTTTGCGGTTGCCTTACGGCAAGCGTACTGGTGTGGCGGCGGTGGATCGCCTGAACATCGTCGCACACGACAAGTTTCAGGAGATTATCGACGAAGCCAATCGGGGCGATTCACCGATTCGCTTGAAGCATCTCATTCTCGATGCGCCTTCGGCTTTCGACAAGAAAGTGAGCGTGCAGGTTGAATCGGGAGCCGCAACTTGCCTCGGTCTGACGGACGCGCCGGTTATGCAGACGGGTGCATCAGGTGCTGATAATGAATCGGCAGCCGTTGCCGTGCCGGAGCCGGTGTTTACCACCGAGGCAGAAAAGCAGGCCGCACGCATGGTCATGGACGTGATCGGCAAGTACGAGGTCAAGCGCGATTGGGTACCCACCAGTAGCGCACTGCTGAAGCCCGAGGTGCAAAAGGAAATTCTGGCGGAGGTGGTTGAGCGGCTGAAACCCGTGCAAGGCGATTTGTTGGCGGGCGTGGATGAATCGGCTCCAGCACTCGATCTATCGGATGTGGTGGCAAAAACCGCTGCAATCGTGGTGCAACAAACCATCGACATTCCGCGCATCGCCGTGGTGCCGACTGGCGAAGTCACCACGGGTTTTCATCCGTTTGCGCTCGATGTCAGCCAGCTTCACTTGCAGCCTGGTGAGCGCGAGATCGTCGGTCAAATGCTGCGCACCAACGAGCAATTCACCTTAGCCGCAGAAGCCGGACTGAAGGAGCAGCGGCTGGAGGATTATATCGTTCATGCCCTGGTGGATTTAGATGATATCGACTACTTCATCCACGCCGATCTTCTTTATGATCTTGCAGGCCAGATGGTTCAGCATTTGCGCGGTTATCTCTCGGAGGGAGAGACTATAAACGTACTGGATCGTGACCGTCGTCTGATCGCACGCGAAATCCACGCGCAAATGATGGCTCACTTTTGGGAGCAGGCAACGGAGTATGAGGTGCAGGTCAGCCGCGGTTTTACCGGGCTTAAACCGTGCAACTACACGGCTACAGCTGGTCAGATGGCTCATCACTTCCGGGAGACGGTGCTTGATGTCAGCCGCATCAAGCAGATGCTGTTCGGCGGTTTCACGCGCTGTTTGTATCCGCTGCAGAAATTCGATTCGGATACCGAGCGCCGCTTTGCCATTATTCTGGAACGTGACGCTCTCAAGTGGATTAAACCGGCGAAGGGGCAGTTCCAGATCTACTACAAACTGGGTTCCGAGCAACCGGAATACATTCCCGATTTCGTCGCCGAAACCGATTCGGCAATTTTCATGGTGGAAACCAAAGCGCGTAACGATATCGATACTCAGGAAGTGCAAGCCAAGGCGGCAGCGGCTATGCGCTGGTGCAAGTACGCATCGGATTATGCCGCAACGGTTGGCAATAAACCCTGGAAGTATTTGCTGGTTCCGCACGATGAGATTACCGAATCAAAACGCCTGAGCGATTTCTTGCGCTTTGAAGTGAAGTGCTAAAGTTAGTCTTGCTGGGGATATCATGCCGATTCATAGCGTTTATTGGCGCAAATTTTGACAAATCGCGCCAATAAAGTTAATCTTTTGGCGTAATAATTTCTCTATCGCGCCAAATAATCTTGTTATGCCCAAAAAACTGACTGATGATCTGAACGAGCGGATCGAAGCCGAGATTGTCCGGCACATCGAAGGCGTTGGTATCGACGCGCTGCATGCGGCATTGGCAGAGATAGTCAGCCGCCGTACGTTGCAGCGCCGTCTTGCAAACTTGACCGATCTGAAAAGGGTATTTGTTTCCGGTAAAGGCCCGAGTCTGCGTTACCGCCAATCCCAAATAATCTACGCCCGGACACATGAACCGGCTTTAGTCGCAGCCTCGCCGGGCACCGAGGTTGATACCCCGGTATCGCCGGAAGGGAAAGAGATCCGGCGTTATGTGCGTCAGCCTCGGCAACAGCGGGCGCCGGTCAGTTACAAGCAGTCTTTCCTGGAGCAATATACCCCGAACAGTACCGCCTATCTCTCCGAATCCCTGCGCACGCAACTGCACAATCTCGGCCGTCCGTCCGTGACGGCGGCTGACGATGCTCCGGCGGGTACTTTTGCCCGCGACATTCTCAATCGCTTGTTGATTGATCTTTCCTGGGCCTCGTCGCAACTGGAGGGCAACACCTATTCGCGGCTCGATACCGAACGCCTCATCGAATACGGGCAAGCCGCCGCCGGTAAGGATGCGCTGGAAACCCAGATGATCCTCAATCACAAGGTGGCGATTGAATATCTGGTGCGCGATACCGAGCATGTGGGTGTTAATCCGGAAACCGTCATTGCGCTGCATGCCTTTTTGTCGGATGGTCTCATGCCCGATCCCGCAACTTGCGGCCGCCTCCGTAGCCGGCCGGTTGAAATCGGTGGCAGTGTTTATCTGCCGATTGCTCTGCCTCAGCGTATCGAAGAGTTATTCGGCGTCGTTATCGAGATGGCGGCCGAAATTCTTGATCCCTTTGAGCAAGCTTTCTTCCTGATGGTGCATCTGCCCTACCTGCAACCGTTTGAGGATGTCAATAAACGCGTTTCCCGGCTGGCTGCCAACATTCCCTTTATCCGGCATAACTTCTCGCCGCTGTCTTTCATCGACGTCGCCGCGAAGGATTACATCGAAGCCCTGCTCGGCGTCTATGAACTCAATCGCGTGGAATTGCTACGCGATATCTTCGTGCGTGCCTACGAGCGTTCCTGCCAGCAATACGTCGCCGTGCGCCAGCAGCTGGTGCCGCCGGACGCTGTGCGCCTGCGCTATCGCACCCAGTTGTCAGCACTTGTTGCAGCTATTGTCCGTGGTGGCGCTAAAGCCGACTTAGCAGCGATCCGCGCCCAAGTACCCGGTACCGTGGCCGAAGCCGATCATGAGCGTTTTGTCGCGCTGGTGATGGAGGAATTTCAGAATCTTCATTCCGGTAATGTCATCCGATTCGGTCTGCGGCCGTTGGAATTTGCGGCATGGCAGGAAAAGAATAGCGGTAGAAATTGAATTGCAATAACAAACACACCAGCCTATTCTTGTAAAAGCATGTTCGTTGAAACAAGGAGGTCAAGTAATGAAAAAGCATTTTATCAATCTAAAACTTTTATCCGTGCCGCTGGCATTTGTTGTGACGCAGGGTGTTTCCCATGCCATGCCCGGTATGCACGGTTCCGGGAGCGGAGCTGCGACGGAGCATCCGCGGGTGTCGAACAGCATCGCTGGGAAAATCAATTCGACCGGTTCGGAGATGGAGATTACCTACAGCGTCGATGGCAAGACCGCGATTTTTGTGTCGACGCGCGAGGGCAGTATCCAGTCGCCCGGTGGTAATTACAGTTTCGATATCTGGATGTCGCGCCTGGTCGATGGCGAATGGCAGGAGCCGGTTCATTTGGGGCCGGGCATCGATCCCAAAATGGGGCCGAACATCAATACTTCGGCGTGGGAGTTGGAGCCGAGCTTTTCCGACGACGGCAATGTGATTTATTTCACGCGCTACGAGCCGGGCAATATGTTGTCCGGCGATTTGTACGTGGTGCAGAAAGTCGATGGTGTGTGGCAGGAGGCCAAAAACTGGAACGACGTGCCGGAACTGCCGAACATCAACACGACGACCGGCGAGGAACATTGTCCGATTATCGCGTCCGACAGCTTGATTTATTTCAGCTACCACCAGCCCGGCGTGACCCAGGACAGCGATATCTGGAAGGTCGAGAAAAAGGACGGCGTGTGGCAGAAACCCGAAAGTTTGGGTCCGAAAATCAACTCGCCGCACCGTGACCATATGCATTGGACCGGATTGTCGAAAGACGGCAAAAGCCTGATCATCACCAGCACGCGGCCGGATTTGGGTTCGCGCGGCGGGCACGACGAGTGGATTTCACAGCAAAATGCCGATGGCGAATGGCAGCAGCCGGTGAATCTCGGCGATGCGGTCAATACCGGCGGCGAGGATATGTGTTGGACGTTCACGCCGGACGGTAAGCAATTTACCGGTAGTTGGGGGCCGCATGGCACCTACGATATGGATATCCGTTCGATTAATAAAAGAGATGTGCCATTGCTGAAGGATTTCGAGCCGATGGGATTGCCGCCTAATTTGCTGAAGAGCAGCAGGTAAGAGCTTAATGCGCCGGTAGAGTTGATACCGGCGCAGTTGTTTGAAGATCAGCGATTACGCTGCTGCGCGTGAAGCGCGTTTACGTTCGTGTTCCAGCAAGTAGCGTTTGCGGATGCGGATGGTTTTCGGGGTGATTTCCACCAATTCGTCGTCGGCGATAAATTCAATCGCGGATTCCAGCGTGAGTTGAATCGGCGGGATTAATGTCACCGCTTCATCGGTTCCCGAGGCGCGGATGTTGGTCAGTTGCTTGCCCTTGATCGGATTTACGACCAGATCGTTATCGCGGGTATGGATGCCGATCACCATGCCTTCATAGAGACGGTCACCGGGGCTGACGAACATGCGGCCGCGGTCTTGCAGTTTCCACAGCGCATAGGCGACGGCTTCACCTTGTTCGGCGGAAATCAGCACACCGTTTCTGCGCGGCGGAATTTCCGGGCGCATCGGCGCGAATTCGTCGAATACGTGACTCATCAGACCGGTGCCGCGCGTCATGGTCATGAATTCCGATTGGAAACCGATCAAGCCGCGCGCCGGGATGCGGTAGTCGAGTCGCACGCGCCCTTTGGCATCCGATACCATATCTTGCAAATCGCCGCGGCGCGCGCCTAATGCTTCCATCACCGCGCCTTGATTGGCTTCGTCAACGTCGACGGTAAGCATTTCAAACGGCTCGCATTTGACACCGTCGATTTCGCGGATCACGACGTGCGGACGAGAAACAGCCAGTTCATAGCCTTCACGGCGCATGTTTTCCAGCAGAATAGTCAGGTGCAATTCGCCGCGGCCGGAAATCAGGAATGAATCGGTTTCGCTGGTATCTTCCATGCGTAATGCAACATTGGTCAGCAATTCTTTTTCCAGGCGTTCGCGCAATTGGCGGCTGGTGACGAATTTACCTTCCTGCCCGGCAAACGGCGAGGTGTTGACCTGGAACGTCATGGTCAGGGTCGGCTCGTCGACCGCCAGCATCGGCAGCGCTTCGGGTTGGTCGACATCGGCCAGCGTGGCGCCGATGCTCAGTTCTTCCACGCCGTTGATCAAGACAATATCGCCCGCCAACGCTTCTTTCATTTGTATCCGTTCCAGACCGCGGAAACCGAGCACTTGATTGACTTTGGCTTTTTTCGGCGGCTTGTCGCCCGCGAGCACCATCACTTCCTGACCGGCTTTCAGCTTGCCGCGATGAATGCGGCCAATGCCGATGCGTCCGACGAAGCTGGAATAATCCAATGCGCTGATCTGCAGTTGCAGCGGTTCATCGGGATTGCCGGTGGGTGCGGGCACATGGTTGAGAATGGTATCGAACAGCGGGCGCATGTCCGGGCTGGATTTATCCGGATCCAGCGTGGCAAAGCCATTCAACGCGGAAGCGTATACGACCGGAAAATCGAGCTGTTCATCGCTGGCGCCGAGTTTGTCGAACAAATCAAAGGTTTGATCGACTACCCAACCGGCGCGCGCGCCAGGCCGGTCGATCTTGTTGATCACCACAATCGGGCGTAAGCCTTGCGCCAGCGCTTTTTTGGTCACAAACCGGGTTTGCGGCATCGGACCTTCCACTGCATCGACCAACAGCAGCACACCGTCGACCATCGATAATACGCGCTCCACTTCACCACCGAAATCGGCGTGACCCGGGGTATCGACGATGTTGATATGAACGCCCTCGTAGTCGATGGCGCAATTCTTGGCTAAAATGGTGATGCCGCGCTCGCGCTCAATATCGTTGGAATCCATCACGCGCTCGGAAACTTGCTGATGCGCGGCAAAGGTGCCGGCTTGATGCAGGAGCTTGTCAACCATCGTGGTTTTACCGTGATCGACGTGTGCGATGATGGCGATATTGCGGATCGAACGAGACATAAATAATTCCTCAAAAAAATAAGCTGTTAGTTGTGCCAATGGGGGCGATATTATAGCAGCCGATGGTTAAAATACGATGACAAATTTTCAAAAACCTGGAAATTCGCCGGGAATCTTGCATGAATCCGGCAATAAATCGCGCGATTCAACGCCGTGCTTTTTATCGGCAGATTCTTTGCAATCCTTGCAATTAATCCCCCAAGAAATTACCGCCAGTATTGAACGTTTGCTACGGGCGCGCAGCCGTCAACAGGCTTGGAATGCACCCAAAGCAGTCATTACGCCGCCCGATAACCGCTATATGATGGCGACATTGGCGGCTGCCGACGATCCGCCGTTTTTAGCCGTCAAGGCATTGGTACTGAATCCGGATAATCCGCAACAAGGCTTACCGAGCATTAATTCGCTGGTAACATTGCTCGATAGCCGCAGCGGTTTGCCGCTGGCGGTAATCGACGGCAATTGGATTACTGCGGTGCGAACTGCCGGGTTGAGTGCGGTCGCAGCCAAACGGCTGGCTCGCACGGATGCTTGCGTCGCGGCGTTTATCGGTTGCGGCATACAGGCGCATAGCCATTTGCAAGCATTTGCCGCATTGTTTCCGTTAAGCAGCGTTCGCGCCTATGCACGCGGGCCGAGCCGCGATCGTTTTTGCCAATATGCCGAAAATATGGGGTTGACCGCAATGGCTTGTCAAACCGCCGAAGCAGCGATCCGCGGTGCGGATTTAATCGTTACGTCGGTGACCTTGTCGCCGCAATTGGTTCCGTTTCTCGATGCACACTGGTTGGAACCCGGTGCATTTGTGACAATGACCGATCTGGCGGCGCCGTGGCTGAAAGACAGTATGCCGATGCTGGATCGCATCATTGTCGACGATCTGGAACAAGAAGCCAGTATGCCTGTGCCGCTGGTCGATCCGGCGCTGGTGTGCGGTGATCTGACCGGTTTGATGATAGACACCGCGTTGGTTCGTCAAAATGCCAGTGAGCGGATTGCGTTCGTATTTCGCGGTTTGGCGCTGGGAGATCTGGCTGTGGCTGGTTTGGCTTATCAGCGTGCTTGTGAGCGTGTGCCGGATGAATCGGCAGAGTAATTACCGGCCGGAGATTATTCCTTGTTAGTTTCCGCGCCGGTCATCAGGAATTTAACCAGCAGCGCGAAAATCAGCGGAACCATGCTCAAGCCGGTGACCATATAATGTTCGGTGGTGAATTGATCGCCTTCGTCCATGATGATGTAACCGAAGAAGATGGTGACCGGGGTAAGAATTGCCAGCACGATGACTAATCTGAATAATCCTTTCATGGTATTTTTCCTTTCATACAATAATTTTTAGAGATGCTTTAATTTGAGTATATGCCGATTGCAGTCATGAACAAAACCCCGTCTGTCCATCGAAGTGCTATCAGGTCGTTGAAAAGCTATCTGCGCGCCGCTACGGTGTTGCGCATTTATTACGCATAAACTGCGCTTTTCGTCTGGTTTTGCTTTGTTATAGGCTGTCTCGAAAACGTTTTTCAACGGCCTGATAAGCAAGGTAAAATAAAACCTTTGATGCAACAATATTACGAATGGAATCCGTATTGATCATTTCCAATTTTCCCGATCACGAAAGTGCCGATGCATTGGCGAAAGCTTTGCTTGATCAGCATTTGGCAGCTTGTGTCAATCTCTTAAGTCCTTGTACATCGGTTTACCGCTGGCAGGATAACATCGAGTCGGCGGCGGAAATTCCGGTTCTGATCAAAACCCGCCGCCAGCATTATGACCGGGTTGAACAGTTGATCAAGATGATGCATCCTTATGAACTTCCTGAAGTGATTATGGTTCCTATAGTGGGCGGATTACCTGCCTATCTGCAGTGGGTAGCCGATGAAACTCACCGATCAGACTAAATATTACAGAATACCGATGCGATTAATTCAATTTTTGTTGTTGTTATTTTTAATATCCTGTCCGCAAGCGTTTGCGCAGGAAGGCAGCTCTTTCAGCATATTCCAGAAATTACAGGGGTTGGGCATCAACCTCGGGCAGAACAATCCGCAAGAACTGCTGCCGCCGGACGAAGCGTTCAAAATATCCGTGGAAGTGCGCGACGGCCAAACGTTGATTGCCCATCTGACACCGGCGAAGGATTATTATCTATATCGCGACAAGATTACTTTCGAGCCGAAACAGGAAGGCTTAACCATCGAAAAAGTGACGTTGCCGCCGGGTCAAATGAAAGATGACATGACCTTTGGGCAAATGGAAGTTTATTTCAACCCGATACAAGCGATCATTTCGTTGAAGCGCACCGATTCCGCCAGCGAGCAGCCGCTGACGCTGGAAGCTGGTTATCAGGGTTGCAACGAACCGGTCGGCGTGTGTTACGCACCGATTCATAAAGTTATCGAATTGACGCTGCCGGCAGTCGCCGCGGCTATCGGTGCCGTTGCCGATGCGGTCAGCAATCCGGCGGTTGCTGCCGACGCCACTGCGGAATTATTTCAAATGCCATCCCGCGTGCCCGCCATCGAAACCGAGTCCTACAAAATCGAGCGGATGTTTGAAAGTGGCGATTACTGGCTGATCCTGACCGGGTTTTTCGGCATTGGTTTGCTGTTGTCGTTTACACCGTGCGTGTTTCCAATGTTTCCGATATTGTCGGGGATTATTGCCAATCGCGGCAAACATATGACCAAGCGGCACGGCTTTATTCTGGCGCTGGCTTATGTGCTCGGTATGGCGATTACCTATGCCATCGCCGGTGTGGCAGCCGGATTGTCAGGCGCAATGTTATCCGCTGCATTGCAGAACGCTTGGGTCTTGGGTACGTTTGCGGTGATTTTTGTGTTGCTGTCGTTTTCGATGTTCGGTTTTTATGAATTGCAATTGCCGGGTGCATTGCAAACCAAATTGTCCGAGGAAGCCGGGCATCTGAAAGGCGGGCATTTGACCAGTGTGTTCGGTATGGGCGCGTTATCCGCTTTGATCGTTGGGCCTTGCGTTGCGGCCCCGCTTGCAGGCGCGTTGCTTTACATTAGTCAAACCCGCGATGTCATGCTGGGAGGTTCGGCGTTGTTTGTCATGGCACTCGGTATGGGTGTGCCGTTGCTGCTGCTCGGTACATCGGCCGGTGCATTGCTGCCCAAGGCCGGGTCGTGGATGGAATCCATCAAGCGCTTTTTCGGCGTGCTGCTATTGGCGGTCGCGCTCTGGATTGTCTCGCCGGTTATCAACGATGTCGTGTATATGTCGCTTTGGGCGGCGTTGTTGATCATTTCGGCGATCTATTTACATGCAATCGATCCGTTACCGGAGAGAGCGACAGGGTTGCAGAAATTTCTTAAAGGCATCGGCGTGATCGCATTGCTGATCGGTGTTGCAATGCTGATCGGCGTGTTATCAGGCAGCCGCGATGTTTTGCAGCCGCTTTCCAAAATCGGTATAGCCGGTAGCGGCGGAAATACTGCGGAAATGACAGCGGCGGCTTATCCGTCATTACCGTTTCAACGGGTAAAAAGCCTCGCGGAGCTTGATGAGCAGATTGAGCGTTCCAAAAATAAATATGTTATGGTGCGGTTTCATGCTGATTGGTGTGTTTCCTGCAAGGAAATGGATCGCTTCACTTTTTCCGATACCAAAGTCCAAGCCCGCTTGAAAGATGTGGTGTTACTGGAGGTTGATGTAACCGACGGCACGCCGGATGATATGGCGCTGCTTAAGCGATTTAAGTTGTTTGGGCCGCCGGGTATTCTTTTTATTGACCGTCAGGGACGGGATGTGCCGGACATCAAAGTCATTGGATTCCTCAACAATAACGATTTCTTGACAGTATTGAATGCGGTTCTGATTTGAGTGCACGCTCTATAAACCGCAAGCTGCTGTTCAGACAGTAAAATAATTTTAGGATGTGACGATGTCAAAATTTAAGCAGATTTTTTTGTATTTTTGTGTTGCCGTGGTTGCTTTGGGCGCAGGCTCATTTTTTCGTGCATTGTTGTCGGATGTGTATCAAACGGAGTTGACCAGCGAAGAAAGCCAGCAAGGTGCAAAAGCGATTCTTGAAACCAGCTTGCCTGATTTGCAAGGAAAAGATCAGGCGGTTTCGCAGTGGCTTGGTAAAGTCATGGTGGTAAATTTCTGGGCGACTTGGTGTACCCCATGTCGGGAGGAAATCCCGGAATTTATCGAAGCGCAAAAGAAATACGGCGATGATGGCTTGATTTTTGTCGGAATTGCCATTGATCAAGCTGACAAAGTGAAAATGTTCAGCCAGGAATTCGGGATCAATTATCCGGTTCTGATCGGGAGTTTTAATACCTGGTCATTGCTCGAGGCCACCGGAAACCGTATGTCTGCTCTGCCCTATACGGTGGTTCTGAACCGCTCCGGCGAGATTGTCGAAACCTATTTAGGGCGTGTCAGCTTGAAAAAATTGGAAAAACTGATCGCGCCGCTATTGAAAGAACAGTCGGCAACCGGACAATCGGCGCAGATCTGATAAATGTTCGAATAGGAAGCGGATTTCATAATGGTAACCATTGTCTCTGCCGGAATGAATCATGTAATATGTTTGTCAGGAATGAAATGCATCGAACGTTAGCCATACATGCGAGCCGCTCTATCCTTGCAATACCTCGCGCATTCTGATGTTTGCAAATACTTACCTAAGGATTCAAAAGCTTTTGATTTTTATTGTATAAGGTACTGAAGGTAGGAGAGCAAGGGGTTAATCGCAATGTGATGGGGGGTTTTTTCCGGTAATCGTTTGGGAGAACCTTATCATGACACAGCGTACGGCTAATAATTGTTTCATCGTTTTATTCTTGTTGTTCCAAGTGCTTTTTTCCCTTGGCTGCACATCGGCTCAAAAATATGAGGGCAGCCGCGAACAATTCGACGATATCGTCATTACCACCAAAGTGCATGAGGCGATTATCGACGAACCATCCTTAAGACCGTTCGATATCAATGTCAGAACCATCAAAGGCATCGTCGAACTGAGTGGTCATGTCAATTCCAGGGATGATATGGATAAAGTAATTGCAATTGCCCGCAAGGTGGAGGGTATCAAGCTGATTAAAAACGACATGCGGACTTATGGAACCGGTGATTATTGAACGCTGGATAAATTACAGTTTGCGTAAGTACGAATACCGGGAGAATTTCTTTATTTTGCTTAACGTGAAACTGACGTGACCGGCATCGGCGGCCGGATGATCGTCATCATTTAAAACGGACAAATGAAGTGACTGCCGATTTTGTTCTGATCGTTCATTTTTTGTATGTGTTGTTTGTCGTTGGCAGTTTGCCAGTTATCTGGATTGGTGCCTGGCTGAAATTTGGATTTGCCGCAAATCCATGGTTCCGCTACCTGCATCTTGCCGCTATTTTATTTGTTGTGGCCGAATCGTTGCTTGGCGTTGCTTGTCCGCTAACTGTTTGGGAAAACAATCTGCGCCAAATGGAGCCGGATGTCGGTTTCATTCAGCATTGGTTACATCGCATCATTTTTTATCAAGTGTCCGAAGTGGTGTTGACAGCGATTTATATCGCTTTTGCCGCTTTGGTGGTAATGACTTTCAAATGGATTCCGCCGAGACGCAATAATAATAATTAGTCTTCTGAAACCAAGTATTAATTGTCAATTCGATAGTTAAAACTTAATCTGACTGGATTAATCGTATTTATGACATCTATTCAAGCAGAAACAATTTTATTGTTCGGTGAGGTACTGGCAGATATATTCGAGGATCGAAAAGTGTTTGGAGGCGCGCCATTTAATGTCGCACGCCACCTGCAAGCATTTGGATTGCATCCAGTACTGATATCGCGCATTGGAAACGACGAGCTTCGCCGTGAATTACTGGCGGTGATTAAGGATGCCGGCATGGATGATTGCGGTATACAGCTTGATGCCTCTCATCCAACGGGCCAAGTGATGGTGCACATGGAAGAAGGTAAGCACCGTTTTGACATTCTGCCGGAGCAGGCGTATGACTACATCCATGCCGGCATAACGCATATGATCACTTTGGCCATGCGTCCGCAGCTGATATATTTTGGTACGCTGGCCCAACGCAGCACAAAATCCGCTCAAGCCTTGGGTGCGCTTATCCGCAGCAGCAATGCGCCGCGCTTGCTGGATATCAATTTACGTGAGCCTTGGTATGATGCGCCTACCATCGAGCGTTCTCTGAGGCGCGCAAACCTGTTAAAACTAAATTGGGAAGAGCTGGATATGCTGGCATCTTTATTCCGGTTATCCGGTAAAAATCCAGCACAAAATGCTGACGCGCTGATTAAGTGTTTCGGTTTGGATAGCGTTTTGGTCACCTGTGGTGAACAGGGCGCTTGGCAACTCGACAACGAAGGCAAAATAGAAAGTGTTAAGGGATCCGCATCTTCACAACCACTGGTGGATACGGTTGGTGCAGGCGACGGCTTTGCGTCTGTTTATATTCTGGGTTTATTGCGCGGTTGGCCGGTGACGCTGATTTTGTCGCGTGCCAATGCCTTTGCGGCCGCTCTGTGCGAAATAAGAGGAGCAATTCCAGATTCTCCGGATTTTTATGAACCGTTCATAAAGGATTGGAATATATGACGATGGACTCGGGCAACAACGAAAACCCATTGTACATTTTAATGATCAGTCCGCACGGTTTGATCAGAGGGGATAACATGGAATTGGGGCGGGATGCGGATACCGGCGGACAAACGACCTATGTGGTGGAACTGGTACGCGCGTTGGCACGCCATTGCGATGTCGGGCAAGTTGATTTGTTGACACGATTGGTTGATGATCCCGCGGTATCCCCGGATTATTCCCAGCCCATTGAAGAAATGGGTGACGGCGCGCGTATTCTGCGCTTGCCTTTCGGTCCGTCGCATTACATACGCAAGGAATTGCTGTGGCCTCATCTCGACCAGCTGGTGGATCGCAGCTTACATTTTTTGCGCCAACAGGGACGATTGCCGGATCTGATACATACGCATTACGCCGATGCAGGGTATGTAGGACAACAACTATCACTGCTCCTTGGTATACCGCAAGTGCACACGGGGCACTCGCTGGGACGTCCAAAGCAAGCGCGTTTGCTGGCAAGTGGCCGGAAAAAGCACGCGATTGAACGCCAGTTCAATTTCGAGCGCCGCATCGCGGTGGAAGAGGAGTTGCTGGTAAGCGTTAATATGGTGGTTACCAGCACGCGGCAAGAGGTTACCGAACAGTATGGCATGTACCATAATCGTGAAAGCAGCCGCTTTGTCGTAATTCCTCCAGGGACCGACATTACGCGTTTCTCGCCGCCGGGACGCAGAAAAATTAATCCTAACGTAATGCAAATGGTGGATAAATTTTTATCGGATCCGACCAAACCGATCATACTCACAATTTGCCGCCCTTCCATTCATAAGAATCTGAAAGGTCTGATCGAAGCTTATGGAGGTAATCCCGAGCTACAGAAAATGGCTAATCTGGTTATCGTTTCCGGCAACCGTGATGACATTCGTGAGCTGGATGAAGCTTCGCAGAAAGTGCTAAGGGAGCTGTTACTGGATATTGATCGTTACGATTTATGGGGACGCGTGGCCATCCCTAAACATCATTCCGCCGAGGATGTGCCGGAGCTATACCGCCTGGCTGCGCGCCGCCGCGGCGTATTTGTCAATCCGGCGCTAACGGAACCATTTGGCTTGACCTTGATTGAAACCGCCGCGAGCGGTTTGCCATTTGTCGCTACCGAAGATGGCGGGCCGCGGGATATTTTGGCGAATTGCTGCAATGGTTTGTTGGTGAATCCGTTGGATCCGGTCGCGATTGCTGCAGCATTATCCAACGTATTATCGAACAAGCAGCAATGGCGGACGTGGTCGAAGAATGGCGTCATAGGGGCGCGTCGTCACTATAGTTGGGATGCGCACGTAAGCAAATATATGAAGGAAATACGCCGGCTGCTGCATCGTGATCGCAAGCGCATGCGGCGCCAGATTTCATTCACAATGCAAGACGGCAAATCGCCCATGCCGCTGGCGCGAAGAGCCTTGATCAGCGATATAGACAACACCTTGCTTGGAAACAGAGCAGGACTGCAACAACTGATCAGCTGGTTAAAAAAACATGCGGGATCCATCGTTTTCGGTGTCGCTACCGGGCGTTCTCTGGAAAGTGCGGTGAAAGTTCTCAAGAATGCACGGGTTCCGATTCCGAATGTACTAATCACCTCGGTTGGGAGCGAAATCAATTATGGCCCCAGGCTGCAACCGGATATCGGATGGGCTAACCGCATTGCCCATCTATGGCGGCGTGATGCATTGGAACAAGTTTTGTCCGGTCAGCCTGGATTGACGCTCCAAGTTGCTGAGAATCAACGCAAATTCAAGCTCAGTTATAACGTGATATCAAAGGAAATGCCACCCCTGCAGGATTTATATCGATTGCTGCGGGAGCATCGCTTGCATGCGCGACTTATCTATTCGCATGAAAAATTTTTAGACGTATTGCCGATACGCGCCTCCAAGGGACATGCCATCCGCTATCTGGCGTGCAAATGGGGACTGGCACTGGAGAATTTTCTGGTGGTGGGTGATTCCGGCAATGACAAGGAAATGTTGCTCGGGGATACGCTGGGGATCGTGGTTGGTAACTACAGTCCAGAGCTCGAGTCGCTGCGCGACTTGGAACAAATCTATTTCGCTCAGGCTCATCAAGCCAACGGTATTCTGGAAGGGCTGGAGCATTATAACTGGCGGACTGAGCATAACGGTTAATTGTAGGTATATTTATGTATGAACAGATCTCACATTCTTTGCTCAATGACATCCTGGTTGAGGTAAAGAAAAAAACGAAGCCGCAGAATCTGCAATTTTTCTATACCCGGCTGGGGGCAAATTTCTATGCCATTTATTCGCTATTTAATACGCTTTATGGCGATCACCCGGATTTTAAGCAACACATGCTGCATCTCGTAGAAGCGCTAATGCGCCAATATATCAGCAGGCCCAGTCATCTTAAGAAAATTGATCTGGAACGGGAAAAAGATCACAACTGGTTTTTAAGTCAGAAATGGGTCGGTATGGCGCTGTACTGCAACGGATACGCCGACAACCTGAAGGATATGCTGTCTCGATTGAATTATCTGCAGGAATTGGGTGTTAATCTAGTGCATATCATGCCCATCTGCGATTGCCCCGAAGGCAAAAGTGATGGCGGCTATGCCGTAAGAGATTTTTGCAAGATTGATAGCCGTTTCGGTACTTTCGAGGATTTTGACAAATTAGTCGCTAGCCTGAAAAAACGGGACATGCTGCTCACCCTGGATGTGGTCGTCAATCATACTTCCGACCAGCACGAATGGGCTAAGAAAGCACGCGAGGGCGATAAGGCGTATCAGGACTATTATTTCACCTTCAATGACCGGTCGATTCCGGATATTTATGAAGAATCCATGCCGGAAGTATTTCCGGAAACGGCACCCGGCAACTTCACCTGGGATGAGGCGATGGGCAAATGGGTGATGACGGTGTTTAATCGCTATCAATGGGATTTAAACTACCGGAACCCGGCGGTTTTTATAGAGATGTTGAACATCATTCTATTCTGGGCCAATCGAGGCGCGGATATTCTGCGGCTTGATGCCGTGGCGTTTATGTGGAAGAAAATGGGCAGTTCTTGCCAGAATGAGCGCGAAGCGCATCTGATTTTGCAGCTGATGAAGGATTGTTGCCAAGTTACCGCTCCCGGTGTGTTGTTCATCGCGGAAGCCATCGTTGCGCCTACCGAGATAATCAAGTACTTCGGTGAAGATGCCATTAATGCTAAAGAATGCGAGATTGCCTATAACGCGACGTTTATGGCGCTGTTGTGGGATGCCGTGGCGACAAAAAAAGCGGTGTTGCTTAACAAAGGGATACAAAATATTCCTTCAAAACTTGAGCGGGCAACTTGGCTCAACTACGTGCGCTGTCATGATGATATCGGCTGGGGTTTCAGCGATGACGACATTGTTACTGCAGGGTATGAGCCGCAGTCGCATCGGCGCTTTTTAGTGGATTATTTTACCGGAAATTACGAAGGATCATTTGCGACCGGGCTTGCTTTCGGGAGAAATTCAGAGACCGGTGATGCGCGTATCTCCGGATCCCTGGCTTCACTTGCCGGGCTCCAGCGCGCACTGAAAAATAACGACCCCGATGCCATTAATACAGCCATCAAAATTATTCTCCTGTTGCACGGAATGATTCTTTCTTTCGGCGGTATTCCGATGCTTTACTACGGAGATGCTATTGGAACGCTAAACGATGATTCCTATCTGAACGATGAATCAAAAAACGATGATAGTCGCTGGATACACCGCCCGAAAATGAATTGGGAAAACGCGATGCTAAGAACGCAGCCAGGAACAGTCGAGTACAGCATCTTCAATGCGGTAAAGAAAATGATTTCTATCCGTAAGGAAATACCGGCTTTTGCGGATAGAAACAATCGGGAGTTATTGAATGTAGATAATCCTCATCTTTTTGTATTTTCACGATTTGATCAAATCAATAGCAGCTCCAGAGTTTTAGTCATTGGAAACTTTGATGATGAGTCGCAATTCTTGAATTTGTCGCCTTTGCAGCGGATGGGTTTTTTTCAGTACGATTCAATCAAAAATTTATGTAGTGGCGAATCGTTGCCAATAATGAATGAGAGTCTAATGATTCCCGCCCGGTCTTTCTATTGGTTGCAGACATAAAGGTTGTTATACGGAATGACAGGGAAGACGGCTGCCGCCAGGATACTGTAATAACCATCACTCTTCCGATACCAAGTATTGATCGAGACCTTTGTACGGTGTCATGAACGGTACGAGAATAAGGCAGATTTTTAACGCAATTATTGTGCCGTGTAGTAACCGTGCAAAGATCTGTGGTTGTTAATTTCTGAATTTTCTTCGGTATCGGGTTGCAACAGTTCCTCGATATTGGGTTCGAACGTTTCGTCATCGAAGGCGATATCGCCGTTTTCAAATGGACGGTCCTGTACTTTGAGATTTGCAAAATCATAGCGGGCGGTATCGGCCAAATGCGATAGTTGCACGTTTTGCAGGGAACGGAACATGGTTTCCAGCCGGCCCGGAAATTTTTTGTCCCATTGCTGCATCATTTCTTTAATAACCTGGCGCTGCAAATTAGGCTGCGATCCGCACAGGTTACACGGGATAATCGGAAAATCCGCAACTGCCGCGTATGACGCCAAATCTTTTTCCTTGCAATAGGCTAACGGCCGGATCACGATATGTTTGCCGTCGTCACTCACCAGTTTGGGCGGCATCGCTTTGAGTTTTCCGCCATAAAACATGTTTAAGAACAGTGTTTCCAGGATGTCGTCGCGATGATGGCCCAACGCGATTTTGGTGGCGCCCAGCTCGCCGGCAACCCGGTATAGCACGCCGCGGCGTAGCCGGGAGCATAGACTGCAGGTCGTTTTACCTTCGGCGATGACGCGTTTTACAACACTGTAGGTGTCTTGTTCTACGATGCGGAACGGCATGCCGGTGCGGGTCAGGTATTCCGGTAGTACTTGCTCGGGAAATCCGGGCTGTTTCTGATCGAGATTGACAGCAATTAATTCGAATTCCAGCGGCGCATGTGCTTGCAGATTGCGTAAGATATCCAGCAGCGCATAGCTGTCCTTGCCGCCGGACAGGCAGACCATGATCCGGTCACCGGCTTCGATCATATTGAAATCCGCGATTGCCGACCCCACTAATCTTCTTAAGCGCTTTTGTAGTTTGTTGGCATTATATTGCTGTTTTTTTTGCATGCTGTACGATAAATCTATAGAAAAAGTTTCAAAAAAGATTGCTCAAACCGATAACAGGAGCGCTGCGGATATTCGACAAACGGTTTGGAACAATTTAGCATAGCCGGATTCTAATCGGGTTTGATCGTTGGACCGAGGGTTATTTTTCAGGAGAGTTTGATGAACAGAATTATACCATTGGTAATTTTGGTCTTGTTTTCAACCAATGGCTTCTCGGCTGCAAGCCATTCCCAATTGGAACATGATTTCGGCAAGCCAGGCGATGCTGATAAAGTATCGCGTATTATTAAACTGACGCAAGTGGATAACATGTTTCTGCCGGCTGAAGTGACTGTAACGGAGGGCGAGACGGTACGGTTTGTGGTTAAGAATGGCGGAAATCACAAACATGAAATGTTGATAAGCTCAATGGCGGAACTTAAGAAAGCTGCGAATATGCGACGGATGTATCCGGATAAGGAGCACACGGAAGCCTATTTGCTGCAATTGGAACCCGGTGAGCAAAAAGAATTGGTTTGGCAATTTTCGACTGCAGGCACTGTTGATTTTGCTTGCCCGTTGCCCGGTCATTTTAAAAAGATGCGTGGAAAAATTATTGTGGAGAAGAAATGAACAAACAAATCGGTACCTTGTTAGTTGGATCGTTGATGACGGTAGGACTGTTAAGCATTGCATCGCAAGCTGCTGCTACAACGACTGTTGAGGTGTATAAAAGCCCGACGTGCGGTTGTTGTGCGAAATGGGTGGATCATATGCGGGATCATGGTTTTACGGTTAAAACGCATGATGTCGGTAATAAGGAAATTAGAAAAAAATCCGGGCTTTCCGAATCGGTCGGCTCATGCCACACGGCTTTGGTAAATGGCTATGCGATTGAAGGCCATGTGCCGGCGCCGGATATTATCCGTCTGCTAAAGGAAAAACCAAAAGCAGTCGGATTGGCAGTACCCGATATGCCGCACGGATCTCCTGGAATGGAAGGCTCGCGCAGTGATCCCTATAATGTGCTGTTGATTACCGAGCGCGATCAAACTCGTAAGGATGCAACCATCTACAACCGCTACGATCCGTATGCCAAGAAAGTAATGCAATCGGAGCCGGCTGCAACGCCGGAAGCTGGGAAAAGCGGTTCCATCATGCGCTTAAAGTAACATTGGTTTTAGACGAGCATGCGCAATAGTTTGTTGAGCGGGGTTACTGCCGCGCTATTGATGGGTTGCGGCGATACAGCACCGCCTGTATCGTTTCCTTGGAAGCAATTAAGCGATAGCAATACCGCACAGGTCGAAAGAAATTTTGATCCGGCGCAAATCCAGCGTGGCGAAAGTGTTTACAACGCCAATTGTATCGGCTGCCATGGCCCTAATGGTGCGGCGACGCCGGAGTGGCGTAAACCGGGCCCGGACGGCAAATATCCACCGCCGCCGCTGGATAGTTCAGCGCATGCTTGGCATCATTCGACGGACGTGTTGAAAAAGACGATTCTTAAAGGAACGCCCCCGGAGATTGGTTCAATGCCCGCATGGGAAGGCAAATTGACGGAACAGCAAGTCGACGATGTGATTGTTTGGATCAAATCCCTTTGGTCTGACGAGATTTATGATCTTTGGTATAAGAATTTTGAAGGTAAATAATCCGTCGATATGGAAGTAGTCACCTGATAAAGAATTATTCTTCCGGTTCTCGATTCAGAGAATCTATCTGTTCCAAAATTTGCTGCTTTTCATTTTCCAATTCTTGATAACGTGCATAAAGCCGGTCTAAATCGGCGGAATAATGATCAATGCGCGCTTTCCTTTCCTGTTGACGCTGAAACAAATCATCGTAATTAGGTATCGGAATGCTTTGTCCGGGCGTGCTGGGCAGCGGCACATTCATGGATGGCTCGGAAACATCATTACGGCGTAATTCCTGGATCATCAAAAATTGCTGATAAATTGACTGTGATTCTTGTTGCACCCGGTTTAATTCCGTTTCCAACTGACGCAACTGTCCTTGTTTGGCGGTTTTTTCCGCGTCGGCCAAAACGGGGGTAGCGATGATCAGTATTAGAAAAACAAGAATGGTTTTCATAGACATTAAGCGCTTAATAATGAATTCGGTTTTGTAAGCGTACGAGGATATTATATTTTAAATCCCGAGGGAAACACGGATTAATTGTCTGCACAAGCGATTTGTTGCGGCGGCAGCGGCGATGCCTGTTCATGCGATATCCGTCAGAATATATGTCCGGCGGACATACGCATCGTATCGGCATCCAGTTGCCGGTTTCTTCAACTTTGCACCCATGGCAGTCCCGCCGCTTTCCAGCCGGATTCCTTGCCGCGATGACCGTGTTCGTCCTTATCGCCTTCAAATCCTTCGAGAATGTTATAGCATTCGGCAAAATCCATATCGGTCGCCATTGCAGCCGCCTGATTTGAGCGCGCGCCACTGCGGCAGATAAATAAAACCGGCAGTGATTTATCGACTTGGCTGGTTAGTTGATCGAAAAAATGCGGATTGGGCTGCATACCGGGGTACGAACGCAGTTCGATTTCGATTGCGCCGGGAATGCGGCCAACCCAATCCAGCTCGGCGTACGAACGCACATCGACCAATTGTGCTTGCATCTGTTCTTGTAATATCCGATACGCCTCTATCGGCAGCAACGCGCCTTTGTAGGGAAGCCCCAGCTCTTTCGCGCGTTGTTGCGCCTTTTCCAAAATTGCCTCAATCGTTTCCATAGAATATCTCGCTAAGGTTGTAAAAAATGGTGCTTGGATGGCTTTATAATAGATGGTGCAGCTCTTCCAATCACCTTTTATATTCCTCGATATTATAGCGCTTCATGGAAAAAATCCGCTTATCCAAACTGATGTCGGAACAAGGCATCTGCTCGCGGCGTGAGGCCGATCGCTTTATTGAGCTCGGTTGGGTATTTGTCGACGGTGAACGGATTTCCGAACTCGGCACCAAAATTTTTCCGACACAAAAAATCACGTTGAATAAAGCGGCGCAAGCGCAGCAAACCGGGTTAATCACGATCCTGCTCAACAAGCCGGTCGGCTATGTATCCGGGCAGCCGGAACCGGGCTATCAACCCGCCGTGGTTCTGATCAAGCCGGAAAATCTGTTTACTCCAAAGCAATTGGCGCAACCGGCCAAACCGGCCAAGCGATTCCAACCTGCGCACTTGAAAAATCTGGCACCTGCCGGACGGCTCGATATCGATTCGCAAGGTTTGCTGGTGTTCACGCAGGACGGCCGCATCGCCAAGCAATTGATCGGCGAGCATTCCGGGATCGAAAAAGAATACCTGGTACGCGTCGAAGGCAGCTTACCGCCTGCCAAGCTGGCATTGCTGAATCACGGCTTGAGTCTCGACGGCCAGGCATTGAAACCGGCGCAAGTGAGCTGGCAAAACCGTGATCAGTTGCGTTTTATTCTACGTGAGGGCAAGAAACGCCAAATTCGCCGCATGTGCGAACTGGTGGGTCTTAAAGTAACCGGCTTGAAGCGCGTGCGTATCGGCAAGATTGGATTGCGCGATTTACCGGAGGGAAAGTGGCGTTATTTGCAGGATGGTGAAAATTTTTGATGTGGTAGTTTATTGCGGATGCACTGCATTTTCTTTATAACAGGGCGCCTATCACTCCTTTCATGCGGGGACAAGCAATGGACGAATCAAAGATAATTTCCGCGGTTAAGCAGCAATATGAAGCTTTACCGTATCCTCCCAGAAATCCTGACGACGAAAAAAGCCGTTTGTTGCGCACCGTGGGTGATTCGCTGAGTGAATTGAATCATTGCTGTTTCAAAGGACAAAGAAATTTCGACCGGGATTTCCGTTGCTTGGTCGCGGGCGGCGGTACCGGAGACAGTGTTATTTATCTGGCGGAACAACTGCGCGGGACTTCGGCGGAAATTGTTTACCTGGATATGTCCAAAGCATCACGCAGTATCGCCGAGCAACGCTCCGCAGTTCGCGGACTGAACAATATTACTTGGCTGACCGAATCCTTATTATCCATCCCGGAATTAGGCATTGGAAAGTTTGATTACATCAATTGTTCGGGGGTTTTGCATCATTTGAGCGATCCCGTGGAAGGCGCCCGGGCGCTTGCCAGCGCGCTCAAGGACGATGGTGCGATGTATCTGATGGTATATGCCGAATATGGCAGACACGCCGTTTATTTAATGCAGACGCTGTTTCGAGAATTGATCCCCCAGCACTTGAGCATTCAAGAAAAAGTAAACATGGCGCGCCGGATTATCGGATCATTGCCCGTGCATCATGCTTTTATCAAAGACTTGGATAAGTGGGCGAACGAGATTACCGCCAGCGGCTATGGCGATTCGGGTTTGTATGATTTATTGCTGCATAGCGTTGATCGCTGTTATAACGTCAATGAAATCTATGAACTCGCGGCGGCGGCGGATCTAAAGCTGGTGACGTTTCTTGGCAGCAGCAAGCGATATTACGATCCGGCGCATTTGGTCGCTGATGAAAATATCCGGCTGGCATGGCATGGGAAAAGCTTGCAACAACAACAATCCATTGCGGAGAAACTGTTTTCCAATCATATCAAGCATCAATGTTATCTTTCCCGGCAAGCGGCTTGTACGGCTACTTTGGACGATGAAGACAATGCGATCATGCTTGAGCACGAGCTTGCGAATCAAAATATGGCCATCCATGAAGCGATCAAACCCGGAGAAACCCTTAGCATCACATTCACGATCAACAACGAAAAAACGGTTTTTCAGTTAAGCGGCAACAAAGTCAACAAAGCCTGTTTCCGCTATATGGATGGAAAAACGCCGATTAGCAGCATCATTCGCAAAGTAAAAATGAAATGCGGCGACAGTGAGCAAAAAATCCGCTCGGAATTGCGATCCATTTTTGAAACCCTTTTTCCGATGGGTTGCATCTATCTTCAACGTCCCTGATTCGTATGTACATACATGCATCAACGCGTCCATGTCATACTGAAAATCCCGGCGTATCAACTTGAGCTTTATTACAGCGGCACGATCGGTACCGTAGCGGCTGAAACCATTGATGGCCGGGTTATCTATTTTCCGGCCAATGTGTTGCGGCAGGTGGTGCAAAGTCATGGCGTGTACGGTACGTTTGAGCTGATGTTTGATGAAAGCAATAAATTCGTGTCGATCCGCCGCGCCGGTCACGATTCGCAAGCGGGTTGATCGCGGCTTTCATTGCACGGTCACGTGCGCTACACTTTCGCTGTTTCCTTAATTCCTTTCTATTTTCAATCAATCAACAAAGATCACTCTCATGGCTCAATACGTAATGTCGATGCTCCGCGTGAGCAAAATGGTTCCACCGAAACGTCAGATTATCAAAGACATATCGCTCAGCTTCTTTCCCGGCGCCAAGATCGGCCTGCTCGGCTTGAACGGTTCCGGCAAATCCACCGTGCTGCGCATCATGGCCGGTGTCGACAAGGAATTTGACGGTGAGGTGCAGCGCTTGCCGAACATCCGCGTCGGTTATCTGCCGCAGGAACCGCAACTGAATCCCGAGCACACCGTGCGCGAGGAAGTCGAGGAAGGCATGGGCGAAGTGATGCAAGCACAAAAAAAACTCGACGAAGTGTACGCCGCGTATGCCGAAGAAGGCGCGGATTTCGACGCCTTGGCGGAAGAACAAGCGCGGCTGGAAGCGATCATCGCCACCGCGGGCAGCGATACCAGCCATCAAATGGAAATCGCCGCCGACGCGTTGCGTTTGCCGCCGTGGGACGCGGTGGTTAAAAATCTGTCCGGCGGGGAGAAGCGTCGCGTGGCGTTGTGCAAGCTGCTGCTGGAGAAACCGGATATGTTGCTGCTTGACGAACCGACCAACCACCTGGATGCCGAATCGGTCGAATGGCTCGAACAATTTCTGGTGCGCTTTCCCGGCACCGTCGTCGCGGTCACGCATGACCGCTACTTTCTCGACAACGCCGCCGAATGGATTCTCGAGCTTGATCGCGGCCACGGCATTCCGTGGAAAGGCAATTACTCCAGCTGGCTGGAACAAAAAGAAGCGCGGCTGGAGCAGGAAAACAAGCAGATCGATGCGCATATGAAAGCGATGAAGCAGGAATTGGAATGGGTGCGGCAAAATCCCAAAGGCCGTCAGGCGAAATCCAAGGCGCGTATCGCCCGCTTTGAAGAACTCAATTCGATGGAATACCAAAAGCGCAACGAAACGCAGGAAATTTTCATCCCGGTCGGCGACCGCCTCGGCAATGAAGTCATTGAGTTTGACGGCGTATCGAAATCCTACGGCGACCGGCTGCTGATCGACAACCTGAACTTCAAGATCCCACCAGGCGCGATTGTCGGGATCATCGGCCCGAACGGCGCGGGTAAATCGACCTTGTTCAAACTGATCACCGGCAAGGAACAACCCGATTCCGGCGAAGTGAAAATCGGTCCGACGGTCAAAATCGCGCATGTCGACCAGGCGCGCGACACGCTGGAAAACGATAAAACCGTGTTCGACGCCATTTCCGGCGGCAACGACAACCTCGTCGTCGGTAAATATACCACCCCGGCGCGGGCGTATCTGGGCCGTTTCAACTTCAAAGGCAGCGACCAGCAAAAAATCATCGGCCAGCTCTCCGGCGGTGAACGCGGGCGCTTGCACCTGGCGCAAACCTTGATCGCCGGCGGCAACGTGCTGCTGCTCGACGAACCGTCCAACGACCTTGACGTCGAAACGCTACGGGCATTGGAAGACGCCCTGCTCGAATTCGCCGGTTGCGTGCTGGTCATCTCTCACGACCGCTGGTTCTTGGATCGTATCGCCACGCACATCCTCGCTGCCGAAGGCGACTCGCAATGGACGTTCTTCAACGGCAACTACCAGGAATACGAAGCCGACAAGAAAAAACGCCTGGGCGAAGAAGGCGCGAAACCGAAACGGATACGGTATAAGCCGATTAGCCGGTAAGATTTGTTTTTTCTATTTGATACTTAGGCAAAGAAACGACAGCTAATCATTGATTACGAAACTATATTGAACCGTTGTATTAAAATACCAAATCTTGTTACCTGTAGCGAGGCTCTTCATAGATAGGTTTGCCATAGTTTCATAACATTTGTGAAAAGAAAAATTTCAAAATCATCTTTCTTTAAATTTGGCCAGGGTCTACTGCCAATCAAAGCTTCCCAGATTCCATCTGAAGTTATTGCCGGATTCACACTTGCTGCTTTGGCGATACCTGTGAATATAGGGTATACGAAGATTGCCGGAACCCCGGTTATCACCGGGCTTTACACCATGCTTCTGCCAGCATTGTTATTTGCATTAGCGGGTGGGTCCCGTCTTCTTGTAGTGGGTGCAGACTCGGCAACGGCGGCTATTCTTGCCGCGGGTCTCATTGGCATGGCAAGCACCGGAACGGATGAATATCTGGCGCTTGCCGGAATTCTTGCTCTTATGGTTGCAGCTTTCATTATTCTGGCGCGAATTATCGGTTTAGCCTTCTTGGCCGATTTTTTGTCACGCTCGGTACTTATTGGTTTTTTGACTGGTGTGGGTATTCAAGTAACCTTGGGGCAGATTTCAAGCATGCTGGGTCTCAAAGGGGGAGGCCATGGAACGCTGCAGAAAATCTGGTTCGATATACAGCAGATTGATGAGATCAATTACAGTGCGCTGAGTGTTGCGCTTATAGTACTCCTGGCAATTTTAGTTGCAAAGAAAATCTCGAAACACATTCCCGGTGCCCTGATTGCAATCATTGGTGCAATAACCGCAAGCTGGATCTTCAACTTTAGCGCATTGATGCCTCTTGTCGGTTCGATTCCCGATGCTCTGCCCCATTTTTTACTGCCACAAGTTAATTGGAGCTGGGATCTTGTTCATAAGCTCCTGCCCATTGCTTTTTCTATGTTTCTTGTCATCCTTGCCCAAAGCGCCGCGACTTCACGCGTTTATGCTGCGCGTTACAATCAACCGTTTGATCAGAATGCTGATTTGAATGGTCTGGCACTCGCGAATATTGGTGCCGGTTTATCCGGAACATTTGTAGTGGCCGGTAGCCCCACGAAAACCCAGATTGTGGATAGCGCGGGTGGCCGTACTCAGCTAACGCATCTAACAGCAGCCGGCATTGTCATATTGGTTTTGCTTTTTTTAACCGGGCCATTAGCTTATATGCCTGAATCCGTGCTGGCGGTGATTGTTTTTTTGACCGGCGTTGAATTGATCAAATTCCGTAAAATGATGGACATCCTTCAAGAAAAGCCATCAGAGTTCTGGATAGCAATGATTACCATGCTGATGGTCATATTTGTCGGAATTGAACAAGGTATCCTGCTGGCGATGGCATTGTCGCTTATCGAACACACTAGGCACGGCTACCGGCCCAAAAATATAGTATTGGAATATACCGAAGACGGCCGCTGGATCACTCACCCGGTAACCAGTAAAATTCAAGCGGTTCCAGGGTTGATGATTTACCGTTTCACGCATAGTATTTATTATGCAAACGCATCGCAACTTTCGAGAGAAATAGAAGCCCTTATACAGGTTCAGAATCCACCGCTGCGCTGGTTTTGCATCGACGCTTCTGCAATTTCCGACATCGATTATACAGCGACAAAAACTCTGAAATCTCTTTCTGATTTACTGGAGAAGAAAGGAATTCGTTTGGTTGTTGCTCAAATACTAGATGACTCCGATGACGATAGGCGTCGCAAGATGCTGGAATTGTTTGGAAAGGATGTTTTTTTTAATACACTGGATGATGTGGTTGCCGCATACATGTTAACCAGCATGAAAAATCAATACTGTCAGCTAATTCCGCACTGAGATATGCAGAATTTCTGAACTAATCGCCAAGTTTTTTAAAGAATGTGGAAACCAGAGTCATCGATCGAACAATGCTCTCGCGACTTGTTATCTAGACAGGATTTTTGCATGTGAGTGATATTAAAGAAATTACCCGAGCGCTTCTTCAATTCCGCGATGAGCGCGATTGGGCGCAGTTTCATAATGCCAAAGATTTGGCGGTGGCGCTGAATATCGAAGCGGCCGAGTTGCTCGAGGTTTTTTTATGGAAAGCGCCGGAGCAGGCGGATGTCGATAGCGTGAAGGAAGAGCTGGCCGATGTGATTACCTTCGCTTTGCTGCTCGCCGACAAATACGACCTCGACGTGAAGCAAATTGTGCTGGAAAAAATGGAGAAAAACGCGCGCAAATATCCGGTGGAGAAATCGAAAGGTAGCGCTAAAAAATATACGGAATTATAGAAAACTCTGATTAATTGACGGCACGAACGAATCACTTCGTTGCGCGGTACTCGTTCCCTCGCCTATCTTGTTGATATGTCTAGGTTGCTGCGTTCCGTGCGCCTCGTGCTTCATTTCGTTCATCGAATTAATCAGAGTTTTCTTAAGTGTATCGCTGCTAATTTGCAGCCAACCGCCACAATGACGTCAATTCCGCCGCGCGGGCGGCATGCAACGGGTCGCTGGTGTCGGCAACTTTTAGGTGGCGCGGTTTGACGTCGGATTTCGATAAAACCTGCAAGCCGGCGGCATCAATTATGTGCAACAATTCTTCGCGGCTGCGCAAGCCCAGGTGTTCGGCAATATCCGACAATATCAGCCAGCCTTCGCCGCCGGGCAATAGGTGATCGCGCAAGCCTTGCAAGAATCCTTGCAGCATGCGGTTTTCCGGGTCGAAAATGGCGTGTTCCAACGGTGAGCTTGGGCGCGCTGGTATCCACGGCGGATTGCATACAATTAATGCCGCTTGCCCTGGCGGAAACAGATCGGCTTCAACTAATTCAATTGCATCGGTTAAGTTCAATCGCGCCAGATTGTCACGCGCGCATTCGAGCGCACGCGGATCGTGATCGGTCGCGACGATGCGCTGAACGCCGCGCTGTGTCAGTGCCACGGCCAGGACGCCGGTGCCGGTGCCGATGTCGAAAGCGATCGACTGCTTATCCAGTATCGTGGGCGATGCTGCTTGCGCGACAAGCTGGACGTATTCGTTGCGGATCGGTGCAAACACGCCGTAATGCGGATGAATGGTGATGCCGAGCGCCGGGATGTCGATGCCCTTCTTGCGCCATTCGTGCGCGCCGATCAATCCTAGCAATTCGCGCAGCGGCGCGATAAACGCTTCGGTACGTGAACCGTATGCATCCCAGCAAGCGCTGCGGACATCCGGCGTGCGGCGCAGCGGAATGCTGAGATCGGCGTTGAACGGGATCAGCAGCTTCTCCAGAATGCGGGCGCGTTGCGATTGCGACAGGCGGTACCGGTGAAATAATTCTACAGGTGTCAGGGTTTCCGGCTTTTTCCTGCGAGCCGGTTTTTTGTTGTCGATACGCCGCGCGATGGCTTGCAGTAATAACTTAGCATTCTGGAAATCGCCACGCCATAACAAAGCGGTCCCTCCGCAAGCCAAACGGTAAGCGGTATCGGCGGGCATGCGATCGTCGGCAACTTGCACGCGTTCCGGCGGCGGTAAACCTTTCTCGCTTTGCCAATAAGCGATTTGTTCTTCGTCGGCTTCTTGCCAGCGCAGCATAGAGTCTTTCATTGCAAAGCGAAACCGGCAGGCTTTGCCGGTAATCCGCGCAATTTGAATCCCGGTTTGATGCCACGCTGGTCAAACCAGCCTTGATTCATTTCCAGCGCATAGCGCACCGGTTTGACCGAGCAATTCGAGCGCTCGGTGTGCGGTTCCATGTTTTTCAGATTGATAATCGCGCCGTCGTCGTCGAGGAATGCGATGGTCAGCGGAATCAACGTATTGCGCATCCAGTAACAGCGGATTTCCGATGCTTGATACACAAACAGCATGCCTTCGTTGACGCCCATCAATTGCCGGTGCATCAGGCCGATGCTGTGTTGTTCGTGCGTTTGCGCCACTTCAGCCTGGATGATGTACATTCCGGCGGTCAATTCGACAATCGGCAGGCGCGGTTGCGGACCATCTTGCGCCAATGCTTGATTGACGAACGGAAAGCCCCAGGCGATTATCACGTTCACCAGCCATAACGGCTTCATGGCTGTTTATTTTCTTGCGATGATTGAGGCGGTTCACTTTGCGGCTGTGGCAATGCTGCGAGTTCCGGCGGCTCGGTGGCGGGCGGCTTGTCACGCCGTCCCAGCTTACCGATCAGTACAAAAAACAGCGGTACGAAAAAAATTGCCAGGAAGGTCGCCGCCAGCATGCCGCCAAATACGCCGGTGCCGATTGAATGGCGACTGGCTGCGCCCGCGCCGGAAGCGATCACCAGTGGCAACACGCCCAGAATGAAAGCCATCGACGTCATGATGATGGGGCGGAACCGAAGCCGCGCTGCATCAAGCGCCGCCTCGGTTAATGGCATTCCGGCTGCGCGGCGCTGATTGGCGAATTCCACAATTAAAATGGCGTTTTTGGCGGCCAATCCGATCAAAGTCACCAATCCAATCTGGAAATAAATGTCATTGGTCAGACCTCTTGTCCAGATTGCCAGGAATGCCCCCAGGATTCCGAAAGGAATGGCTAAGATAACGGCGAATGGAATAGACCAGCTTTCGTACAAAGCGGCCAGTACCAGAAATACCATCAGTAAAGCAAAGGCGAACACATAAACCGATTGTCCGCTGGCCTTGCGTTCTTGCAGCGAGATTCCGCTCCAGTCGATCGAATAACCTTTGGGTGTCAGGATTTCATCGGCGACTTGCTGCAATGCTTCAAGCGCCTCTCCCGAACTGTAGCCGGGCGCCGCTCCGCCCAAGATGAGCGCGGAATTGAATCCGTTGAAATGCGTCACGGGATCCGGACCGCTGTTAAACTCGGTGGTGACGACCGAATCCAGTGGAATCATCGTCGTGGTTGTACCTGTCCGGGCGCGCACATAGATCTTGCTGATATCATCCGGGTTGGAACGGTACTCCGGCAACGCTTCAGTTTGTACCCGGTAGATACGGCCGAATTTTACAAAATCATTGACATACAGATTACCAAAATAAGCCTGCATGGTATCGAATATTTCCGAAATCGGAACGCCCAGCGCCTTGGCGCGTTCGCGGTCTACCGTAGCAAACAACCGGGGTGCGCTGATGCGAAAATTGGTGCTGGCAACCGCGATGGCCGGGTGTTCGGTGGCTCTGGCGGTAAACTCCTGCGCCACTGCGGCAAATTCGGCGAAATCTCCTCCGGCGGGATCCTGCAGTTGCGCTGAAAAACCGCCGGTGGAGCCCAATCCGCTGATCGAGGGAGCATTGAAAGCTAGCACCAACGCTTCCGGAATTTTGGCAAACTCCTGGTACGCCGAGGCAATCAGACTGGATACCTGTTCACCGGCATGCCTGCGTTCATCCCAGTGATGCAGCGGGATAAACATTGTCGCTTGATTCGTGCCACGAGTGCCGAAAACGAAATTCTGACCGGCCAGGGTGTCGGTTGAGTGAACGGCGGGAATTCCTTGGAAATATCCTTCGATTCTTTCTAAAACCTCGATGGTGCGCGTCAATGAAGCGCCATCCGGCAATTGCACCACTGTAATGAAATATCCTTGATCCTCTTCCGGAAGAAAACTTCCGGGAACCGTTTTGAACAGACCCACGATCACCCCGATCAGCATTATAAAAATGGCGATCGCAATCATGGATCGCTTAATGACGATGTTGACCGTTCCGACATAACCCGCTTGCGCCCGGTCAAAAAGCCGGTTGAATGTTTTCCAGAATCGCCCGGAAGTGCCATGATTGGGTTTGAGCACTAAGGCGCATAACGCAGGACTGAGGGTCAGCGCTACAAATCCGGAAATAGCCACAGATAGCGCAATGGTGATGGCGAACTGTTTATACAGCTCACCTGTAATACCGCCCAGGAACGCCACAGGTACAAACACAGCGGCCAGCACCAACACAATTGCGATGACCGGCCCGGTTACCTCGCTCATGGCTTCTTTTGCCGCATCCCGGGGCGAGAGACCGCCTTGCGTCATATGGCGCTCGACATTTTCCACGACCACAATCGCATCGTCCACAACGATACCGATGGTCAGAACCATACCGAAAAGTGTCAGCGTATTGATCGAGAATCCTAGCGCATCCATGCCAGCCAGCGTTCCGATCAACGAAATGGGAACCGCGATCGCCGGAATGAGTGTGGCGCGCCAGCTTTGCAAGAAGAGAAAAACGACCAGGATCACTAATATCATAGCTTCAGCCAGCGTCTTGACCACTTCCCTGATGGAAACTTCGATGAATGTCGTCGTATCGTACGGGACATCGTAAGACACGCCGGCTGGGAAGCTGTGGGCGAGATTGTCCATTTCTGTACGTATCCGTTTAACGGTGTCGAGTGCGTTCGCGCCGGGTGACAAAAAGGTCAGTAAAAAAGTATTGGGTTTGCCATTCCACCGTCCTTGCAGATCGTAGGATTGAGCGCCCAGTTCCACGCGCGCAACGTCGCGCATCCGCACCATTGCGCCGTCCGGGTGAGCGCGGATAATCATGTCTTCGAATTCGCTTACTTCGCTCATGCGGCCACGCGTAATAACCGGAATAGTCAGCTCCGTGCCTTTCGATGTGGGTTCCCGCCCTATTCTGCCGGCTGGAAAATCGCGGTTCTGTTCCCGTACCACCGCTGCAATTTCGGTGGGCGTAATATTAAGTTGCGCCATACGCACGGGGTCGAGAATCAGCCGCATGGAATAATTCTGCCCGCCAAAAATGATCGCATCTCCAACACCGGGCAGCCGTTTAACATTATCGAGAATACGCAGTAACGTATAGTTCGAGAGAAAAACGGTGTCATGCTTGGGATCCGTTGAGCTCAACGCGATAACCGCCAATAAATCGGGGGATGTTTTTTTAACGGTAATGCCTTGACGCACCACTTCATCGGGCAATTGCGGTTCGGCCAGGCGCTGCCGGTTTTGCGTTTGTACTTGTGCAATGTCGATATCGGTGCCGATTTCGAACGTGAGCTTCATGGTCATGTGCCCGTCGTTCGTACTGGTCGATTCATAATATAAAAGATTATCGATCCCGGGGAGCTGCACCTCGATCGGGCGTGCCACGGCTTCCGCTACCACTTCCGCGCTGGCGCCCGGATAATCCGCATCGATCTGCACCATCGGCGGCGTGATCTGCGGAAATTGCGCAATAGGTAATTTTTGCAGGGCGACTAAGCCGATGACAACAATGATAATGGACAGTACGGACGCAAAAATAGGCCGGTCGATAAAGAAATGAGAATTCATGGCGTACTTTGCAGGTTGGATTGCTCGGCATCAGGCGTTGCAGTGATTGTTTTTTTCTGGTGTGCGACAGGATCGACTTTGGCGCCCGGAAGAATCCGGAAGAAACCCTCCACGACTACGCGTTCCCCCGGACGCAAACCTTCTTCGATCAGCCATTCTTTGCCACGCCACATGCTGGCTCTAATCGCTCTAAGTTCCACCTTATCTTCCTTGTCAACGACATAGACAAATGAACCGCTGGGTCCTTGTTGCACCGCGCGTTGCGGGATTAGGATGGCATCGGTGCGGGTATAGCCTTTGATGCGGATTTTGACGAACTGACCGGGATAAAAATAAGATTGTCCCGGAGCAAAAGCGCCTTCAGGGTTGGGAAATACAAATCGCCCTTGCAATGTGCCGGTTTCTGGCCGTAATGCGACATCTGCAAAATCGAGTACACCTTCTTGCGGATAGACGCTGCCATCCATGAAAGTCATCACACCGCGCAGTTGAAAAATATCCGGTCGCTCCACCTTATGCTCTGCGAGTTCGCGACGGCGACGGAGCAGGTAACTTTCGGGCACGCTGACATTGACGTACATCGGATCAAGCTGATCGATTGTCGCGAGAAGCGTTTCCTGAGCGGAAATCAATCGCCCTTCATAGAACTGGCTGCGGCCGATCCGGCCGTTTACCGGTGCTGTAATGATCGTATTATCCAGATCGAATTTGGCTTTGATCAAATCGTTTTGTGCGGCTTCCAGTGCGGCTTTGGCTCCCCGCACTTCCGCCTGTGCGTCATCCACATTTTTCTTGCTGACCGCTTGCTGCTCAAGCAGCGGGAGCACGCGCGCCAAATCCTGCTTAGCCAGGTCGAGCCGGGCCTGAGCTTGGGCCACCTTGGCTTTACTGCTCAGATAAATTGCATTAAAGGGCACAGGATCAATGAGATATAGCCGGTCGCCCCGCTTAATGTTGCGCCCTTCGATAAAAAAGACTTTCTTGATGATTCCGCTGACTTGCGAACGGATCTCGACCGGGCGAAAAGCTTCCGTTTGCCCGATAAATTCGGGTTCATCCTGAACCGCCTGCGTGGTTACGGTGATTACTTCGACTTGCGGAGCAGGGGCGGAGGAATTCTCAGGTGGTTTTTCAGCGCAGCCGGCCAGAAGAATCAGGCATACTCCGATGCTCAAATAAATTTTATTCATATTTTTCCTCTTGCTGATGCAAGCGAACTCAGTAGAGTTTTACTTTGTTTGCCTCATGATCATTTGCTGTATTCCGGCGACCATCCGCCTCCCAAGGCATTATATAACTGAACAATCGATACCAAATGCAGACGCTGCGTTGCACTCAGGGAAAATTCGGCGTCGAACAGCGTGCGTTTGGCGAGCAACACATCGACATAACTGGTAATACCGCCCTGATAGCGCAGATTTGCCACATGCAGAGCCGAATGCAATGCCTCCACTCGCTGCTGCTGCGCTTTGATTTGTTCATTGGCGGTGCGAATGGCTACCAATGTATCTTCCACTTCTTTGAATGCAATTAAAATCGTTTGTTCGTATTGCGCCAATGCTTGTCTTGCCTGCGCTTCCGCGGCGCGCTGCTCAAAACCCAGGCTTTGCGCATTAAGTAACGGGCCTGCCAAGCCGAGCCCGCCCACGCCAAACTCGCTGCCGGAAAGCAGCAGATTGGATAAAGCCGGACTGGCTACCCCTAGAAAACCGGTAATGGAAAGTTTGGGAAAGCGCGCTGCTTTAGCTACGCCGATTCTGGCGGTGGCTGCTGCCAGGCTTTGCTCGGCTTGAAGAATGTCCGGGCGGCGTTGCAGTAATTCGGAAGGCAACCCTGCGGGCACTTCCGGCGGAATCACTTGATCCGTCAAGGCGCGTCCTCGAACTATCGATATTGGGCTTCTTCCCAGCAATACACTGAGTTCATTCTCCTTCTGCACCATACCGCGCTCGAGCTCGGCCACCCGGGAAGCGGCATTCGCACGCTCCGCTTCGAATTGATCCAGATCAAGGCGTGAAATAATGCCGCCTTGCAGTTGCGCGCGCGAGATAGCGACGGATTCTTCCCAGGAAGCCAAAGCGCGATGCGCAATTTCGAGTTGAATATCAAACTGCAATAGGTCGAAATAGGATTGCGCCACTGCGCTGATCAGCGTCAGCACGATTGCACGGCGATTCTCTTCCCGTGCCATCAGCTCAGCGCGGGCAGCTTCGTTGGAACGGCGAATCCTGCCCCAGATATCCAATTCCCAGTTCAAAGTCGTTTGTCCGAAATAGTTGAACGGGGTTGCAAACCCGGGGCGCAGAAATCCACCCAGCGTACCGAATGCTGGTGCATTGGCGCTGATATCCATGTTGGGAACAAAATCCATGAACGCAATGCGTGAACGCGCCTGAAATTCCTCCACGCTGGCCACTGCCCGTTTAAGATCCTTGTTTTCCTGTAACGCTTGCCGGATCAGGTATTGCAGCGTTTCATCCTGCAGCAATTCCCACCATGGCAAATTGGCGATGGATTCAGCCTCCGTCTCCGACAATCGAAACTTCTCGGCAGTATCCACTTGCGGACGAATAAAGTCCGGTCCCATCGCACAAGCGGTGAGGAACAGAATGGGGAAAATGAGCAAGATACGAAGCCGGCGGTGCATGAATTTTATTTGAACATTGAAAACGACAGTTAAATGAATTATAAAAATTGATAGCTATGAGATGATTATAGACTATTGACGATATCTTTCCTTGTTTTCCGCCTTTCTGCAAGCGCGAGTGCGCTTGATTGTTTTTTTTAAGCAAATGCACAATGAATAGGTTATCAGATTTATCCGCAATGATCTCAGAAGTTTTCCTGAAGAAGTGCGCCGTGAAGCTGGTTTTCAACTTGATGCGGTGCAACGCGGCGGAATGCCGTCTGATTTTAAACCTATGTTGAATATCGGTGCCGGTGCTTACGAAATTCGGCTGCATATCAAGGGAGAATGGCGAATTATTTATGTCGCAAAAATAACTAATGTGATTTATGTCTTGCACGCATTCCAAAAAAAGACCCAGAAAACAAGGCGAAAAGACATAGAACTGGCGATCCGCCGCTTTCGACAAATAGGAGATTAAATCATGAATGAAGAACCGGTAACTGATTCCAGCGGCAATGTTTTCGCCGACCTTGGTTTCTCCGCCGAAGAATCCACATTGCTTGCCATGCGAGCGGAATTGATGGCGCGTTTGCGCGATACCATCAAGCAACGCGACTGGACCCAGCAAGGGGCCGCAGAAAAATTGGGCATTGGGCAATCCCGCGTATCCGACCTGATGCGCGGCAAATGGGAAAAATTCAGCCTGGACATGCTGATAACATTGACCACTCGCACGGGGCAGCATGTGGGGTTGGTTGTTGGGTGAAAGCGATTGACCGGTGTGCCAGTTGAATGTTCTGCAATAAACCTGGTTCGAGCCCCCTTGCTGATGCTTTTATCAAATGTGTTATATTGAAAACATAGTTGACGTATTTTTAGTAAGATAATGAAAATAGCATACTGTTTTTATTTGCTAATTTTATCTTTGACGCATTATATTGCGTTATTTTGGATGTTTAATTTTTGTTAGGCTTTAGTCATCATCAAGGAGAAATCTATGCAATCGATGAAAATGGGTTTCATGTCATATGTCGCTCTAGCCATGTCTGTCATTGCCTCACAGGTAGTTATGGCGGAGAATCCTCCATCTAATGAGGATGTTGAGAAAAGTATCAAGATTAAATCTGATGAGGCAATCCAACAACTCGAGAAAGCTGGGGTAATGCCACAACACCTTCGCCCCACGATTCATGGAATAAAGAAACTGGGATGTGCTGCTGCACGGGGAGAAGCTGGATACATTTGCGATGTCGAATCAGATGTCTTCACACCTGCCACTGGACGGATAAAGGCTGTTGAAAAATACCGACTCGTAAAGAAAAGCGACGGTTGGGTTTCTATCGGCAAGGTGGAATGAGGTAAGCACATGGAATTCAATGAGGACAGCTACCCCCGAATCAAAACAGCCTGTATGAACCGCCAAGAAATTGAGTTTCTTGCGCCAATTGCTGTTACTGCGTTTGAGAAAAGTTCTGCTCCTGAAGAATGGACGGCTTACCCACCATGCTTGCTACCCCCAGAAGGTTATGCCTACGTATTGGCGAATGCTGGAAATGATGCAAGAGGATCGCTAATGAAATTGGAGCTCTTGATTTATCTTGATCATGGACGCGTTTTTTATAAAGCGGCTGACAATCAGCATGTTGCTATTAAGGTAACGTGGCCCAAAGCCTAATACTGTGATGCAGAGGGCGCTGCCGGATAAAGTCGCGCAGAACCTCTTATCTCAAACGTTAATTTGTCAAATGTGCTTGGATATCTAAAAGAAATATCAAGAATTGTAAATCACTTAAATGACTTACGTTTGCATGTAAAATTTAACAGTGATCGTGTTTTCCGAGCATTGCCTTTCTGCTGAAAAGTCGGTTTTTGGTGAATGGAATGATCAGAAAATCGTCCGGTTCCGGTGAAATGAGAATTTTCAGTCAGAATTTCAAAGCAATGATTGAGTCCATCGCGATAAAATCTCGCCTGTTCGATGCTAAAAGTCTGAATGGTAAAATCAGCAATATCGGACAGGTCGGCGACCGCCCGATTGGTTAGCAGGAATTTAGCCACGCTTATTTTTAGAACGCTGCTCGGCTTCTTCCCAAATCTGGCCAACCGTCTTATTGCTTACGCCGCTCTCCAATCCATCCTGAATGGCTTGTTTTAATGCCAGAAACTGCGCATTTTGTTCCTGATCGCGGCGTACCAGATCACGGATATATTCGCTGTCATTGGTGAAGCCGCCAGCTGCAATTTGTGTTTTGATCCATTGATCTTGCTTGTCGGTTAATGTAATCGTTTTTCGTATGGTTGCCATGTTGATTTTCAAGTATTGAGTGAATTAATCATACTATTGATGCAGTATTGCATGGTAGCACTGTCTGAAAATTTTTGAGTATTTTTGCAACCGGTTTATCCGGTAATCGAGCTTCGCAAATTGACTGTATGCCTGGGATTGTTGATGAAGACAAATTTGCCCCTTTTCAAGGATCAATGAAAAATATGATATTCTCGAATCCACATTTATTCAGCGCTCCGTCCATGTCTCTCGATATTTCTTCTTTAACGAATGCCATTACCCGATTGGCGGAAGGCTGGGTGCGCTATCAATCCGATATCAGCGACACGCAGATCCGCGATGGCTTGATTCAGCGCCTTAAAATTACCTACGAGCTTGCACATAAAATGCTCAAGCGCTACCTGGAAGCATCGGCAGCCAATCCGGTGGAGTTTGACCAAGCCGATTTTCATTATTTGATACATTCCGCCAATGAACAGGGTCTGTTGCTCGGAGATTGGGCGCAATGGCGGCGGTATCGGGATATGCGGGCAAAAACCAGCCATACGTATGATGAGGCCATTGCGCGCGAGGTGGTGGATGCGATTCCGAATTTTCTGAAGGAAGCGCAATATCTGCATCAGCAATTGACGCAACGTTTGGCAAAATGAGCGACCGGCCACCGATTACCGTATCCGAAGCCGATTGGCTGGTCATACGAGACATTTTGCGTGCACATGTTCCGGATTGTGCCGTGTGGGCTTTCGGTTCCCGCGCGACCGGCCGCGCCAAGCAATACTCCGATCTGGATTTGGCGATCAACGGGGGAAAGCCGCTTGGAATAGATTTGGCTGCACAATTGACGGAAGCTTTCGCGGAATCGGATCTGCCTTACAAAGTGGACATCGTCGATTGGTCAACGGCGAGTGAGGCTTTTAAAAAGGTGATCGAACGCGATAGAGTGGTTGTGCAGGTATTGCTTTGACGCAAGAATGATGGGAGCTTGATACTGCTCGTATCCGCCAATTCTTTGTAACTTCCGCTTGCTTTCATTCTGGCCCACCACCTATAATCGCATTCAAACTTTTCAACCTTTTGGCTAATTATGCAAAAAGGTTTCACGTGAAACATTCCAGCGGATTTTCTTTCGTATCACTCGGATTTTCAATAATTTTAGGACAATGAATCATCATTCGGATTTTGACATTATTGTAGTTGGCGGCGGGCATGCCGGGACGGAAGCGGCGCTGGCGGCGGCGCGGATGGGCTGCAAGACGTTATTGTTGACGCATAATATCGAAACCATCGGGCAGATGTCGTGCAATCCGTCGATCGGCGGTATCGGCAAGAGTCATTTGGTCAAGGAAATCGATGCACTCGGCGGCGCGATGGGATTGGCGGCGGATGAGGCAGGGATTCAGTTTCGCGTGTTGAATTCGAGCAAAGGCCCGGCGGTCAGGGCGACGCGCGCGCAGGCCGATCGGGTATTGTACAAGCAAGCGATCCGTAGTCGGGTTGAGAATCAACCGAATTTGCGCGTGATGCAGCAAGCGGTGGACGATTTAATCATCGAGCGGGATCGCGTGGTTGGGGTGGTGACGCAGTTGCAATTGCAAATCCGCGCGCGTGTTGTGATTCTGACGGTTGGCACGTTCCTCGCCGGATTGGCGCATATCGGCAAAACCCACTTCAAAGCAGGCCGCGCGGGTGATCCGCCGGCGTTGACGTTGGCGCAGCGCTTGCGCGACATGGAATTTCCAGCGGGACGTTTGAAAACCGGCACGCCGCCGCGTATCGACGGCCGCAGCATGGATTATTCCAAATTATTGGAACAACCCGGCGATCAACCGGCGCCGTTTTTTTCGTTGATCGACACCGGCATCCGGCATCCGCGCCAGATTTCGTGCTGGATCACGCACACCAATGCCGAAACGCACGATATCATCCGCGACGGTTTGGTCGATTCGCCGTTGTATACCGGGAAAATCGAAGGCGTTGGGCCACGTTATTGCCCGTCGATCGAGGACAAGGTCGTGCGCTTTTCCGAGCGTGCATCGCACCAGATTTTTCTTGAGCCGGAAGGGTTACATACGCATGAAATTTACCCGAACGGTATTTCGACCAGTTTGTCGTTCGACGTGCAGGTCGAGCTGATTCATTCGATTGCCGGACTGGAAAACGCACATATCACGCGCCCCGGCTACGCGATCGAGTACGATTATTTCGATCCGCGCAATTTGAAGCGTTCGTTGGAAACCAAAACCATCGAAAATCTGTTTTTCGCCGGACAAATCAACGGCACTACCGGTTACGAAGAAGCCGCTGCGCAAGGATTGCTGGCAGGCATTAATGCCGCGCTGAAGGTTCATGAAAAAGAAGCCTGGTCGCCGCAACGTCACGAAGCTTATCTCGGCGTAATGGTTGACGATTTGGTGACGTCCGGCGTGACGGAACCGTACCGCATGTTTACCAGCCGTGCCGAATACCGCTTGCAGTTGCGTGAAGACAATGCCGATTTGCGTTTGACCGAAACCGGCAGAAAACTCGGTCTCATCGGCGATCAGCGGTGGAGCGCGTTTTCAGTCAAGCAAGAAGCTATTATCAAGGAACAACAACGACTCGATTCGATCCGGGTATTCCCGGGCACTCTGCCGGAGCAGGATGCGATGCGTGTGCTCGGTAAAGGCATTGAGCGCGAATATACTTTGGCCGAATTGCTGAAACGCCCGGATGTAACCTATGCAACGCTGATGACGTTGCCCGGCGCGGGCGAAGCGGTCATCAACGCGCAAGTTGCCGAACAGGTGGAAATTCAAGCCAAATACTACGGCTATATTCAGCGTCAGCAGGAAGAAGTGGTGCGCCAGGCGCAATACGAAAATACGTTATTGCCGAAGGATATCGATTACCGCGCGGTGAAAGGCTTGTCGAACGAAGTGCAGCAGAAATTGAATCTGCACAAGCCGGAGACCGTCGGGCAAGCATCGCGCATCTCCGGCGTAACGCCGGCGGCGATTTCGTTGTTGCTGGTGCATTTGAAACGCGGATTTGCGCCAGACGGCAAACAACAGACTGCATGAGTCTGTTGCCGCAAATCGAGCAGTCGTTGCGGGCGCTGGATAGCCATTTCAGCGTTGAAACGGGGCAGCTTTCCGAAAGTATTGAACGCTATTTATTGTTGCTTGAGAAGTGGAACCGGGTGCATAACCTGACGGCGATCCGCGATCCGCGCGACATGCTGGTGCAGCATGTGCTCGATAGCTTGGTGGTGCTGCCACATATTCACGGGCCGCAGATCGTCGATGTCGGTACCGGTGCGGGGTTACCGGGCATACCGATTGCGCTGGCGAAACCCGATTGGCAGGTGATGCTGGTGGAAAGCAATCAAAAGAGAGCCGCATTTTTGCAGCAGGCTAAGATCGAATTAAAATTGCAGAATATTCAAATCATGGCGCAACGCATCGAACAGATCGAAGCAAAACCGGCGAATACCATTGTCTCGCGCGCATTCTCGGAATTGGGTGAGTTTATTGCGCTAACCCGGCAATGGGCGGCGGCAAACAGCGATTGCCGCTGGGCGGCGATGAAAGGTAATTGCACGAAGCAAGAGCGGCGGCAGATACAAGCGCCGTTTGCAATTGAAAACATCGTAACGCTCCATGTACCCGGATTGGAAGCGATGCGTCAATTAATCATCATCAGGCACGAACGGCCATGACCAAAATACTTGCGATTACCAATCAAAAAGGCGGCGTCGGTAAAACCACCACCAGCGTGAATCTGGCCGCCAGCTTGGCCGCTGCGGATAAATGCGTGCTGCTGATCGATCTCGACCCGCAAGGTAACGCCACGATGGGTAGCGGTACCAATAAGCAGATGGTCAAAACCACGGTCTATCATGTGTTGCTTGGCAGCGCGGGTATCCGCGAGGCATTGGTGAGTGAAACGCAAGGAAAATACGATTTGATTCCCGCCAACCGTGATTTGGCCGGTGCCGAAGTCGAAATGGTCGATTTTCCGCAACGTGAAGCGCGGCTGAAAACAGCCTTGGAAGATATTCAGTTTGAGTACGATTATATTTTGATCGATTGTCCGCCTGCCCTAAATTTGCTGACATTGAACGGTTTATGTGCGGCGCATGCGGTGATGATTCCGATGCAATGCGAATATTACGCGCTCGAAGGCTTGAGTGACTTGGTTAATACCATCAAGCGGGTACGCGGCAGTTTCAACCCGGCGTTGCGCATCGAGGGACTGCTGCGCACCATGTTCGACCCGCGCAATATCCTGGCGCAGCAAGTATCCGATCAATTGAAAAAACATTTCGGCGATAAAGTTTACCGCACTGTGATTCCACGCAATGTGCGCTTGGCGGAGGCGCCCGGCTTCGGCTTGCCGGTGATGTATCACGATGAGCAATCGAAGGGTGCGCAGGCCTACTTGGATTTGGCGAAGGAGATTATAAATGCGTGATTACGATCACAAGGAAGCGGCACTATGACCAAGCAGATAGGCTTAGGACGCGGTTTGGATGCATTGCTGGCGAGCACTGGTGCCGAAGGTGTGGTGGATGAACCATTGCAGAATTTGGCTATCACCAAGCTGCAGCCTGGCAAATATCAGCCGCGAACCAATATGGATGAAGCGGCGCTGACGGAATTGGCCGAATCGATCAAAGCGCAGGGTATTATGCAGCCGATTCTGGCACGGCCGGTTGCCGACGATCGCTTTGAAATTATCGCCGGAGAGCGCCGCTGGCGTGCCGCGCAGTTGGCCGGGTTGACGGAAGTACCGGTATTGATCCGCAAAGTACCGGATGAATCGGCATTGGCCATGTCGTTGATCGAGAACATTCAGCGTGAAAATTTGAATCCACTCGAACAAGCGCTCGGGATTCAGCGCCTGATCAACGAATTCGGCATGACCCATCAAACTGCGGGAACAGCGCTCGGTAATTCGCGCAGCACCATTTCCAATTTGTTGCGGTTATTGAATTTATCCCTGCCGGTACAGGAATTGATGATGCAAGGCAAGATCGACATGGGGCATGGCCGGGCGTTATTATCACTGAATGCCGCACAACAAATCCGGATTGCCAACGTGATTGTGCACAAGCAATTGTCGGTGCGCGAAACGGAAAAAATGGTCAATCAACTGGAACAACCGGTAGCGAAAAAAATTACAAAGCCCGATCGCGATCTACTGCGGTTGCAAGAAGATGTATCCGAGCGCTTGGGAGCGCAGGTGGCGATCAAGCCGAAAAAAAATGGCCAAGGCAATATCGTAATTCACTATACAAGCTTGGACCAACTGGATGACATACTGCGCAAGTTATAAAATAGCCGGTCGACACAATTAAAGAGAGCAAGGAAAAATTATGGATGCACGATTATTGGATATTTTGGTCTGCCCGTTGTGCAAGGGACCGCTGATTTACAAAAAAGAAGACAAGGAATTGATTTGCAAGCCGGATCGGTTAGCGTTTCAAATCAAGGACGGTATTCCGGTAATGCTCGTCGATGAGGCGCGCCGGATTCCCGACGAAGTCGAGATTGATAACTGATGAATACCAATATTCGCTTAACGCCTCGGGTAGCCGCGATTATGGGTGCATTGGTGGCGGATGCCGCCGCGCTCGGGTTGCATTGGCTATACGATGCCGAACGCATCGCGCAGATTGAGAAAACCAAAGGATTGGTGTTTCTGCCGCCTTGCGCGGAGGATTACGAAGGCGTCAGCGGTTACTTTGCGCATGACCGGAAAACCGTAGGCGACTCGTCGGGTTACGGCGAATTGTGTTGGCTGATGCTGCGGCATATTGCGCAACATGGCCAATTCGACCGTGTCGCTTATCAGACCGAGTACCGCAGTTATTTCGGTCCGGGTGGTGCTTATACCGGCTATGTCGATTCGCCGACGCGGCAAACTTTGCAGACCTTGTTAGCGTTGAAACCCGAAGAATTTCCGGAGAACTCAGGCGCCGATGACGATCAGTTCGCCGCATTGGCGGCATTGCCGGTAGTTGTTGCGACGCATAGCGGATCGCATGAAGCATTGAGTATTAAAATCGAACAGGTGGTGCGCTTAACCAACGATAACGATACCGCTGTAGCAGCGGCGCATTATGCCGGTATGGTGCTATTTCAAGTGTTAGGCGGTATGCCGGTCGCAAAGGCGCTGACTGCATCGCTGCCGTATGCAAATGCATCCGTGAAACCACTATTGGAGGAATCGCTGCAAGCTAAAATCTTTGACGGTGCAGCCATCGGCAAGCGCTTCGGCATTGCTTGCCATGTGCTCGAGGGCCTGCCGCTGATCGCGCATATCGCCAATCATGCGCCCGATTATCGTACCGCCATCGAAGAAAATATTCGCATCGGTGGCGATAGCTGCGGTCGCTCAATTATGCTCGGTGCGATCATGGCTGCGCATACCACGCAACAAAACGATTTCAATTCAATACCGCTGGAGTGGATGGGATGCTTGCGCAATTTGAAGGCTATCACAGAGGCCTGTGCGCGACTCTCGTTCCAATAGATGATTTGAATATAGATGGTTACGGCTATACTTTGCCCCGCCTTATCTTTCCACCTATCGATGATTTGATCGTTCTTCAACCAGTAACTTGCTTTTAATGATCAGCGTTTGTTCGGCGTTACAAGGTTGATCTATCGCGCACATGAGATAGCGGTTTATTCTTTGTTTGTTGACAGTACTCGCTCTCTCGCCTATCTGATTGATATACCTATATTACTGTGTTCCGTGCGCCTCGCACTTCATCACGGTCGTTAAATTAATCAATATTTCCTTAATTCTAACCGTGGCTGCTGGGTTG